>JAZKIY010000009.1:0-197167 GCA_040384665.1 Pseudomonadota bacterium
TTGGTCGTTATTTCGAAATCCCATACAGAAACACATCGCATCCAGCTGTCAGTATTTGGGAACTAAAGGCGGCCCGGAAAATTGCGAAAGCTCAGGGCAAGAGCACTGTAGATGAACATGCTGTTTTCCAGATCATCGAGTACCAGCGTGCGATCTTGGCTGAATCTGCTCAAAAGACTAAAGCCGCTCGCAAAGAGCAGCAGAGGCATGCGCAGAATGAGAAGGCTGCCAAAAAGAAGACAAACTTGGCCAAGGCCAAGGGAGATGACAGCGATATATCCATGAACGAAGACATGGATTTCGACCCCGACAACATCGAGGGTCTTCACGATGACTACTGACGACCCCTATCCACATCTGGCTGACAAAGCCAAAGGACAAGTCAATCTGAGCGACAGCGAGCGAATCAGAATCATCAAGTCCGGCTCGTTTGTCAAACTTGAGCGCTCGATAGATGTGCTCAATCAAATGCAAGAGTTCGTTGACCACCCCAAGGTGGCAAGGATGCCAGGCATGCTCTTGGTCGGACCTGCATTCAGTGGCAAAACCACGATCCTCAAGGAACTGTGTGCACTCTATCCGCCGGACTATCAACCCGAATCTGAGATAACGAACTACCCGGTGTTGATGATTGAGGCGCCGCCTCGGCCGGATGTGACCGATTTTTATTGCCGAATTCTGGACAAGTTCGCAGCCGTCTACAAACCAAACGCAAGTTCTCCTGCATTGCGCTCACAAGTGGAGAGGCTTATGCGGACCCTCGGCGTCAAAGTGCTGGTCATCGACGAGATACAGCATGTGATTGCAGGAAGTGATGCCAAAGTCCGCCTGTTCAGAAACACGCTCAAAAGCATGATGAATGAGCTGCAGATTTGCATGGTGCTGTCAGGGACGATGGAGGCTTACGCTGCGATCATGCACGATGATCAAATGGCCAGTCGTTTTGCTCCAAGAGAGCTGAAGGCAATCAACCACAAGGACAAACAAATGGTGGTCTTGGTCAAAACCATGGAGCTACGAATGCCCTTGAAATTGCCATCCAATCTAGGAAGCAAAGAAATGCTACGTAAGATTGATCAGCTTGCGGAAGGTTCGATAGGGCACATCTGCGAATTGGTTCAAGCTCTGGCGGTTGAGGCAATCAAATCGAAGCAAGAGCAAATCACGTTAAAGGCCATTGCAGACCTCAAATTTATGCCGCTTTCGAAACGCACGCGCCAAGCGAGACCAAAACCACATTAGTTTAAGTTCGTGCAGTGCGTGGCCTCACCACATCCCTCTGGCCAGTTCGTTACAAGCCATTTCCAGATGAGGTGCTGTCATCTTGGCTGGTGAGACTAGCCCATGGCCATGGCCTGAAGGTGCAGACCTTTTGCAATCTGATCTTTGGAAATCGACTGCAGATTTGGAACAGAGACATCGACAGGCTGGCGCCAGAATGGCTGCTAAACGAGCTGAGCGAAAAGACGGGCACAGACATCGAGGTTGCCCGGAGGACCACGGTTCGTTCGTATGAGGGAAGGCTCTTCGCCAGATTCAAGCCTTCAGGTAGTTTGCCTTGGATACTTGTACTCAAGCTCTACCACCGAACTTTCGAGGGTTTTGGCTTTCAGTTTTGTCCACATTGCTTGTCGGAGGACACGCAGCCTTACTTCCGGAGGTCGTGGCGGGTCGCACTGAGTACAACATGTGATCGGCACCAACGTCTACTTTTAGACCGGTGCCCGGAATGTGGCAGTGGTGTTGCGTTCCATCGGCGCGATATGGGCAAGGGTGCAGATGGCATCGGAGAGTTGTTGTCTGATTGCCATCACTGTGGCTTCGACCTTCGAATCGCGCAAACTGTCGTGGCGCCACGGTACAACGAAGCAGCAATGGGGTGGCTTGAGTCATTACGTGCCGAGCTTGTCACGGGTACAGACCAAGACACTTGCTTGGAAAAGCTCGCAGTGATGCGCCAGCTTACAAGGCTACTGACTTCAACCTCGGCAAAGGTGGTTCTACATCCCCACGTCTGTGAAGCAGTGGGAATTGACGAGCCTCTCTTGATCAAAGGCGAGAAAATCCCGTTCGAGTCGCGCTCTTTATTGGAACGCCACCATCTAATTCAGCTGGCCGCTTGGCTTATGGCGGATCTTGAGCCACGCCTAAGGAGCGCGTGGTCAGCGCAAGCACTCCGGTACAACCACATGAAAAAAGAATTTGACGATGCGCCGGACTGGTACATCAGCATTGTGGAAAAATTTGCGAATTGGAGAGAGCGATAGGCGCCCGCTGGTGCATTGCGTGGATAAGTTCAAACCACCACATGTCTCAAAAAAGAAATCCCGGTTCAACCTGAGGTCGAACCGGGACTGTTTAGATCGCCAAAATGCTACAGACCAAGCTCGCTGTGCGAGCCAAGCCGAACAAGTTGCAGCGTCGCATCATCTGGCTTTCGATAGATCAGCACCAGGTCGGGCTTGACGTGACAATCCCGATGATCCTTCCACTCGCCCGTCAGTGCATGGTCACGGTGCCGAGGCTCTAGCGTCTGATCGCCTGCCAGAGACTCCAAGACCGGCGTTAATTCGCCATCAAGAGTTGCCCGATGCTGGCCCTTAGCCTCGCGTTTGTAGTCGCGCCTGAATTGGCCGGTTAGTTCAATCTTCCGCATGCAGGTCGGCCATCAACCCATCAACGCTGCCGAAGCGCTTGAGGTTACCGGCGCGTGCCTCGCGCATAGCTGCGATGGTGGTTTCGTTCGGGATCAAAGGCTCGAACGGCAACGCCTTCTCGCGGGCTACGCGGGTCAGCATGATGCGGAAGGCGTCGGAGACAGTCAGTCCCATTGACGCAAGAACGGCACTTGCCTCTTCCTTTATGTGCTCGTCAATGCGTGCACGAACAACAGCGTTGGCAGCCATGATTGATTCCTTACTTACTACTGGGCTACATTGTAGCTCACGATGGATCATCCTGCCACTGCGAATGCCCATCGGCGGGAATTGAGTGGAACGCTTGGCCGACTTTGCATCCGTCATCATTTCACACGCTCAGCAACGTCTTCCCAATTCCAGAACACCTGGCTGTTCATGATTCGGTAAGTGAACTCTTTGACCTCGATTTCCAGGGCGTCCGCCAATCGCGTTGCCAGCGTGTGTGTCTGCCTTCGAGCTTCTTCGGAGTCCTTCAGGCTCAACAACACTTCGCCACGAAAGACAACTCCAATCTCCACCAACTTTCTTTCAGTTCTTACCAACACCAAAAAGACAACATCGTCATCTGCTTCCATATTCACTCCTGTTTGCAGGTCTCTCCCGGATGGGAGGCCAACCTGGTGGCAGGAAATGCAGGATGGGATGAAATCGGCATCTCGATAGCCGATAGCATCAGTTTTATCGTTGCGTGCCTTGGATGTGGGCGCGATTCCTCGGAGTGTGCCGTCACCCGGCCCATGATCTCGCACAGCGACGCGTAATCGAGGTTGGACAGGCCTTCGGGTGCGCGTAGCGAGTGCGGCAGGAAGGGGTTCCACCGCCCGGCTGCGCGACGGGGCAAGTTGCGCCCGGTCTTTCCTGCGAGCGCGCCACACATTACCGTTTTGTAATGTTGGCGTCGGTCTGCTGTTGGCCCCGGTTACTAGAGTCGTCAAACATGCCAAGACGGGCATTTGCACAGCCAGCTGCTCTAGCACTGACCTCGACAACTCAAAGACATGCCGCACCCCTTGGCCGATGCGCAAACGCCCAGCGAGATCACCCGACGAGTGTCTCAAAAATCACTCCACATCCAAGGGATCTCACCGCTCCTGGCCTGCCTTGTCACGGTTGCGTGGATTCTTGCGTTTGACAACTTTGCTTTCTGGAGCACCGTTGTCAATGCACAAGGCGGCATGTCCTGGAAGGCCGGCGGAGCAATGGTTGGACTTGCCCTGGTGCTGCTTGTCGTGTTCTCGGCGGTGTTGCGTCCGTTTGTCGGCGGTCGACTTGGTATCTTGGTTCTGGGAGTGGTGCTGGTGGTCTCGGCCGGCATCTCGCATTACGTCGACGCCTGGGGGGTGCTGATTGACAAAGGGCTTGTGCGAAACATGGTGGAGACCGACGCTCGGGAAGTTCGTGAGTTGTTGTCTTGGCCCGCAGTTTTCGATCTGTTCTGGCGCGGTTTGCTTCCGGTTTCCTTGCTGTGGTTTGTCGGCCTGCGGCGCAGCAGCGTGGTGCAGACGATTCGGCAGAGCGTCGGGCTCACGCTGGTCGGGCTGTTGGCAGCAACAGCGGTCGTGCTGATTTCATACGGAACGTTGGCCTCGACATTCAGAAATCATCGAGAGCTGCGCTTCCAGCTGGTGCCCTCAAATTTCATGAACGCAACATATGGCTACCTCAAGGGCAACCGAACTGCGCCAGTCGGTTTGATCCCAGTGGGTGCAGACGCCACACGGTCAACGGCACCCTCCGCGAAACCTCTGGTCCTCGTTTTCATCGTTGGCGAGACCGCGCGTGCTGCTAATTTTTCACTTGGCGGGTACGCCCGCGATACCAATGCCGCACTGGCAGAGTCGAAAGCTGTCTATTTCAGCGGCGTTGTGGCATGTGGAACCGATACAGCGACATCTTTGCCTTGCATGTTTTCGGAGCTCGGCGCAGCGGGTTTTACCAACGCCAAGGCGCAATCGCGTGAGAACGCCCTAGACGTCCTGCAGCGCACTGGCGTGAGCGTCGAATGGATCGATAACAACTCTGGCTGCAAAGGGGTGTGCAGCCGGGTACCTACCCGACAACTGCCGACGCAGGACGACGGCAAGTTTTGTGACGGCGCAGCGTGCCTCGACGGCGTGCTGGTCGATGCCTTAGGTGCAAGCCTGGCCCAAGTTCAAAGGGACAGCGCCATAGTGCTGCATCAAATGGGAAGCCACGGTCCGTCCTACTTCAAGCGCTACCCCTTGCCTGGGCGATTCCAGCCGACTTGCGACACGAACCGCATTCAGACTTGCGACGTCAGCGCCTTGGTGAATACGTATGACAACACTATCGACTACACCAGTCAGACCATCGCACAAGCCATTGCTGTTGCCAAAGCACAGGCGACGAAGATGGACGTAGCCGTGCTTTACCTTTCCGATCACGGAGAGAGCCTTGGCGAGAGGAACATCTACCTCCACGGACTCCCTACCCTGCTCGCGCCCAAGGAGCAGACAAGAGTTCCGATGCTCGTGTGGATGTCAGAGGGCGTTCAACGTCGCTTTGAGACTTCGATGTCGTGTCTGACGTCGGTCGCGGGCAAACCCTATTCGCATGACAACGTCTTCTCGACCTTGCTCGGGTTCTTCAGCGTCAATACTGTCGCTTACCAGCCGGGATTGGACATCTGGTCGATTGCACGGAGTGCTCCGACTTGCAGAAAAAAAGAACGCTTGACCCTCAAGTAACTCCAGGCTTTCCAATTACCTTTTCGAACGATTCGGATCACCAAGGAACCCCATGAATTTCCTCTCAAACCTGCTTCGCAACCTCTACAGTGCTCATGATGGACAAAGGTCACACGGGTCGCCTAGCCGGTCCGACCGTCACGGCGGCCACGGTAAGGAACGTCGACAGGCCGTCTACAGCGGTGGTGCGACCGCTTGTGCTTCGTGCCGGACGCCTCTGACAGCAGGTGCCAAGTTCTGCACCGAATGTGGTTCCGCAGCGGCATCACCCGTTTGCCGTTCGTGCTCGGCGCCTCTGAGTGGATCGGCACGCTTCTGCGCCGGGTGTGGCACCTCTGCAACCTGATATGGCTTGGACACCTTTGCTGGGCTACCGTGCTTCGAGGGCGCTGGGTTCAATGCTGTTCGGTACCAGCGGATTTACCACGCTTGCCGCCTGCAGCTCTTTCCAACAAAAGGCCGCAAAGTTCCGAGCCGGGTGGCGGGTGGCGGGTTGCGGGTTGCGATAGTCACGGCGGTAGGCAAGATCGCCGACCTCAAGTCCGGCGGACTTACTGATTGCAGAGAAAGCGCAAGCAAAGCACAACTTGCAAACGCGCGGTTCGCGTTGCTTACGTATCGCATTGTGAGTACCCGACAGAATTCACAACATCTACGCAAACGTCGAAAATGCGGCGCCCCCCTTCAAGTTCGATAGCGCACCAACAGGCCGGTCCAACGGCTTGCCGACAAACACTCAATCAACAGGCATTCAGATGACATCCGGACACTCTCATACGCCAACGCCCGGCCAGGCCGGTGCAGGCCACGAAAAATCCCTGTGGATCGCCTTGATCCTCACCACTTCCTTCATGGTTGCCGAAGTCATCGGCGGGCTCTTGACCGGCAGCCTGGCACTGATCTCCGACGCGGCGCACATGTTCACTGATGCAGCGGCGCTCGCCATCTCGTTGTCCGCGATTCAGATATCCAAGCGAGCTGCAGATTCCAAGCGAACGTTCGGCTACCACCGGTTCGAGATCCTGGCAGCCGCCTTCAATGCTCTCTTGCTCTTCGGGGTCGCGATCTACATCCTTTACGAAGCATGGCAGCGGTTCAACACCCCACAGTCAGTGCAATCGATTCCGATGCTCGTGATCGCCTCGCTCGGACTGGTGGTGAACCTGATCAGCATGCGGCTCCTGATGGGTGGCAAAGAAGGCAGTTTGAACATCAAGGGCGCCTACCTTGAAGTCTGGAGCGACATGCTCGGTTCACTGGGCGTCATCTTCGGCGCAGTCGTGATCTGGTTCACGGGTTGGACGTGGGTGGACTCAATCATCGCCGTGGCCATCGGCTTCTGGGTTCTGCCGCGAACTTGGACGCTGTTGAGGGACAGCATGAACATCCTGCTGGAGGGCGTACCCGATGGTGTCAACATCGCCTTGGTCGAAAAATCTTTGCTGAGCCTACCTGGCGTCGAATCGATCCATGACCTTCACGTTTGGGCGATCACTACCGGTAAGCCGAGCCTCAGCGTCCACATGGTGAGCACCACTGGCGATTTCGACCGCTTGGCCATCGACGCGGCAGAAATATTGGAAAAGGAATTCAACATCCATCACAGCACCGTGCAGATGGAGCGCAACCCCTGCGAACAGGCCGCCGGGGTCCATAAATTCGGCTGATTGAACCTGTTGCCGCCATTCCATGCACAGCCAGGTCCCTGACGCGTCGATCTCGGTGATGCTTCTGCTGCTCTACATCGGCATCCTTTGTGTTGTTGCTGTTGCAGTTCTGGTGGTTCGTTGGTGGTTGCGCGTTCGTGACCCATGGGGACTTCGCAACCGGTCGTATTCGGAGAGGTTGGCCGGCCGTTTTAACGTTCAGCGCGAGCACCTGCGTCAGCAGACCAAGAAGAAGCAAGGTCGGCGTCGGCCTTGACCTAAATTCCCTTCGTCGCCGCCTTGCGAGGCGAAGCAATGGAACAAAAGCCCTCCGGACAGCCCGCTCCGACGTCAAATGCGTCGAAATCCATAGAAAGTTGACGTTGGTCTAGCAAGTCGTCCGGCGGTTTTTGGCATGGATCGCTTGCCGCCATAGCTGGCGCATTGACACATTACTCGGAACGCGGCTCGCAGTAAGTGTTCATTCGACTGGACTGTGCCTGGTCTGGTAATGCAGGTTGGAATGAAATCGGCACTCCGATAGCTAATAGCGCCAGTTTTATCGGTGCGTACCTAGTATGTGGGCCCGATGTTTCGGACCTGGCGAAGGCCTTTGTGCTCCAT
Organism: Pseudomonadota bacterium; assembly: GCA_040384665.1. GTDB lineage: Bacteria > Pseudomonadota > Gammaproteobacteria > Burkholderiales > Burkholderiaceae_C > PCRC01. The sequence goes on from JAZKIY010000009.1 coordinate 7,678, forward strand.
CAGCCAGCTCGCTCAGGATGCCGCAATCTTTGGCCAATTTGGCATCTCGACACTGAAGTCGCATGGCCTTCAACGTCTTCTCCATCGCCTTCAATTCACGGATACGTGTTGATACATGGCCGATGTGTGCGTCTAGTAAAGCATTCACATCACCACATTGGTCATTGGGGGCATCTTTGAAGCGAAGCAGAGTGCGAATTTCTTCCAGCGCCATGTCCAAAGAGCGGCAATGTCGGATGAATGCCAGTCTCTCAATGCTGGATTCGTCATAGAACCGGTAGTTGGACTCCGTCCGAAACGCCTGCGGCAGCAAGCCTTCTCGTTCGTAAAACCGGATCGTCTCAGCTTGCGTCTGAGCAGCCTTCGCCAAATCACTGATCTTCATTTCATCTACTCCAGAAGCTTGCAATGTCGCCAGGGAAATAGCGGTCAATTAAACAGGGGTCTTGACTTTAAGGTTACTACAAGGTTTCCAATCGCATCATGACATCTCAAAACACGCCCCATCCTGTGGTCGAAGCAAACAGCTCCACCACTTGCTGTACGTCCGCATCGACAGCCACCTCAGCCATGCAGCCAGCTACCAATGGGCAGCGTTTCCGCATCGCCTCCATGGATTGCAGCGCTGAAGAATCTGAGATTCGCCAAGCGCTGGAGCCGATTTCAGGCATCCATTCGCTCGGATTTCAGCTGGGTGACCGAACGCTCAACATCTATGCAACTGACGAAGCGCTGTCAATGGCGCTGAGCGCCATTCGCAAAGCGGGTTTTGACCCACAGCCTGTTCAGATGGGCAAAACCACACCTGCCCATGACGACGAAGACAGCGAAGAACATGCCCACGATCAATCGGACGGCATGGCACGCCTTGCAGCTGCTTTGGCCTTCGCGGTGGTTGCCGAGGCCATCGCCTACTTCGCACCTGACCTTGCCATCTGGAAGGGTTTTGGCATGGCCGTGGCGGCACTGGCGATCTGGCTCGCGGGAATCAGCACCTACAAAAAAGGGCTGGCAGCGCTCATGCGCGGCAAGCTCAACATCAATGCCCTGATGTCGGTCGCAGTCACTGGCGCATTCTTGATAGGACAGTGGCCTGAGGCTGCGATGGTGATGGCGTTGTACGCCATTGCCGAGCTGATAGAGGCCAAAGCAGTGGACCGTGCACGCAACGCCATCAAGGGACTGCTGGCGCTGGCCCCCGAGGAGGCCCTGGTTTTGGGGGCAAACGGCGAGTGGGTGGTGACGCCAGCGGGCGCGGTACCACTGGAGGCCATCGTTCGCATCAAGCCTGGCGAGAGAGTGGCTTTGGATGGCGTGGTCACCAAAGGCAGCAGTGCCATCAACCAGGCGTCCGTCACAGGCGAGTCAATTCCAGTGGATAAGGCGCCTGGGGACGCAGTTTTTGCGGGAACGATCAACGAGACGGGTGAGCTGGAGTTCCGGGTGACAGCAGCAGCAAACAACACCACGCTGGCGCGCATCATCCATGCCGTTGAACAAGCGCAGGGAACCCGCGCGCCCACACAACGTTTTGTGGATCGGTTTGCAGCGATCTACACACCAGCCGTGTTTGCAACGGCCGTAGCAGTAGCCGTTTTGATGCCCATCTTGACCAGCCTGACTTGGCTGGAAGCTGCGTACAAGGCATTGGTTTTGCTGGTCATTGCCTGTCCGTGCGCATTGGTGATATCCACACCAGTCACGGTCGTCAGCGGACTGTCTGCCGCTGCACGACGTGGGATTTTGATCAAGGGCGGCACTTATCTGGAAGGTGCACGGCTTTTGAAAGCGGTTGCACTGGACAAAACTGGAACGATCACCGAGGGGAAACCCAAGCTGGTGGACTGGCAAGTGTGGGGCCAAGCCGATGAGGCGTCAGTGAAAGTGCTTGCCGCCAGCTTGTCGTCGCGCTCTGACCATCCGGTATCACAAGCGATTACCAACGGGCTGGCGATAGCACCTGCGCCCGTCGATACCTTCGTGGCCTTGCCGGGTCGTGGCGTTTCAGGCGCGGTTGACGGGCAAATGTTGGTTTTGGGCAATCACCGTTCGATCCACGAGCGCGGCTTGTGCACACCTGAGCTTGAAAAGGCGCTGGCCGTGCAAGAGCAACAGGGCCGCACGATCACACTGCTTGCCAATGAAACCAGCGTATTGGCGCTTTTCGCGGTGGCCGACACGATCCGGGAATCCTCCAAGCAGGCCGTGGCCGAACTTCTGGCACTGGGGGTGACGCCCGTGATGCTGACTGGCGACAACTCCGCAACAGCGAAGGCCATTGCTGCACAGGCTGGGATCGAAGATGCGCGAGGTGATCTGCTGCCTGAAGCGAAGCTTGAAGCCATCAAGGAAATGCAGAAGCGCTATGGTGCGACAGGAATGGCAGGAGACGGCATCAACGACGCACCCGCACTGGCCCAGGCCGATATAGGTTTTGCCATGGGCGGTGCTGGCACCGATACGGCCATAGAAGCTGCCGATGTGGTGATCATGAACGACGACTTGCAGCGGGTGGCCGAGACGGTACGCCTGTCGCAACGCACGCACGCCGTACTTTGGCAAAACATCAGCCTGGCCCTGGGAATCAAAAGCATCTTTTTGGTGATGGCTGTGTTTGGAACCGCCAGCATGTGGATGGCGGTGTTTGCCGACATGGGCGCCAGCCTGCTGGTGGTTGCCAATGGCCTGAGATTGCTGCGCAAATGACGAGCTTGAACCCAAAACCTCTCGCTCGCAGAGTGCTGCAGGTCAAGCCTTCAATCAGGTCAGTTTGGGTGATGGTTCTGCTGATCTTCGTACTCGACATGGCATTCAAATCCTGGGTGCATCAGCAGCTCGACGACCTTCAGGTCATAAACGTCACACCATTCTTCAACCTTGTGCATGTTCACAATACCGGCGCGGCGTTCAGTTTTCTTGCTGACGCAGGTGGGTGGCAACGGTGGCTTTTCATTGGGGTGGCCGGAGCTATTTCATCCTGGTTGGCCTGGTCGTTGTCTCGGTCATTCAGTCAGCTGGAGCGGATCGCCTTCGCTTCGCTCTTGGGTGGTGCTTTGGGGAATCTGGTTGACAGGCTGTTTCGAGGCTACGTGGTGGATTACCTCGATCTGAACTGGCAAGCCTGGCATTGGCCTGCTTTTAACTTGGCGGACATGGCCATTTGCGCTGGTGCAGTGCTGCTGGTATGGCATTCTTTCAAAATCGCTTCGCCCAATGCGAATGAGTCAAAAACTTCGCCGTGAACAAGTTGGATGCCGCTCCGTTCTCTGAACTTTCTTAAAGCCGTCGTATCATCTATACCCATGTTGCGCTATCTGCTCATCGCTGTGTTCGTTTTCCAGTCCCTTCAAATGGGTCTGGCCAATGCGCGCGTCACAGCAGAAGCGGCGCATGCCGTCGCCCACGGCCATGCGTCGGCGGTCATCGCCGAGTTGGAGATATCCCCAAACTGCGACAACTGCCAAATTGACGGTCACAGTCACCAGTGCCATGACAACCACACTCACCACACCACCGTGGTGGGCCTTGGCTCAGATCATCCACTCTGGGTGAATGCCAGTGGCGCTGGGCTTGGAATTTCCGGCGGCTCAGCGCTCCTCTCATCAGGTTCTCTTTCGAGAATTGAACGTCCCAAATGGGCCACCACGACGCCTGTCGTGGTGAATCTTTAAGCAGTTTTCTCGTCTCTCCCAGCGGATAGGCCGCTGACGCTTGGAGCTTCACCGAAGTTGTTGACCCACTTCGGAGAACGCTGTGTTCATCCATTTCAATCGCCCTTTTTTGGGCCCATGGCACGCGTGTGGCGTTGCCATGCTGTTACTTGTCTCAACCACGGCGCATTCGCAGAATGACGCCCCACCCACCCTGGCGGCGTCATTGGAGGCCGCATGGTCACTGAGTCCAAGCGTACGTTCGTTGCAAAACAGACAGGCCGAGCTGAATGCGCGCCAACGCGCCTCAGAGGCGCTCCTCTCCAGGCCGCCCAGCGTGACGCTGACGCACCGTAACGACCGCCCAGCTTCCAATCAAGGACTGCGCGAATACGAAGCGGAGCTGGGGCTACCGCTATGGAACCCCGGCGTGCGCAGTGCCACGGCCACGCAAATCGCCGCCGACCGCACCGCATTTGACAACCAGCAGCGCAGCGCCAAGCTGGCGCTTGCGGCGCAAGTGCGTGAACTGGCTGTCAACGCCGCTCTTGTGGCACTGGAGCGCGACCTGGCGCGGCGCAAACAATCGGAGGCGCAGGCCCTGGCGCAAGACGTGCAAAAGCGCGTCACAGCCGGCGAATCTGCGCGCCTGGATGCCTTGCTTACCCAGGCGGCTTCAAAGCAAACGGCTGCTTTGGCCGCGCAGTCAGAAGCAGCTTTGACACAGCTGCAAGGCCAGTGGCGCGCGTTGACGGGCTTGACGCAGATTGCCCAAGCAGCGGAGACCGATAAAGCGTCTACGGTGGGCGAGCATCCGCTGATAGAGAACGCACAGGCCAGAGTTCGCGCAGCCGAAGCCCGCCTTGCCCTGACCGATGCCGACCGGCGTGATCCGGTGGAACTCGGGGTGGGGGTCACGCGGGACCGGTCTGTTTTTGGTGAAAGTGCCCAAAACGCCGTTCGCCTGTCGGTCCGTATCCCATTTGGTGGCGACAACCGGAATGCGCCGCGTCTGGCCGCAGCACGGGCTGAACTTGACGCTGCACTGGCCGACAAAGAGGCCATTTCGCGACAGGTTGAGGCCGAGGTGACCAATGCGAGGGCTGCGCTGCAGGCGGCCCGGCAAGCCGCTTCGCTGGCCGGCGAACGGTCGGCACTGAGCAGCGAAGCACAAGGGCTGATTGCCAGGTCCTACCAACTGGGCGAAAGCGATTTGCCCACCCGGCTGCGCGCAGAAAACGAGCGATTCGATGCCGAACTCGCGCTGGTCCGCGCCCGCACTGAACAACAAAGAGCGGTATCCCGCCTCAATCAAGCACAAGGACTGTTGCCATGACTCTCGCCATTTCCCAAAGCCGTTGGGCTCAAACAACACGCATGCTCCTGGCCTGTCTGCTGCTGGCTGTCCAGTTCCCATTGCTTGCGGACGAAGGCCATTCGAATGGCGCTGCACCCGCAGCCAGCAGCGGCCCCGCGCTGCCACGTTTCACCGCGCACTCCGACTTGTTTGAAACGGTCGGCGTGCTCGATGGCGCCGAGTTTTCGTTTCTGATTGATCGGTACGAGACCAACGAGCCGGTGCTGGATGCCAAGGTAGAGATTGAGTCCGGCAGCCTGAAATCACCGCTTGCATTTCACGCCGATCACGGGGGCTACAGCATGCCATCAGAAGCCTTCAAAAAGCCCGGCACCTACGCGATCACCTTGACGATAACGGCCGGCGACCAAACCGATTTACTCACCGGGGAACTGGTTGTCCCTGACCCTGAGGCTGTTCATGCCAGCGACACGCCCAGCAAGCCATGGGGCCTGTGGTCAGGCATTGCAGCCGCATTGCTAGCGCTAGCCGCTGTTGTGATTTGGCGTCTGCGCCAGCCCAGAGCCGGACGGTCCAAGTCCGTGAGCATTTGATCATCAGGAATAAAAAAATGAAACAGACTATTTCCATGCTGTCGGTGGCGCTCTTGCTCACCGCGCTGGCCTATCCGCCCACCGTCCTTTCGGGCGAAGGGCATGACCATGGCGATGAAGCACCCGCCGTCACCAACGCCAATTCGCCTAAGCGCCTGCCGGATGGCGATGTTTTTCTGCCCAAACAGTCTCAGCGCCAACTGGGTGTTCGCACCGTTGTCGCCACCCAAGCCAGTTTGCCCAAGACCCTTGAGTTGAGCGGTCGGGTGTTGATGGACCCCAACGCAGGCGGCCGCGTGCAGGCCAGCATTGCTGGTCGGGTAGAGCCGGGCCCCAAAGGCCTCCCTGCACTCGGGCAAACTGTCCGCAAAGGAGAGGTTTTGGCCATCGTGCGCGCCTCGGCTAGCCCGATTGACCGGGCCAACCAGGTCGCCCAGAGCGCGGAGTTGCGCGCCCAGCTAGACCTGGCCCAGCGGCGCGTTACCCGCTTTGCGCAATTGGAAGGCACCATCGCGCAGAAAGACCAGGACGCCGCCAGAAGCGATGTGTTCAGCCTGGAGCAGCGGCTCGCGGCAGTGCAAGCCAGCGTGTCGGCCGCCGAATCCCTGGTCGCCCCGGTGGCCGGCGTGGTGGCCACCAGCAATGCGTTGGCAGGCCAGGTGATCGAAGCACGCGAACTGCTGTTTGAGATCATCGACCCGGCGCGCCTGACCATCGAGGCCAGTGCTTTTGACGCCTCGTTTATCGGCAACATTGCGGGAGCCAGTGTCGGCACGCCGGGTGGCAAGGACAGCATCCCTCTGCAATTCGCTGGTGCCGGGCGCAGCCTGCGCGAAGGGGCCATTCCGCTGCAGTTCCGTACCACCGGCAAGTCACCACTGCCACTAGCGGTCAACCAGCCGGTCAAGGTCATTGTCCAGACCAAAGAATTGGTACAAGGCTTCGCCGTGCCGGCGTCTGCCATCGCCAAGAACCCCAGCAATCAGGACATCGTCTGGGTGCACACCGGCGCGGAGGTGTTCGCGTCACGCACGGTCCGGTCTGTGGCCCTGGATGGCGCTCGGGTGTCGGTGCTGGACGGCCTCAAGGCCGGTGACCGTGTGGTGACACAGGGCGCGGCTTTGATCAACCAGGTGAGGTAAGCCATGTTCAACAAACTGGTTTATTTCTCGCTGCACAACCGGCTGATCGTCGTGTTGGCGTCGCTGGTGTTGCTGCTGTACGGTGGCTACACCTTGACCCGGCTGCCGGTGGACGTGTTCCCCAACCTCAACAAACCCACGGTCACCATCCAGGCCGAAGCCGGTGGCATGGCACCCGAAGAGGTGGAGCAACTGATCACCTTTCCGCTGGAAACGGCGATGGCCGGTATTCCGGGCGTGGAAGGCACACGCTCTGTTTCCAGCGTCGGCTTGTCGTTCGTGTACGTCAGCTTTGACTGGAAAACCGACATCTACCGCGCCCGCCAATTGGTCGGCGAACGGCTGGCCGCCGCGCGTGAGGCATTGCCACCCGGCGTGTCCCATGTGGGCATGGGGCCCATCAGCTCCATCATGGGCGAAATCATGCTGCTGGCATTGCCGATTGATGTCAGCAAAATCAACCCCATGCTGGTGCGCGAGTACGCCGACTTCGTGATCCGCCCTCGACTGCTGAGCTTGCCGGGCGTAGCCCAAGTGGTCCCTATAGGCGGTGAGGTCCGCCAGTACCAGGTGCAGCCAGACAGCGCGCGCATGGCGGCACTGGGCGTGACGGTGGAGCAGGTGGCAGATACGTTGAAAAGCTTTTCAGCCAACACCAGCGGTGGCTTTCTGGAACTCAATTCACGCGAGTACCTGATCCGCAACATCGGTCGCACCACCCGGCTGGAAGACCTGGCGAAACTCCCGGTAGCCTTCAAGAACCAGCAGGCCATCCAACTGAGCCAGGTGGCGGAGGTGAAGTTCGCGCCGGCCATCAAGCGTGGCGATGCGGGCCTGAACGGCCAGCCTGCCGTGATTCTGGGCATCCAGAAACAGCCCGACGCGGATACGGTGAAGCTGACGCAGCAGATAGAAGTTGCGCTGGAAGAACTCAAAAAGGGCTTGCCACCCGGCATGGGCGAGCCGCGCATCACGATGCGGCAGGCCAGCTTCATCGAATCGTCGGTGGACACGCTGAAAGGCAAATTGCTCGCTGCCGGCATGGTGGTGGCGGTGGTGCTGTATTTCTTTCTGCTGAACCTGCGCACCACGCTGATAGCGCTGACGGCGATTCCACTGTCGGTGATGCTGACGGTGGTTGTATTCCAGTACTTTGGCTTCTCCATCAACACCATGACGCTGGGCGGCCTGACGATTGCCATTGGCGGCCTGGTCGACGATGCGGTGGTGGGGGTGGAGAACGTGCTCCGGCGCCTGAAGGAAGACCGTGTGGCCCATCCCAACGCTCGGCTTGGGCCTTTGGAGTTGATCGCCAAGTCCACGCTGGAAGTGCGCTCGGCCATCGTTTACGCCACCATCATCATTGTGCTGGTGCTGCTGCCGTTGTTCTTCCTGCCCGGCATCGAAGGCCGTCTGATGCAGCCGCTGGCAGTGGCCTACATCGTGTCGCTGCTGGCGTCGATGCTGGTGTCCGTTACCGTCACACCTGTGATGGCCTACTACCTGCTGCCCAAGATCAAGGGGCTGGAGCATGGTGATACCAAGGTACAAGCCTGGGTCAAGACCCGGTATGCGGGCAGCTTGCAGAAGGTACTCAATGCACCCAAAGGCTGGGTTGTGGCAGGCGGGGCGGCTGTCGTTTTGGCTGGCGCGGTAGTGCCGTTTTTCCCGACCACCTTCCTTCCACCCTTCAACGAAGGTGTCGCGCTGGTTGGTCTGCGGTTAAACCCTGGGACCACGCTGGCAGAGACCTCGCGCATCGGTGCCGTGGCCGAAAAAGCACTTGTGGGTGTGCCCGAGGTAGCGTATGTCGGTCGCCGTTCAGGTCGCGCCGAGCTGGACGAGCATGCCGAGGGCGTGCATGTGTCCGAGCTGGACCTGCGCCTGAAACCAAGCGACCGCAGCGTGGCCGAGATCTACGCCGACATCCGCAATCGCATCTCCAGCCTGCCGGCAGCCATCAGTATTGGTCAGCCGATCAGCCACCGCATCGACAGCCTGCTGTCGGGCGTACGCGCGCAGATCGCCATCAAGATTTATGGCGACGATCTGGACACGCTGCGTGGCCAGGCCGAAGCGCTGCGCCAAAAGCTGGCCGGCATCGGGGGTCTGGTCGATCTGGAGGTGGAAAAACAGGTGCTGACGCCGCAGATCAAGGTGACGGTGGACTACGACAAGGCCCGTGGCTACGGCATCGCGCCGCCCAAGCTGCTGCAGGAGTTGCAGATGCTGATCGACGGCGAAAAGATCACGCAGATTGTTGAGGGCAGCCGCCGTTTTGACCTGGTGCTGCGCCTGCCAGAGACGGAACGCGGCATTGAGGGCCTGCGCAACCTCTTGATCGACACGCCTGCGGGGCGCATTCCCTTGTCGCAAATGGCCAGTGTGGACGAAGGCGATGGCCCCAACCAGGTCAGTCGGGACGATGGGCGCCGGCGCATCGTGCTGTCGGCCAACGCCTCGGGCCGTGCACTCAGTGACGTGGTGGCTGACATCCGCAAAGTTACTGGAGACACCGCGCTTCCTGCCGGCTACTTCATCACGCTGGGTGGTCAGTTTCAGGCGCAGGAAGATGCCTCGCGGCTGATTGGTTTGCTGTCGTTGGCATCTGCGGCGCTGATCTTCTTCATCCTGTACTCGCGCTATCGCTCGGCCGTGCTGGCGGCCATCATCATGGCCAACATTCCGCTGGCCCTGGTGGGGGCGGTGATTGGCCTGTGGATTTCGGGGCAGCCGCTGAGCGTGGCTGCGCTGGTGGGCTTCATCACGTTGGCAGGCATTGCCATACGCAATGGCATCCTGAAGGTCTCGCACTACGTCAATTTGTGCGCCTTTGAAGGCGAGAAATTTGGCACGCAGATGCTGGTGCGCGGCTCGCTGGAGCGGCTGACGCCAGTGCTGATGACGGCCTTGGTAGCGGCATTTGCTCTGGCCCCCCTGCTATTTGAAGCAGAGATGCCGGGCACAGAGATTCTTCACCCCGTGGCGGTGGTGATATTCGGCGGCCTGATCACCTCAACCCTCCTCGACTCCTTCCTCACGCCCGCCATGGTATGGCTCTTTGGCCGCAAACCGATTGAGGCGCTTGCGACTGATTCCGGCAACGAAGCATTCTGATTTTTTACCCACCCCTTAAAGGAAATTCCATGAAAGCCCAAGCACTGACCCTCGCCGCTCTGTTGAGCATCACTGCGGCCTCATTTGCAGCCGGTGACCACAAACATGACCATGTGGCCAAGCATGGCGGCATCGTCGTGGAAACTAAACAAGGCGACCTCGAAATCGTCGCCAAGCCCGATGTGATCCAGTTGTATGTTGACGACCACGGCAAACCCGCCAAGCTGGATGGCGCAAAAGCCAAGGTGACTTTGCTCAATGGTGCGGAGAAGTCGGACGTCGAACTGGCTGTCGCGGGAGACAGATTGGAAGCCAAGGGTACTTACAAGGTCTCTCAAGGAACCAAAGGCGTAGCTGTGCTCACCCTGGCAGGCAAGTCACCAGTAACGGTACGGTTTTCGGTGAAATGACCCACCATGGCACGCAGTAATTTCTCAGCAGCCAAAGTCCTTGGGGTAGCGCTTTCGTTGTTGATGCTCACAGGCTGTCAAACCACAGTACCTGGGCCATACCCATGGTCAGAGGGTTGGAGGGAGGCGACGGTTCTACGGGCCGAACCTGCCGACACCCTGTCTGCCAGTGCCTGGGTGGATTGCCGACAGAAGCTGTCACCTGATACGGTGTCCAAGCTTCGGTTTGCAGAAGTGCAGTACCGCGACGTGGGCATGGGCGCCCAACGCAGGGCCGTCAGCTTGATCAAGCCCGGCGAGATGGTTCGGCCTGAAGACAGCGTGTTGTTAAACGTCAAGGACTGTACAAAGGGACTGGAAGTACAAACCAGAAAAACCGCGCATTGACAAGGCAGAAGGGGCCTGGCGGATGTGCCAAGCCCCTTCTGCGCTCATTCGATAAAGCCGAGTGGGAACGGTGAGTAAGCGCAGCCTCTTCTCGCGAATTTGCCAATCTGTGATTCGATGAATTCGAAGCTGCTTACGTGGTCAGCATTTGCCGCCTGGTCCAACATATCGCATGTCACCGTCACCACGCATGCAAAAACCATCGGCCGTAACTGGGTTTTTGACATAGTCGGAGATCTCTTTGCGCTTCTGTTCACTCGTTTTCACTTTAGTGGTGGCGACAGTCGCTTGTGACCCTGCGACATCGCGAATGTTGGCGGCATCGTTGCCGCTGCCTGCATAGGCAGAAACAGAAGCCAGACCGGCGATAGCAATGGAGAGCAGCGATGTACGAATGTTGAGAGCCATGTGGTTGTCCTTTAAAAAAGTTTCTGGGACCAGGAGTGGTGACTCCTGGATGGCGAATAACGGATGCCATGGGTGAACTGTAAAAACCCAGCCTAAACAACAACATGGCTTGAACATTACAAATTTGTTCGTTTCGTGTTCGTCACTGGGTGCGTGCTATTGGAGTAAGAACATGCGGATACTGGTTATCGAAGATGAGCGCAAGCTGGCCCGCTACCTGCAACAGGGGTTGGGCGAGAACGGCTACGTGGTCGATATCGCCCACGATGGCATCGACGGGAGACACTTGGCGACCGAGGGCGAGTACGACCTGGTGCTGCTTGATGTCATGCTTCCTGGGGTGGACGGCTTTGGTGTACTGAGCGCTTTGCGCCGGGTCAAGAGCACACCTGTGTTGATGCTCACCGCCCGCGACAAGGTTGAAGACCGCGTGCGGGGACTTGAGAACGGTGCAGACGATTACCTGGTAAAACCATTTGCGTTTTCTGAGTTGCTAGCTCGGGTACAGGCCTTGTTGCGGCGCGGAGGAAGCGTGAGTGGGCAAGATGTCACGACGCTCCGCCTGGGTGACTTGGAACTGGACCTGATTCGGCGCAAGGCGACACGGTCCAATGAACGGCTGGAGTTGAGTGCGAAGGAGTTTTCTTTGCTGGCCTTATTGATGCGCCGACAGGGTCACGTTCTGTCGAGAACGCAACTCGCCGAACAGGTCTGGGACATGAACTTTGACAGTGACACGAACGTGGTGGAAGTAGCCGTTCGCCGGCTGCGGGCCAAGTTGGATGACCCCTTCCCTCAAAAGCTGCTGCATACCGTGCGTGGAATGGGCTACGTCCTAGAGTTGCGGCCATGAACGCCATTCTGAGGTCCATGGCCGCAAGGTTGACCTTGGCGTTTGGGTTAATCGCGTTGGTTGTGCTTTCGGGTGCAGGTGTGCTGATCTACCGGGCTCTGGTGGAAGAACTGCGCCGCTCGGACTTCGAGGAACTGCAGGGCAAGCTCAAAGCAGTTCAGCATTTTGTTGATGAGGCCAAATCTGAATCCAAGTTGTCAGCCCTATCCCATCACCTTGATGACATTCTGATCGGTCACGACCACATGCGTGTTTGGCTGCTGTCTGACAAAGGGGAAACGATCTATGGCAGTCGTCCTATGCCACTGGTACAACACACCGATGCCAGGTCCATGCTGAGCTTGGTTGTCGGAGGTGACGTGCCATTTTTTGGCATCAAGGGTGTTGTCAACAATGATCGCAGTATTCCCATTCGGGAAGCCTTGGTCGCCATCGACCGACGTCCTCAGGAAAAGCTGCTGACTTCCTACCGCAGGACATTGACGCTGATCTGCGCATTGGGTGTTTTTTTGGCAATGGGCATGGGTGCTATGGCCACCCGCAGGGGTCTCTTGCCCGTGAAGCGGCTATCCAAATCTGCCGATCAGATTGCACCTGACTCGCTGGGGACCAGGCTTCCTGTCCACGGTGTAGACATGGAGCTTGTCGATATGACCCGCGCCTTCAACAGTGCGCTGGACCGTGTCGAGTCGGCTTACAGACACCAGGAAGCTTTCAATGCCAACGTGGCGCATGAACTGCGGACTCCACTGAACACACTGATCAACGGCGCACAGATCACGCTCTCAAGCCAGCGCACCAACGACGCGTTGCGAGACACACTGGCGAGCAACCTCGAAGAACTGGAACGACTCAAGTCGATTGTGAACGACATGCTTTTCCTTGCGAAGGCCGATCAGGGTGAGAAAGCGCTCGCACTTGAACTGGTCGAGCTTGCAGACGAGGTCAAAAAGTCGCTTGAATTTTTTGAACCTGTCTTCCTGGACGCGGAGGTTGAGTTTTCGTTTTCTGGCAATGCGCTCTGCAGGTGTAATCCATCGCTGGTCAGACGCGCGTTGGTCAATTTGTTGTCCAACGCTGTAAAACACACGCCCAGTGGGAAGGGTGTTCATGTTCAGATCGAGTCCTTGCCGGGATTGGTCAAGCTGTCGGTGTCGAACTCAGGTGCCGTTTTGAGTGACCACGTCAGAACGCACATGTTTGACCGATTCTTCCGAGCCGATCAGGCCCGTGCCCAGCCGGGAGAAAGCACCGGGCTTGGTTTGGCTATCGTGCGGGCTATCGCGAGAATGCATGGTGGAGACGTTTCTGCGCAATGTGAGGATGACATCGTGACCGTGGATTTCACTTTGGCCAAAAATTCTGGGGTAGCTCGCGCTTCTACTGGCCCCTGAATTGGTGGGCACGAAAATAGTTACGCGCAAATCCACTCGATGTAAATCAATGACTTAGCATGGCTTCGCACGAAGTTGGGCTATACGCTTTGAACGGACTTAAGCAGCAAATTTGCACGCCCAACGTATTGGCTTGATTGGAGACGCATTTTTCACGATGAGTGCACGGCAACTCTCCCTAAATCGAAGAGTCTTCCGATGTCTACGTCCTAAGGCAGATCAAGTCATCGACCACAGACTTTTCGCCATACCCAGATGACTGGGGCAAAAAATTCTCTCCCTGACTCTTGGAGGATGCGGCGACAGTATTCAAGCATGCCTAAATATTGACATAGTGGGAAGGTGACGGCAAGCTAGGTCCACTAGCAAACGTGAGATATCGCTCACTTGGTCGATATCGGAATGGAAATGACATGTCCACCAACGGCAACCCATTGAACCGGGGTAATCTGGAAAGCTCAGGCTCGATCGACGCCAAAATTGCGCTCAAAGCAGCGCTGATGATCGAAGTCTCCAACTGGATCGCTGAAAACAACCTGACTCAGGAGGACGCTGCAGTGGTCTTGGGCATCTCTCGCCAACAGATCTCCGATGTTGTCGCACAGAAGTTGTCGGAGTTCACTGTGGACACACTGGTTTCAATGCTGATTCGAGCAGGGAAAAAGGTGTCGGTTTCAGTGTCCTCTTTCGATCCGAATCAAACGACCATCAGTTGTTGGAGCGAGCCCAAAAACCGAAGGGCAAAGCTCAGGTGATCTCGACACTGTTTCCGGACGACAGCTAGCGCTTTTGGTGCTCTAGCGCCCAAAACCCGGAGATAGCCCCGGAATCAAAATCCTTGCTTCGACACGACCGTTGGAATCAACAGCTTCGTCCGAGTCACTTCGGTAGGTCATTTTTATCGTCATTCTGGGCACCAGCTACGGTCGGATGAAACTTGTTTTTCGACTTCAGACCGCTCACTTCGACCGAAGTAACTAGGCAGATCCGGTCGTATTCAAGCATCTGGGCTTTGTCGATGCTGCCGATGGAAAAGAGCGCCGTTGCGGTCGAGTGAATCGACTCCATTGCATCGCTTTTGTAGCTTTGTATTTTCATGAAACGTTACTCATTGTCGTCATCTTCCAAGTTCTCAGGAACATGACCTGTTGGATCGCCTGAGACAATTGGGCCGTCGTAGGCATCAAGCGCTTTGTGTTCTTCCTCGGTAAAGAAAGAAATAGGGGCAGCGTGCATGCGACGAATAGCGTCACGAACGAATTGGGAAACTTGGTATGGTGGCGACCCATCAAAGTTTGCTTTCATCTTTAAACCCTTTCGTGCGTCACAGGTAGGCGCCGCTTTCCATTGCCCCCAGGACCCTCCACACGGCCTGGAACCCATCGGGATCTCCAATCATTTGGGAGGGCGTTCGTCCACCGAGGGCGCGAATACGCGTCTCAAGCCACTCGTCTAGCCAAGCTTCCGCATCGAAAGAGGCGGCTTCCGGTGCGGTTGAGTTGGCAAGTATCTGGCGCGTCCTTTCCAAGAGCTCCTGGCGTGGATCAGAAGGGGTGGTGTTCATGGCGCCAACCTCAAGGCCGACCGGTGGAAAGTTCATGAGCTCTCCGCCGTGACGCTTCGGATTGAAACTTTCCAGCATCTGTCAGCGTCAAATATTCCAACCGAAGTCTCAGTAACCCCTGTACTTCTCAACAAGGGAAGATTAAACTGTTGTTAACAACCGTTTAATCTTGAAATGAATCTTTCTCCGCAACAAGTCAGGGCTGTCCTTGAGGTCAGTGAGCAGACGCTTCGGTATTGGAAGAAGTCATACTCTGCGCTGACTGGCAAGCGCGGTTATGGTCCTTGCTACACCTTTGCCGATGTTCTGCTGCTGCTGATCACGAAGCACCTGGTGGATGGCTTGGGCATTGAGGTGGGGAAGCTGAATGCGATCTCAGAAGGGTTGCTGGAGGCTTGCAGATCCTCTGTCAATTTGTTGAGTGGCGCCACTCACGTTATCCGTATTGACGTGGAGCGCATGGTCGTGATTACGCCAAGTACCGACACTGGGTCCTTTGGAAAAGTTGTCATAGAGATCGCCCTGCACGAATTAGCTCACGATTTACAGCGCCGCGTGGTGGTTGGCTTTGGCGGAGGTGAGGTTGCGCAACGTGCTTTACCGCTTGGGCCAGGTTCTTTAGCCGCACCGAAAAAGCAAGGCCGGGGGTAACAAAAATGGATCTTTTTGAAGTCAATGACTGGCGTCGCACTTTGGGCTACCTGCCTGTACCGTTGCGAATTGTCGATACGAGTCGATGCTTTGTCATGCTCAACGGAGCCAAAGGTAATTTTTGTTTGGACGTTGGCGAGGAACACAGAGAGCCAAAAGAGCAGCGCAAAGTGGCCTGGTCCGCAGATCTGGACCACTACATCTACGTCACGGCTTCGGGTGTGCAAGTGCTTCGCTGGGACCAGCCGGAGGCGATTCACTCGTCACTTGCCGATGTCGTCAATAACCTGACTGCATTCCAAAGTTACCTTGAGACGGCTCGTCCCCCCCGAGAGCAATCTGTTGTGGCACACGCCTTGGCCATTTACAACAGAATTCGATCAATATTGCCCCAAAACACACAAGGCTTGGAAGCGTTTCTGTTCGCGCTGTACAGCTCGGTCAAAACCGAGGATGTGGATTTGCGCTGGCATGATCAAGAGCGGTGCCAAGAAGCGTGGCTCAGCGTCGATACCACCTCGCAGACGCGCATCATGTCGGATCTGCTTGCGCCAAAAGCAACCGACAAACGGCCTGAGATTACCCTTGTGTTGCGACATGCCATGGGAAGGATTTTCCAGGAGGCTCACAATTTGGTGATGCTTTCGCCGCAAATGAGCCTATTAGGTGAGAGCGACTTACTCGTCTTGGGTTCGTCCTCGCGTGCGACAGGAGCCTACTTCACACCAACGCCGTTGGTACGGACGCTCGTGGAGCAATGCATCACAACAGAGGTGTTGGCAAAACCCAGGTTGACGATCCTTGACCCAGCCTGTGGGAGTGGTGAATTTCTCCGGGAATGTCTCCGTCAACTCTCATTGAAAAAGTACACCGGTCAGGTACAAATCACTGGCTTTGACGTGTCGCTGCCGGCTGTATTGATGGCTCGGTTCGCCTTGGCGCATGAGGCGCTCAGCTGGGGATCACGCGCCAGTATTCAAATCACACAGTGCGATGCCTTGAGCACGGAGTGGCCGCAAGGCACTGATATTTGTTTGATGAATCCTCCGTACGCTTCTTGGCGAGCCCTTTCGGTATCGGCTCGACAGCAATTGACGGAGCAGCTGGGCGATCTTGCTCGTTCGCGCCCTGACATTGCTTTTGCTTTTTTGATCAAGGGCGCCATGTGCCTTGGTGCGGACGGCATGATCGGTGCAGTTACGCCAGCATCATTGTTGGATGGCACTTCAGCTGAACCGCTTCGCGAGAGGTTAGACCAGTTCATGGCAAAGCGAGTACTGGTTCGACTCGGCAACCAGTCGATCTTCGACCAGGCAACGGTCGATGCATCGCTGTACGTGGCTTCACGCAGAAACGATCAGGCGGTAGGCCAAGCTTGGACTTTGATGGTTTGGGCTGATCACACAAGCGGCGCCTCCGACCGTGCCCTTCGAACGCTGCGCAGCCTGGATTGGCGGCCTAGCGATGGTGCAGTTGAATTAGAAAATCCGCATTTCAGTGTTTATTCGGATATCGACTCTGAGAATTTGGGTTGGGCTCCAAGGCCCCTTGCGTCCAGCAAGATTCTCAGCCGATACCAAAGCTTGCCCAAGCTGTCGGCGATTTATAGGGTCAATCAAGGAACCATCACAGGTTTGAACAGCGCGTTCTTGCTGGAAGAAGCCGAGTTCAAGGCGCTGCCACGAGAAGAGAGAAAGTTCTTTCGCAAAGCAATTGTGAACTCATCTGTCCGAAAAGGCCGAATTGTGGATGGCCATTGGGTGTTCTTCCCATACGGTCCAGCTCTGCCAATATTGGACAGTGAGGAATCGCTGAATGTACTGTTGCCGCAGTACTCACAGCTATACCTGTTACCGAACAAGGCTGCACTGCAGCGCAGAGCTGGAATGGGGGATCAGGGTTGGTGGCACCTGACTCGAAAAAGGTCTATCCATGAACGCCGAACCCCAAAGGTTGTGTCAACTTACTTTGGTGATGCAGGCTCGTTTGCCTGGGATGCAACGGGAGAATATGTCGTGGTGCAAGGCTACGTTTGGACACCACGGAATTCAAATGCTGACTCTGAACGGGTGGGACTGGCCACAGTGGCCGTGCTTGGGTCCACCATAGCCGCGAGATTGATTGGTGCAATCTCAAACAATCTGTCGGGCGGTCAGTTCAATCTCTCCGCCCGGTTCATGGGCAAGATGCCCTTTGTAAATATGAATGCAGTTGCCTTCAAAGACCAGGTAGATGCCCTTGCACGTATTGGACTCGCCATAAGCAAAGGAGACTCGACTGATCAAGCACTTCAGGACAGGCTGAGCGAAGACTTATTTGACATCGCTGTAGCGGCTCTGCGATGAGCGGCAAATCGAGAAAGACAAAGGCAGCAAGCGTGCCACCGGGGGTACGTGTTGGCTTTCAAGTCGCCGATATTGAATCCCTAGGGCGCAAAATTGCGAAGGCTGTGGGCAAGCATCTGGCGTTGAATCATCCCCAGATCAAGAAAATTGAGACCTCCAGAGGCAGCAGTCTGAGAGTTGCCAACACGCCGCCGATAACAAGAGGTGAAGATGGCAAGTATCCCTTGCTCATGGTTAGAGAACCCACCGAAAGAGACGGCGCATTCTTGGAGGTGGCGGTAGACCATGACTGGCAAACCGGATACTGCTATCTGACCCATGTCAGCCTCAAACTCTACATCGGAACCGGCCCAAGTACCTCAGCATTGCGGTTCCGAGCCGAATGGGACCCCCGTGACGCTGCCAAGCTCCATGCCCAACCACATTGGAACATTGATCAAACGGAGCAGTCTTTGGTCAAATCAGTGGGTGAAAGTCCTCCATGGGTGTCTCCCGCTCGTCCCGCACCATGGGCAGCTCAATCCAACGAACCACAAGTCGCGACAGCTCCAAACGATCTCAAAAGCTTTCACTTTGCCATGGCGTCATGCTGGCATGAACCGTCTCCCCGCCATTCCCCGCCCATCGCCGACGAAGAAGCACTGGTGAGATGGATTGGTGGGTGTACTGGTTACATCAAAGATCAACTATCGCAATAAACAAAGCCGCTGAAAACTTTGCTGGGTGAGAAACTTTCGATGGAAGTTTTTGAAAACCAAGAGCCAGTTGAGCCCGGCAGACCCGAAAGAGACGGGAGATCCCCAGCTTTTCAGCGCAGTTGCTGTCGCCTATCTAAAAAGAAACCCTGGAAGCCGAAGCTGTCCAGGGTTGCGGTTTCGACCTTCAGATCGGTCATTTGGTCACGCGATACATAAGCTGATTGCATCGACATCACCTACGAACAGCAGGTCTTTCCCGTCAAATCGCCTAGCCATGTTTTCGGCTTGCATGACCATGTCGCCTGCCTTCATGTAAATCTGATCGAACTCCCTCAATGGCAGTGGGCGATTCTGAATGACGTCTGAAACAGCGTTGACTGCTTTGCGAAGGTCAAGTCGTTCAGGCGTCATGGATGGTTCCAGAAGTTGGGCGTGCTATGGGTTTTGCACAGTTGGTTGTTTTTTAGCAGAAGTCGCTCTGATTTTCGCGACGCACTGTTCAATACACATAACCGATGAATTGCTGCGCTTGTAGAAGGCGCCAACGATTCGTTGTATCAGCGCCTCGGGTGATTCCCCAGGTAGATAGGTAAGACCGTGGTCAAGGTGAACAAACACCGGGGAGTCCTCGATCAATGCCAAGTGAAAACTCCTGCTGCCGTGTTCGATACGGAGAACACAGAGTCTTCGCGGGTTGTATGACCCATCCGGCAACTGTTGATGTGAATCGGGATTGATTTCACCATCGGCATCTGCAAGCCATGGCATTGGCACAGTCCATCCGTCTGGACCTGCATCCGTCAATAACGCATGTCCAACTTCTGATTGTTTTGATAGGTAGTCAAGAGGCTCTCTCAGAAATTCTGGGATTGGCTGATTCCTCTCGGAAGCTGTTCTGAGCGCTTCAACCAAATCAATCGGTCGTACCCGCTTGTTTGAAGCGCCTTCGCCTACCGAAACAGACTGAATGGTGGCTGCAGACCCACCCAATGTCGTTGCGTCAGCCTCCGCTGACTTCGATTCGGCCTGCTTGATGAACTTTTCCCTGAGGTCTGGAAATTTGTCGGATGGATATGACCGGAGTTTCGGGGCCAAGTGGGAGGAGGCGTCCTGCTCAACCAAATCCGAACCTGTTTTAGCGCCCTTCACCACTTTGCGCGTTTGACTGGAGGCAACACTGGGATCTTGGCCAGGTGATTTCAGCCGTTTACGGGGGCCGCCTTTGAGTTCGTAACGAAGTGACTTGAATGGAAACTCAGCACTGCAGGAGCGAAGGCTGAAAACAATAAAGGTTTGATTTGGCTTACCTCCAAACGAAAGCCATTTGCCAGATGCCGAGAGTGTCGTTTTCCCTTCAAAGGGAAAAACAGTTTGTGGGTACATGGGGGTGCCGCTGGCAGCGCATTTGAGAATTGAATGGCCAACCATTGCAGCTGCATTCCACGCTTCTTTGACACATGCAATCCGCGCAATGTCGGCAGCGGAGGCTCCGCTAATACCGTCACCTAGTTCGATGTCAAGAGCTTTATCCCAGTTGGCGATCAAAGCTTTGGAATACAGTGACGTGCGTTTGAGTGGTGGAGCAAAGAGTTTGCTCAGAAGCGACCCACTAGAGCCAAAGTAGAACCGAATCAACTCCATGCAGGGTACGACCAGTTTCCGGCCGTCATTCAGCGAGACGGAAACACAGTAGGAGAGAGTCCCTTTGGTGTGCCAAGGGTGTTCGGCAAACGGCAGTATGTGGTGGTCTCCGATTTCGATGCCGGCCTTCAGCAGGGTGGTTGTAGCCCTATCTATGGTCAAGTCTGCAAAAGTTTCGACTTGGTAGTCAGGCTGGAGCACCCGTTCTTGGTTCTGCCAAATATCTCCTGCTCGAAGGATGGACATTTGTCCTACGGAGACCCATCTACTTGACGTATTGAAGGTGTCCGTTGCTGTTGGAAGGAGCAGTTTTTGCGGCTCTTGGAGAAAATTGGCGTCGAAAACTCGTGAAAGATGAACGAAAACACTAGGCTGTTTTCGTCTGGTAAGTCTGTCTGGGAAAAGAATATCTCCGAACCAGTCGATGCGCCAAAAGTCACTGCCTTTGGGCAAGACGGTGAGCTTCAGTGGAGTTGTTGGTAGCAAGAGAAGACCTCGATTTAAGGGGTTGTCTTTCTCATTTACTTCTGGTTTTTTCTCAACTACTTCTGAACTTTCTCACTATCTATTGGTTGCTCACACACACGCCTGCGGCGTGGGCTTGTTGGTCTGCGTGGTACGAACTGCGAACCATCGCCCCCACAGCGGCGTGGCTGAACCCCATTGCATAGGCTTCGGCCTCGAACATCTTGAAGGTGTCCGGGTGCACGTAGCGCCGCACCGGCAGGTGGCTGTTGCTGGGGGCCAGGTACTGGCCAATGGTCAGCATGTCGATCTGGTGGGCCCGCATGTCGCGCATCGTGGCCAGAATTTCGTCGTCGGTCTCGCCCAGGCCCACCATCAAACCGCTTTTGGTCGGCACGTCCGGGTGCAAGGCCTTGAATTTCTTCAGCAGGTTCAGGCTGAATTGGTAGTCGCTGCCAGGCCGTGCCTCCTTGTACAGGCGGGGCACGGTTTCCATGTTGTGGTTCATCACGTCGGGCGGCGCGGCTTTGAGGATTTCCAAAGCGCGGTCGTCGCGGCCACGGAAGTCGGGCACGAGGATTTCGATCTGTGTGCCGGGTGACAGCTCGCGGGTGCGGCGGATGCAGTCCACGAAGTGCTGGCTGCCGCCATCACGCAGGTCGTCCCGGTCCACGCTGGTGATCACCACGTATTTCAACTTCAGCGCGGCAATGGTTTTGGCCAGGTTCTCGGGCTCGTTCACGTCCAGCGGGTCGGGCCGGCCGTGGCCGACGTCGCAAAACGGGCAGCGCCGGGTGCACTTGTCGCCCATGATCATGAAGGTGGCCGTGCCCTTGCCAAAACACTCGCCGATGTTGGGGCAGGAAGCCTCCTCGCACACTGTGACCAGTTTGTTCTGGCGCAGGATGTCCTTGATTTCGTAGAACCGGGTGGTGGGTGAGCCGGCCCGGACGCGGATCCAGTCGGGCTTTTTCAATGCCTCGGCCTGCTGCACCTTGACCGGGATGCGGGCCAGCTTGGCCGCGGCCTTTTGCTTGGCCATCGGGTCGTAGGCCTCGGTGCTGGGCACGTCGCGGACGACGGGGCGGGCGGTATCTGACATGCGGCGTGTACTTTCGTGGTGGGTCCCGGGGCTCAGGGCGTCAGGCAGTCCACCAGTTTTTGGCCGAGGATGCCCGCCGCCTCTTCCCAGGTAACGGATACCCCGATTGTAGAAAGGTCGGTGGTCTGCAGCCCGGCGTAGCCACAAGGGTTGATGCGCGAGAAGGGTTCCAGGTCCATGGCCACGTTCAGCGCCACGCCGTGGTAGGTGCAGTGGCGGCTGACCTTGATGCCCAAGGCGGCGATCTTGCCAAGGCCGTTGAAGGGGTCTTCGCCCTGCGGCACCCAGCGGGCGTGCGAAAACGGGTCGGCCAGCCGGACGTAGATGCCGGGCGCACTCGGCACACGGTGGCCGGTTACGCCCACCGCAGCCAGCGTCTGCAGCACCGCCTGTTCCAGCCGGTAGACGTACTCTTTCACGTAGTAGCCAGCCCGCTGCAAGTCCACCAGCGGGTAGGCCACCACCTGGCCTGGGCCGTGGTAAGTCACCTGCCCGCCACGGTTGGTGGCGGTCACGGGAATGCTCCCTGCAGCCAAAATATGTTCTTTTTTGCCAGCGAGCCCTAGTGTGTACTGGCTTGAGTGCTCACATATCCATAGCGCATCGGCCGCCGTGCTGTCGCGGGCGGCTGTGAACCGTTGCATGGCCGCCACGGTGTCGGCGTAATCGACCTGCCCCAGCAGTTGTACCGCCATGGCCATGGCTTACAGGACGATTTTCACCATCGGGTGGGTGGACAGCGTGCGGTACAGCTCGTCCAGCTGTTCGCGCGAGGTGGCTGTCACATTCAGCGTGATGCCCAGGTAGTTGCCGGCCTTGCTGTCGCGCAGTTCGACCGTGCTCGCATCGAACGTGGGGTCAAAGGTGTGGGCAATGTGGGTCATGGCCTGCACAAAGCCGTCGGCCTTTTGCCCCATGACCTTGATGGGGAACAGCGAGGGGTATTCGATCAGCGAGTCCTGGCGCGCTGCGGGCGCAGGGGTACCGGGGTGTGAAGGGGTGGTCATGGGCAATGGCTGTTTTGAATGTTCAGTGCCCTAGCGTAGCGCGTCTGGCGGCGGAATGCTGCGCTGCGGGTACAGGCGGGTTTCGCCCACCGCCATCACGTCAAAGTCGGCCGCAGCGACCCCGGCCGCCTGCCGCTCCAGTGCCAGGTCACGGGGTGGCTGGCCCAGGGCTTCGTCGCTCAAATCGAAGGTGCCCCAGTGGATGCCCACACTGCGCTTGGCGTTCAGGTCCTGGTGGATGCGCACGGCCTCGCGCGGGTTGACGTGCTGGTCTTTCATGAACCAGTTGGGTTCGTAGGCGCCAATGGCGATCAGTGCCAGGTCAAAGCCCCCGCCCACCTGTTGTGGTGCGAACCGGTTTCGGGTGGCGACAAAGTCCTGGCTGTAGCCGGTGTCGCCTGAAAAGTACCAGTGGAAGTCTGGCCCCAACACGGCCCAGCCGCCCCACAGGCTGTGGTGTCGGTCCGTCAAGCTGCGGCCAGACCAGTGTTGCACGGGCGTCAGGTGGAAATCCACAGCCCCAACGCGGTGCGACTGCCACCAGTCCAGTTCCACCACGCGGTCAATGCCTTGCTGCGCCAGCCAGGGTTTCACGCCCAGCGGCACCAGAAACAGCGGCGAGCCGCCGGCTTGTGCCGCCAGCAGCAGCACACTGTTGCGGTCCAGGTGGTCAAAGTGGTTGTGTGAAATCACCACCACGTCAATGTGCGGCAGGTCGGGCAGCGCCATGCCGGGTGGCTGCTTGCGCTGTGGCCCAATCAGCGCCACCGGCGAGGCCCGGTCACTGAAAACCGGGTCGGTCAAGACATTCAGGCCACTGGCCTGCACCAACGCCGAGGCGTGGCCGATCCAGGTGGCGGCGGGCCGCATGGCCGCTCCAGCTTGCGCATTGGCGTGAATGGCGGGCAGGTTTGCCGCGACCGACGGCGCCGCAGCCGGATCACGGTCGCCCAGTGTGACGCGCTCACGCAACCAGCGAAACACATCGCCCAGCGACTTGCTGACGGTGCCGACGTCGTTGTTGCGAAAGCCGGTGGGTGTGTGGTGGGGTTGGGTGGCGTTGTAATACGGGTTCCCCGTGCTGCACGAGGTCAACAGCAGCACACAGGCGGCCAGCGCAGCGCGGCAGGGGGGCGAAATCATGCGGGGTTACAGGGCGGTGACAAGGGCTTGTATTCTGCCCCGGTGTGCGTTGCCAGCCTGCTTACGGGGCCATGACAGTGTTGTCGCAACGCCATTTTTCGTTTTCGCACGGGTTTCTACGTATAATCAGAGGCTGAGTTGATGTGTCACGACGTAACCTGGGCGTAATTTGATATGGCAACAATCAAGCCACGCCAGGACGATGACGAACACGACGACTGGTTGGCCGACACGCAGCCATTGAATGCGCAAGAAGCCAGTCGGCTCCGTCAGCAAAAACCGCAGGTGTCGCCCTGGCAAGTGGTGTGTTGGCAGGCTGTCGCAGGCGGTGTGGTGGCGTTGGCCACCTGGGCTGTGACCCAAAGTGCGTCGGCGGCTTGGTCTGCGGCATACGGCGCGCTGGCGGTGGTGTTGCCAGCGGCGATTTTTGCGCGCGGCCTGATGGGGCGGTTTTCCTCGCTGAACCCGGCAACAGCCGTTTTCGGGTTTTTTCTGTGGGAAATGGTCAAGATTGCCTTGACGGTGGCCATGTTGGTGGCCGCGCCAAGGCTGGTAAATGATTTGAGCTGGCCAGCTTTGCTGGTGGGCTTGGTGATGACAATGAAATCCGTTTGGGTCGCCATGGTGGCGAGGTCCAACAAGTTGAAACCGACTAAAGAGTAAACAGATGGCTTCTGGAACCGGACCAACCGCAGGTGAATACATCATTCACCACTTGACGCACCTGCAAAGCCAGGCCCCCAAGTCGGTGGCTGACTTTTCGGTCTTCAACCTTGATTCCCTCTTTTTCTCCATCACGCTCGGCATCCTGGGTTGCTGGTTGCTGTGGTTGGCTGCACGCAAGGCCACTTCTGGCGTTCCGGGCCGCTTCCAGGCGGCGGTGGAAATGCTGGTTGAAATGGTCGACTCGCAGGCCAAGGGCATCGTGCACAACGCCAACAGCCGCAAGCTGGTCGCGCCCTTGGCGCTGGTGGTTTTCGTCTGGATTTTCCTGCTGAACGCCATGGACTTGCTGCCGGTGGATTTGCTGCCGTTGATCTGGGAGGCCATCTACGGCGCCGCAGGCCATGACCCGCACCACGCTTACATGCGTGTGGTGCCCACCGCCGACTTGTCTGTCAGCATGGGTTTGTCGGTGTCGGTGTTGGTGGTCTGCCTGGTTTACAACATTAAGATCAAAGGCGTAGGCGGCTGGGCGCACGAATTGGTCACCGCACCATTCGGTACCAGTAAAAACCCGATTTTTGCGCTGGTTCTTGGCGTGCTCAACCTGTCCATGCAACTGATCGAGTTCATCGCCAAGACCGTTTCGCACGGCATGCGGTTGTTCGGCAACATGTACGCTGGCGAGCTGATTTTCCTGCTGATCGCTTTGATGGGCGGTGCCTGGTCGTTGTCGGCCACCGGCATTGGGCTGGCGATCGGTCACATCATTGCAGGCACTGCCTGGGCAATCTTCCACATCCTGATCATTACGCTACAAGCTTTCGTGTTCATGATGTTGACGCTGGTGTACATCGGCCAGGCACACGATCACCATTGATCCGGTTTCAGTTTCTCGTTTTTTCTTTTCGTTAACCAAAGTCCCTTAGGAGTCATCATGGAAGTTATCAGCTTTGTTGCATTGGCCGCTGGCCTGATCATCGGTCTCGGCGCTGTCGGTGCTTGTATCGGTATCGGCATCATGGGCAGCAAGTACCTCGAATCCGCTGCACGCCAGCCGGAATTGATGGGCGAGCTGCAGACCAAAATGTTCCTGCTGGCCGGTCTGATCGACGCTGCTTTCATTATCGGTACCGGTATCGCCCTGTGGTTCGCCACGGCCAACCCGTTCCTGGCCCAGATCGCCAACCTGCCGAAGTAATTTTCGGTCGAATCAACGTATTCATTCCCTGGTCGGTGCGCAAGCGCTCCAGGGGCAAGGATGACAAGTGAGCATTACCGGTACCCTGATAATCCAGATGATCGTGTTCCTGATTCTGGTCGGGTTCACGATGAAGTTTGTATGGCCGCCCATTGCTGCTGCATTGGACGAGCGGGCTGCAAAAATCGCCGCTGGTCTGGCTGCTGCCGACAAGGCCAAGTCCGAGTTGTCCGCTGCCAACCAGCGTGTCGAAGCGGAACTGAGCAAGTCGCGCAACGAAAGCGCAGCACGTCTCGCTGATGCGGAACGTCGTGCCCAGACCATCATCGAAGAAGCCAAGACACGCGCCACCGAAGAGGGCAACAAGCTGATTGCTGCCGCCAAGGTGGAAGCCGATCAGCAGGCCATCAAGGCCCGCGAGACGTTGCGCGAGCAAGTGGCTGCGCTGGCTGTCAAGGGTGCTGAGCAGATCTTGCGCAAAGAGGTGAACGCCTCGGTGCACGCGGACTTGCTGGGCCGCCTGAAGACCGAGCTGTAAAGGTAGACCATGGCCGAAATCGCCACCATCGCCCGCCCTTACGCCGAAGCGCTGTTCAAGGCCACGGCGGCCGATCTGGGCAGCACGGCTGCCTGGCTCGACCCATTGGCGGCCATTGCCGCCAATCCGCAGCTGCAACAGTTCGCAGACAGCCCGAAAGTGACGAGCGCACAAGTGTTTGACGTGGTTTCCGGCGTGTCCGGCATCGCGTTAACCGATGCTGCGAAGAACTTCCTGCGCACTGTGATCGACAACGGTCGCCTGTCAGCCTTGCCCGAGATTGCCGCGCAGTTCCGCGCGTTGAAAAACGCCAAGAGCGGCTCGGCCGACGCCATTGTCTACAGCGCTTTCCCGATCGACGGGGCCGCACTGGCCGACATGGCTGAAACGCTAGAGAAGCGCTTTGAACGCAAGCTGAATGTGAGTGTGACGCTGGAGCCGGCCTTGATTGGTGGTGTACGCGTGGTGGTGGGTGATGAGGTGCTCGACACGTCCGTCAAAGCCCGTCTTGAACAAATGAAAGTGGCCTTGACTGCCTGAGTGCAGACAAGACCTGTTGGTAATTTAAAGAAAGAAGGAAAGAGTCATGCAACTCAATCCCGCAGAGATTTCTGAGCTGATCAAGAGCCGGATTGAGGGGCTGTCCGCCAGCGCCGACATCCGCAACCAGGGCACGGTTGTTTCCGTGACCGACGGTATCGTTCGCATCCACGGCCTGTCCGATGTGATGCAGGGCGAGATGTTGGAATTTCCTCCCACCGCCGATGGCACGCCCACGTTTGGCCTGGCGCTGAACCTCGAGCGTGACTCGGTGGGTTCGGTGATTCTGGGTGAGTACGAGCACATCTCGGAAGGCGACACAGTCAAGTGCACTGGCCGC
Organism: Pseudomonadota bacterium; assembly: GCA_040384665.1. Taxonomy (GTDB): domain Bacteria; phylum Pseudomonadota; class Gammaproteobacteria; order Burkholderiales; family Burkholderiaceae_C; genus PCRC01. The sequence continues at coordinate 34,848 of JAZKIY010000009.1, forward strand.
ATTCTGGAAGTGCCGGTGGGCCCTGAACTGATTGGCCGCGTGGTCAACGCGTTGGGCCAGCCGATCGACGGCAAGGGCCCGATCAACGCCAAGATGACCGACGTGATCGAAAAAGTCGCGCCCGGTGTGATCGCCCGTAAATCGGTGGACCAACCGGTGCAAACCGGCCTGAAGTCGATTGACTCGATGGTGCCCGTCGGCCGTGGCCAGCGCGAGCTGATCATTGGCGACCGCCAGACCGGCAAGACCGCCGTGGCGATCGACGCGATCATTAACCAGAAGGGTCAGAACATGACCTGCGTCTACGTTGCGATCGGCCAGAAAGCCTCGTCGATCAAGAACGTGGTGCGCGCTCTGGAACAGGCCGGCGCCATGGAGTACACCATCGTGGTGGCTGCGTCCGCTTCTGAATCGGCCGCCATGCAGTTTGTCTCGGCCTATTCCGGTTGCACCATGGGCGAGTATTTCCGCGACCGTGGTGAAGACGCGCTGATCGTGTACGACGACCTGTCCAAGCAGGCTGTGGCTTACCGTCAGGTGTCGCTTCTGCTGCGCCGCCCGCCAGGCCGCGAAGCCTACCCCGGCGACGTGTTCTATCTCCACAGCCGTCTGCTGGAGCGCGCTGCTCGCGTGAACGCCGACTACGTCGAAGCCTTCACCAAGGGTGAAGTCAAAGGCAAGACCGGTTCGTTGACCGCACTGCCCATCATTGAAACGCAGGCTGGCGACGTGTCGGCCTTCGTGCCAACCAACGTGATTTCGATCACCGACGGCCAGATCTTCCTGGAAACCAGCCTCTTCAACGCCGGTATCCGCCCCGCCATCAACGCCGGTATCTCGGTGTCGCGCGTTGGTGGTGCAGCCCAGACCAACCTGATCAAGAGCCTGTCCGGCGGTATCCGTACCGACTTGGCGCAGTACCGTGAACTGGCTGCGTTTGCGCAGTTCGCCTCTGATCTGGACGAGTCCACCCGCAAGCAGCTCGAGCGCGGTGCCCGCGTGACCGAATTGCTGAAGCAGGCGCAGTACAGCCCGCAGCCCATCTCGCTGATGGCCGCTACGTTGTTTGCCGTGAACAAGGGTTACCTGGACGACGTCGAAATCAAGAAAGTACTGCCCTTTGAAGCCGGCTTGCACGCGTACCTGAAAGACAAGCACGCGGCCATGCTCAAAACCATGGACGAAAAGGGTGCCAAGTGGAACGTCAAGAAAGTCGATGCCGAGAAGGACAGCGCCGAAGTTCAAGCATTCAAGAAAGCCTGCCAAGGCGCTGAAGCTGAATTGGCGACGGCCATCACCGCTTTCAAAACCTCTTTTGCCTGAGACGCTGAAGTACAGCAATTAGCAAGGAGCAGTAATGGCAGCAGGCAAGGAAATACGCGGCAAGATCAAGTCGGTGGAAAACACCAAGAAGATCACCAAAGCCATGGAAATGGTGGCCGCGTCAAAAATGCGCAAGGCGCAGGAGCGCATGCGCGCCGCCCGTCCGTACAGCGACAAGGTGCGCAACATCGCGGCGAACCTCGGCAAGGCCAATCCGGAATACACGCACGCGTTCATGAAAACGAACGATGCCAAATCCGTTGGCTTCATCGTGGTCACGACCGACAAGGGTCTGTGTGGTGGCATGAACACCAACGTCCTGCGCGCGGTCACGCACAAGCTGCGCGAGCTGCAGGACGCAGGCGTGTCGGCACAGGCGGTCGCGATTGGCAACAAGGGTTTGGGCTTCCTGAACCGGGTTGGTGCCAAGGTGGTCTCGCATGTCACCCAGCTGGGCGATACCCCTCATTTGGACAAGTTGATTGGCCCTGTCAAGGTGCTGCTCGATGCGTACATCCGGGGCGAGGTGAGCGCGGTCTACCTGAGCTACACCAAGTTCATCAACACGATGAAGCAAGACCCGACGCTGGAGCAATTGCTGCCGTTGTCGGCTGCCAAACTCGAAGCGGAGTCCAAAGCCAGTGGCGGCGAGCATGGCTGGGATTACATCTACGAGCCCGATGCGCAGGCCGTCATTGACGACTTGCTGGTTCGCTATGTAGAGGCGCTGGTGTACCAGGCTGTGGCCGAGAACATGGCGTCCGAGCAATCTGCACGCATGGTGGCCATGAAGTCCGCCACCGACAACGCGGGCAACGTGATTGGCGAACTCAAGCTGGTCTACAACAAAACACGCCAGGCGGCGATCACGAAAGAACTTTCGGAGATCGTGGCGGGTGCTGCAGCGGTTTAACGCTGTCCACGGATACGGTTTAATTTAGGGGCAAAAAATGGCTCAGACGAATATGCAAGTTCAAGGCAAGATTGTTCAATGTATCGGCGCCGTGGTGGACGTTGAGTTCCCGCGCGACAAGATGCCCAAAATCTATGACGCGCTGAAAATGGACGGCTCGGCATTGACGCTGGAAGTCCAGCAGCAGTTGGGCGACGGCATTGTGCGCACGATTGCGCTGGGTTCGTCCGACGGCCTGCGCCGCGGCAATATGGTGTACAACACCAACAACCCCATCACAGTCCCTGTGGGCAAGGCCACGCTGGGCCGCATCATGGACGTGCTTGGCAGCCCAATTGACGAGCGCGGTCCGGTGTCGGCCGAACTGTCGGCGTCGATCCACCGCAAGGCACCCGCGTACGACGAACTGTCGCCTTCGCAGGAACTGCTGGAAACCGGCATCAAGGTGATTGACTTGGTGTGCCCGTTCGCCAAGGGCGGCAAGGTCGGTCTGTTCGGCGGCGCTGGCGTGGGCAAGACCGTGAACATGATGGAGTTGATCAACAACATCGCCAAAGCCCACTCGGGTCTGTCGGTGTTTGCTGGTGTGGGCGAACGTACCCGCGAAGGCAACGACTTCTACCACGAGATGGCCGACTCCGGCGTCGTGAATCTGGAGAACCTGCCCGAGTCGAAAGTGGCCATGGTCTATGGTCAGATGAACGAGCCTCCAGGCAACCGCCTGCGCGTGGCGCTGACTGGTCTAACCATTGCCGAATCGTTCCGTGACGAAGGCAAGGACGTGCTGTTCTTCGTGGACAACATTTACCGCTACACGCTGGCCGGTACCGAAGTGTCCGCTCTGTTGGGCCGCATGCCTTCCGCCGTGGGTTACCAGCCGACGCTGGCCGAAGAAATGGGCCGCCTGCAAGAGCGCATTACCTCCACCAAGGTTGGCTCGATCACATCCATCCAGGCCGTGTACGTGCCTGCCGATGACTTGACCGACCCATCGCCTGCCACCACCTTTGCGCACTTGGACTCCACCGTGGTGCTGTCGCGTGACATCGCTGCTCTGGGTATCTACCCTGCTGTGGATCCCCTCGATTCCACCAGCCGCCAGCTCGACCCGAACGTGGTGGGTGAAGACCACTACAACACGGCCCGCGCAGTGCAGAACACGCTGCAGCGTTACAAGGAATTGCGCGACATCATCGCCATTCTGGGCATGGACGAACTGGCCCCTGAAGACAAACTGGCCGTGGCACGTGCCCGCAAGATCCAGCGTTTCCTGAGCCAGCCTTTCTTCGTGGCCGAAGTGTTCACCGGTTCGCCAGGCAAGTATGTGCCGTTGTCCGAAACCATTCGTGGTTTCAAGATGATCGTGTCCGGCGAGTGCGACCACCTGCCAGAGCAGTCGTTCTACATGGTCGGCACCATCGACGAAGCGTTCGAGAAGGCCAAAAAGGTCTAAGCCATGAACACCATCCACGTTGATGTTGTCAGCGCCGAGGAGTCCATCTTCTCGGGTGAGGCCCGTTTTGTGGCCTTGCCCGGTGAAGCGGGCGAATTGGGCATCTACCCGCGCCACACACCGCTGATCACGCGCATTCGCCCAGGCTCGGTGCGGATTGAGAAAGCCGACGGCAGCGAGGAGTTCGTGTTCGTGGCCGGTGGTATTCTGGAGGTCCAGCCCAACCACGTGACGGTGTTGTCCGACACCGCGATCCGTGGCAAGGACTTGGACGATGAGAAGGCCAATGCGGCCAAACTGGCTGCGGAAGAAGCGGTCAAGAATGCCAAGAGCGAACTCGATCTGGCCAAGGCCCAGTCGGAATTGGCCGTGATGGCAGCCCAGATTGCTGCGCTGCGCAAATACCGTCAGAAGAAATAAGCTGCCACTTCTTTGGCATCTCAAAAAGCCCGACGCTGTCGGGCTTTTTTGTTGCTGCGCAGCGGTGTTTTAGTTGATGCGCCGCGGCACTTGAGGTTCTGTGGTTTTAGAAAGGGTGTCGGTGGCCACGAGTTTGTCCGCGATCGCTGAGGCGTTGACCACAAAGCGCCCTTCCGCGATCGCCGCGCGCATGGCCGCAACCTTCTCGGCGTTGTGTGGCCGTTTGTCGGATGCGTCTGTGCCAGCAACCGACAAACGGGTGGCTTGGGTGTCAAACTGGAAGAGGCTTGGCATGCACCATCAGAATAATGGAATTTCGGCCGTTTCGGACTGTCTGTAACCCGATAGGTCGGCGCCCGTGATGCATGGGCACCACACTGGCCCGCGCGTTGGCTCAATGTGCCTTGAGGTTGGAGCGCAACTTGGCGATCGACTGGCCGTGCAACTGGCAGACGCGTGACTCGGTCACGCCGAGCACTGCAGCGATGTCTTTCAGGTTCATGTCCTGCTCGTAGTACATGCTCATCACGTACTGTTCGCGTTTTGGCAGCACATTGATGGCAGCGATCAGTGCACTTTGCTTGCGGCGGTTGCGCAGCAGCAACATCGGATCGGCATCTTGGTCGCAGACGTGGCGGTCCAGAAACCCTTCTTCGTCGTCTGCCGAGGCGGTGAGGTCTTCCAGGTAGACCAACTGCGTGCCGCGTACCCGGCCCACCAAGTCCTGGAATTCGGCCAGCGTGCATTTCATTTGGGCAGCAATTTCAGATTCGCTCGGGTGGCGTCCCAGGCGCTGCTCCAACAAATGAATCACCTGGTCGATTTCTTTCTGGCTGCGGCGTGAGCGGCGGGAAATCCAGTCAACTTCACGCAATTCGTCAATCATTGCCCCGCGGATGCGCTGTGTGGCAAATGTTTCAAACTGAACTCCCTGCGATTCCTCAAACCGTGTGAGTGCCTCGGTCAACCCCAGCATGCCCACCTGAATCAAATCGTCGATCTCAACGCTGGGCGGCAGTTTCACCATCATGCGTTTCGCCAGCCGGCGTACCAACGGGCTGTACTGCTTGAGCAGTGCGTTGTTTTCTGAATGGGCTTTAAGGGCACACATGCGCAAATTTCCTGGCCACCTGAAAAGTGAAATCGGCTGAAATCCGGTTGTCCAGAGCATCTTCCGGGCATCATTCCGTTGTCGGGTGGACAACGTGCTGAAAAGTCAGTTTGACAGCCGACAGTCGCTGCGGTCGCTGGATGAAGGCAGGGAAAAAGCCGCAATTTGCCTGTTGGCGTTAAGGGCTATTTGAGGGGACAAACCCCGGTGCCGGAAGCGCGTGTGGGCCCGGCCGCGGGCGTTGTGCGTTGCAGCATGTGTGCACTGCCTGAGTTGCCGCCGCACCGTAGAAAACAAGCAACAGTTTGGGATTGGGCACTGTCTTGAGGTGCTTTGTCTGTGCTGAATTTCACGCCACAATGTTAAAAAGTCAGGGAAAACGGGCAAATTTGACGCTCACAGCATTGAAAATGAAAAGTAACTGCATGAAAGCGCCTTCAAAATCAGGTGTCTGCATTTACGAAAGTGGGCGTATGGCGCGTATACTTTTGTATATGCTGTTTTGCGGCAACATTTATTTAAACTGAGGATGGTTCCGACATGAAATTACTAGTTACAGCACTCACGTTGCTTGGCCTGCTGATCAGCGGTTGCACGAGCTCCACCCCTGCCAAACCTGACGAAGTGTCGGTTTACTATTACGGCAACCGCTCAGGTTCGGGCTCCGGCTCTGGTACCGGCTCTGGCAATGACGGCGCTGGCTCGCAAGCCATTGCCACCGCCCGTCCGGCAGCGGTCAGCGCCGTGGTGCCAACCGACGGCCAAGGCCCTCCTGGCGTGCCAACCATCGTGTACTTTGACTACGACAGCTTTGTCGTGAAGCCAGAGTTCCAGAGCATCGTGGCTGCCCACAGCAAGTTCCTGATCGCCAACCCAGACCGCAAGGTGCTGCTGGAAGGCCACACCGACCAGCGCGGTGGCAGCGAATACAACTTGGCTCTTGGCCAGAAGCGTGCCGAAGCTGTTCGCAAGTCGTTGACCCTGCAGGGCACGGCTGACGGCCAGCTGGAGCCAGTGAGCTTGGGCAAGGAAAAGCCAGCGTCGACCGAAGCCAGCGAAAAGGGCTACGCCCTGAACCGCCGCGTGGAATTCCGCTACCGCTGATCGGCGCGAGCCGCATCGCCTGAAAAAGGCAAATTGACAAAAGGGGGCCCATCGCAAGATGGGCCCCCTTTTTTTGCTTGCACGCCCGGACAGTCCAGGCAACTGCTTTTGTTCAGTGCAGGTGGATTGAACCCGTGGCCTGACCTTTGCCGGCGCGTGCCGGTGGGTTGCACAGGCCGCACACATAGTGCTTGGCGTTCTCGTAAGGTTCGCTGACGAAGAGCCCACCGCAATGGGTGCAGCGGGTCATGGTCAGCATGCCGTTGTCGACAAACTTCATCAGGCGCCAGGCGCGGGTCACGGAGAGCAGCGGCTCAACGTCGCAGGCCAGCATTTGCTCCGAGTACAGGCTGTAGGCCTTGATGACCGAGTCAATTTCTTCCAGCGCGCTGGTTTTGGAGATGTACTCGTGGATGTTGAGGAACAGCGACGCGTGGATATTGGGCTGCCAGGTCAGGAACCAGTCCGTCGAAAACGGCAGTTGTCCTTTGGACGGTGACTTGCCGGACACTTCCTTGTACAGGCGCAGCAGGCGTTCGTAGGACAGGCTGGTTTCGGTCTCCAGCACCTGCAGGCGGGCACCGAGCTGGATCAGGGTCACAGCGCGTTCGATTTGCCGTGTTTCGTTGAGGATGCTTTTGACGATCATGGTGTTGCCCCGGTGCGGAAATGAAGTGAAGTGTCTGGGTGCTGTTCAGAAAAGCCAGTTACATGGCTTCTTTGAAGTTGCCGGCCATCAGGATGTTGGCGTGCAGGCGGGCGGTCTGGGTGCTGGCCGATTTGCCCAGGTTGCTCTGGGTCAGCAGGTTCCAGACGTTGCTGTCGTCCATGCGGAAGCGGCACAGCAGGGTGTTGAGCGAGGCGACTTTCATGAGCTGGGCGGGCGACAGCCCGGCGATCAGGTCGGCGGTCTGCTCCGACACACCCAGGCGGAACAGCGCGTTGACCTTGTCCTGGCGAATCAGGTTCTGCGCGAGCATCAGGTACGACATGTTGGTTTCGCGGATGTCGTCGAGGATCTGGTCGTCTGGCTTCATGGTTTTCTCCGTCGCACTGTGGGGTTCAAACTCGCCGGCTTGCTGGTAACAGTTTGTTTGCTGGCGTGAATGAATTGTGCGGGGGGCAGAAGCCGCCTTGAGTGCGGTGCGCGCTGTAAATCGTGTCCCGGAAATTGGGATGGCGTGTCAGATAACTTCCTACAGCCGATGCGCTGCCAACTCAAGTTCCAGCAGGATCTGACGGGCCCAACGCCAAGCACCACCCTGTGCGGCGGCGCTGTAGGGGAAGCGGAGACGCTTACACCAGCCCGCTGCGGATGGCGTAGACGGTCAGCTCGGCGTTGTTGGCGAGCTTGAGCTTTTCCAGCACCCGGGCGCGGTAGACGCTGACGGTTTTGGGGCTGAGCATCAGCTCTTCGGCGATGTCGGACAGGCGTTTGCCCGAGGCAATCTTCAACAGCGTCTGCATTTCCCGGTCAGACAGGGTGTTGTGCAGCGCCTGGGTGGGCTCGTGGGTCAGGCTGTCGACCAGCATCTGGGCAATTTCTGGCGTGACGTACTTGCGCCCGGCGGCCACGGTGCGGACCGCGTTGATCAGCAGCATCGGGTCGCCGGCCTTGTTGACGTAGCCGGAGGCGCCCGCCCGCAGGCTGCGGATGGCGTACTGGTCTTCCGGGTACATCGACACCATCAGCACCTTGATCGGCATGCCTTCGGCCTTCAGGGTGGTGAGCACGTCCAGCCCGTCGCGGCCGGGCAGGTTGATGTCGAGCAGCAGCACGTCGCAGGTGGTGTTGCGCAACACCTCGCGCAGCTCGCCGTAGTCGGCCGCCTCGCCCACCACCCGCAGGTCAACGGCTTCGGTCAGCGTGTCGCGGATGCCCCGGCGCACCAGGGCGTGGTCGTCGCACAGCACCACACGGATCACGGCAGCTCCTTGGTGTCAGCAGAGTCGGGGTAGAGGCCCGGGTCGGTCAGGGGCACCGACAAAATGATGGCGGTGCCCTGGTGGTTGGTGCTCACGTCCACCCAGCCGCCCACGGTGCGGGCGCGTTCGTGCAGGCCGCGGATGCCGAACGACTTGGGCTTGGCCAGGTCGTTGTCGTCCAGGCCCTTGCCGTTGTCGCTGATCTCCAGCGACAAGACGCCGGTGTCGGGCGTCATGTAGAGCGAGACCTCGGTGGCGCCGGCGTGCTTGGACACGTTGGTGAGCGCTTCCTGCGCGGTGCGGTAGGCCACCTGCTGCACTTCGTCGGGCAGCTTGATCTGGCTGTGGGTGGTGTGGAACACGGTCTTGATGCCGGTCCGTTTCTCGAAGCTGCGCGCCAGCCATTCGATGGCGTGCACCAGCCCCTGGTCCAGCACGGCGGGGCGCAGGTTGACCATGATGCGCTGGGTTGACTGGATCGCCTGGTCAATCGTTTCCAGCGAGCTGAAGGCCCGGCCGGTGATGCGTTCGTCGGTCGAATGCCGGCTGATCCACGACAAATCAAACTTCAGCGCGGTCAGCACGCTGCCGATCTCGTCGTGGATTTCGCGGGCGATGGTGGTGCGCTCGGCCTCGATGCTGGTCTGCAGGTGGCGCGCCAGCTCGGCAATGCGCTGCTGCGACTCCTGCAGCCGGAGGTCGGCCTGCTGCTTGGCCAGCAGGTTCTGGTGTGCCTCGATCGCCCGCTGCAGCGCCGGTTTGAGCCGGTGCAGGCCGTCTTTCAGCACGTAGTCGTTGGCGCCCTCGTGGAGCAGCTGGATGGCGGCCGTTTCGCCCACCGCACCCGAGACGATGATGAACGGTGTGGTGGCATCGCAGCTGTGCGTCAGCCGCATCGCGTCCAGGGCCGAGCAGTCGGGCAGCCGGTAGTCGGCCAGCACCGCGTCAAACCGCGTTGAGCCGAGCTGGCGGGCCAGCGACTCGAAGTTGTCGACCCAGGTCAGCGCCACCGGAAAACCGTCGCGCTGCAGTGCCAGACGCACCAGTTCGTGGTCGGTCGGGTTGTCTTCCAGGTGGAGAATGCGCAGTTGGTGCGGGGCGGGTTCCATGGGGCGGCGCTTCAATGACAAGGCTCACAGTGTGCACGAAACCACCGCGCTGCAAGCCCCGGAAAGCCCCGAAAGGGCTCGCCAGCCCAGATTTATAGTTAAATCGGCAGCAAGCCGTAGTCAAATCTGATGGTTAAGCTATCAATATCATAGTAAATTGCATGCGCCCAACGCACCACCCGACCCCGCTGGACGCATTGCAGGCCGCCAGCCGCCCGGCCACCCCTGGCCGTGCGCCACCCCAGCCCTCGCTGGTGGTTGCCGGTGGTGCCGGCGTGCTCGGCACCGAGTTGCTGACCCGGCTGGTGGCCTCGCAGCGCTACCGCCACACCCAAGTGCTGGTGCGCGAGCCCTTCACCATGGGCTTGCGCCATGTCAGCACCACCGTGTTGCCCGAGTCCACCCCATCGGTTGAGCCGCGCCAGTGGCCAGACCTGCAGGCCGATGTGGCGCTGGTGGTGTTTGACACCCCGCGCCTGTACTACGACCGCGAACGCGCGCTGTGGATGCCCCAGCCGGCCGATCTGCTGCCGTTGGCCACCTGGCTGCGCGCTTCTGGCGTGCACACCCTGGCGGTGGTGCTGCCCCACGCCCAGGGGCGGTTACCCGAGGCTGTGAAGCGTGGGCTGGCCAACCTGGACGAACAGGCCGTGGCCGCGTTGGGTTTTGAGCGCGTGCTGCTGGTCCGCACCGCCTGCAAACCGGCGGCGCCCGACGGCCAGCGCAACCTGTTTGAGAAGGTGGCGGGTGGCATGCTGTCGGTGTTTGGCTACATGGTGCCGCAGAGCGAGCAGCCGGTGCGGGCGTCCCGAGTGGCGGCGTTTGTCATGAGCGCACTGCAGCAGGCGCCGTCTGGCATCCACATCGCTGCGCCCGAGACGGTGTGGCGCGCGCTGCAGGGCGATGTGGACCAGACCGTGCGCGATTGGGTCGGGCGCGGTTGACGCCCTGCGCCACCGGCCCCATTCACGGCACAATGGTCGGCTGCACACCGCGAGTCCCAGCCCATGTCCAAAGCCAAACTCCAGGCCGCCATCGTTGGCGGCACCGCCGACGACACCGAGAACGCCTTCTACCAGGCGCTGCAAACCGGCGACACCGAACACCTGATGGGCTGTTGGGCCGATGAGGACGACGTGGTCTGCATCCACCCCGGTGGCCCGCGCCTGGTGGGCCTGGCGTCGATCCGCGCCGCTTTTGAGGCCATGTTTGCCAACGGCAGCATCCGCGCCTTTCCCGAGCGCACGCGCAAGGTGCAGTCGGTGGCAAGCGCGGTGCACAGCGTGCTGGAGCGCGTGGAGGTGATGACCGACGAAGGCCCGCGCGAGGCCTACGTGATCGCCACCAACGTGTACCACAAGACCGCACAAGGCTGGCGCATGGTGGCCCACCACACCAGCCCCGGCACCCCGCACGACCTGCACGACAGTGCCGAGTTTCCGTCCACCCTGCACTGATGGACCACCACACCGCGCCCGCCTGGTTGCCCGGTGGCCAGACCCAGACCATCTGGCCGGCGCTGTTCTCGCGCCGCAGCGTTGGCCCCGCGCCGCGTTTTGTGCGCGAACGCTGGGCCACGCCCGACCAGGACTTCATCGACGTGGACTGGCTGCAGGACGAAGCCGCTTCACCTCAGAAAACAAGGCCGTTGCTGGTCCAGTTCCATGGGCTGGAGGGCTCGTCCCGGAGCCACTACTCGCAAGCCTTTGCCGACCTGGCACGCCAGCGCGGCTGGGCCTTTGCCGTGCCGCATTTCCGCGGCTGCAGCGGCGAACTCAACCGCGCGCCGCGGGCCTACCATTCCGGCGACTTTGAAGAAATCGGCTGGATCTTGCAGCGCTTGCGCACCTGGCAAGACCAGCACGGTGGCGGCCCGCTGCTGGTGGTGGGTGTTTCCCTCGGCGGCAACGCGCTGATGCGCTGGGCCGCCGAAGCCGGCGACACCGCCGCGCAGGTGGCCACCGCAGTGGCCGCCGTGTGTTCGCCGCTGGACCTGGCGGCCGGTGGCCACGCCATTGGCCGCGGCTTCAACCGGCTGGTCTACAACCGCATGTTCCTGAACAGCATGAAGCCCAAAACACTGGCCAAGCTGGCCCAACACCCCGGCCTGTTCTCGCGCGACGCGATGCTGGCCGCCCGCGACCTGTACGCGTTCGACAATGTTTTTACCGGCCCGGTGCATGGCTTTCGCGACGCCGAAGACTACTGGTGCCGCGCGTCCGCCAAGCCCCACCTGCGGCGCATCCGCATCCCGGCCTTGCTGCTCAATGCCCGCAACGACCCGTTTGTGCCCGCCGCGTCGCTGCCCCAGGCGGCCGACGTCAGCGCGCAGGTCACCCTCTGGCAGCCGGAACACGGCGGCCATGTGGGGTTTGCGCAAGGGCGCTGGCCCGGCCATGTGTTGGCCATGCCCGAAGCGGTAAGCGGCTGGCTCGCCAACCATGTGGGCACACAGGCCGCCGCCCCGCAGCAAGACACACCGGTGCCGCGTTATGGATGACATCGTCCGCCAGGCCATGGCCAAGTGGCCGCAGGTGCCGCATTGCTACGGTTGGCTGGGGCTTGATGCGCGCGGCCAGTGGTACATGCGCGACGACCGCACCCAGGCGGCCGGCCGCTTTGCCAGCGGACTGCCGCATGCCAAGGGCTCGCTGCTGCAGCACGAGAAACTGATCGCCTTCATTGGCCGCAACTACCTGTGCGACGACGCAGGGCAGTGGTACTTCCAGAACGGGCCGCAGCGCGTCTTCGTTGAACTGCAGGCCACGCCGTGGATCTGGCGCATTGCCAGCGATTTGTCCCTCACCACCCACACCGGCCACGCCGCACAGTACCGCCGCTGCCTGGTGGACGAGCAGGGCCACGCCTACCTGGAAGCCCAGCTCGCCGACCCCAACACCCCCGCTGGCCCGGCCACCACCGCCTTTGGCCTGGTGCACACGCTGGACGTGGCGCAGGTGGCCGATGCACTGGCCCAAAACCAGTGGGCGGTGGTGTCTGTGCTCTCGGCCGAGTTGCCCGCCCGCTACGGCTATGTGCCCAGCCCGCAAGAGCGGCTGACCGATTCGCTATCAATAAAGTAGCTTAAACGCCAGATTTCACTAAGGCTCAAGACTGTTTCGCTTCTAAAAAAGCAAAAAACCGGCGCGAGGCCGGTTTTTCGAGGGGGTAAAGTGCCTTATTTGGCCGCGACCTTCTGCGGCTCGGGGAATTTGCCGCCACCGGTGTTGGCCATGTAGACCACCGCACGGCCAATCTCCACGTCGTCAAAGTCACCGCCGCCCTGTGCGCCCATGGCGCCCTTGCCCTTGAGGGCCGAGGCCAGCAAGGCTTCGTAGCCGTTCTTGATGCGTGGCCCCCAGGCGCCCGCGTCGCCCACTTTCGGGGCACCCGCCACGCCAGTGGTGTGGCAGGCCGCGCACTGGGCCTTGAACACCTCTTCGCCCGCCTTCAGCGGCCGGTTGGCATCACGGATCTCGACCGCGCCCACCTTCTGGATGCGGCTCGCAATGGTGGTCTTCATTTCAGCGTCGCTGATGCCCGCAGCGGGCTTGTTGTTGGAGGTCACGGCATACACCAGACCGATGATCACGAACACCGGCACCACAAAAGACAAGAAAACAGCCACCAGCAGTTGCTTGGGGGTTTTGATCGGGCCGGTGTGGGCTTCTTCGTGGTCGTTGGCGCTCATGGAATCCTCGGGTCAGTGGGGGCTGGAAATCAGCCCAGAATTATAGCCGGGCCCCAAAGGGCAAATGGCCTACAGCATGGGTTCTCGCGCTGGTGTGCATGGCCGGTCGTGCTGCTGCAAGGGCGCCGGGTAGAATCGCGTCCTCGACAGCTTGCGGCTGTAGCTCAGTGGATAGAGTATTGGCCTCCGAAGCCAAGGGTCGTGGGTTCGATCCCCGCCAGCCGCACCACCCTGCCTCGCGTTCGCGTTACTGCGCGCCTTCTGTTGGCGCCACGGGCGCAGCCTGACGGCGCTGGGCCCGGTCCAGGCTCTGCGCCACCGCGTCGGGCGCCATGCCGTACATGCCGGCAAACCCTGCCACATCCAACCCGCTCAGCGCGAAAGCGCGCCGCAGTGCCTCGTCTTTGGCCTGGCGGGCGGCGGCTTCGGCCAGGGCTTCGTCCAACACCGCGTTGGCAGCGTCGTCCTTGCTGTGCACCAGCGCGGCGTAGTCTTCTTTTGGCAGGCCCGAGGCTTCAAACGCGTGCGCAATGCGGGTGCGCAGTTCAGGCGTCAGGTCTGCAGTGGCGCGCGCTTGACGCCGGCGAAACACCTCCAGCAACGCATGGTGCACATGCTCAGGGGCCATGGCTTCGACCGCCGCGCCCTGCAGATCGTGGCGTGGCAGGCCTTCAGCCACCGATGCGAGGTAGCGGGTTGAGCGGGTGTGCAGCGCCAGTGCCACCTTCAGGGTGTCGCGTGCCAGAACGTCTGGGTGTGCCGTCAACAGGTCTTGAAAAATGCCGCGCTTGAGCGGCAGGAACACTTGGCCAAACAGCCCCGGGTAAAGCGTTGCCAGTTGTTCCAGCACCGGGTGGTGGTTGCGGGGTGGCGCGGAAGCCGTGCGCCGCGACGGGTCGGGGCGACGCTTGGCACGGCCGCCGGACGGGCGTGTGGCGTCGGTCGCAGGTCTGGAGGTGGGGGCCGTCGCTGCTGCGGGGGCTGCCGTGTCGGGCAAAGTGTCGGTCATGGTGTGGCTGAGTCGGCGCAATGTCAAAGAGCGACATCATGCCAGCCCGCTCAGGGTTGGACTACGGGTCTGTGCTTGGTTTCGGGCATGCCGTTCTTCGCTACACTGGTTTGAACTTGAGTTGTTGCAGCGCCGCTGGCCGTGGTGTTGTGCCTGTTGCCCGCCAAGGGCTGCAGAAATGGACGGAGACAAATTTCGAATGCGTGCCAATGCCTATGACCAGGGACTCGATCGCAACGCAGCGAACCATGTCGCCTTGTCGCCCCTGAGCTTTCTTGAGCGCTCGGCGCGCGTTTACCCGGAGCGCACCGCCCTCGTCCACGGTGGACTGCGGCAAACCTGGGCACACACCTACCGTCGCTGTCGCCAGCTGGCCAGTGCATTGGCGCAGCGTGGTGTGGGGCTGGGCGACACCGTGGCGGCCATGTTGCCGAACACCCCCGCCATGTTCGAGGCGCACTTTGGGGTGCCCATGGTCGGTGCTGTGCTCAACACGCTGAACACCCGCCTCGACCCCGAGGCCATTGCCTTCATGCTCGACCACGGCGGCGCCAAGGTGCTGCTGACCGACCGCGAATTTTCTGACACCGTCACGCGTGCCCTGGCGTTGATGGCGGGCCCGCGCCCTGCTGTGGTGGATGTGGACGATGCTTTGCACACTGGCGGTGAACTGGTCGGCGAGATCGGTTACGAGGCTTTTTTGCAGCAAGGCGACCCAGAATTTGCCTGGGCATTGCCTGTAGACGAGTGGAATGCCATTGCGCTCAACTACACCTCCGGCACCACGGGCAACCCCAAAGGGGTGGTGACACACCACCGGGGCGCCTACCTGAACGCGGTGTCCAATGTGGTGACCTGGGAAATGCCCCGGCACGCGGTTTATTTGTGGACGCTGCCGATGTTCCACTGCAACGGCTGGTGTTTCCCCTGGACCATGGCCTTGCAGGCGGGGACCAGCATCTGCCTGCGCCGGGTGGACCCGGCGCTGATTTTCCCGCTGGTGCGCGAGCACCGCGTCACCCACATGTGTGGTGCGCCCATCGTCTATGGCCTGCTGGTCAATGCACCGGCCAGCCTGCGCGAGGGCATCACCCACCGGGTGGAGGGCTTGATCGCAGGGGCCGCGCCGCCGGCCGCCATCATCGAGGGCTGTGAGCGCATTGGCATCGACATCACCCACGTCTACGGCCTGACCGAAGTCTATGGCCCGGCGGCGGTCTGCGCCAAGCAGGAAGAATGGGCCGGCCTGCCGATCGAAGAGCGCGCCCGCCTGAACGCCCGCCAGGGCGTCGCCTACCCACTGCAGGAGGCGGTGAGCGTGGTCAACCCCGAGACCATGTTGCCTGTGCCCGCCGACGGAGAAACCATTGGCGAGATCGTCTTTCGCGGCAACATCGTGATGAAGGGTTACCTGAAGAACCCTGCCGCCACACAGGAGGCGTTCGCCGGTGGCTGGTTCCATACCGGTGACCTGGCGGTGATGTTCCCGGATGGCTACGTCAAGATCAAGGACCGCAGCAAGGATGTCATCATCTCTGGCGGCGAAAACATTTCCAGCGTCGAGGTGGAAGAGGTGCTCTACCGCCACCCGGCGGTGCTGGTGGCGGCGGTTGTGGCCAAGCCCGACGCGAAATGGGGCGAGGTGCCTTGTGCATTTGTGGAACTGCGCGAAGGGGCGGTGCCGGCCGAGGCCGACATCATCGACTTTTGCCGGCAGCACATGGCGCGCTTCAAGGTGCCCAAGCAGGTCGTGTTTGGCGTGTTGCCGAAAACGTCCACTGGGAAAATCCAGAAATTTGTGCTGCGCGAGCAGATGCGTTCGGCTTCGGCCATCGAGTGAAGGGTGCACACGATGCATGACGACTTCATCCTGCAAACCACAGGATTGACCAAGGAATTCAAGGGTTTTGCGGCCGTTCAGGACGTGAATCTGAATGTGCGGCGCGGCCACATCCACGCGCTGATCGGCCCCAACGGCGCCGGCAAGACGACGGTGTTCAACCTGCTGACCAAGTTCTTGCAGCCCACTGCCGGCACCATCCGCTTCAACGGCACCGACATCACCCGCGAAGAGCCGGCCCAGATTGCCCGGCGTGGTGTGGTGCGTTCGTTCCAGATTTCGGCCACGTTCCCGCACCTGTCGGTGCTGGAAAACGTGCGGGTGGCGTTGCAGCGCAAGACCGGCACCTCCTTCCATTTCTGGCGCTCCGAGGCGTCGTTGAACAAGCTGAACGACCGCGCCGTTGAGTTGCTGGAGTCGGTGGACCTGGGGGGGTACATCGACGCGATCACCATGGAATTGCCGTACGGCCGCAAACGCGCGCTGGAAATTGCCACCACGCTGGCGCTGGAACCCGAATTGATGCTGCTGGACGAACCCACGCAGGGCATGGGCCACGAAGATGTGGGCCGGGTGGTGGAACTGATCCGCAAGGTCTCTGCGGGCCGCACCATCCTGATGGTGGAGCACAACCTGTCGGTGGTGGAAACGCTGAGCAACGTGATCACGGTGCTGCAGCGCGGCGCCATCCTGGCCGAAGGCCCTTACGAGACGGTGTCCAAAGACCCGCGTGTCCTGGAAGCCTATGTGGGGGTGGAAGCATGAGCGCCGCAATGCCTGAAGCCAAGCCAATGGGTGGCGAACTGCTGCGCATCGCCGACCTGCAAGCGTTTTATGGCGAGTCCCACGTCTTGCATGGCATCGACCTCAGTGTCCGCCGGGGCGAACTGGTGACTTTGCTGGGCCGCAATGGCAGTGGACGGACCACCACCTTGAAGTCCATTCTTGGGCTGGTGGGCCGGCGCACGGGCACTCTGGTGTACGACGGGCGGGACCTGATCCCGATGCCGCCGCACAAAATTGCCCGCCTTGGCATGGGCTACTGCCCAGAAGAGCGTGGCATTTTCTCCGGGTTGAACACCGAAGAAAACCTGATGCTGCCGCCGCAGGTGGCACCAGGCGGCATGTCGCTTGAAGAAATTTACGACATCTTTCCCAACCTCTACGAACGCCGCACCAGCCCGGGCATGCGGCTGTCGGGCGGTGAGCAGCAGATGCTCGCGATGGCGCGCATCCTGCGCACGGGCGCCAAACTGCTGCTGCTGGACGAGATCACCGAAGGCTTGGCGCCGGTGATCGTCAAGAAGCTGGGTGAGGTGATTGGCTTGCTCAAGCAGCGCGGCTACACCATCATCCTGGTGGAGCAGAACTTCCGTTTTGCCGCACCACTGGCCGACCGGCACATCGTGCTGGAACACGGCCGTGTGGTGGCCACCGTGACCCGTGAAGAATTGCCCTCCAGCACCGACATGCTGCACCAGTTGCTCGGCGTCTGATTCATTTCCCGTTTATCAACACAAGGAGACATACGATGAAACTCAAACCCCTCATGCATGCGGTGGGCATTGCGCTTGCCACCATGGGCGCCGCGCAGGCGCAGGTGTCCGATGGCGTGGTCAAGATCGGTGTGCTGACCGATCTGTCTGGTTTGTATTCCGATGTGGCGGGCCAGGGCACGGTTATCGCCACGCAGATGGCGATTGACGACTTCATTGCCAAGGAAAAGCCGGCCTTCAAGGTGGAAATGGTGTCGGCCGATCACCAGAACAAAGGCGACATCGCCGCCAACAAGGCCCGCGAATGGCTCGAGCGTGACAAGGTGGACGCCGTGACCGAATTGGTGACCACATCGACAGCGCTGGCGGTGATGAAGATCGCCAAAGAGAAAAACCGCATTGCGCTGGTGTCGGGCGCTGCCTCTGCCCGCATCACCAACGAAGACTGCAACGACGTGACGGTTCACTGGACCTACGACACCTATGCGGTGGCCAACGGCACGGCCAAGGCGGTGGTGAAGCAGGGCGGCAAGAAGTGGTTTTTCCTGACCGCCGATTACGCCTTCGGCCATTCGCTGGAAAAAGATGCGGGTGATGTGGTCAAGGCCAATGGCGGCGAGGTGGTGGGCTCGGTGCGCCACCCCTTCCCCGGCTCGGACTTCTCTTCTTTCCTGCTGAAGGCCCAATCGTCGGGTGCGCAGATCATTGGTCTGGCGAATGCCGGTGGCGACACCATCAACTCGATCAAGCAGGCGGCAGAGTTCGGCATCACCGAGAAGCAGTCGCTGGCCGGTTTGCTGATGTTCATCACCGACGTGCATTCGCTCGGCCTCAAGACCACCCAGAACATGTACCTGACCGAAGGCTTTTACTGGGACCTGAATGACGACACCCGTGCCTGGTCAAAGCGCTTTTTCGAGAAGCACAAGCGCATGCCCACGATGGTGCAGGCCGGCCAGTACTCGTCCATCATGCATTACCTGAAAGCGGTCAAGGCGGTGAACAGTGACGACACCCAGAAGGTGATGGCGCAGATGAAGAAAACACCGGTCAACGACTTCTTTGCCAAGAACGGCACCATCCGCGACGACGGTCGCATGGTCCACGACATGTACCTGTTGCAGGTCAAGAAGCCGGCCGAATCGAAATCGCCGTGGGACTACTACCATGTGCGTGCCCTGATTCCGGCTGCCGAGGCGTTCCAGCCGCTGTCTGCGTCCAAGTGCGCACTGGTCAAGAAGTAATTTGTTGATCCCAGGCAGGTGATCGCCAGCAGGTGATCGCCTGTCCAGTGGCCAGCCCGTTCAGGAGTAGTGATGGAAATTTTCGGTGTCTCGTCCCAGGCGTTGTTCGGCCAGCTGCTGCTGGGGCTGATCAATGGGTCGTTTTACGCGGTATTGAGTCTGGGCCTGGCCATCATTTTTGGCCTGCTGAACATCATCAACTTCTCCCATGGTGCGCTGTACATGGTGGGCGCGTTTGTGGCCTGGATCGGTCTGACGCAGTTCGGCCTGAATTATTGGGTGTCGCTGGTGGTATCGCCCATCGTGGTGGGAGCGCTGGGCGTGGTGATTGAGCGCCTGATGCTGCGCCACCTCTACAAACTGGACCATCTTTATGGTCTGCTGCTCACCTTCGGTCTGGCGCTGATCGCCGAAGGCGTATTCCGCCATTTTTACGGCATTTCCGGCAGCTCTTACGAAGTGCCCGAAATTCTGCAAGGGGGTGTCAATCTGGGCTTCATGTACATGCCGATCTACCGTGCCTGGGTGGTTGTGGCGGCACTGAGTGTGTGTTTTGTGACCTGGTTCCTGATCGAGCGCACCCGGCTCGGCGCCACCTTGCGGGCTGCTACAGAGCGTCCCCAACTCGTTCAGGCGCTGGGCATCAACGTGCCTCTGATGGTGACCGCGACCTACGGCGCGGGCGTCGCACTGGCGGCATTTGCCGGCGTGTTGGCCGCCCCCATCGTCCAAGTGAACCCCTTGATGGGCTCCAACCTGATCATTGTGGTGTTTGCGGTGGTGGTGATTGGCGGCATGGGGTCCATCCTCGGCTCCATCGTGACCGGGTTGGCACTGGGCATTATCGAAGGTCTGACCAAGGTGTTTTACCCAGAAGCGTCTGCCGTGGTCATTTTCGTCATCATGGTGGTCGTGCTGTTGCTGCGCCCAGCCGGGTTGTTTGGCAAGCAGGCTTGAAAGAATCAACATGACACCGTCGCAAGCTGTTAATTCTTCGTCCCGGCGCACATTGCTGCTGTTTTCCGGGTTGATCGTTGGAGGGGTGGTTGCTCCCTTCCTGTTCTACCCAACCCTGTTGATGCAGATTCTCTGCTTCGCCCTGTTTGCCTGCGCATTCAACCTCTTGCTGGGCTTTGCCGGGTTGTTGTCGTTTGGCCATGCCGCCTTTTTTGGTGGTTCGGCCTATGTGTGCGCCTACCTGTGCAAGGCCCAAGGGTGGTCGCCAGAAGCGGGCATTCTGGCGGGTACCCTGACCGCGGCCGTGCTGGGCGCGGCCTTTGGTGCGGTGGCCATTCGCCGCTCCGGCATTTATTTCGCGATGATCACGCTGGCTTTGGCGCAACTGGTGTTTTTCGTGGCGCTGCAGATGCCGTTCACCGGCGGTGAAGACGGCCTGCAAGGCGTGCCTCGGGGCAAGTTGTTTGGCGTGTTTGACCTGTCGGACAACCTGGCGATGTATTTCTTCGTCTTTGCTGTTTTCCTGCTGGGCTTTACCCTGATCTACCGAACGGTTCATTCGCCGTTCGGTCAGGTGCTGAAGGCCATTCGCGAAAACGAGCCCCGCGCAATTTCGCTTGGGTATAACGTCGACCGTTACAAGTTGTTGGCCTTTGTGCTGTCGGCCGCTCTGGCGGGTACTGCGGGCGCCACCAAAGCACTGGTTTTCCAGTTGGCGTCGCTGACCGACGTCCACTGGCACATGTCTGGCGAGGTGGTGTTGATGACGCTTTTGGGTGGTTTGGGCACAGTCTTCGGTCCAGTGGTGGGTGCTGCCACCATCGTGCTGCTTCAAACCCAACTCGCCGACAAGGTCGGCTCCTGGGTGACCGTCATCATCGGTGTGATTTTCGTTGTGTGCGTGATGGTTTTCAGGCGCGGCATTGTGGGAGAGTTGTTGGCCTTCCGCCAAAAAGTCAGCCCACCTACGGGAAAACCATAGTCGCCCAGCTGCGCTGCTTTGCCGTTGTTTGGCAAAAAAGTCACGAATGCACCGCTGACGTGTGCAAGCGTCGGTATAGCACCAAATCAACAAACGTATACTTTAGCTATTACTTTTAGTCTATGCATCAAGGACGGCCATGAATACCACCCAAGAAACGAATGCTAAAGAATCTATCGCATCCGAGATGGATGGGGTGTTGTTGGCGCAGGCGACGGTAACGCCAGAGGCGGCGGTTGCCGCTGCGGGGCCCGTTTCCCCCTTGGGTGTGCTTTCCGGTGCTTCGCCGGGTGTCGAGATTGTTCGTGCTGGCGCCCGCGTGCCTGTGCAAGGCCCGGTGGCCCTTCAGGTGGGTGACAAGGTCATTGTTCCTGATGGCGGTACGGCCAAAGTCGATTTTCCGGCTTCTGCCGCAAATCAGACGCCTTTGGAGGGTGTGTTTGCGGGGGGCACTCAGGCCGTGATTGGCGCAAAGCCCATTGGTGGCGGGGTGACGCAGGTTCTGGTCGAGCTTGAGGCTGGCGATTTCATCGTGGCACCACCCGACTTGTCTCAAATTGAATCGTCGCTCGCAGTTCGAAAGAAAGGCCAGGCCGGGGAAGAGGGCTATGGCTTGCTGCCTTTGGCGCTTCTTGGTTTGGCTGCAGCTGCTTTGGGCAGTGGTGGCGGGGGCGATGATTCAACCCCACCCCCTACAGAGCCACCGGTAACACAACCTCCGGTCACTGAGCCTCCGGTAACAGAGCCGCCAGTCACGCAGCCGCCTGTTACTGATCCTCCAGTTGACCCCGGTTTGGGGTTTCTGACGCCCACAGCGATCGTGGTCGACAACCTCACAGATGCCTTGGCCAATCCAGGCGGTGTGGGCGGTAACAATGGCGCGGCAGACGCTTTGGGTGGGCTGGGCGGCTCTTTGGCGCCTGTGGATGATTTGGTTTATTCGGTAACAGACGCCGTCAACGGGCTGGTGGCGCCGCTGGTTGGTGCCGAATTCTTTGCCGATAGCCCCAACTCCCTCGACAGCGTGGATGTGCTGGGTACAGACGTGACGGGCCTTGTGCAGGCACCCATCATGCCGGTTGTTGATACTTTGCTTGGTACGGGCACAACACAGACGCTGATCAATCCGCTCAATCTGCAGGTCGACTTTGTGTCTGATGGTCTCAATAATCTGCTCAACGGTTCTGGTTTGTTGGGTGGTGTCCAAAGTACTGGTGCCGGTGGTTTGCTGGGGCCGCTGACGGGTGTGTTGGGTGGTTTTGGTGGTGTTGCAGACGGCATCGCGCCTGCAGGAAATACAGGCAACAGTCTTACGGGCGAGAACACGCCTGGCAACAGTTTGGTGCCCGTGCTTAATTTGCTGGACAACGTGTCAGGTTCTGGCCAGGTTCAAAGCCCTGTTGCGCCGCTTTCGTCCACTTCGTCTGCAAGCGGTGCTGGATTACCCTTTGAGTCAATTCTGGGTGGTCTGCTGGCAGCGGCTTGATGGTCAATACATGCCCTCCATTGGGCATGTATTGAATTAACAAAATCCCAGATTTTTCTTGATTCTGTCTGTTTGGTCGCTTGGCAGTTGTCCGGGTTTCAGCAAAGATTCCCACAGCTTCTGGGCGTTGGTTTTGTCTCCTAAATGGTAGAGCGCTAAAGCGAATTCATCGCTGCGACGCCAACCGTAGCAGTCGATTTCGACAAAAAGACGGTCTTTGCTGACGGGTATTTTGACAGCTTCCAGGAGAATGGCCTTGGCTGACGGCCATCTGTTCTTGTGCCTGAGGTAGCAGGCAAGCCATACCAAAGGTTCGGCTCTGCTGGGGCGGTAGTCAAAAGCTTTTAAATACGCGTTGATGACCGATCCGTCTGGGTACCCGGCCCGGTCCATCAATCTGGCAACCTGGTACATCGCGTGCCAATCTTCTTCTGCCCAGCCTCGCAACGCCGCCCGGTGTTGGTATGTCTGGATGGCCTTGTCGATCTCGCCCGCCTCGCGCCAGCATTGCGCCAAGTAGTACCAATAACGCAGGTTATCGGGCTCCTGCTTGAGGCCTTCCTCCAGAACGCGCGCATCGTCGTGGTACTTGCGCGGATTTTTACTGCGGGCTCCTTCGGAGGTAAACCAGACGAATACGCCATTGAGCAATTCTGGATCGATTGGCTTGCCTGGGTCCAGGTACTCGTGCATGACCCCTGTGTATTTCAAAGGCAACTTGGTTGATGCCAAGCAGGTGCGGCTGTAACGGAGGTCGCCGCTGGCCATGGTTACCGCATACGCATCTTTGTCGAGGTGAGGGAGCTTGTAACCATCCGGTAGTTCAAGAATTTCATCGGCGTCAATGAAAAACAGGTAGTCGCTGTGCTCTCGAGCCAGCTGAATGGCCTCTGTTCTGTTGTGTCCAAAATTGACCCAAGGCCGCTGATGCAGGCGACCTTCTATGCCCAGGGACTTGGCTGTTGACCGAATTATTTCTTGCGTCTCGTCGCTGGATCCCGTGTCTACGATGGTCCACGTGTCAATGATGGGGGCGACTTTGGTCATGCACCGTTCAATAACGTCGCGTTCATTTTTAACAATCATGCACAGACCGACTGTGGGTTTGCTGGTGGAGTGTGGGCGGGTCATTTTGGCTCTTAACTACTGCGCTAAGAATTGTTGCACGTTCGGCGGTCTGAAGCCATTGGGGGGCTTGTTTGCAGGGCTTGTTTGAATCTGTGGCGACTTTCATGAACTATGTCACGCCAAATATGGGGTCGCTAGCGATACGAAAGCATTAAAGTTTTCCCCTCGCCGATACGATATCTATAATCTAGGCATAGTAATTACTCAATCTCCAGCTTTTCAAAGGGATTTTTATGATCGCATCTCAAGACACCGCAGTTCAGTCCGCGCTATCGACTGGTCCTTTGGGCGCTGGTGACGTCACATTGCTGGCGCAGGCCGCTCCCGCAACTGCGGCGGCAGCGCCAGCCCTAAGTGGCCTTGGCGTCATTACCGGCGCAACAAATGGCGTCGAAATTGTGCGCGGTGGTTCCCGCATACCGGTGGACAGCACGCAACAATTGCTGGCTGGTGACCGGGTTGTTGTGCCCAAAGACGGCTCTGCCAATGTGACCTTCCCAGGTCCTGGCGCGAACAAAACCCCTTTGAATGGCGTGTTTTCAGGTGGTACCGACGCTGTTATTGGCGTTAAAACCCTCGCCCCAGGTGTTGAGCAGGTGACTGTAGATGTCGTCTCTGGCGACTTGTTCATTGCGGCCCCGGACGCGGCTGATGCAGCGTCTGTTGCTGTCAAGAAAAAAGGTGCTGCGGGTGCTGCAGGTGACGGGCTGGGCTTGGCCGCGCTGGGCTTGTTGGGCTTGGCTGGTTTGGCCGGTCTGTTGAGCAACAGCGATGATGGCAACGATGGCGTGAGCGGTGGTACGGGGTCGACTGGTTCTACGGGCCCAACAGGCGATGGCTCGGGTCCAACTGGCGTGCCAACTGGTCCAACCGGTGTGCCAACTGGCCCAACCGGTGTGCCAACTGGCCCAACCGGTGTGCCAACCGGTCCTACAGGCCCCACTGGTGATCCAACTGGTCCTACAGGCCCCACTGGCAATCCTACGGGTCCGACTGGCCCTACCGGTGAACCTACCGGCCCCTCCGGTCCAACTTCTGACCCAAGTGGTCCGTCGGGCGGCACTGGTTCGGGTTTTGGTGTGCTGAACCAAGGTCTGCTCGACACTGTCAACGGCTTGGTTGGCGGTGCACTGAGTGCTGTGCTCGCAACGGGTGGACTGGTGGGCGACACGGGTGCCGTAGACAATTTGCTGGGTGGCGTACTGACCGGTGAAGATGGCCTCATCCTTCCCGTGAATGGTGGCCTCCCTGGCTTGCCTGGTGGTGATGGTGGTGGCCTCCCTGGTTTGCCAGGTGTCGGTGGTGGTCTTCCTGGCTTGCCTGGACTTCCTGGCTTGGGCGATGGCCTGCCGTTGGTCGGTGGGTTGCTGGGCCCCGATTCTGGTCTGCTTGACCAGGGTCTTCTGGATGGTGTCAGCGGCTTGACGGGCGGTGCGCTTGATCCGGTTGTCGGTACGGGTGGCTTGGCGGGCAATCTCGGTGCGTTGGACAACTTGCTTGGTGGCGGTTTGACCGCTCCAAATGGTCTTATCTTGCCTGTCGATGGTTTGCCTGGTTTGCCTGGTGCTGGCGGGCTTGGCGGGTTGCTCGGTGGCTTGCCAGTCGGTACGGCCGCTCTGCCAGGCGGTTTGCCTGACCCGGCTGGTTTGCTTGCGCCACTTACTGATTTGCTGGGCGGTGGTCTGCCGGGCATCGGTGGTGGTGCGGGTGGCCTGCCTGACGTGGCGGGCTTGCTGACGCCAGTGACCGATTTGCTGGGTGGTGGTCTGCCGGGCGTCGGTGGTGGTGCGGGTGGTCTGCCTGACGTGGCGGGCTTGCTGACGCCAGTGACCGATTTGCTGGGTGGTGGTTTGCCAGGCGTCGGTGGTGGTGCGGGTGGTTTGCCTGATGCGGCTGGTTTGCTGGCACCCATCTCGGCGTTGCCAACACTCTTGACCAACAACCCGCTGTCGGGTCTCTTGCAGCCTTGATGACTGCCTGAATCTGCCTTGCCCGCTTAGGCGGGCAAGCGGTTTAAGTCGCCCAAAGCCATCGGCTGTTTATGCAGCCGATGGCTTTTGTGTTTGTAGCCGACTTGACTTCTTCCAGGTGGAGTCTTTTGCCAGGGTAGGCAGAGCGGGCTGGGCAGTTGTAAACCCGTAAGAAGGGTTTTCGATGGTGCAAACCCGGTTTATTCGGGCGATTCAAAATTGCAATGCGTTTAAACTCTGGACGCTGATGAGTGTCTGAACACGGCTGACAAGCCTTAGGATGAGCACGGCTGTACAGCACAAATTTCCGTGACCGCTTGCTTAAGCCTTAAACAATTCGACCATGCTTAAATTCCTTCTGCCGCGTCAGCTGGTGAACCAAGTGAACACCGATCCGGCAGTCAATCCGTACGGTAATGCTTTAAGTGAAGCTTTCTACGCTGCGTACCCAACGGTCAAAAAAGCGGCTTGGTGGTCTTTGCCGATCAGTCTTTTTGGTCTGCTTCCCTCTCTCTTTACGCTTCAGATCTATGACCGTGTGATCTATCGGAACGGGTATGCCACGCTGGTGGCGCTCATCGCGGGCATCTTGTTTTTCCTGATGGTTGAGTTGTGGTTGCGGAGAAAGCGTTCCGGTGCGCTCCGTGATGCCGGCTCAACGATCGACCATGGCGTTTCAAACGCGCTGTTGAAATCCATGCTCCAACGCCCCTTGAGGGCGCTGGAGTCGCGGCCGACCATGGGGTGGTTTTTGCTGTTCCGTGATGTAGGCGCGGTCAGGGCGACGGTGACCGGTGGCTTGGTTACATCAATCTTTGATCTGCCGGTTGCGATTTTTGCCTTGATCATCGTGGGTGTGGTGGCCTGGCCACTGTTGCCCGTGCTGTTGTTGTTTCTCGCAGTGCTGGCGTTTTTTGCGTGGTGGTGGGCCGACGAGGTGCGTGCCGGCCGTGTGGAAGAAGTCCAGCGCGGGCGCAACCTGGATGCGGTGACTTCGGAAATTTGCCGCGCCAGAGAGACGCTCAAGAGCTTGGGAAATGACGCGCCCATCATCGCGATGTGGCGCAAGAACTACAACGCATGGTTGGCCGAGAGTTTCCGCAAGAACGGTGAGATCGAAGGCGCGCGCGAGTTGACCACGGTCATGTTGTCGGTGTTCTCCGTGGTGCTCATTTCGGTAGGCGCCTTGGCCGTGATGGAGCAGTGGATGACCGTGGGTGGTCTCATTGCTTCCAACATGCTGGCAATGAAGGCCTTGTCGCCAGTGGCTGGTTTGGCCTCCAACTGGCGCTCACTGGCGATTGCTGCGGAAGCGGCCAAAAGGCTGGAGTCGGTGCTGAACGAACCAGTGGGCCGCAGCCCCGGTGGCGTCAGTTTGCCCAAGCCGCGGGGTGCGATCCGCTTGCAGGAGGTCACCTTCCAGTTTGCCGAAAACGCACCCGCTGTGCTCGAGAACGTGGACCTGGAGATCGGCCCTGGCGGGATGCACGTGATCGTTGGCAAGAACGGCGCCGGCAAGTCCACGCTGGTCAAACTGATTGCCGGCCTCTACGCCCCGACCCACGGGAAAATCTCTGTCGACGAATACGATCTGTCGCAGTTTGCACGTGAAGAGTTGGTGCAGTGGATCAGTATCTTGTCCCAAGAGGTGTACCTGTTTGGCGGTGAACTGATCGAAGTCCTTCGCCGTGCGGCACCAGACCAGACGGACGAACGCATCGTGGCGGCCTGTCGGTTGTCGGGCGCGCACGACTTCATTTCGCGCCTTCCAGGAGGTTACCGCACCGTCATTGGCGAAGGCGGCATGGGCCTGTCCATGGGTGAGCGCCGCAAGCTGGCGCTGGCCCAGCTGTTCCTGCGTGACCCTGCGGTGGTGATTCTGGACGAGCCCAGCAACGACCTGGACTACCAGGCCGAAACCGCGCTGATTGCTGCCTTGATGGCGGCAGCGCGAAGCCGCACCATCATCGTGGTGACCCACTCGCTGCGGATTGTGGCCAGCGCATCCCAGGTGCATTACGTGACCGGTTCCGGCAACGTGGAGAGTGGTTCGGCTTCCGTGATGGTGCCCAAACTTTTTGGTGTCAAGTTGCCCGCGACCGCCGCGACGGCAGCCATTGCCGGCACCAAACCCGCAACGTCGGCTGCTCCGGCAGAAGACAACTGACCCACCGTGTCAGCCCGCCCACTTTGTGAAGATGCCCATGGATCCGTCCGATAAAAGCCTGTTGCCCGCTGTCTTGCAGAACGGGGACGATGCGCCCAGCTCCGTCAAGGCTTTGCCTTACTCCAAAAAGAAGACCAGAAAGACGTGGGCAATCTGGGGCTCCGGCGCTTTGTTGGCCGCTTTCGGCCTTGGTTTTCCGGTGGAATCGGTGGTGATTTCGCAGGGCCGCGTCATCCCTTCAGACCAGATCAAGGCGATTCAGCATCTGGAAGGCGGCATCGTCAGCGCCGTGATGGTGAAAGAAGGCGAAACGGTCAAGGTGGGCCAACCTCTGGTGGAAATTGACCTGGGTGGCAACAGCCTGAACCTGGAAGAACTGACCGTGCGCAATGCCGCCTTGCAGGCCACACGCACCCGTTTGCTGGCGGAGATTCAAGGCAAGTCGGTGACGCGCAGCGGGTTTGGCCGCGATCTGGACGACTCTGTGTACCAGGCGGAATCGGGTGCTTATGAGGCCCGCTCCCTGGAGCAGCAAGGCATTGTGGCGGCGGCCGAATCGGGCCTGGTGCAGGCCAAGAGCAAGTTGGCGGAACAACAAGAGCGCGTGAACGCGCTGTCGTCCCGGCTCGCGCTGTACCAAAAAGAAGTGACCATGTCACAGCAGTTGCTGGATGAAAAGTTGATTCCGCAACTGGAAGTGCTTGAGAAGCAGCGGCAGATGGAAACGGTGCGTGGCGAACTGGCGACCGCACGCCAGGGGTTGTCTTCAGCCAGTGCTGCCATCGGTGAAGCCCAGGCCAAAGTGGTTGAGGCCACCGGTCGTTTCCGGCGGCGTGCTTCTGACGAGTTGGCCACACTGGAGCGCCAGATTGGCAGTTCGAGCGAAGACCTGGCGCGTGCCAAGCTGCAACGTTCCCGAACCGTGGTGCGGGCACCCGCAGACGGCATTGTCAAGGGCCTGCGCAACCCGAGTCCGGGTTGGGTGGTCAAGCCGGGTGAGCAAATCATGGAAGTGGTGCCTGACCGCGCGCAGATCACGATCGAAGCCCGCCTGAGCCCGAACGACCGTGGCTATGTGCACAACGGCCAAGTGGCGCGCGTCAAGGTCAGCGCCTACGACTTCCTGCGCTATGGCTCCATCGACGGCAAGGTGACGCTGGTCGGCGCCGATGCCGACAGCGACCCAACCAACCCGGTGATGCGCTCGTACTACAAGATGCTCATCGGCACGGACCAGACATTCGTCGGCACCCGGGAGAACCAGATCACGCCCGGCATGGAGGTGGAGGTGGACCTGTTGGTGGGCAAAGACCCGTTCATTTGGTACATGCTCAGACCGGTTCTGAAAGTTCAGCGCCAAGCCTTCCAGGAGCCATGACGTGCGGGTGCCATTGACTCCCCTGTATGTTGCCCTGGTGCTGGGTGGCCTGGTGCTGCCGGTGTCTGCGCAAGGCCCGGCCAACCCCGCGCTGTCACAGGCAGACAAACTCTCGGGCCGTTCGGTCGGCGTGCTGGAGTACGCCGGCAAGGTGCGTTTTGCCCTGTTGCAGATGGCGCAGGAGCACCCCGAGGTGTTGACCGCGAAGTCAGAAGCCACGATCAGTGGCTTTGAGGCGGACACGGCCAAACAGGCGCGCTACCCGCGTTTTGCCGTGGGCGCCGCCACTGGCCAATCGGCGACCAACACGAGTTCGTCGGCCGAATCCGGGTCATTCAATGCGGTGACCGCCAGTGTCCGGATGAGCCTGCTGGACGGCGGCTTGATCAGCTCACGCATCCGTGCGGCCGATGCCAATGTGGGCGCCAAGTCGGAGGCGGTGAAAGCCGTGTCGCAGAAAGTGGTGCTGGACGGCATCACCACCTATTTGCAGGTGCAGCGGTTCGATCTGAAAAAGCGCATCGCCAGCAAATCCACCCAGATCCTTGACGAGTTGACGCGGGTAGAACAGCGGCGTGTTGATCTGGGTGCCGTGGGCCAGGGGGATGCCAAGCTGGCGTCGTCGCGCCGCGCAGGCGCCGCCGCCAAGCGCCAGGAGTTCGATGCGTTACTGACCGATTCGGTCGCCAAGTTCGAAACCTATTTCAAATTCCGGCCCAACCCTTCGCTGCTGCCCAGCCTGGTGCTGCCCAAGGAGTGGGCGGTGCGTTCGCTGGACGAGGCCATCACCCAGGCCGAGGCCAGCAGTTCTGAATTGGGCGAGGCGCGACAACGCATTGCGCGCGCCAATGCGCTGGTGGACCGGGAAAAAGCCTCGCGCTTCCCCACGCTGGACGCGGTGGTCTCCAAGACGCGCGACAACCGTGCGCTGGCCGCCGACCCGACCCGCGCCGCTCTGGAGTTGAACCTCAACCTCGGCACCGGTTTTGACATCTCGACCCGCATCAAGTCGGCGATGGCCGAAGTTGAATCGCAAGAAGCCAAACTGGACGCCGCACGCGCCAACCTGGTGGAGGTGACCTCGGCCGCCTATGGGCGCACCTTCTCGGGCGCGGAGCGGGAAAAGCAGTTGCTGGAAGCGGTCAGCGAGTCGAACGTGGCTTACCAATCCCGCCGCCGCCTGCTGGGTTTTGGCCGTGAAACGCTGCAGAACGTGCTGGACGCGCAGCTGGAGCATTTCTCGCTGCTGCTGGACCTGGTCGACGCGGTGTTTGACGTGCGCGTGGCCGAATTCCGCCTGGCCAGAACCAGCGGTCGTTTGCTGCTTGAACCCAACAGCAACAACGCGTGGCTCAACTCGGCGGTGGCCTCCACCGACTACAGCGACATCATCACCGAGAGCCTGCTGGACCAGCCCGCAGGGGACTGCAAGGCCCCGAGCTGCGGTGGTCCTTTGGGGGCACCGCCCGCGCCGAAAAACCCGGCATTGAAGCAGTCGAACGGCCTAGGCCAGCCCGACGCTTTGCCGACGCGTGCAACGCCGTCTGGCGGCCGCGCCGTGTCTGCGCCTGCACCGGTTGCGCCCGTGGTGGCCGAGCCAACGCCTGTTCGATTGCCAGAGCCTTTTGTACCGCCGCCACGGCCCCCGGTGGCCACGTCGGTTGCCCCTGCACCAGTGGCAACGCCAGTGGCCGCACCGGCCCCGGCCCCTGCGCCGGCCGTGGTGTCTGCGCGCAAGCCACCCGCCCAGGCGTTCCGCTCCTCCATGGAGTCGGGTGCCGAGGGCGATGCCAACCGGTCGGTGGAGCCCGCGGCGGCACCGCCGTCCAGCCGCTGGCGCCCCCTCATCAACTGAGCGGCGGGTGGGTCAGGCGCCAGTGCGGTCTGGCGTCTCGCCCACCATGATTTCGTCGTCCCACCAAGCGGCCAGCCACTGGCCAAACACGCTCACCTCGGGCATCAGCGCTGAGCCTGCAAACGCTTCGCAGGCCTGCGCCACCGAGGCGCCTTCTGCCAGGCGGCTGACCCATGCAGACTGCTGGGCATCCAGGGTCTTGAAATGGGGTTGCAGGCCTTTGCGCCACACCATCAGGGTCGCTGGGCTGTCCAGCCGAACCGGGGCGGGTACTTCCAGGTCGTCGTGAATCGCTTTCCAGAGCGTCACCGCGTTGGTGCTGACTTGCCGCAACAACAGGCTGGGGTGCAGTGCAGGGCTGCGTGTCAGCCAGGCTTGTGCCGTGTCGGCGGCTGCGCTGGCGGCGTTCAGTGCGGGGCAGTCTGCGCTGTCAAAGCGTGAGCGCAGGTCCCAGTCAAGCTGGGCCAGTTCGTGCAACTCGGGGTTCAGGGGGTAGAGCGACTGCAGGTGCGCCGGGAAGCGGGCACCGTACTGGCCCAGGCTGCGCGACTGGGGCGGGTGGCCCACGGCGAAGTTGCGGGCCAGCGGGTCGAAGGCCTCTGTGCCCATGTACAGCACGGTTTTTTCGAACACATCGGCGAGCACCTCGGCCAGCCGGGCGCGGTAGGCGTTGTGGTAGATGCCCAGCCGCGCGCCGGTGTGGACCCCCTCGCTGGCGCGCACATGCCTGGCCATGCCCTGCGCGGCCGGGTCCAGCACAAAGTCGGCCATCTCGCGCTGCACGTCGGGCAGGCGCGGGGTGGTGTGTGTGGGTGGTGCAAAGCGCGGCGTTGCGGTGGTGTGGGTGGGCTGGCTGGCGTTGTGTGGCTGGCGAGCGGCGATGGCGCGGGCGACCGACAGTTCGTCCAGCAGGGTTGGCAGTGGCGGGATGTGGTCGTCGCGCTCGATCATGGTGGCAACCGGGCCAAAGGTGCGCAGTGCCTCGGCATACAGTGCCCACACCGGGTCGGCCACCGGGTGGTCGTGGGTGTCCACAATGTGGCGGCCTTCGTTCGAGTGGCCCGCCAGGTGGAACTGCTGCACCCGGCGGCGGGGCAGGCCCTGCAGGTAGTGCAGCGGGTTGAAGCCGTGGTTGACGCTGCTGACGTAGATGTTGTTGATGTCCACCAGCAGCAGGCAGTCGGCCTCGTTGGCCACGTGGCTCAGGAACTCCCACTCGCTGGCGGCCGAGTGGTTGAACTCGATGTAGCTCGACACGTTTTCCACCACAAAGCGGCGTTGCAGAACATCTTGCGCGCGGCGAATCTGGTCGACCAGGTGGCGTGCGGCCTCGTCGGTGTAAGGCAGTGGGTAGAGGTCGTGCAGCTGCTCGGGGCCAGGGCCGATCCAGCACAGGTGGTCGGAAATCCACAGCGGCTGCACGCGGTCGGCCAGCGCCTTGACCTGGCGCAGGTAGGCTGGGTCCAGCGTGCCGGGCGCGCCCAGCGACATCGCCACGCCGTGCATCACGACGGGATAGTCGCGGCGGATCTGGTCGAGTGTCTGCAGCGGCTTGCCGCCGGCGACCAGGTAGTTGTCGGTGGTGATTTCCAGCCAGTCGAGCGGCTGTGGTGCCGTCAGAAAGTCGGCGTAATGCGGGGTGCGCAGGCCCAGGCCAAAACCGGGGTTGGGTGTGGTCAGTGTGCTGCCGGAGAAAGACATCTTGAGCGCATCGGCAATGGAAAAAACGTCCCGTCAATGCTGACGGGACGTCGGGTTCTGCACAAGGGCAGTGCGGGATTACAGGTCGCCGATCACGCCTTTTTGCGTCAGGCACTGGGCCGCAGTGACAGCGACGAAGCCGTGGCCTTTGCAGGCGTTCTGGCCTTTGCAGCTGTGCTCGGCGGTCTTGCAGGCGCTGTTGCCCTTGCAGGCGTGCACGTTGTAGCAATGCACTTTGTCGCCAGCGCCAATGGCTTTGCCGGAAGAGCCTTTGGGTGCGTCGGCGGCGAAAGCGGTGGCGGCCATGGCGAGTGTGGCGGCGGTCAAGGCGAAAGAAGTGGCGAAATGGGTCATGGTGAACTCCTGGTGGTTTTGAAATGGTGGAAGACCGCATTCAGGTGTCAGATGAATATCCAGTCTGCGGTGGTTCTTAGTAGGCGGTGTTCCGCATTTCTTACGCGCACCGCAACGAAAAAATCTCGGAAACGGCCATGGCATGGTTGTCAGTAATTTAATCAAACGATTGATTTATGTGGTGTAATCGCGGCCATGTTGCGTGCCCAGAATTTGCCTTCAGACGCCAGCTTGCCCCAGCGCAGCGACGGTGCCGAATCGCGCCAGCGGCTGTTGCATGCCGCGCTGGCGCTGTTTGCCGAGAAAGGTTTTGCCAAGACCTCCACGCGCGAGATTGCGCAAGCGGCGGGCGCCAACATCGCGGCCATCAGCTACTACTTTGGCGACAAGGCGGGGCTGTATCGGGCGGCGTTTTTTGAGCCCATCAACGGCGTCGGTGGCAGCCCCAGCGACGCGATCCCGCTGTTTGACCAGCCGCACTTCACGCTGGGCGAGTCCCTGCGTGGGCTGCTGGAGAGTTTTGTGGCGCCGCTCAAGCAAGACGAACTGGCGCAGCAGTGTGTGCGCCTGCACTTCCGCGAAATGATCGAACCCACCGGCGTCTGGGCCGAGCAAATCGACAGCGGCATCAAGCCCGCCCACGCCGCGCTGGTGGCCGTTTTGTGCCGGCACCTTGGGCTCAAGCGCGCCGACGACGACGTGCACCGGCTGGCGTTTGCCATCGTGGGCCTGGCGCTGCAGTTGTTCATCAACCGCGACGTGATGCAGGCGATTCGCCCCGGCCTGATTGCCAGTCCGCGCGCCATCGACCTGTACGTCGAACGGCTCACCGTGTATGCCGAAGCGATGGTGGGCGCCGAGCAGGTGCGCCGCAACCCCAGCCCAAGGACCACCCCATGACTTTCCCGCTGCATTGGCCCGCCCTGGGGCTGTCGTTGCTGTTGGCCGCCTGCGCCAGCGTCCCGCCCACCAGCGTGCCCCCGGTGCTGCCGGCGCAGTGGCAGGCCCCGTTGCCACACAACGGCACGCTGACCGATTTGACGCAGTGGTGGCAGCAACAGGGCGACCCCTTGCTGGTGGAACTGATTGACGCAGCCCAGCGTGTCAGCCCTGGCGTGTCGGCCGCCCGCTCGCGCATCGCGCAGGCGCGTGCCACCCGGGTGGGCGCGGGCGCCAGCCTCGGCCCGTCGCTGGACGCGAGTGCCAGCGCCAGCCGGGCACCGGTCCAGTCCGGCAGTGGTGTTGGCGGTGGTGCAGGGAGCACAGGCTTCAGCGCCAACAGCCCACCCGCCACCACCGTGCAGGCCGGCCTGCAGGCCGCGTGGGAGATCGATCTGTTCGGTGGCAACCGCGCGAATCTGGACGCCGCGCAGGCCCGGCTCGACGGCGCCGAAGCGCAGTGGCACGACGCCCGCGTGTCGGTGGCGGCCGAGGTGGCCAACCAGTACCTGGCCTTGCGCAGCTGCCAGCGCCTGCTGGCGGTGAGCGAGGCCGACGCCGCCTCCCGCGCAGAAACCGCCCGCCTGACCGACCTCAGCACGAACGCCGGCTTCACCGCGCCCGCCAACGCTGCCCTGGCCCGCGCCAGTGCGGCCGACGCGCGCAGCCGCGCCACACAGCAGCGCGGCCTGTGTGCGTTGGATTTGAAGGCGCTGGTGGCCCTCACCGGCCTTGCCGAGCCTGATTTAAAGCAAAAAGTGGCACAAGCCCTAGTGAAATCTGACGATTTAGCTCCTGTATTCATAGCGTCAGTGCCGCTGCAAACACTCAGCCAGCGGCCCGACGTGTTCAGCGCCGAGCGCGAGGTGGTCGCCGCCAGCGGCGAGGTCGGCTTTGCGCAAGCACAACGGCTGCCACGCCTGAGTCTGAACGGCAGCATTGGCGTGGTCGGCTACCGCGTGGCCGGGGTCAGCGTGAACGCCGACACCTGGTCGATTGGCCCGATCTCGCTGTCGGTGCCGTTGTTCGACGGTGGCCGTGCGGCGGCCAATGTGGTGGCCGCGCAGGCGCGCTACGACGACGCGGTGCTGCAGTACCAGGGCAAGGTGCGCCAGGCGGTGCGTGAGGTGGAAGAAGCGCTGGTGAACTTGCAGAGCACCGACGCCCGCAGCACCGACGCCGCCACCGCCAGCGAGGGCTACCGCGCCGCCTTCACCGCCACCGAGGCCCGCTACCGCGCCGGGCTGGCCAGCCTGGTGGAACTGGAAGACACCCGCCGCACCGCGCTGGCGGCCGACACCACCCGCCTCACCCTGCAGCGCGAACGCGCCGCCGCCTGGGTGGCGCTGTACCGCGCCGTGGGCGGCGGCTGGCAGGCCTCGGCACCACTCGCCGCGGCCCCGCGCTGAACCCCTACCCGAACCACGAAGAGAACCCGATGAAAAAAATCTCGACCCAACAAACCGTGCTGATCCTGGTGGCGGTGCTGGCCGTGGCCGGCGTGGTCTGGGCTGTGACCCGTGCGCCATCGAAGGCCGCCGATCCGGCCGCCAGCGCGCCCAAACCGGCGCTGACCGTCACCACCGCCCAGCCGCAAACCAC
The DNA here is from genome assembly GCA_040384665.1 of Pseudomonadota bacterium. GTDB lineage: Bacteria > Pseudomonadota > Gammaproteobacteria > Burkholderiales > Burkholderiaceae_C > PCRC01. The sequence goes on from JAZKIY010000009.1 coordinate 70,006, forward strand.
GCAGTTGCCCATCACCCTCAGCGCCAACGGCAACATCACCGCCTGGCAAGAGGCGGTGGTGGGCAGCGAGTCCAACGGCCTGCGCTTGAGCGAGGTGCGCGTCAACGTGGGTGACACGGTGCGCGCCGGCCAGGTGCTGGCCAGTTTTGCGGCCGAGTCGGTGCTGGCCGACGTGGCCCAAACCAAGGCCAACCTGGCCGAGGCCGAGGCCAACGCGCTGGACGCCGCAGGCAACGCCGAGCGCGCCCGCAGCCTGCAGGCCACCGGGGCGCTGAGCACCCAGCAGATCAACCAGTACGAGACCTCCGCCCAGACCGCCAAGGCGCGGGTGGACGCGGCCCGTGCCACGCTGGCGGTGCAGCAGCTGCGGCTGAAACACACGCAGGTGCTGGCGCCCGACGGCGGTGTCATCTCCGCCCGCAGCGCCACCGTGGGCGCGGTGGTGCCCAGCGGCACCGAGTTGTTCCGCCTGATCCGCCAGGGCCGGCTCGAGTGGCGTGCCGAAGTCACGTCCAGCGAACTCGGCCGCCTGCCCGTGGGCACGGCGGTGGCGCTCAACGCCGCCAACGGCGCGCAGGTCACCGGCAAGGTGCGCACGCTGGCGCCGACGGTGGACTTGCAGACGCGGGCGGCGTTGGTGTACGTGGATTTGCCAGCCAATGCGGCCGTGAAGGCCGGGATGTTCGCCAAGGGCGAATTCAACTTGGGCATGTCCGGTGCCCTCACCGTGCCGCAACAGGCGGTGGTGGTGCGTGACGGCTTCAGCCACGTGTTCCGGCTCAACGCCGACAGCCGCGTCAGCCAGGTCAAGGTGCAGGCCGGACGGCGCCTTGGGGACCGTGTTGAGGTGCTGGACGGCCTGACGCCCGACACCATGCTGGTGGTCAGCGGCGCGGGCTTCCTCAACGACGGTGATCTGGTCAAGAATGTGCCGGTTTCTGAAGCAAATACGCCGCCAGCCCTAGTGAAACCTGCCGATGCCGCTAGCAAATAAGGAGCGGTCATGAACTTCTCTGCGCTGTCCATCAAGAACCCGATCCCGGCGATCATGCTGTTTGTGCTGCTGACGCTGGCCGGTCTGCTGGCCTTCAAGGCCAGCCCGGTGCAGGACTTCCCGGACATCGAGCTGCCCATCGTCACCGTCAACGCCTCGTTGCCGGGCGCCGCGCCCGCGCAGCTGGAAACCGAGGTCGCCCGCAAGATCGAGGACTCGGTGGCCACGCTGCAGGGCGTGAAGAATTTGTACACCAAGGTGCTCGACGGCGAGGTCGTGGTCACGGTCGAGTTCATTCTGGAAAAGAACATCTCCGACGCGGTGAACGACGTGCGCGACGCGGTGGCCCGGGTGCGTGCCGATTTGCCCGCCGAGCTGCGCGACCCGTCGGTGACCAAGGCGTCCACCGCCGGGCGGGTGGTGCTGACGTTCACCGCCGCGTCGGTGGTGGAGGGCAACGCGCCCAAGCTGGACGACCAGCAACTCAGCTGGTTTGTGGACAACACCGTGGCCAAGCGGCTGCTGAGCGTGCCCGGCGTCGGTGCGGTCAAGCGCATGGGTGGTGTCAGCCGCGAGGTGCGCATCGAACTGGACGCCGCCAAGATGGCCGCGCTCAACGTGGCGGCGGTGGACGTGTCGCGCCGGCTCAAGCTGGTGCAGCAGGAAGCACCCGGTGGTCGCGGCGATGTGAGCGGCGCCGAGCAGGCGGTGCGCACGATTGCCACCGTCAAGACCGCGTCCGAACTCGCCTTGCTCGATATCCCGCTGGCCGATGGCCGGCACGTTCGGCTGAACCAAGTCGCCACCGTCAGTGACACGGTGGCCGAGCCGCGCGCGGTGGCGCTGCAAGACGGCCAACCGGTGGTCGGCTTCGAGGTGTTTCGCACCAAGGGCGCGAGCGAGGTGGACGTGGCGCGCGACGTGCGCGCGGCGGTGGAAGGCCTGCAGACGGCCCACCCCAACATCGCGCTGAAGCAGTCGATCGACAACGCCTTCCCGGTGGAAGAAAACTTCGACGGCTCGATGGAGCTGCTGTACGAGGGCGCCATCCTTGCGGTGCTGGTGGTGTGGTGGTTCCTGCGCGACTGGCGGGCCACGCTGGTGGCAGCCGCCGCGTTGCCGCTCTCGGTCATCCCCACCTTTCTCGGCCTGAAGTACTTTGGCTACACGCTCAACACGGTGACGCTGCTGTCGCTCGCGCTGGTGGTGGGCGTGCTGGTGGACGACGCGATCGTGGAGATCGAGAACATCGCGCGCCACCTGCGCATGGGCAAGACGCCGATGCAGGCCGCCCTGGAGGCCGCCGACGAGATTGGCATGGCCGTGATCGCCACCACCTTTGCGCTGGTGGCGGTGTTCCTGCCCACCGCCTTCATGGGCGGCGTGCCGGGCCTGTTCTTCAAGCAGTTCGGCTGGACAGCGGTGCTCGCCATCCTGGCCTCGCTGATGGTGGCGCGGCTGCTGACGCCGATGATGGCCGCCTACCTGCTCAAGCCGACAGAAGAGACTGAGCAGAAAGACGGCTGGCTGATGCAGCGCTACATGGCCACCATGCAGTGGTGCCTGCACCACCGGCTGGCCACGGCCATTGGCGCGGCGGTGTTCTTCATCGCGTCGATTGCCATCGTGCCGCTGCTGCCCACCGGCTTTGTGCCGGCGGCCGACCGGGCGCAGACGCAGATCAACATCGAGTTGCCACCCGGCAGCACGCTGGCGGAAACGCGCAACGTGGCCGAGCAGGCACGGCGCGCGGCGATGGCGGTGAAGGGCGTGGTCGGTGTGTTCAGCTCCATCGGTGGTGGCTCCAGCGGCGACGCCTTTGCACCCGGTGCCGCGGCCGAAGCGCGCCGCGCGGTGCTGACGCTCACCACCACCCACCGCAACGACCGCAGCGAATCGTTGCCGGCCATCGAGACGCAAATCCGCGCGGGCCTGTCCAACATCGCCGGCGCGCGTTTCAACGTCGGCCCGCCCGACACCGGTGTGAAGATGCAGCTGGTGCTGCAGAGCGAAGACCCGGTGGCCCTGGGCGCCGCCGCGCAAAAGGTGGAGCGCGAGCTGCGCACGCTGCAGGGCATTGGCAACATCAGTTCCAGCGCGTCGCTGGTGCGGCCTGAAATCATCGTGCGGCCCGACTTTGCCCGCGCCGCCGACCTGGGCGTCACCGCCGCCAGCATTGGCGAAACCGTGCGCGTGGCCACCGCCGGCGACTACGACACCGCGCTCACCAAGCTCAACCTGAGCGAGCGTCAGGTGCCGATCCGCGTGAAGCTGCCCGACGCGGTGCGGGCCGACCTGGCCGCCATCGAACGGCTCACCGTGCCCGGCAAGAACGGCCCGGTGCTGCTCGGCAATGTGGCCACCATCACGCTGGAGAGCGGCCCGGCGCAGATCGACCGGCTCAACCGCAACCGCAACGTCACGCTCGACGTGGAGCTGGGCGGCCGCACGCTGGGCGATGTCAACACCGAAGCGCGGGCGCTGCCGGCGCTGAAAAACCTGCCCCCAGCGGTGAAGATTGCCGAACTCGGCGACGCGCAGGAAATGCAGGCGCTGTTCGCCAGCTTCGGCGTGGCCATGCTGATCGGGGTGCTGTGCATCTACGGCGTGCTGGTGCTGTTGTTCAAGGACTTCATGCAGCCGGTCACCATCCTGGCCGCGCTGCCGCTCAGCATTGGCGGTGCCTTCGTGGCGCTGCTGCTCACTGGCAAGGCGCTGTCGATGCCGTCGATGATCGGCCTCATCATGCTGATGGGCATCGTCACCAAGAACTCCATCCTGCTGGTGGACTACGCCATCCTCGCGCGGCAGGCCGGCATGAACCGCTTTGACGCGCTGGTGGACGCCTGCCACAAGCGCAGCCGCCCGATTGTCATGACCACCATCGCCATGGGCGCCGGCATGATGCCGCTCGCGCTGGGCTGGGGCGCTGACCCGAGCTTCCGCTCACCGATGGCGATTGCCGTCATCGGCGGGCTGATCACCTCCACGCTGTTGAGCCTGCTGGTGGTGCCGGCGGTGTTCACCTACATCGACGACGCCGAGCACTGGCTTGGCCGGCTGGTGCGGCGCATGCGCGGGCCGTCCCCCGCCACCCCGCTGGCACACCCACAGCCGGGCGAGGCCTGAGCCATGGCCTGGCTGGCGCTGTGCGGGCTGCTGGCGCTGGGCATGGCCGGTGCCAGCCTGCTGGGCAACAGCGCCACACTCGCCTGGGACCGGCTGCACTGGGCCAGCGAGCCCTGGACGCTGTGGACCGCCAGCCTCGTCCACCTGTCCCCTGCCCACGCGCTGGCCAACCTGCTGGCGCTTGGCGCACTGGGCCTGCTGGGCTGGGGGTTGCACGCCGGGCGCGCGGCGGCGCTCGCCGCACTGCTGGCCTGGCCGCTTGGCACGCTGGCGCTGCTGGCCTGGCCCGAAGTGGGCCGCTACAGCGGCCTGTCGGGCCTGCTGCACGCGCTGGTGGGGGTGCTGTGGGCGCACAGCCTGCTGTTCGCCGCACGGCCCTGGTCGTTCGTGGTTTTTTCAGGCCTGGCGCTGAAACTCCTCTCCGAACAGGGCTGGGCCCAGCCGGTGGTGTTTGACACGGCCTGGGGCTTCAACGTGGTGTCGGCGGCCCATTTCAGCGGCGCGCTGGCCGGCATGGCCACCGGGCTGGGCGTGGGTTTCTGGGTACGTGGGCAACGGCACCAGGCTGCGATAATTCCGCGTTGACTTGTTGCTGCGGCTGCCATGGTGCGGCGCGCAGCCTGCCCCACCCTGGAGACCCCATGAGCACCGAAGAATTCAAACCCAACGAACTGCCGCCCCCGCCCGTGGCGCTGGAACCCGGCGCCGCCGAAGTGCTGCGCGTTTGGGTGGCGCCCGGCCACGAGCAGCAGGTCAGCTTCAAGACCACCTGGGAAGACCCGGGCGTCTGGGGCACGCTGCTGGCTGGCATCGTCCGCCACGCCGCCGAAGCCTATGAGAAAGAAGGCCTCGACGCGCAGGAAGTGTTCGAGCGCATCTACGCCATTTTTGAAGCCGAGTTCATCCCGGCGGTGGACGCTGGCGCCGACACCAACCCCCCGGCCCAGTAAGCCGGTACACCGGGGCTGGCCATGGGCGCCGAAGGCCTGCGGGCGCTGACACGGCTGTTCCCGCGCGACGGCCGGCTGGACGCCATCGTCGTGCGGCCCCACAAGCGCGGCCTGGCGCTGAGCCTGCCCCACACCGAGGCGCTGGCCCAGCGCGGTTTGCAGGGCGACCGCATGAGCGCCGCACCCGGCAGCGGCAAACGCGAGGTGACGTTGCTGCAGGCCGAACACCTGCCCGTGCTGGCCGCACTCACCGGCCGCAGCCACATCGACCCACTCAGCCTGCGCCGCAACCTGGTGGTGTCCGGCCTCAACCTGCTGGCCGCGCGCAGCCTGTTCAAAGACCAGCCGCTGGTGCTGGAGGTGGGCGAGGCGCTGCTGGAAATCACCGGGCCGTGCGAGCCCTGTTCGCACATGGAAACGGTGCTCGGCGCCGGTGGCTACAACGCGATGCGGGGCCACGGCGGCCTGACGGCAAGGGTGCTGCGCAGCGGCCGCCTGCAGGTGGGCGACGTGGTGCGCTGCCGGCTGGCCAGCGGCGCTGATGCCGGCCATTCACCCCAGCAACCGCTCTTGATTTGATAGCTGAACTGCAAGGTTTCACTAAGGCTTGGTGCCAGTTTGGCTTGAAATCATGCCGCCCGAGCCGTTGCAGGTGTCCCACAAGCCCTCAAGGCGCCGTCTGACCGCGTTGCATCGCCATGCGGGCGCACAATGCTGCGACAACAACCCGCTTTTCTGAAAGTCACCATGCTCTACAAATTCAAATCGGCTGCCACCGGGGACCTGATCATGCTGGAGCCCAATGGGCGCCGGGTGCTGGAGATCATTGGCAAAGACGCTGGCCCCAAGGGCATCATCCTGCCTGAGCAAATGCCGGCGGCACTGGCCGCGCTGGAGCAGGCGATTGCCGCCGACGAAGCGGCTGGCAAGGCCCCGGCAGAGACGGACGACGATGCCACCACCCAGCCTGCGGCGACGGTGTCGCTGCGGCAGCGCGTGGTGCCATTTGTGGACATGCTCAAGCGCTGTTCGGCCGCCGGCAAGGAAGTCGTCTGGGGCGTTTGACGCGCTGACGATTTCGCCCATGAAAAATGGCGGCCGAAGCCGCCATGGTGTGAAGCGCGCTGGCGCTTATTCGGCGTAAACGCCCGCCGCCTTGATGACCGGGCTCCACTTGGCGATCTCGGCCGCCACAAACTTCTTGTGCTCGGCCGATTCCATGCGCTTGTCGGTCACCACCACCGCGCCCAGGCCTTCTTGCTTCTTGATGAACTCGGGGTCCTTCAGCGCGGCCTTCAGTGCGTCGTTCAGCTTGGTCGTGACGTCGGCTGGCGTGCCCTTGGGCGCGTAGAGGCCGTGCCAGATCGTGACCTGGAAGTTCTTCAGGCCCGACTCGTCCAGCGTGGGCAGGTCTTTCAGCGCCGGGGTGGTCAGGCGCTTGCTGGTGGTCACGGCAAAGGCCTTGACCTTCTTGGCTTCGATCTGCGTGCTGGTGTTGGTGGTCTGGTCGCACATCAGGTCGATCTGGCCGCCGATCAGGTCGGTCATGGCCGGGGCGGTGCCCTTGTACGGCACCGTGGTCATTTCGTTTTGCAGCGCGTTCTGGAACAGCAGGCCACACAGGTGCGAGGCCGAGCCGATGCCGGCGTTGCCGAGGTTGACCTTGCCCTTGTTCTGCCCCAGCCAGGCCGTCAGTTCCTTGAAGTTGGTGGCGGGCATGCTGGGCTTGGCGATCAGCGTCATCGGCACGTCGTTGATCATGCCGAGGTACTCAAAGTCGCTTTCCACCTTGAACGGGATGTTGCGGACCAGCGTGGGCATGGTCGACATGCCGATGTGGTGCAGCAGCACGGTGTAGCCATCGGGCGCGGCCTTGGCGACCTTGTTGGCGCCAATCGAGCCGCCGGCACCGGCGGCGTTGTCCACCACCACGCTCACACCGCCCAGGGGCTTGCGCAGGGCTTCTGCCAGATCGCGCGCGACGCGGTCGGTCGGGCCACCGGCGCTGAACGGCACCACGATGGTGATGACTTTGTCTTTGACGGGGAAGTCGGCGGCGTTGGCGCCGAGTGCAGCCAGGCTGAGCGCGGTCAGCGTGAACAGAAATTTCATGGGATGTCTCCAGAGGTCAGTTAGCTGCGCATCGTAGCGCCGCGGGCCCCCGCCCACATCGCGGGAAATACTTAGCGCGGTGATTCGAATAGGCCGAGCGAGAGGCGGTTTTTCCGCCGGGCCGCCCCAAGGAAAAATGCGACCCCCTCGGGGGGCAGCGAACCACACGCAGTGGGGAGCGTGGGGGCTCACTTATAACTGCGCGCGTCCTCAATCACCTTGCCGTCGTTTGGCAGGCTGCCAGGGGTGACGAGTTCCACCGTGCCACGCAGTTTGGTCACATCGCGGATGGCGTCACCGAGGCGGGTGGACAGGCCATCGGGGGTGCCGACGGTTTCCACCTTGAGCGTCATGCTGTCGTTGGCCATTTCGCCGCTCACCACCAGCCGCGCCTTCACCACTTCGGGAAAGCGCTTGGCGATGTCGGCCACCTGGCCGGGGTGCACAAACATGCCGCGGATCTTGGTGGTCTGGTCGGCCCGGCCCATCCAGCCCTTGATGCGGGTGTTGGTGCGCCCGGTCGGGCATTCGCCCGGCAGCACGGCGGACAGGTCGCCAGTGCCAAAGCGGATCAGCGGGTAGTCGCGGTTGAAGGTGGTCACCACCAGCTCGCCCACTTCGCCTTCGGGCACCGGGTCGCCGGTGCCGGGGCGGACGATCTCGACCAGCACGCCTTCGTCCAGCACCAGGCCTTCGCGGGCCGGTGTTTCGTAGGCGATCAGGCCCAGGTCGGCGGTGGCGTAGCACTGGTAGGCGTCGACGCCGTGGTCGCGGAACCAGTCGCGCAGGCTCGGTGGGCAGGCTTCGCCCGAGACCAGTGCCTTCTTGAGGCTGGGCACCGGCACGCCCATCTCGGCGGCTTTTTCCAGAATGATTTTCAGAAAGCTCGGTGTGCCGGCATAACCCGAAGGCTTGAGGTCGGCCATCACCTGCACCTGCTGTTCGGTCTGGCCGGTGCCACCGGGGAACACGGTGCAGCCCAGAAAGTGGGCGCCCGACTCCATCATCGAGCCCGCAGGCACGAAGTGGTAGCTGAAGCAGTTGTGCACCAGCTCACCGGGCCGGAAGCCGGCGGCGAACAGCGCGCGTGCGGCACGCCAGTAATCCTGGCGGTGGCCTTCGGGCTCGTACAGTGTGCCGGGGCTGGCAAAGATGCGCGGCATGCCGGCGCCATAGCGCACCGTGGCAAAGCCGCCGAACACGTCGGTGGCGCGGTGCAACTGCTGCTGTTCCAGCAGCTCGTATTTGCGGGTGACGGGCAGTTTGGCCAGCGCTTCGCGGCTGGTCACGGCACCCGGGTCCACGTCTGCAAACACGCGGGCGTTGGCGAGGGAGTTGTCTTTGGCGAAACCAATCAGCCAGGGCAGCGCGGCCACCAGGGAGGCCTCGCGTTCGGCTGGGGGGCGGGTTTCGAGAGGGTCAAAATAATCGTTCATGGCAACGCCTCCTCAAGCCAACCAGCGCTTGCGCCGCTTGTAGCTCTTGACGTCCTTGAAGGACTTGCGTTCACCGCCACCCACGCCGAGGTAGAACTCTTTCACGTCTTCGTTGCTGGCCAGGTCTTTGGCCGCACCGTCCATCACCACCCGGCCCGACTCCATGATGTAGCCGTAGTCGGCGTAGCGCAGCGCCATGTTGGTGTTCTGCTCGGCCAGCAGGAAGGTGACCTTCTCGCGCTGGTTCAGGTCCTTGACGATCTCGAACACCTCTTCCACGATCTGCGGCGCCAGGCCCATGGACGGCTCGTCGAGCAGCACCATGCTGGGGTTGGCCATCAGTGCGCGGCCAATCGCGCACATCTGCTGCTCGCCACCGGAGGTGTAGGCGGCCTGCGATGTCTTGCGGGTCTTCAGGCGCGGGAAGTAGTTGTAGACCTTTTCCAGGTTCGCGGCGACTTCGGCCTTGCTGGTGCGGGTGTAGGCGCCGGTCAGCAGGTTTTCTTCGATGGTCAGGTGGGCAAAGCAGTGTCGGCCTTCCATCACCTGGACCACGCCGCGCTGCACCAGGTCGGCCGGCGACAGGTTTTCAATCCGCTCGCCCTTGAGCTCGATGGAGCCTTTGGTGACTTCGCCGCGTTCGCCGCGCAACAGGTTGGACACAGCGCGCAAGGTGGTGGTCTTGCCCGCCCCGTTGCCGCCCAGAATGGCCACGATGCTGCCTTCGGGAACGGTCAAAGAGACGCCCTTGAGCACGAGGATCACGTGGTTGTAAATGACTTCAATGCCATTGACATTGAGGACGATGTTTTTATCAGTCATGGTGTGGTTGTGTAGCAATCGACAAGCCGCGTCACAGTGCAAAAGAGGCCGTGCGGCTTGTCGATTGCTGGCTCCTGCGAGCCAGCAAGGCCCTTCCCGGAGGAAGGGCGCAAGTCAGATCAGGACTGGCAATCCGCAACCGTGCGGCGTGTCAGTTTCTTGTCGGCCAGGTATTTCTCCGAGCCGGCCTTGATCATTGGTTTGATGATCTGCTCGTCGGCTTCGTACCAGTCGGACGAGAAGTTCCACTTGCTGCCGTCCCAGGTGTGGACACGGGCCCAGGTGGAACCCATGTGGTCGGCGCAGCTGGTGCTCAGCGGACGCATCACGCCAGCAAAACCCAGGCTGTCGAGTTTCTTCTGGTCGAGTGCCAGGTTTTCCAGACCCCAACGGACCTGTTCACCGGTCATGACCTTGCCCTTGCCATAACGCTCTTGCGCACGGCGCACGCCTTCAATGCCCAGCATCTGGATCATCAGGCCACGGGTGTACAGCACCGAACCCACTTCGTCTTTGGGACCGGTGCCCTGGCCCTTGCCGTGCACGTACTTCAGGATGTCCTGAATGACCTTGGGCTGTTGGCCGGAGGTGTTCAGCGCCAGTGCGTTGTAGCCCTTGGCGCCTTCGCCGACGTCTTTCACGTCAGGCTCGGCACCTGCCCACCACACGCCGTACATCTTGTCGCGCGGGTAGCCGGTGGCTTGCGCTTCTTTCAGGGCGGTGGAGTTCATCACGCCCCAGCCCCACAGCATCACGTAGTCGGGCTTGCTCTGGCGAACCTGCAGCCAGGCGGCCTTTTGTTCCACACCCGGTGCGGTGACCGGAATGAGTTGCAGATCGAAGCCGTGGGTGCGGGCGCGTTCCTGCAGCAGGGGGATGGGCTCTTTGCCAAACGGGCTGTCGTGGTAGACCAGGGCGATCTTCTTGCCCTTGAGCTTGTCGAGGCCGCCTTCTTTTTTGCCAATGTGCTGAACCAGGATGTCCGACGCGGTCCAGTAGCTGCCCATGAACGGGAAGTTCCACTTGAAGGCGTTGCCATCCTGGGCGATCGACAGGCCATAGCCCAGCGTGATCAGCGGGATCTTGTCGTTGGCGACTTTTTCGGTCAGCGCAAAGGTGATGCCGGTGGCCTGTGGGTCAAACACGGCAACGCCGGGTTTGCTCTTCAGGCGCTCATAGCATTCGACACCGCGGTCGGTGGCGTAGCCGGTTTCACATTCTTCGTAGGTGATCTTGACACCGTTGATGCCGCCGTCGCGGGCGTTGATCATCTTGATGTAGTCCTGCTTGGCATTGGCCCACGGTGTGCCGTTGGGTGCGTAGGGACCGGTGCGGTACGAGAGCAGCGGGAAGAACTGTTCCTTGGCTTGGGCAAAAGCGTTGGTGGCGACCACCGACGATGCCCCTGCGGCCACAACAGTGGCTGCGAGGACGAGGTTGCGAAACTTCATTTGTCTCTCCTGTGAATAAAAGTTGAAGTGCTGAAAACTGACACCGAAGTAAAAACCCAATCGTTCAAAAAAGCATCAGGACTTGCCACTACGGTGTGCCCCGATGCATCGCTAGAAACCTCAATGGGGGAAGGGCCACAGCCGCAGCTTCTGTTTGCCAATGGACCACAGCTTGGCCAGGCCATGTGGCTCGACGATCAGGAACCAGACGATCAGGGCACCGAAGATCATCAGCTCGGTGTGGGCGATGCCAGCGGTCGAGATCTCAAAACCAAACACGCCTGCGATCAGCGGCAGCATTTGGTTCAGCAAAATCGGCAGGAACACGATGAAGGCCGCGCCGAAGAAGGCACCCATGATGGAGCCTAGACCCCCGATGATGACCATGAACAACAGGCGGAACGAGATGTCTACCGAGAAGGCGGCCGGTTCCCAGGCGCCGAGGTAGACAAAGGCCCACAGGCCACCGGCCATGCCAATGATGAAGGAGCTGACAGCAAAGGCGCTGAGCTTGGCGTACATCGGGCGGATGCCGATCACCGCGGCGGCCACGTCCATGTCGCGGATGGCCATCCACTCGCGGCCCACCGCGCTGCGCACCAGGTTCTTGGCCAGTAAAGCAATGACGATCAGGATGCCCAGGCACAGCCAGTACTTGCTGACGGCGCTGTCAATCGGCATGCCGAAGACCTGCAGTTCCGACACCGACACGGCACCCGACTGGGAGTTGTTGGTGAACCACTTGATGCGCAGGAACATCCAGTCGCTGAAGAACTGTGCGGCGAGCGTGGCCACGGCCAGGTACAGGCCTTTCACCCGCAGGCTGGGCAGACCAAACAGGATGCCGAACGCCGTGGCGCACAGGCCCCCGAGAATCAGCGCCGGGATCAGCGGCATGCCTGGGAAGCGCACGAAGAAGTTGAAGGCACCGTAGGCGCCCACCGCCATGAAGGCGCCCGAACCGAGCGAGATCTGGCCGCAGTAGCCGACCAGGATGTTCACGCCCAGCGCCGCCAGCGACATGATGACGAAGGGGATCAGGATGGCGCGGAACATGTAGTCGCTGGCCATCATCGGCACCACCAGGATGGCCACCGCCAAAATCAGGCCAATGGCGATGCGGTCTTGCGCAATCGGGAAGATCTGCTGGTCCGACCGGTAGGTGGTCTTGAACTGACCGTTTTCTCTGTAGAACATGGGGCTCTCTCAAATCGTTGGTTGGGCGCGCATCAGACGCGGTCGATGATCTTTTCGCCGAACAGGCCCTGGGGGCGGAACAGCAGAAACACCAGCGCCAGCACGTAGGCGAACCAGATTTCAATGCCGCCACCAACGAAGGGGCCCAGGTAGACTTCCGACAGCTTTTCGCCCACACCGATGATCAGGCCGCCAAGGATGGCGCCCGGCACCGAAGTCAGGCCACCCAGAATCACCACCGGCAGGGCGCGCAAGGCCACCGAAGCCAGTGAGAACTGCACGCCGAGCTTGCTGCCCCAGATCATGCCGGCCACCAGGGCCACCACACCGGCCACGCACCAGACGATGACCCAGATGCGGTTCAGCGGAATGCCGATCGACTGCGCGGCCTGGTGGTCGTCGGCCACCGCACGCAGCGCGCGGCCGGTGCTGGTCATCTGGAAAAAGATGCTGAGGAAAGCCACCAGACCGGCGGCAATGGCGGCGGCGATCACGTCTTCCATGTTCACCAGCACGCCGCCCGGGAAGATCGACTCCATCAGGAACACCGGGTCTTTCGGCATGCCGATGTCGATCTTGTAGATGCTGCTGCCGAACAGGTTCTGGCCGAGGCCTTCGAGGAAGTAGGCAATGCCCAGCGTGGCCATCAGCAGCGTGGCACCTTCCTGGTTCACCAGGTGGCGCAAGGCCAGCCGCTCAATCGCCCAGGCCACCACGAACATGATGGCGCCGGCAATCACGAAGGCCAGCACGTTGGTCACCAGCAGGCTGCTGATGCCGAACCACTGCGGGATCCACTCCGAAAAGCGGGCCATGGCCAGTGCCGCGAACAACACCATCGCACCCTGTGCGAAGTTGAAGACGCCCGACGCCTTGAAGATCAGGACGAAGCCCAGAGCCACCAGCGAATACAGCATGCCGGCCATCAGTCCGCCGAGCAGTGTTTCCAGAAAAAATGCCATTTGTGATTACTCCGTGCTCAGTGACTCGTGCCCAGATAGGCGCTGATCACATCCTTGTTGTTGCGGACTTCGTCGGGGGTGCCGTCGCCAATCTTCTTGCCGTAGTCCAGCACCACGACGCGGTCGGAGATGTCCATCACCACGCCCATGTCGTGCTCGATCAGCACGATGGTGGTGCCGAACTCGTCGTTCACGTCCAGGATGAAGCGGCACATGTCCTGCTTCTCTTCCACGTTCATGCCGGCCATGGGTTCGTCGAGCAGCAAGACCTTGGGTTCCAGCGCCAGAGCGCGGCCGAGGTCAACCCGCTTCTGCAGGCCGTAAGGCAGCTGCCCCACCGGGGTTTTGCGGTAGGCCTGGATTTCCAGGAAGTCGATGATGTTTTCCACGAACTCGCGGTGGCGGATCTCTTCTTTTTCAGCCGGCCCGATGCGCAGCGCCTGCATCAGCAGGTTGCTTTTGATCTTCAGGTTGCGGCCGGTCATGATGTTGTCCAGCACGCTCATGCCCTTGAACAGCGCCAGGTTCTGGAAGGTGCGGGCAATGCCCATCTCTGCCACCTGCCGGCTGTTCATGTGCTTGAAGGTCTTGCCGCGGAAGTTGATGCTGCCTTCCTGCGGCGTGTAGACGCCGTTGATGCAGTTCAGCATCGAGCTTTTGCCGGCGCCGTTGGGGCCGATGATGGCGCGGATCTCGTGCTCCTTGACGTTGAACGAGATGTCGGTGAGCGCCTTGACGCCCCCGAAACGCAGGCTGATGTTGTTGACGTCGAGGATGACGTCGCCGATGATTTTGCTCATGTTGGTGTCAGGCGGCTGCTTTGACCGGCTTGAAGGTTTTGACGTCGACGATCTTCAGGTTCGCGTTGATGCTGCCGGTGCGGCCATCCTCGAACTTGACCTGGGTTTCGATGTACTGCTCGGTCTTGCCGCCGTACAGCGCATCCACCAGCGGCTGGTATTTCTCGGCGATGAAGCCGCGCCGGACCTTGTTGGTGCGGGTCAGTTCGCCATCGTCGGCGTCCAGTTCCTTGTGCAGCACCAGGAAGCGGCTGACCTGGCTGCCGGCCAGCAGGGCGTCGCGGCTCAGGTCGGCGTTGACCTGTTCCACACACTCCTTGATGAGTCCGTAGACCTCGGGCTTCTGCGCCAGGTCGGCGTAGCCGGCGTAGGGCAGGTTGCGGCGCTCGGCCCAGTTGGCCACCGCGTCGAGGTCGATGTTGATCATCACGCAGGCGTATTCGCGCTTGTCGCCCAGCGCCACCACTTCCTTGATGTGCGAGAAGAACTTGAGCTTGTTCTCCACATACTTCGGCGCGAACATCGCACCATCGTTCGGGCCGCCCATGATGCGGCCCACGTCTTTGGCGCGGTCGATGATCTTCAGGTGGCCTTCGCTGTCCAGGAAGCCGGCGTCACCGGTGTGGTACCAGCCGTCGGCGGTCAGCACTTCGGCGGTGGCCTCCGGGTTTTTGTAGTATTCCTTCAGCAGGCCGGGCGACTTGACCATCAGCTCGCCATTGGCGGCGACCTTGATTTCCACGCCGGCCAGTGGCACGCCCACGGTGTCGGCACGGGCCTGGTTGTCGGGCTGCACACAAACGAACACGGCGGTTTCGGTCGAGCCGTACAACTGCTTCATGTTGATGCCAATGGAGCGGTAGAAGGTGAACAGGTCCGGGCCAATGGCTTCACCGGCGGTGTAGGCCACCTTGACGCGGCTCAGCCCCAGGTTGTTGCGCAGCGGGCCGTAGACCATGAAGTCGCCGAGTTTGTACTTGATCCGGTCGATGGCACTGACCGGCAGGCCATCCATCAGCGCCGGGCCCACGCGCTTGGCCACGGCCATGCAGGCATGGAACATCTTGCGCTTGAGGGTGCCGGCGTCTTCCATGCGGATCATCACGCTGGTCAGCAGGCCTTCAAACACACGGGGGGGTGCGAAGTAATACGTGGGGCCAACTTCCTTCAGGTCGATCGTCACCGTGGCGGCCGACTCGGGACAGTTCACCACGTAGCCGCAAGCCAGCCACTGGGCGTAAGAAAAGATGTTCTGGCCAATCCAGGCCGGTGGCAGGTAGGCCAGCACGTCTTCGTTCGGGCCGAGGTGTTCAAAGTCGGCCGCCGCCTTGGCGCGGTTGAGCAGCGTGAAGTGGGTGTGCACCACGCCCTTGGGGTTGCCGGTGGTGCCCGAGGTGTAGAACATCGCGGCCACGTCGGTCTCGACCGCCTTGGCGGCTTCGGCCTTGAAGAAGCCGGGGTTGCTGGCGGCAAAGGCCTTGCCGGCCTCAATCAGCGAATCGAGCGAGGCCAGGCCGGTTTCGCTGTAGTTGCGCAGGCCGCGCGGCTCGTCGTAGTAGATGTGGCTGATGGCCGGGCAGGCCTCGCGGATTTCCAGCAGCTTGTCGACCTGTTCCTGGTCTTCCACCATCGCAAACCGGGTGCCGGTGTTGTTGATGGGGAAGACGCATTCCGGGCCGGCAGCGTCCTGGTACAGCGGCACAGGAATCGCGCCGAGGGACTGGATGGCCAGCATGGTGGCGTAGAGGCGTGGGCGGTTGG
The DNA here is from genome assembly GCA_040384665.1 of Pseudomonadota bacterium. GTDB lineage: Bacteria > Pseudomonadota > Gammaproteobacteria > Burkholderiales > Burkholderiaceae_C > PCRC01. The sequence goes on from JAZKIY010000009.1 coordinate 85,620, forward strand.
AGCCGATCAGCACCATGTGCTCGCCGCGCTGCAGGCCCGCCAGGTGCAGGCCACCGGCCACATGCGCCACCAGCGTGGCCATGTCCTGCCAACTCCGGGTTTGCCAGATTCCAAAAATTTTCTCGCGCATGGCGGGCGCCCCAGGGCGCTCGCTGGCATGTTTCAACAACAACTGGGGGAACGTGCTTTGCATCCCGTTTCCTTGCATTCAAAGTGAGCCGCCTGTCGGCACTGCAGACAGGAATGGGCGTATCGTATGCAAGTGTTTGACGTTGTTTTGTCGTTTCAACGACAATCCAAGGGTCTGCCCTAGTGGGGGTTTCCCCAAAAATTGCGCTTTCAATCCCACAGCACCCATGCCACCTGATTTGAGCCTCCACCAGCGCCGCCGATTGCCGACCGAAGCCGAGTTGGTTGGTATCCCGTGGTTCAAGTTGCTGGGCCCGGCAGAACGCAAACGCGCCATGGCCGACATGCGTGTCAGCCACGCCACGCCGAGTGACATGATGTGCCGCGTGGGCAAGCCCAGCACCTACTGGTTTGGCGTGATCGAGGGGTTGCTCAAGATGAGCACCGACAACATGCATGGCCAGACCATGACCTTTGCTGGCATCCCCACCGGGGGTTGGTTTGGAGAAGGCACGCTGCTCAAGCGCGAGCCCTACCGCTACAACATCCAGCCGCTGCGCAACAGCGTGGTGGCCGGCGTGCCGGTGGAAACCTTCCACTGGCTGCTGGACCATTCCATCGCCTTCAACCGCTTCGTGATGGACCAGCTCAACGAGCGGCTGGCCCAGTTCATTGCCGCGCGCGAGATCGACCGCATGGGCAGCCCCGACCTGCGCGTGGCCCGCAACCTGGCCGCGCTGTTCAACCCGGTGCTCTACCCCGCGGTGGGGCAAATCCTGCGCATCACCCAGCAGGAGCTGGCCTACCTGGTGGGCCTGTCGCGCCAGCGGGTCAACGAGGCGTTGGCGATGCTGGAGGCGCAAGGCACCATCCGGGTGGAATACGGCGGTTTGCGGGTGCTGCAGCTCGATGCGCTGCGCTTTGGCACCAATTCAGAGCGAAATGACCGCCGAGCCTAGGTGAAATCTACCGTTTAAGCTATAAAATAAATAGCAACCATCCTTGCCCATGACCCGATCTTCCCCGCCCCCGTCCGGTTTTCGCCGCCCGCCATTGCCCGAGGGCCGCTTGCCGGCCCCGGCGCTCAGCCCTGCCAAACGGGTGCCCGGGCCCGGCCCGGCACGCACCGCCGCGCGCGGGCCGCTGGCGCCCGCCGGCACCTCGGCCACCAGCCGGCTCAACAAGCGCATGGCCGAGCTGGGCCTGTGCTCCCGCCGCGAGGCCGACGACTGGATTGCCCGCGGCTGGGTGCGCGTCAACGGCGCGGTGGCGGTGATGGGCCTGCAGGTCGCGCCCGACGCCGAGATTGAGATCGACCGCGCCGCCCAGGGCCAGCAAGACAGCCGCGTCACCATGCTGCTGCACAAGCCCATCGGCTACGTCAGCGGCCAGGCCGAAGACGGGCACGAACCGGCGGTGGTGCTGGTCAACCCGCGCAGCCACTGGCGCGAAGACCTGTGTGGCCTGCGCTTCACGCCGCCGCAACTGCGTGGGCTGGCCCCGGCCGGGCGGCTCGACATCGACTCCACCGGCCTCTTGGTGTTGACGCAGGACGGCCGCATCGCCCGCCAGCTGATTGGCGAAGACTCGGGCATGGAAAAAGAGTACCTGGTGCGCGTGACCTACACGCCCGACGGCTCGGCCCACGGCCCGCTGGCGGTCAATGTTCAAGCCGCTTTCCCGCCCGCGCAACTGGCCCGGCTGCGCCACGGCCTGAGCCTGGACGGCCAGCCGCTCAAGCCCGCGCAGGTGGACTGGCAAAACCCCGAGCAGCTGCGTTTTGTGCTGACCGAGGGCAAGAAACGCCAGATCCGCCGCATGTGCGAGCTGGTGGGCCTGAAGGTGGTGGGGCTCAAGCGCATCCGCATCGGCCAGGTGGTGCTGGGCAACCTGCCGGTGGGGCAGTGGCGCTACCTCGGCCCGAACGAGCGGTTTTAGCCACCGCTTTTGACATGGCGGGGCGGGCCTTGAAACGGCCTCCTGCGCCCACACATCCGCCTAGCCTCTTGCTTTTGGCGACCCGTTACCCAAAAAAACCAGACACACCATGACCAAGCAAACCCTTTCCTTCCAGGCCGAAGTGGCCCAGCTGCTGCACCTCGTCACCCACTCGCTGTACTCCAACCGCGAAATTTTTCTGCGCGAGCTGGTCTCCAACGCGTCCGACGCCTGCGACAAGCTGCGCTTTGAAGCACTGAACAACGCGGCCTTGTACGAAGACGCGCCGTCGCTCGACGTGCGCGTCACCCTCGACAAGGCCGCCCGCACCCTGACCATCACCGACAACGGCATCGGCCTGTCGCAGCAGGAAGCGATCGACAACCTTGGCACGATTGCCAAGAGCGGCACGCGCGAGTTCATGGGCAAGCTGAGCGGCGAGCAAAAGGCCGACGCCCAGCTGATCGGCCAGTTTGGCGTGGGCTTTTACTCTGGCTTCATCGTGGCCGACAAAATCACCGTGGAGTCGCGCCGCGCCGGTGCGCCGCACAGCGACGGCGTGCGCTGGGTCAGCGGCGGCACCGGCGACTTTGAAGTGGAGGCCATTGACCGTGTCCAGCGCGGCACCAGCGTCATATTGCACCTGCGCGACGACGCCAGCGACTACCTCGACGCCTGGACCGTCAAGGGCGTCATTGGCAAGTACTCGGACCACATTTCGCTGCCCATCCTGATGGAAAAGCAGGAGTGGCAAGCCGGCGAGAACGACCAGCCCGGCGAGATGGTGAAAACCGGCGAGTGGGAGACCGTCAACCAGGCCAGCGCGCTGTGGTCGCGGCCCAAAAAAGACATCACCGCCGAGCAGTACCAGGACTTCTACAAACAGATCGCGCTCGACCACGAAAACCCGCTCGCGTGGAGCCACAACCGGGTGGAAGGCAGCACCGAATACACCCAGCTGCTCTACATCCCGGGCAAGGCCCCGCACGACCTGTACCAGCGCGACAAGGTCGCTGGCGTCAAGCTGTATGTGAAGCGCGTCTTCATCATGGACGACGCCGAGGCGCTGATGCCCGGCTACCTGCGTTTTGTGAAAGGCGTGGTGGACTCGGCCGACCTGCCGCTCAACGTCAGCCGCGAACTGCTGCAGGAAAGCCGCGACGTGAAAGCCATCCGCGAAGGCTGCACCAAGCGCGTGCTCAGCATGCTGGAAGACCTGGCCAAACACGACGCACCCGCTGCCGACGCCGACGGTGTGACCGACGTGCCCAGCGACGAAGACAAGGCCAAGGCCGGCCAGTACGGCAAGTTCTACGCCGAGTTTGGCGCGGTGCTCAAAGAAGGCCTGACCGAGGACTTTGCCAACCGCGAGCGCCTGTCCAAACTGCTGCGCTACGCCTCCACCACCAGCGACACCGTGAGCGTCTCGCTGGCCGACTACAAGGCCCGCATGAAGGCAGGCCAGACCGCGATTTACTACATCACCGCCGACAACCTCGCCGCCGCCAAGAACAGCCCACAACTCGAGGTGTTCAGCAAAAAGGGCATCGAGGTGCTGCTGATGACCGACCGGGTGGACGAGTGGGCGCTGAACTACCTGAACGAGTTTGACGGCACACCGCTGCAAAGCGTGGCCAAAGGCGCGGTTGACCTCGGCGAGCTGCAGGACGAAGCCGAAAAGAAAGCCGCCGAAGACGCTGCCGAAGCCTTCAAGCCGGTGCTGGCCAAATTGAAGGAAGCGCTGAAAGACAAGGCGCAGGACGTGCGCGTCACCACCCGCCTGGTGGACTCACCCGCCTGCCTGGTGGTGCAAGACGGGGGCATCAGCACCCAGCTCGCCCGCATGCTCAAGCAGGCCGGCCAGCAGGCGCCCGAAGTCAAGCCCACGCTGGAGGTGAACGCCGAACACGCGCTGGTGAAAAAGCTCGACGGCTCGGTCAATTTCCACGACCTCGCCCACATCCTGTTCGACCAGGCCCTGCTGGCCGAAGGCGGCATGCCCACCGACCCCGCGGCTTATGTGAAAAGGGTCAACGCGCTGCTGGTGTGACGCCTGCCAAACGTCGGCGTACAGTGGGTGCCATGCGCACCCATGCCGCTTTCTGGCCTCTGGCTTTTGTAGCCACCACCACCGCCTGTGCCTTGAGCGGTTGCGGTTCGGTGGGTGCTGGCGTCGGCTTCAGTGTGCCGGTGTTGCCCGGCATTTCCATTGGCGTGGGGGTCGGCAGCGGTGGCGTCAACGCCGGCGTGACCGCTGGCTCCGGCCCGGTGGGTGTGGGCGTTGGCGTCAACCAGCAAGGCCAGGTGACCGGTGGCGTGGGGGTGGGTGTGGGGACCGAAATCGGCAACAGCGGTGTGAATGCCGGTGTGGGGGTGGGCACCGGAACGGTGTTGTACGACCCGAACGAGCGGCGTCAGTGTGGGCCGCGCACACCCAACCGCTGCAGCCGGTAGCCATTTTCTCAAAGGACAAAGGACTTTCATGACCCCACCCCGCATCCTCGTCATCCCCGGCAGCGCGCGCGACGGCTCGCTCAACCGCAAGCTGGCCGCTTTCGCTGCGACCACGGCACGCGCAGCGGGTTTGGCGGTGCATGAACTGGACTTGCGCAGCCTTGACCTGCCCCTCTACGACGGTGATCTGGAGCTTGCCTCGGGCATTCCGGCAGGCGCTTTTGCGCTTCAGCAGGCCTTCCTCGGCTGTGACGGCGTTCTGGTCGTCATGCCGGAGTACAACGGCTTTCCGACGCCGCTGGTCATCAATGCCTTTGACTGGCTGTCGCGCATCCAGGCCAGCACAGCGCACCCGGCGGGTGTGGCCGCGACAACCAACAAGCCAGTGGCGTTGCTGTCGGCATCGCCAGGGCCAGGGGGTGGGTTGCGGGCGATGAACTACCTGCGGCAGTATTTGCAGATGGGTTTCGCGATGCTGGTGGTGCCGCAGCAGTTCGCACTCGGCCGGGCGAACGAGGCGTTTGACGACGCCGGCCTGCTGAAAGACGCGCGGACGGCCCAGTCGGTGCAGGCGGTGCTCGATGCGTTGACCCGTTTGACGCGGGCGCTCAAAGCACCGGCCTGACCGCGCCGGCGGGCGTCAGTGGCTCACGCCACCAGCGGCGCTCCGGCCATCGCTTCCATTTGCTCTTCCAGCATCTGCACTTGGCCCTGCCAGTAGTCGCTGCTGCCAAACCACGGGAAGTTGATCGGGAAGCTGGGGTCGTCCCAGCGGCGGGCGAGCCAGGCGCTGTAGTGGATCAGGCGCAGGGTGCGCAGCGGTTCGATCAGGGCCAGCTCGCGCCGGTCGAACTCGCGGAACTGTTCGTAGCCGTCAATGAGCAGGCCGAGCTGGCGCTGCTGTTGTTGGCGGTCGCCGCTGAGCAGCATCCACAGGTCTTGCACCGCCGGGCCGGTGCGGGCGTCGTCCAGGTCCACAAAATGCGGGCCGCCGCCGGGGCGGTCGGTCGGTGTCCAGAGGATGTTGCCGGGGTGGCAGTCGCCGTGCAGGCGCAGGGCGCGGATGCCGTCGCCACGGCTCGCCACGCTGGCCAGCGGGGTTTGGGCAACCATGTCGAGTGCCTTGCCGCAGGCCGCGCCCCAGGCGGTCTGCACGTCGAGCGGTACCTTGTTGTTGGCCAGCAGCCAGTCGCGCTGTTCGGTGCCAAAGCTGTGCAGGTCGAGCGCGGGGCGGCTGGCAAACGGGCGCTGCGCGCCCACGCTGTGGATGCGGGCCAGAAAGCGGCCGACCCATTCCAGCACCTCGCCGTCGTCCAGCTCGGGCGGCCGGCCACCACGGCGCGGGCTGACGCTGAAGGCAAAGCCTTCAAAGTCGTGCAGCGTCTGGCCTTGCAGCACCAGCGGACCGACGGCGGGCACCTCGGCGGCCATCAGCTCGGCGGCAAAGGCGTGCTCTTCCAGAATTTGCGCGGTGCTCCAGCGCTGGGGGCGGTAGAACTTGGCGACCACCGCCTCGCCGTCTTCCAGGTGGGCGAGGTAGACGCGGTTTTCGTAGGAGCTGAGCGCCATCAGCCGGCCGTCGCCGTGCTGGCCCACGCTGGCCAGCGCGTCCAGCACCCTGTCCGGCGTCAGGCTGTCAAAGGCGTGGGGGAGGGTGGCGTCTGGCTGGGTCATGGGCTATTGTGCGGTGCCGCCAGCAGGCCTTTTGGTGCTGCCAGAGGTCTTGTGGCGGTGTTGGGGGGTAGATTTGATGCGAAATATGCCCCGAGCCCCAGTGAAACCTCGCAGTATAGCTATGAATTCAGGAGCAAAAATAGCCACGGGGCACCGCCGTGCTGGCAGTGCCCCGTGGTGCTCCGGGTGTGGACGTGGCCTGGTGTGGCTTAGGCGACCTTCAGCGTCACGTCAATGTTGCCGCGGGTGGCGTTGGAGTACGGGCACACCACGTGGGCTTTCTCCACCAGCGCTTCGGCGGCGGCATGGTCCATGCCGGGGATGGTGACCGTCAGGGCCACCTGGATGTTGAAGCCGGTCGGGATGGGGCCAATGCCCACAGCGCCTTCGACCTTGGTGTCGGCCGGGACGTTGATTTTTTCCTTGCCGGCGACGAACTTCAGCGCGCCGAGGAAACAGGCCGAGTAGCCTGCAGCAAACAGCTGCTCCGGGTTGACGCCGCCGCCCATGCCGCCCATTTCCTTGGGCACCACGAGCTTCACGTCCAGGAGGCCGTCGTCCGACTTGACTTGGCCTTCACGGCCGCCGGTGGCGTGGGCGTGTGCGGTGTAAACGATTTGGGTGGGTTTGGTCATGGTCATGCTCCAGTTGAATGCTTCCGGGGAAGCGGGGGTAAAAAACAAACAGGCTTGTCAGGACGCGGCCAGGCTTTTGCGCAGCGCGTGGATCTGGGCGTTGAGCTGCAGCAGCTCGGGCACCGAGCATTGGGTGGCGCTGGCCACACAACCGGGCACCTTGATGGCCTTGGCTTTGAGCTTGCGGCCCGGCGCGGTGAGGCGGATGTAGACCTTGCGCTCGTCGTCGGTGGCGCGCAGGCGGCTCAGCAGGCCTGCGGTTTCCATGCGCTTGAGCAGCGGTGTGACGGTGCCGGAGTCGAGGAACAGCCGCTCGCCGAGTTCAGACACCATCAGGTTGTCGCGCTCCCACAGCACCAGCATCACCAGGTACTGCGGGTAGGTCAGTCCCAGCTCGTCCAGCAAGGGCTTGTAGATCTTGGTCATGGCGAGCGAGGCGGAATACAGCGCAAAACACAGCTGGTTGTCCAGCAACAGCGATTCTTCGGCGGTGAGTTGGGTGCGTGCCATGGGTGTGATTGTACGGCGCAATTAAATTGCGTGCAAGTTAATTGTATGCTGGAAAGTCGGGCAGCGTGGCTGGCCTATGATGCAGCGCATGTCCCGCACCAAACAACGCCCCCTGAACCGCTCTGCCACGGCCGCTTCCGCCGACGGTGTGTCCACCATTCCCGAGATCCGCGCCGGCCAGTCGGTAGAACTGCTGAAAGAGCTGCACATCCTCACCCGCGACGGCAAGCTCAACCAGGACTCGCGCCGCAAGCTCAAGCAGGTCTACCACCTCTACCAGTTCATCGAGCCCCTGTTGCAGCAGGTGTTGGCCGCACGCGGTGACGTGTCGCTGGTGGACCATGGCGCGGGCAAGTCTTACCTCGGTTTCATTCTGTACGACCTGTTCTTCAAGTCGCAATCCGCAGGGCGCATCGTCGGCATCGAGACGCGCCAGGAGCTGGTGGACAAGTCTGCGGCGCTGGCCGTCCGGCTGGGTTTTGCGCGCATGGATTTTCTGAACCTCACGGTGCAGGCGTCCATCACCACGCCGGAGCTGCCGGAACAGATCGACGTGGTCACCGCCCTGCACGCCTGCGACACCGCGACCGACGACGCGATCCGCTTCGGGTTGAGCAAGAACGCGCGCTTCATGGTGCTGGTGCCCTGCTGCCAGGCCGAGGTGGCGGGCGTGTTGCGGCAGCACAAGGCGCTGTCCCTCTCGCGCACGCCGCTGAGCGAAATCTGGCGCCACCCGCTGCACACGCGCGAGTTTGGCAGCCAGATCACCAACGTGCTGCGTTGCCTGCAGCTGGAAGCCAGCGGTTACCAGGTGACGGTGACCGAGCTGGTGGGCTGGGAGCATTCGATGAAGAACGAACTCATCATCGCCACCCGCCACAGCGGTACACGCCGCAGCACCGCCGCCGCCCGGCTGGACAAGCTGTTGGACGAGATTGGCCTGGCCGATATGCGGGCGCGGTTTCAGCCCGCGCCCGCACCGGATGCCGAAGCGGTGTCGGCCGCTCAGTAACTGTAGACGCCCTGGCCGGTCTTGCGGCCCAGGCGGCCGGCGGCCACCAGTTCTTTCAGCAGCGGGCAGGGGCGGTACTTGGAGTCGCCAAACTCGTTGAGGTAGACCTCCATCACCGCGAGGCACACGTCCAGGCCGACCATGTCGGCCAGCGCCAGCGGGCCGATTGGCTGGTTGCAGCCGAGCTTCATGCCCGCGTCAATGTCTTCGGCCGTGGCCAGGCCTTCGGACAGCACGAACAGCGCCTCGTTGATCATCGGCACCAGGATGCGGTTGACCACAAAGCCGGGCGCGTTTTTCACCGTGATGGGGGTCTTGCCCAATGCGCTGGCCAGCGTGTGCACCGCCGTGTGGGTGGCATCGCTGGTCTGCAGGCCGCGGATGATTTCCACCAGCGCCATCATCGGCACCGGGTTGAAGAAGTGCATGCCAATGAAGCGGTCTGGCCTGCTGGTCACCGCGGCCAGCTTGGTGATGGAAATGGACGAGGTGTTCGAGGCGATCAGCACCTCGGGCGCCAGCAGGCCGTCAAGCTGTTTGAGGATCTTGACCTTGAGGTCGTAGTTCTCGGTGGCGGCTTCAATCACCAGCTGCGCGGCGCCCAGGTCTTCGTACTTCGTGGAGCCGATGATGCGGTCCATGGCCGCGACTTTGTCGGCCGCGGTCATTTTTTCTTTCTTGATCAGCCGGTCCAGGCTGGCAACCACCGTGGTCATGCCTTTGGCCACCGCAGCATCAGAAATATCGACCATCACCACACGGATGCCAGCCACCGCGCAAGCCTGCGCAATGCCGTTGCCCATGGTGCCGGCACCAACGATGCCCACGGTGTGGATGGGGGTGTTTTGAGACATGAAAACTCCAGAGGGTTGAAGGGGGACGGGCCAAAAATGCGGCAGTCCGGTGCCGCAGGATGTTAACGCGACGTCAAAAGCGGCACTAGTTCACGAACCTGTTGCCGAGTCGTACGTTGTGTAGGGGAAGTTCTGACAAATGATTTCGCCATGCCCTGACTCAAGGTGAGAAAGAGCGGGCCTAAAGTTGGTCCATCAGCCAGCTACTTTGTTCACCGACCGACCTTCACCAGGAGCCCACCATGACCTTGAATGCCCACATCACCAACCCCTTTGCCATGCTGCTCAATGCGGAGGCGGTGTTGTACGAAATGAACCATTCCGAGAGCCTGGAAAGCCTGGCGCACCAGATTCACCACCCGCTGGACAAAGTCACCAAGGTCAAGCTGCCACAGGAACTGGCCGCCTACGACGAGAACGTGGAAGCGACGATTGGCGACGACATCAGCGACCTGCCGGCCGAAGACCGCGCCGACGCGGAACTGCTGACCCAAGACATGGACGAGCAGGACTGGGACAACTCGGCCTACCACTGAGCACGGGAAGTCCTCAGCCGCGAAAGCGCCTGCGCGTGAGCGCCAGCGCCAGCCACAGGCCGGCGACGGTGTAGACCACCAGCACCGCCGCGTTGCGCACCGGGTGCGCGGGCCACTGGTCCATGAACAGCGGCCGCACGATTTCCACCGCGCAGGTGAGCGGCAGGAAATCTGAGACCACTTTCACCACCGCCGGAAGCTGGTCGCGGGGGAAGAAGATGCCGCTGAGGAACATCATCGGCGTGAGAAACAGCGTGAAGTAGTAGGTGAAGAAGTCGTAGCCCTTGGCCAGGGCGTTGAAGATCAGTGCAATGCAGCTGAAGGTGATGCCCACGCCCAGCAACACCGGCCAGGCGACCAGCAGTTTGGGGCTGTGGCTGATGCTCAAGGCCAGCATCACACCCAATATGGCGGTGGTGGTGAACAGCGATTTGAAGCCGGCCCACATCATTTCGGCAAACACGATGTTGTCCAGGCTCACCGGGGCGTTCATGATGCCGTCCCAGGTTTTTTGCATGTGCATGCGCGAGAAGGCCGAGTACAGGGCCTCGAACGAGGCGGCGTTCATCGCGCTCATGCAGATCGAGCCGCTGGCCAGAAACAGGATGTAGGGCACTTCCGTGCCATTGACCGTGATCTTGCCCACCAGCGCACCCATGCCATAGCCAAAGGCCACCAGCCACATCAAGGGCTCGGCAATGTTGCCCACCAGGCTGGGAATCGCCAGCTTGCGCCAGACCAGCAGGTTGCGCAAAAACACCGGCCACCAGCGCCAGGAGATTTCTGGCGCTCTCCATATCGACTGCATTCAGCCGTCCTCTCTGATCTGACGACCGGTCAACTTCAAAAACAAATCTTCCAGGTTCGCCGGCCGGTGCAGCGTGCGCAGGCCACCCACCGCGTCCAGCGCGGCCAGCAGCGGTTTGGCGTTCTGGGTGTAGAAAAACACCGTTTCGCCGCTCACCTCCACCCGTGCGGCGAGTGCGCGCAGGCTGGCATGCTCTGCGCCCTCGGCCAACGCCAGCGCACCCTGACCATACACCTCCACCACGTCCGGCTCCAGGTGCTGCGCGATCAAATCGCGCGGTTTGCCTTCGGCAATTTTTTTGCCGTGGTCCAGCACCAGCAGGCGTGAACACAGGCGCTCGGCCTCGTCCATGAAGTGGGTGGTCAGCAGGATGGACTTGCCCTGTTGCAACAGCAGTTGCAGCCGCTCCCACATCAGGTGGCGGGCCTGCGGGTCCAGCCCGGTGGTGGGCTCGTCGAGCAGCAGCAGGCGCGGGTCGTTCACCAGCGCACGGGCCAGGCTGAGCCGGCGCTTCATGCCGCCCGAGAGTTCGCCCGGCTTGGCGTTGGCCTTGTGGGTCAGTGCCGCGAATTCCAGCAACTGGGGCGTGCGGGCGCGGATGTCGGCGTCGGGCAGGCCGAAGTAGCGGCCATAGACCAGCAGGTTTTCGGCGCAGGAAAAGTCGGGGTCCAGGGTGTCGAACTGGCTCACCACCCCCAGCTGCGCCTTGATGGCCAGCGCGTCGCGCGGCATCTCCAGCGTTGCGGTGTTGCCCGGGGCGTAGATGATGCGGCCGGTGTCGGGCGCGGTCAAACCCAGGCACATGCGGACGGTGGTGGTCTTGCCCGCGCCGTTGGGGCCGATCACGCCCAGGCATTCGCCGGGCGCGATGTCGAACGACACGTCGTTGACCACGGTGTTGCTGCCGTAGCGTTTGGTCAGGTGTTCGACCGAAAAAAGCGGTGGTGCCATAGGCTGATTGTGGCCTAGCCGCGTGTCTCCGGCAGCGCAGGCTGAGGGGGTGCCATCGATATAATTCGCGCGATTCAACTACCGGTAGCGCTTGTGTCTGACCGTCTGGCCGTGCTGCCGCAATACCTGTTACCGAAGCGGGCACTCACCCGCTTTGCCGGCTGGGTCGCCAGCGGCCGCTGGGGCGGGTTGACGCACTGGATCATCCGTGACTTTGTGGCCCGCTACCAGGTCAACATGGCCGAGGCCGCCAACCCGGACACTGCGAGCTACCCGAGCTTCAATGAATTTTTCACCCGCGCCTTGAAGCCCGGCGCACGGCCGTTGGCCGCCGCCGACTTTGTTTGCCCGGTGGACGGCGCGATCAGCCAGTTCGGCGCCATCGAAGGCGACCAGATCTTCCAGGCCAAGGGCCACCGCTATTCCACCACCGCGCTGGTGGGCGGCGACGCGGCGCTGGCCGCGCAGTTCCACCAAGGCCACTTCGCCACCATCTACCTGAGCCCCAAGGACTACCACCGCATCCACATGCCGTGCGACGGCCGTTTGCTGCGCATGACCTACGTGCCGGGCGATTTGTTCTCTGTGAACCCCACCACCGCGCGTGGCGTGCCGGGGCTGTTTGCCCGCAACGAGCGGGTGGTGTGTGTGTTCGACACCGCCCACGGCCCCATGGTGTTGACGCTGGTGGGCGCCACCATCGTTGGCAGCATGGCCACCGTCTGGCATGGCGTGGTGAACCCACCGCGCCTGCCCGATGTGCAGACCTGGGACTACAGCGGCCAAGACATCCGCCTGAAGCAAGGCGAAGAGATGGGCCGCTTTCTGCTCGGCTCCACCGTCGTGCTGCTGTTCCCCAAAAACACCGCGCGCTTCAACCCTGCCTGGGTGCCGTCTGGCCCGGTGCGCCTGGGCGAGGCCATGGCCACCTCTTTATCCACCCCTTCCAACCACTGACGCCATGACCACTTTCGGAACCCCCCTCTCCCCCCATGCCACCAAAGTCATGCTGCTGGGCAGCGGCGAGTTGGGCAAAGAGGTCTTGATTGCGCTGCAGCGCCTCGGTGTGGAAACCATCGCCACCGACCGCTACGACAACGCGCCCGGCCAGCAGGTGGCCCACCACGCCCGCACCATCACCATGAGCGACCCGGCGCAGCTGAAAGCGCTGATCGAGCAAGAGCGGCCTGACCTGGTGGTGCCCGAGATCGAGGCGATTGCCACCGCCATGCTGGAAGAGCTGGAAGCCGCCGGTGTGGTGCGCGTCATCCCCACCGCCCGCGCCGCGCGCTTGACCATGGACCGCGAAGGCATCCGCCGCCTGGCTGCCGAAACCCTGGGCCTGCCGACCAGCCCCTATGTGTTCTGCGACTCGCTGGCCGAACTGCAGGCGGCCATCGACAGCAAGATCGGCTACCCCAACATCGTCAAGCCGGTGATGAGCAGCTCGGGCAAAGGCCAGAGCAAGATCAGCGGCCCGGACGATGTGCAAAAAGCCTGGGACTACGCCATGGCCGGCGGCCGGGTGAGCCATGGCCGCGTCATCGTCGAAGGCTTCATCGACTTCGACTACGAAATCACCCAGCTCACCGTGCGTGCGGTGGGCGCCGACGGAAACATAGAAACCCATTTCTGCGACCCCATCGGCCATGTGCAGGTGGCGGGCGACTACGTGGAAAGCTGGCAGCCCCACCCCATGGCGCCCGCCGCGCTGCAGAAGAGCCGTGAGATCGCCAAAGCCGTGACCGACAACCTCGGTGGCCAGGGTATTTTTGGTGTGGAGCTGTTCGTCAAGGGCGACAACGTCTGGTTCAGCGAGGTCAGCCCGCGCCCACACGACACCGGCATGGTGACCATGGCCACCCAGTGGCAAACCCAGTTCGAATTGCACGCCCGCGCCATCCTGGGCCTGCCGGTCAACACCGCGCTGAAGAGCCCGGGCGCCAGCGCGGTGATCTACGGCGGGGTGGACGCCAAGGGCATCGTCTTCGACGGCGTGGCCGACGCGCTGCGCGTGCCCAACAGCGACATCCGTCTGTTTGGCAAACCCGAGAGTTTCGTCAAACGCCGCATGGGCGTGGCGTTGGCCTTTGACGCCGAGGTGGAAGTGGCCCGCACCCACGCCAAGCTGGCCGCGTCGAAGGTCAAGCCCCGCGTTGCCTGATACGACAGGGGTGCGGCCATGACCAGCACAGTGCCCCGGCACGTGCTGCCGGTGCTGGTGCTGGCCCAGTTTGCCGGCACCTCGCTGTGGTTCACCGTGAATGCGGTGATGCCCGATTTGCAGCGCGAATTTGGCTGGCCCGCCACGGCGGTGGGTACGCTCACCTCGGCATTGCAGATGGGATTCATCGTCGGCACGCTGGTGTTTGCGCTGCTGGCCATTGCCGACCGCTTTCCACCCAAACGTGTGTTCCTGCTGTGTTCGCTGGCCGGTGCGGCCTGCACCGTGGCCGCGTGGTGGATGGTGCGCGAGTTCACCGCGCTGTTGTTGTGGCGCGCCGCCACCGGTTTCTTTCTGGCCGGTATTTACCCGGTGGGCATGAAGATCGCGTCGCAGTGGTACACGCGCGGCCTGGGCACGGCCATGGGCTGGCTGCTGGGTGCATTGGTGCTGGGCTCGGCCAGTGCCCATGGCCTGCGCGCCATCAGCAGCCACTTGCCCTGGCCCAGCGTGATGCTGGGCGTGGCGCTGCTGGCGGCCACCGGGGGCGTGCTGCTGTACACGTTGATGCCCGAGCCGCCGCGCCCGGCGGTGCCGGGCGGCGGGCTGAAATGGCGTGCGCTGTCTGCGCTGTGGACCGACGGGCGCCTGCGCGCTTCGGTGCTGGGCTACTTTGGCCACATGTGGGAGCTGTACACGCTGTGGGTGCTGGTGCCGCTGATCCTGGTGGCCCGGCTTGACGGCGCGGCGCTGTCGCTGGCGGCGTTCTGTGTGCTGGGGGCGGGCGCCATCGGGTGTGTGGGCGGTGGCTACCTGGCACGGAGGTTTGGCAGCGCACGGGTGGCCGGCACGCAGTTGGCCATCAGCGGCCTGTGCTGTGGGCTGACGCCGTGGCTGATCGACGCCAGCCCCTTGTGGTTTGGCCTGTGGTTGCTGGTCTGGGGCACCACGGTGGCGGGCGACTCGCCGCAGTTCTCCACCCTCACGGCGGGCAACGCGCCACCGCAGGCGGTGGGCAGCGTGCTGACGCTGACCAACAGCCTGGGCTTTGCGGTGTCGGTGGTCAGCATCGAGCTGTTTGTGGCGCTGTCCAAAACGCACGCCCTGGCGAGCCTGTTGCCCTGGCTCGGCCTGGGGCCGTTGCTGGGTTTGTGGGCGCTGTGGCCGCTGTGGCGGCACGACAGGCCTCCTGCGGGCTGATTTTGATCGAAATCAGCCTCAAGCCTTAGTACAATCTAGCGATTGTGCTATTTAAAATATAGCAACTACGGCGTGACAATGTTGAAGTACGGGTTGAACGACTCGACGTTGCCGAACACCGCCGCCAGCACCTGCGGGTTGCCTTCCACCTTCACCGCACCCGCCTGCACCAGCTCGGGCAACTTCTTGCCCTGCAGCAGCATCGCCAGGAAAGCCGGACGCGTCAGCGTGATGGTGGCGTCGGGGTTGTTCAGCACCCGGTTTTTGGTGTTGTTGAGCACCGAGTTCGAGAGTTCCAGCGCCCAGGTTTCCTTCAGGTCTGTGAACACCAGGCTGATGGCGGCCTGCATGCCATCGGTTTTCTGGTGGTTCAGCCGCAGCGCGATGTAGTCGAACAGCAGCTCCTGGTTCATGCCACGCACCACGTCCGGCCCCTGGGTGGAGGTGGGCGGCTTCAGCACGCCGTCGCGCAGCTCCTTCGCGCCCACCAGGTAGGCGTTGCGCCAGGTGCCGGCTTCAGATTGGTACCCCAGCTGCTCCAGCGCGTCGGCCTGCAGCGTGCGGGCGGCGGTGTTGTCGGGGTTGGCAAACACCACGTGGTTCACCAGTTCCGCGACCCAGCGGTAGTCGCCCGCGTCGAAAGCCTTTTGCGCGGTGGCCAGCACGGCCGCTTCGCCGCCCATCGCGGCCACGTAGCGTTTGGCGGTGTCGCTGGGCGGCAGGCGGTGCAGGCTGGCCGGGTTGGCGTCGTAGTAACCGAGGTAGAAGTTGTACACCCCGCGCAGGTTGTGGCTGAGCGTGCCGTAGTAGCCGCGCGAACTGGCGTCGGCGGCGAGCGCTTTGGGGAAGAAGGTGGCGTCGCCAATCTCGTCCAGGGTCTGGCCCTTGTTGGCGAGGTGCATGGCCTGGTCGTGCACAAAGCGGTAGGTGTCGCGCTGGTTGGCGATGTACTGGCGGATGTTGGTGGTGCCCCAGGTGGGCCAGTGGTGGCTGGCAAAGGCCACCTCCACGTCGGGGTAGAGGTCGAGTGTTTCGTTGGCGTACTTGCTCCAGGCCAGCGCGTCGCGCAGCTTGGCGCCGCGGATGGTGTAGACGTTGTGCATGTGTTTGGTCAGCACTTCGGACAGGCACAGCGCTTTTTTGTCGGGGAAATAGAACATCATTTCCGACGGTGCCTCGGAGCCCTGCGCCATCTGGAACACGATGCGCACGCCGTCCACCGTCATCTCCTGGCCGGTCTTGCTGACGGTGTCGGTGGGTGGAATGAGCCCCATGGTGCCGCTGCTCAGGGCTTTGCCCAGCCCGCTGCCCACACCCTGGCGTTCGTTGGCGTCCAGCCCCGCGCCAAACTGGTAGGTGGCACGGCGCGCCATGGCGTTGCCGGCCAGCACGTTCTCGGCCACCGCGTTGTCCATGAAGCCGTCGGGCGCGATCACCTTCACCTTGCCGGCCAGCACATCGGCCTCGTTGACGACGCCGCGCACGCCGCCGTAGTGGTCGGCATGGCTGTGGGTGTAGATGACCGCGACCACCGGCTTCTTGCTGCCCAGCTTGTCCAGCGCAAAGGCCAAGGTGCTGCGGGCGATCTCGGCGGTGAGCAGCGTGTCGATGACGATCCAGCCGGTTTGGCCTTCCACCAGCGTCATGTTGGCGATGTCGTAGCCGCGGATCTGGTAGATGCCGTCCACCACCTTGAACAGGCCGCGCGCGTTGTTGAGTTTTTCCTGCCGCCACAGGCTGGGGTTGACGGTGGCCGGTGCGTCGCCGGTGATGAAGTCGTAGCGGTTGGCGTCCCAGACCAGCTTGCCATCGGCGGCTTTCACCAGTGGATCGGGCAGCGTGGCGATCAGGCCGCGGGTGGCGTCGGCAAAGTCGCGTGTGTCGTTGAAGGCCATGTTTTGCGCGACCGCCTGGTTGGCGCGCACGGTGGCCGGGGTGGCGGGTTTGGGGGCGACGGCGGTGGCTGGCTGGGCCCACACGCCAGAACTGGCCGTGAACGCAGCCGAAACGAAGGCCGCAACAAGGGTGGTGTGCACGCGGTTCATGGGAAAGATCCTTTCAGGGCATCGTTGACATCGCCAGGCCCGTGGGCCCGCCGTGATCATGACCGCCGCGGCAACGCGCGCGGTTGCCGGGGGTGACAGTGCCCTGCGCCGCCGCTACGCGCGGTAGCGCACGCCCGGTGCCCGCAACACGCGGTTGCGGACGATGGCACTCAGCCGGTCCATCGCCACCACCAGCGCCACCAGCACGACCAGCAACGTGGCCAGCCGCCCCCACTGGAACAGCGACACCGCCTCGCTCACCAGCAGGCCCAGCCCGCCGGCGCCGATCAGCCCCAGCACGGTGGAGTCGCGCACATTGAATTCCCAGACGTACAGGTGGATGGACGCGAACTGCGGGTAAAAACCGCGCCGCATTGCTTGGCCCAGCACCTGCCAGGGCGTGAAGCCCAGCGCCAGCCCGCTCTCAAACAGCGCGGCGTCGGCGTTCTCAATCGCTTCGGCGTAGAGCTTGCCGTAGGTGCCGAGCG
Source organism: Pseudomonadota bacterium (assembly GCA_040384665.1). Lineage (GTDB taxonomy): Bacteria > Pseudomonadota > Gammaproteobacteria > Burkholderiales > Burkholderiaceae_C > PCRC01. The sequence continues at coordinate 103,018 of JAZKIY010000009.1, forward strand.
AATGCACCGCAATGGCCAGGATGCCGGCCATCGGCCCCAGCCCGACGATGCCAACAAACACCAGGCCAAACACCAGCGTGTGGATGGCACGCAGGCCATTGAGCAGCGCCCGGGCCGGTGTGGCCAGCCAGCCGGGCGCCCGCGCATTGCGGGCCGCCACAAAACCCAGCGGCAGCGCCAGCAGCGCCGCGATGGCGCTGCCCAGCGTGCCAATCACAAAGGTGGTCCAGGTCGCACCGGCAATGCCGGCCAGGTAGGCGCGCTCCACCTCGCGGCGGTTTTCCACCCGCAGCACACGCCCATCGTCGGCCGTGAACTCCAGCCGTTCCGGGCCGAACCAGGCGTCCAGAAAACTCGGGTGTGAAAAGTCCGACAGCGTGCGCGCCAGGTTCTGCCACGGGTTGCGGCCAAAACTGAAGTCGCCGCGCACCACCAGCGTGGCCACACAGGCCACCAGCACCGCCAGGTAGACCAGCGTCAGCGCGCGCAAGCGCTGGTTTTTCACTGGCGTTTGGGCACCAGCTTGCCGGTGGCCAGACCCGCGTCGCGGATGGGCGCGTAGTAGCTGTTGTCTTTGGTCACAAAGCCGGTGTAGCGCTTGGGCAGCAGGGCCGGGTTGGTCTTCAGCTCGGCGCCGATGCCTTCCAGTGCGGCACGCAGCTGGGCCACCAGCGCGGTGTCTTTGGCCAGCGTGGCGCTCACCGCGAAGGCGTCGTTGGGCAGCGGGGCCGAGGTCCAGATGATCTTGCTCTCACTGGCCTTGATCAGGCCCTCGTCGACCATCGCGTCGCGGTTGCGGTTGTAGTCGGCGCCGGCGTCGAGTTCGCCACGCGCCACCTGGGTTTCGATCGCCTGGTGTTTGGTGTACAGCAGCTTGCTGAAGTACGTGTCGGGGTTGATGCCGCGCTTCTGGAACTCGTGGAACGGAATCAGGTAGCCGCTGGTCGAGCCCTTGTCGCCAAACGCAAAGCTCTTGCCCTTGAGGTCGTCGATGCTGTTGATGCCGGTCTTGGGGTGGGTCACCATGATCGCGAAGTACTCGGGCTTGCCTTCGTACAGGATGGTGGAGATGGCTTGCGCGCCGGCTTCGTGGTTGGCCAGCACATAGCCCCAGGGGCCCATCAGCGCGAGATCGGTTTCGCCGCTGGCCAGCGACTTGGCCAGGCCTTCCCAGGTGTCCACCGTGCGCAGCTGCACCGGGCGTTTGAGCTTGGCAGAGAGGTGGTCGGCCAATGGCTTGTAGGTGGCGTCGTTCTTTTCCTTGTCGGGCTGGAACAGGCCCACGCCCAGGCGCAAGGTGTTGTCCTGGGCCCCGGCACTTTGCAGCAAGGTTGCCGCTGTCATCAGCATGGCGAGCAGGAATTTGCAACCGGTTCTCAGCATGGGGGATTCCTCAAGGGGTGGGTGGTTTAAATGGTGTGCGATTCGGTGGCAGCGCCCAAACCATGCACGATGCGCCGCCAGTAAGAGGTGTGGGCGTCGCTGCCGGCTGGCCACATGGCCAGAAAGCGGTGTTGCCAGGCGGCGTTGTCCAGGTCGATGCGCACCGCCTGAATGTGGGTGCCCTTCACCACTGTCTCACGCAGGACCGGCACGCCGGCAGGGGCGGGGTGCACCGAGATGCGCGTGACCAGACCACTGCTGCTGCCCGGCAAGCTACCCAGCCCCGCCGCGCCGTTGTTGACGATGGTTCCACCCGCCGGGCGGGTGTGCAGCGCCGGTGCGCAGGTGTGGCTGGACGCGAAAACATCCACCCGTGCCTGCGCCAGCACATGGTCGAGCCAGGGCTGGTTGGCCGGGTTGTCGAGGAGCGCGGGGTCAAAGCGCCAGCCCGCCAGCGATTCGGCGTCGCCATGCACGATGCCAACCCGCAGTGCGCCCACGCGGGCCACGGCGTGCATGGGCAAGTCTGCCAAAGCCGCACGGTCCGCCGGATGGCAGCGCGCGGTGTCGCGCAGCGTGTTGAGGATCGCGTTGGAGCGGGCCACGTCGGCGTCGCCTACATGGCTCGGGTAAGCGCAGCCGCAGCCGACCCCCGTGTCGTCGCTGGCGAGTTCGGTCTCGACATTGCCGCGCAGCGGGGTATGTCGGTGCACCCGGGCATTGACCTCGGCAAACAATCCGGGGTCGGTGTCGAACCAGTGGAAATCGCCATTGAAGACCATGCGTTTGTTGCCGGTCTCGGCCGCGAAGAGCGCCTCGATGCGCTCCAGCGCGTTGAGGTTGCCGTACAGGCCGCCCACCACGTACAGCGTGTCGGCCTGCAGATCGGGCGTGCGGTCGAACACCGCAGCGCTGTAGCGGTAGGCGAGCGGGCAACTGCGGCCGGGCTCGGTGCTCATTGAAACGCCACCTCGGCAAAGCTGCGCAGCTTGCGGCTGTGCAGCTGGTCCATGCCGTTCTGGCGCAGCAGCTCGATGGCGCGGATGCCGATGCGCAGGTGCTGGTCGACCCGCTCGCGGTAGAAGTGGTTGGCCATGCCGGGCAGCTTGATCTCGCCGTGCAGCGGTTTGTCGCTCACACACAAGAGCGTGCCGTAGGGCACCCGGAAACGAAAGCCGTTGGCGGCGATGGTGGCGCTTTCCATGTCCAGCGCCACCGCCCGGCTCTGGCTGAAGCGGCGTTGCGGCTGGTTGCCCGGCAGCAGTTCCCAGTTGCGGTTGTCGGTGCTGGCCACGGTGCCGGTGCGCAGAATGCGTTTGAGGTCGGCGCCTTCCAGCTGTGTCACATCGGCCACGGCTTTCTCCAGCGCCTGCTGGATTTCTGCCAGCGCGGGGATCGGCACCCACAGGGGCAGCTCTTCGTCGAGCACATGGTCTTCGCGCACATAGCCGTGGGCCAGCACGTAGTCGCCCAGCTGCTGGCTGTTGCGCAGGCCGGCGCAGTGGCCGAGCATGACCCATGCGTGGGGCCGCAGCACGGCGATGTGGTCGGTGATGTTCTTGGCGTTGGCCGGGCCCACACCGATGTTGACCATCGTGATGCCAGTGCGGTCGGCGCGCATCAAATGGTAGGCGGGCATTTGTGGCAGGCGCGGAGGCATGGCGCCAAAGGCATCCACCGCTTCGGTTGGCAAGCCGTTGCGGCGCGTCACCACGTTGCCCGGCTCAACGAACGCGGTGTACTCGCTGTCTGGGTTGGCCATCTCGGCGTGGCCCAGGCGCACAAACTCGTCGATGTAGAACTGGTAGTTGGTGAACAACACGAAGTTCTGGAACCATTCCGGCGTGGTGCCGGTGTAGTGGCGCAGCCGGTGCAACGAGTAGTCCACCCGCGGCGCGGTGAACAGCGCCAGGGGCTGTGGCTCGCCCGGGGCCGGCGCGTGGCTGCCGTTGGCAATGCCGTCGTCCATCGATGCCAGGTCGGGCAAATCGAAGCGGTCGCGCAGCAGTGCGCGCCGCGCGGTGCTCAGCGTGCCCTCAACGTGTTCGTGCTCGTCAAACGAGAAGTGCACCGGCATCGGTTGTGTGCTGGTGCTCACCTCCAGCTCAACGCCGTGGTTGTGCAGCAGCAGCTGGAATTGTTCCAGGTAGTAGTCGGCGTACAGGTCGGGCCGGGTCAGCGTGGTCTCGAAGCGGCCGGGGCCGGCGACGAAGCCGTAGCTCAGGCTGATGGGGTTGGTGTCGCCCAGCCGGTTGGCAGACTCGGTGCGCACGCGCACCAGCGGGTAGCAGGCGCGTGCGCGGCGCACGACGGGCGACTCGCCCGCATCGGCAACGTAATGGCGCATCGCCTCGCGCAGGTGCGCCACGCTGTTGTCGTAAATGCGGCGCACCTGGGCCAGCGCCGCGTCGGCATCGGTGTAGCGTTGCGGGGCAATGAAGGGGGGCAGGTCAAGCATGGGGCTATTCTGGCCCAAGCCTCGCGCGCTGCCGGTGCCGCACGGTTTCCAGGCCGCTGATGCACACCACCAGCCAGGCCAGGCCCGACGCGAAGCCGGCCAGCACGTCGCTGGCGTAATGCACCTGCAGAAACACACGGCTCCAGCCGGTGGCAAAAGCGATGGTCGCGGCCGCCAGCAGCACCGGCAAACCCACCCAACGCGGCGCGGTGGCGGGCAGGTTGCGCAACACCACATAGGCCAGCATGCCGTAGGCCACCACACTGCCCGAGCTGTGGCCGCTGGGGAAGCTGTAGCCCTGGGCCATGGCCAGGCCATGCTCGTGCAGCGGCCGCACGCGCTCAAAAATGCCCTTCAGGCTGACGTTCAGAACGCTGTTGCCCACCACAGCCAGCACCCAGCCCAGCGCCAGGCCATGGCGCTGGCGCCACACCAGCCACAGCGCCACGGCGATGCACAGACCGGTGAGCGTGGCGGTGTCGCCGAAATGGGTGACCCCCGCAAACGCCTGCAGGGTGGGACGGCTCACGGTGTTGCGCAGGGTGCTGGAGAGCGCATCGTCCAGCTGGCCCACCGGCCCGAGTTGGGCGGCGGTGCCCAGGTGTTCGGCAATTTCAGCGAACAGCGCTGCCGCGGCCAGCACGGCGGCAAAACCGAGTGCGAGGTGCAGGCCCAGCGAGGCGCTGGGCGACAGGCGGCGTTGGGTTTGTGGCAGCCAGTGCGCGCGTGTCAGCCACCAGGCGGCGCAGACCAGCAGCAGCCACAGCGCCAGACCCACGCCGAAGGCCGGCAGCGCGTGAACGCCCAGCTGGTGGGCCAAAGTGAGCCATTCGGGCAGGTCAGACGGCATCGTGCAATGGGGCGGTGGTGAGGGGGGTGTTGCTGACGGGCTCGAAGCGGCTGGTGGCGCTGTTGTGGTCCCAGCGCTCGACCACCGCCTCGCGGTTCAGCTGTGCGTTGGTGCCGAGGTGGCGAATCAGGTTGACCGAGTTGCCGGCTTCTGGTCGGGTTCGGGCTGACACGGCCGTGCCCGCTTGTGCCGCCCAGACGTCACGCGGCAGCGCGGCAAAGTGGCTGCGCAGCGGCTGCACAAACGGCAGGTGGATGTGGCCGCCCAGCACCAGATCGGCCCCGGCTTCGGCCCAGCGCTGCACCGCGTGGGCGCGGCCGTGCAGCAGGTTGGTGTCGTCCTGCGGCAGCGTCACCGCCACCGGCTGGTGGGTGACGACCACGCGCAGCTGCCCCGGCCGCGCGCGCACCAGGCGTTGCGCCACGCGGTCCACCTGGTCGGCGGACACCTCGCCGTCGGCATGGCGCCAGGGTCGGGTGGTGTTGACGGCCAGCACCAGCCAGTGGTCGGACTCGAACACGGGCTCCAGCGCCGGCCCGAAGGCGCGGCGGTGGTGGCCATAGGGGTTGAACAGGCGCGCGGCGAGGTTGAACAGCGGGATGTCGTGGTTGCCCGGAATGGCAATGACCGGCGCCGGCGCCAGCTGCGCCACGAAGCGGGCCGCCGCCGCAAACTGCGCCCGCGTGGCGCGCTGGGTGATGTCGCCGGAGAGGACGACCACGTCGGGCTGTTGCGCACTGGCGAGTTCAAGCAACGCCTTCACCACCTCGGGCTTTTCTGTGCCGAAATGTGTATCGGAAATGTGCAACAACAAGCTCATGCTTCAACGGGTGCAGGCTTCAACAGGTACAGCGGCTGTGGCGACACGCGGAATTGCAGCGGCGCCTTGGCCCAGCCAATCTCGCCGTCGGTGGCCACCTTGATGCGGCGTTTGCCATAGGGCATGGCGGGCGACACGGTGATCTGGTCGAAGGCGAAGCTGAGCACGTCGTCGGCCTCGCCCAGCTGGCCCAAAGCGCCGCGCGCCAGCAGGCCCAGCATGGCCAGGTTGCTCACCGGTTTCAGCAGCACCGCTGCCAGTTGGCCGTGTTCAATCTGGGTCGCCTCGGGCAGGCCAATCTGCTGCATTTGCAGCGCGTTGTTGCCGACGAACAGCGTCGGCGTGCGCAGCACCCGGGTGCCACCGGCGTGGGCGATGCGCAGCTTCAGCTGCCGGTGCTCGCGCAGCAAGGTGACGAGGGCCGAGCCCAGCGCCACCAGCCGGCTGCGGCCAAACTGGGCCTTGTAGGCTTCGCGGTCTTCCAGCAGCTGCGGGTACAGGCCCAGGCTGGCGTTGACCAGGAACACCCGGTCGTTGATCAGCCCCACCTGCACCGGCCAGGCGGTGCCGCCCAGCAGCAGGCGTGTGGCGTCGGCCGCGTCTTCGGGGATGGCGTGGGTGCGGCCGAAGTAGTTGAAGGTGCCCTGGGGCAGCACGCCGAACGGGCAGCCACTGCCGAGTGTGGCGGCGGCCACCGCGTTGATGGTGCCGTCACCGCCGGCGGCCACCACCACGCCCCCCTGGGCCATGGCGTCGCGCACCGCCTGCTGGATGGTGGTCTGCATGGGCACGCTTTTTTGCAGCGGGCGCAGGTGGAATTCTCGCCCGGCGTCGGTCAGCACCCGGCGGATGGTGGCCTCGGGCTCGCCGGCACCGTGGCTGCCCGAGCCGGTGTTGAGCACGATGAACAGCGGTGCGGTGGGGGAAACGTCCAGGGGGGTGTTGGGCAGCATGGGCACAGCTTAGCGAGAACCGAAAACACACCCATGCCGGTGGGGCATGCCGGGGTCACGATAATCGGGCATGTCCCAAGCTTCTGCCCCAAACCCCCTCGATTTCAGCCAGTTGCCGCTGTCACCCGCCATGCTGGCCAACCTGACGCAGCTGGGTTACACCGCGATGACGCCGATCCAGGCCGCCAGCCTGCCGGTGGCGCTGCTCGGCAAGGACCTGATCGCCCAGGCCAAAACCGGCAGCGGCAAGACCGCCGCGTTTGCGCTGGTGCTGCTGGCCAACCTGAACGCGCGCCGCTTTGCGGTGCAAACCCTGGTGCTGTGCCCGACCCGCGAGCTGGCCGACCAGGTGGCGCAAGAGGTGCGGCGGCTGGCGCGCGCCGAAGACAACATCAAGACTGTGACGCTGTGCGGCGGTGTGCCCATGCGCATGCAGAACGCCAGCCTGGAGCACGGCGCGCACATCGTGGTCGGCACGCCCGGCCGCATCATGGACCACCTGCAGCGCGGCACGCTCGACCTGACCGCGCTGAACACGCTGGTGCTGGACGAAGCCGACCGCATGCTCGACATGGGTTTCCTGGACGACATCACCACCGTGGTGAAGCAGTGCCCCAAAGAGCGCCAGACGTTGTTGTTCTCGGCCACCTACCCCGAAGGCATTGACAAAATCGCGCGCCAGTTCATGCGCGAGCCGCAGCAGATCACGGTGACGGCGCAGCACACCGAGAGCCTGATTGCGCAGCGTTTCTACGAGGTCACCCGCGCCAACCGGCTCAGCACGGTGGCGCTGGTCCTGAACCACTTCCGCCCGGTCAGCACCATCGCCTTTTGCAACACCAAGCAGCAGTGCCGCGAGCTGGTGGCGCTGCTGCAAGCCCAGGGCTTCAGCGCGCTGGCGCTGTACGGCGAGCTGGAGCAGCGCGAGCGCGACCAGGTGCTGGCGCAGTTTGCCAACCGCAGCTGCTCGGTGCTGGTGGCCACCGACGTGGCCTCGCGCGGGCTCGACATCACCCAGCTCGAAGCGGTCATCAATGTGGACATTTCGCCCGACGCCGAGGTGCACGTGCACCGCATTGGCCGCACCGGCCGCGCCGGCGAATCGGGCCTGGCGCTGAGCCTGGCCAGTCTGGACGAGATGGGTTTTGTCGGCCGCATTGAGCAGTACCAGAACCGCGAATCGGACTGGCACAAGCTGGACGAACTCACGCCCACCGGCAGCGGCCGTTTGCTGCCACCGATGGTGACGCTGCAGATCCTCGGCGGCCGCAAGGAAAAAATCCGCGCCGGCGACGTGCTGGGCGCGCTGACCGGCGACGCCGGTTTCACCCGCGAACAGGTCGGCAAGATCCACGTCACCGACTTCTGCACCTTCGTAGCGGTGGACCGCGCGATTGCCAACGACGCGCTGGAGCGTTTGAACACCGGCAAGGTCAAGGGCAAGAGCGTGAAGGTGCGCTTCGTTGGCTGAACACGGCCTGGCTTTGGTGCTGGGCACGGGCGGCATTGGCACCGCGCTGCGCGATGAACTGCTCACCAGTGGCCAATACGCCCAAGTGCTGGCACTCGGCCGCAAAACCGAACCGGCGTTTGACGTGAGCGACGAGGCCAGCATCGCCACCGCCGCCGTGCACGTGGCCGCCCTGGGTGTGCCGCTGCGCCTGCTGGTGCTGGCCACCGGTTTCCTGCACGGCAGCAGCGGCCAGCCCGAACGCAGCTGGGCGCACCTCGACCCGGCCTATTTGCAGCAGGTGTTTCAGGTCAACGCCGTTGGCCCGGCGTTGGTGATGAAGCACTTTCTGCCGCTGTTGCCCACCACCGGCCCGTGTGTGGCCGGCTTTCTTTCGGCCCGCGTCGGCAGCGTGGGCGACAACGCGCTGGGCGGCTGGTACGGCTACCGCGCGGCCAAGGCGGCGCTGAACCAGCTGGTGAAAACCGCCGCCATCGAGCTGGCGCGGCGCAACAAGCAGGCGGTGTGTGTGGCGCTGCACCCCGGCACGGTGGCCACCGCGCTGTCGCAGCCGTTTGCCAAAACCGGCCTCAAGGTGCGGCCACCGGCCGAGGCGGCGCGCGAGCTGCTGGCGGTGCTGGCCGGGCTCAACGCCAGCCAGAGCGGTGGTTTTGTGGACCATTTGGGCCAATCCGTGCCTTGGTGAGCCTTGGCGGGCTCTGCGCAGGCCTGTGGGGCGTATTTTTAAGTCAAATCGGCCGCAAGCCCTAGTGAAACCTTGTGATTTTGCTATTTAAACAGTAGCAATCGGGTCAAGCGGTGGCGGCCTTGCGTGGGCGCGTGGCCCGTTTTTTGGCCGGTGCAGCGGCCTTTGCGGCGGGTTTCGCGGCCGCTTTCTTTTTCACGGACTTTGCCGGCAACGCCACGGGCGCTGGCACCGCCGCTGGCGGCGTCAGGCGCAGCAGTTCGTGGTGCGCGGCCAGAATCAAATCGGCCAGGTCGGGCAAATCCGGCACGGCCTTGCGGCAGGCGGTCAGCCCAAAGTCCAGCGCGCCGGCGTAGCTCTGCACCGTGATGTTGAGCGCCATGCTGTGCACCGCGATCGACACCGGGTAGTAGGTCAGCAGCTTGGCGCCGGCCAGGTACAGCGGGATCTTTGGCCCCGGCACGTTGGAGATGGCCACGTTGGCCAGCGGCGGCATGCGGTTGGCCAGCCGCGAGCGGCCAAACAACGCGGCCAGCCCGCTGATCAACCACGGTGCGCCGAGCGACGGAAAGTCGGTCGGCAACACCGACTTGACGCTGCCGGTCAGCGCCTTGGACGCCTTTGAGCCCTTGCGCACCGCCAGCAGCCGCTCGAGCGGGTCGGCCACGGTGCTGGCCAGGCTGATGCGCATCATCGACACCTGGTTGTTCAGCTCGGTGTTGCCGGCTTCGCGCAGGCTCACCGGCACGGCGGCCAGCAACGGCTCGGCCGGCACACCGCCATGGGTGGCGAGGTAGTTGCGCAGCGCGCCAGAGCAGATGGCCAGCACCACGTCGTTGAGCGTGGCCTCGTGGCCCTTGGCAATGGCCTTGATCTCGGCCAGCGGGATCGACAGCCCGGCAAACAGCCGCTGGTTGGTGACGCTGACGTTGATCGGCGTTTTGGGGCCGAACCAGGCGTTGCCGGTCTTGCGGCTGGTGGTCTGGCCGAGGTTGTCTTTCGCGGGGCGCAGCAGCTGCAGCGCGGTGCCGGCCAGCGCGGGCAGCATTTTGGCGATCTTGGCGTACTGGGCACCGGTGTTCTTGATGCCGGCGCGGGTCAGCTCGCCCAGGCTGGGGCTCTCGCTGGCCTGGCCGGTGTTTTTGCGGCGGCGGGGTGGCGGCGCAATCTCGCGCGGCACCGGGCCAATGTCGAGGATGGCTTCGGCCAGCGCGGCACCGCCGGCACCGTCGAGCGCGGCGTGGTGCACCTTGGAATAAAACGCCACATGGCGGCTGCCCTTGGGCGCGCCAGGCGGGCTCTTGAGCCCTTCAATCACGTACAGCTCCCACAGCGGGCGGCTGCGGTCGAGCAGGCTGGAATGCAGCCGGCCCACCAGTTTGTCCAGCTGCGCGCGGCTGCTCGGTTTGGGCAGCACGGTGCTGCGCACGTGGTAGTCCAGGTCCAGCGCGTCGTCGTGCACCCAGATGGGGTTGGCCAGCTCGAACGGCATGTTCACCAACTTGCGCTGGAACACGCTGGCCAGGTGCAGGCGCGAGGCGATGTGCTGTTTGACGTCGTCGTAGAAGTCACCGCTGTAACCGGCCGGCAGCTCGCAGATGTTGAGCCCGCCCACGTGCATCGGCGTCTCAGGCGTTTCGATGTACAAAAAAGTGGCGTCCAGCCCGCTGAGGTGGTCCATCGCTGTCTCCGGTTGTTCTGGGCGGTATCTTGAACTGTTTTGCGGTGGTTGGGTGGCGCTTTGGTGTCTGGGATTTGGGTGAGGGTGTCTAACTTGTCTCTGGCGCGAGGTGCCCCAAACGAACGGACTTCAATCGGCCGGACGAACAGGCTCCCGCATCGTCACAAATTCTTCGGCCATGGTCGGGTGGATGCCGATGGTGCTGTCGAACACCGCCTTGGTCGCACCGGCCTTCATGGCGACCGCAAAGCCTTGCACGATCTCGCCGGCGTCGGCGCCGACCATGTGCAGGCCGACCACGCGGTCGGAGGCGTCGTCCACCACCAGCTTCATCAGCGTGCGTTCGGTGCTGCCTGACAAGGTGTGTTTGAGTGGCTTGAAGTCGGTGCGGTAGATGCGCAGTTTTCCGTACTTCTCGCGCGCCTGCGCCTCGGTGTCGCCCACGGTGCCGATGTTGGGGTGGGTGAACACCGCGGTGGGAATGAGGTCGTAGGCCATGCTGCGGGCGGGCTTGCCGGCGGCCGGGCCAAACAAATGGTCCACCAGCGCCATGCCTTCGCCCAGCGCCACCGGTGTCAGCTGCACCCGGGCGGTGACGTCGCCAATCGCGTGGATGGACGGCACCGAGGTTTGGTAGTGCGCGTCCACCTCGATGGCGCCTTTGGTGCTCGGCGTCACGCCCGCCGCTTCCAGCCCCAGGCCTTCGGTGTTGGGCACGCGGCCGGTGGCGTAGAGCACGGTGTCGGCCGGCAAGGTGTCGCCGTTTTTCAGGGTGACCTGCAGGCCACCGCCGGCACGGTCAATGCGGGCCACCTCGCCGGGCAAGCGCAGGTCCACACCGGCCTTGCGCATCTCGGCGGCAATGAAGGGCCGCACGTCCTGGTCGAAGCCGTTCAGCACCTGTTCGCCGCGGTGCAGCAGCGTCACCTGCGCGCCCAGGCCGTTGAAGATGGACGCGAACTCGCAGGCGATGTAGCCGCCGCCCACCACCACCAGCCGTTTGGGGAACGGGTCCAGGTCGAACATGGCGTTGGAGGTGACCACCAGCTCACCGCCCGGCACCGGGGGCACGTTGGGCGTGCCCCCGGTGGCCACCAGGATGTGCTGCGCGGTGAAACGCTCGCCGTTCACCTGCACCGTGTGCGCGTCCACCAGCTGCGCGTGGCCGGTCAGCAGGCGCACGCCGGCGCCAGTCAGCAGTTGTTGGTAAATGCCGTTCAGCCGGGTGATTTCCTTGGCGCGGTTGGCTTTCAGTTGGGGCCAGTCCAACGTGGGTGCTTCGCCCTGCCAGCCAAAGCCGTGCGACTCTTCAAACGCCTCGGCAAAGTGTGCCGCGTAGCTGTAGAGCTTTTTGGGGATGCAGCCCACGTTGACGCAGGTGCCACCCAGCGCACCGCTTTCGGCCATCGCCACCCGCACGCCACGCTGGCCCGCCATGCGTGCCGCGCGCACGCCGCCGCTGCCGCCGCCAATCACAAAAAAGTCAAAGTCAAAAGTAGGCATGGGTGGTTTGTAGGTGGCTGTGGGGAAAGACGCAAGCATGCCTGCAGCCGCGCGGGCTTGCCGGCGCTGGGTTTTTAGGCGTTGAGGGTGTGTAGGCTGGCCAGCTCGCCCTTGATCGCTTCGATGAAGGCCCGGGTGCGCGCGGGCAGCAGCCGCGCGTGCGGGTACACCACGCTGATGGGGCGCGGCGTGGGCTCAAAGTCTTCCAGCACCAGCTGCAGCTTTTTCTGCGCCAGAAAAGGTGCCACCTGGTAGGAAATGAAACGGCCAAAACCCAGGCCGGCCACACAGGCTTCCACCGCCGGGGCGACGTGGTTGAAGTCGAGGTTGCCACTCACCGGCACCTGCAAGGCCTTGCCGTTGTCTTGAAACGTCCAGCCGGTGCTGCCGCCCGTGATGAAGCGCACGCAGTTGGCCTGGCGCAGGTCTTTCGGGTGCTGCGGCGTGCCGTGGCGGCGCAAAAACGCCGGGCTGGCGACCACCATGCGCCGCAGCTGGCCGAGCGGCTGCGCCACCAGCGACGAGTCTTCCAGCGCGCCGATGCGGATGCCCACGTCAATGCCTTCTTCCAGCAGGTTCACCACCCGGTCCAGCAGCACCAGGCTGCAGCGCATCTGGCGGTGGCGCTGCACAAAACGTGTCACGGCCGGGGCCACGTACATCTGGCCAAACAGCACTGGCGCGGTGATGGTCAGCTGGCCGCTGGGTTCGCTGGCGTCGGCGCGCAGCGCGGCTTCGGCGTCGTCCAGCGCGGCCAGCACCTGGCGGCAGCTGTCCAGGTGGCGTTTGCCTTCTTCGGTGAGCGAGATGCGGCGCGTGGTGCGGTTGAACAGCCGCACGCCCAGATGCGCTTCCAGCGCGGCCAGCGAACGCACCACCGCCGGCAGCGAACTGCCCAGCGCCTGTGCGGCGGCGGTCAGGCTGCCGGTGTCGGCAATCCGCACAAAACCCTGCATGGCTTTCAGCTTGTCCATCGCGGCATATTAGACCGTTTATCGGAGCAGTCAAATGCTGTTATGCATCTTTATTCTTTTGTGTGCAGCAAACACAATGCGGCTTCCCACCACCCACCGCTGAAAGTCACCCATGACCACCACCCCACCCGCCGCCCCCATCCGTGTGCTTGGCTTCAAGCTCTCGGGCCACAGCCACCGCGTTGAACTGATGCTCTCGCTGCTCGGCCTGCCGTTCACTTTTGAAGCGGTGAACCTGATGGCCAAGGCCCACAAGACCCCCGAGTTCCTGGCCAAGAACCCCTTTGGCCAGGTGCCGGTGATCGAAGACGGCGACGTGACGCTGGCCGACTCCAACGCCATCCTGGTCTACCTCGCCAGCCGCTACGGTGCGCCGCACTGGCTGCCAGCAGAGCCGGTGGCCGCCGCCGAGGTGCAACGCTGGTTGTCGGTGGCGGCCGGCCCGTTGGCCTTTGGCCCGGCGGCGGCGCGCATCGTGGTGCTGTTCAAGTCGCCGCAAAACCCCGACGAGATGGTCGCCCGCGCCCATGGCCTGCTGAAGGTGATGGACGGTGTGCTCGCTGCCAGCCCCTTCCTCACCGGTGCGCAACCCAGCATTGCCGACGTGGCCAACTACAGCTACGTGGCCACCGCGCCCGAGGGCAATGTGTCGCTGGCCGACTACCCGGCCGTGCGCGCCTGGCTGGCCCGGGTGGCCGCGTTGCCCGGTTTTGTGGCGATGCCAAGCTCGCCCGTGGGTCTGTTGGCCGCTGCTTGAGGCGCCACCATGAGCGACTTCATCCCCAGCGCCGAGACGCATTTCCACGCCGGCGAATGCGACGTGCAGGCCCGCGCGCTGGGCGGGCCCGCGGCCCGCGCCCGCATGAGCGCGATTGGCCGCATGGCCATCCGCGACGCCATGCCTGAGCAACACCGTGCCTTTTTTGCGCAATTGCCCTTTGTGGTGCTCGGCTCGGTCGACAACACCGGCCAGCCCTGGGCCTCGGTGCTGGCCAGGCCGCCCGGTTTTGTGCAGTCGCCCGACGCGACCCACTTGCAGGTGGCCGCGCTGCCGTCGCCCACCGACCCGCTGCACGGCACGCTGCGGCCCGGCGCGGCGCTGGGTGTGCTCGGCATCGAGCCACCCACGCGGCGGCGCAACCGGGCCAACGGCGTGGTGGGCGCGGTGACGGGTGCGGGGTTTTCGCTGCAGGTGCGCCAGAGCTTTGGCAACTGCCCCAAGTACATCCAGGCGCGGGTGCCCGACCACCTGGCGGACATGCCGCCGGCGGCGAGCGTGGCCCACGAAGGCACCCGGCTCGACGCCGCCGGGCAGGCGATGGTGGCGGCCGCCGACACCTTCTTCATTGCCACCGCCCACCCGCAGAGCACCCAGGGCGCGGCGGGCGAGGCGATGCACGGCGTGGACGTGTCGCACCGCGGGGGCAAGCCCGGTTTTGTGCGGCTGGACCGGCTGGCCACCCACGACGAACTGACCGTGCCCGACTTCGCCGGCAACCAGTACTTCAACACGCTCGGCAACATCGCGGTGCACCCGCGCGCCGGCCTGCTGTTCGTCGACTTTGCCAACGGCAGCCTGCTTTACCTGGCAGTGGCGGCCCGCACCGTGTGGGACGGCCCAGAACTTGCATCGTTCGAGGGCGCGTTGCGGCTGCTGAAGTGCGAGGTGCTGTCGGTGCGGCGGGTGGCGCACGCGCTGCCGCTGCGCTGGGGGGCGGTGCAACCGTCTCCGGTGTTGGTTGAAACGGGGACTTGGCGGAAAATAGCGCGCTGACAAGGTGGGCGACCACTGAACAACAAAGCAACACAAAGAACACAGAGACATGGTTGAGGCGACCCCACTGCCGGAAGAAATCCACCCCGGCGAAATCCTGCTGGAGGAGTTCATGAAGCCGAAGCGCATCACGGCGCGGCAGCTGGCGGCCGACATGGACGTGCCGCCCAGCCGCATCAGCGGCATCGTGAACGGCACCCGCCCCATCACCGCCGACACCGCGCTGCGGCTGGGCCTGTTTTTTGGCATGGAAGCGCGCTATTGGGTCAACCTGCAAGCAGAGTACGACCTGCGGGTGGCGCAGCGGAACACGCTGGACCACATCGCCCCCAGGGTGCGGGTGTTTCAGCCCATGGCGGTTTGAAGCCTGTTGGCGCGCGTTGTTGCGCGTTTTCCGGGTGTTTTCAAGCGAAATCGGCCTCAAGCCTTAGTCAAACCTGGCGATTCAGCTCCTGAAACAGGAGCAATTCAGGGGCCGCGCCGGGGCAGGTCGTGCACCACCACGCCGTCCATTGGGTTCACCGGTGCCAACCAGGGCGCCCGTTTCAGCATCGCCAGCGTGTCGGCATAACCGGCGGCACGGCGGGCCGCAATGCCCGCAGCAGAAAAGTCGATGTCCTTGGCGCTGCCTTCGCCGTCCAGCGGCGGGGCCAGCAGGCGCGCCACGTGCATGGTGGTGCCGCAGCCCCAGGCGGTGAGCTCGCGCACCTGCGGGTCGTCCTGCAGCTTGGCGGGCAGCTGCTGTTTCAGCTCGCGGATGACGTGGCGCAGCCGGTGGATTTGCTGCTGCCGCGCGATGTGGCTGTCGTCGCGGCTGGCGTACTGGATGTCTTTTTGCCGCGCCACCACGGCGTTGATGGACTCGGGTTCCGGCGCCGCGTGTTGCCAGACGTTGACCGCAAAAATCAGCGAACTGCGGCGCGGGCTGTCGTCCAGCACCGCCTCGATCGGGGTGTTGGAGTAGAGCCCGCCGTCCCAGTAGGCCTCACCGTCGATGCGCACCGCGGCAAAGGCCGGTGGCAGCGCGCCCGAGGCCATGATGTGCTCCACGCCGAGCGCTGTGTCGCGGCTGTCGAAGTAGCGCATCTGGCCGCTCGTGACGTGCACCGCGCCCACCGTCAGGCGGGTGTCGCTGCGGTGCAGCCACGCCAGGTCCACCAGTTCGCCCAGCGTCTCGCGCAGCGGCTCGGTGCTGTAGTACGAGGCTTCGTCCACGCCCACGCGGGCCTGCGCACCCTGCCAGGCGTTGGGGCGTGGCGCAAAGAAACCGGCAATGCCGTGCGTGACGGTGGCGGCGTTGGCCAGCAGCGGGCCCACACCCAGCCAGTCGAGCGCCGGCGGCACCGGGCTGGGTTGGGTCATGCGGTCCCAGAACGCCGCCAGCCGCGCCAGCCGCTGGCCCGGCGCGTTGCCCACGATCAGCGCGGCGTTGATGGCGCCAATCGAGGTGCCAATCACCCAGTCGGGTTCGATGCCGGCCTCGTGCAGCGCCTGGTACACGCCCACTTGGTACGCGCCCAAAGCGCCACCACCCTGTAACACCAGCACCACCTGGCCGGGTGGGGTGGGGGTGGTTGTTGTTTTTTGGCGTGGCATGGGCGGTGTCCTGTGGCTGTACTGGGCTGATGGCCATCATCGCCGCAAGTGCCAAGGCCTGTGCGCAGTGTGGCGAAATGAAGTCGGGCCGGAGACTTTTCACATTCCCGCAACATCTGGCCGCGACCATCGCGGGCATGAAAGTCACGATTGTTGGAACCGGCTACGTCGGCCTAGTGACCGGCGCCTGCCTGGCGGAAATGGGCAACCATGTCATTTGCCTGGACATCGACGCCGCCAAGATCGACCTGCTCAACGCCGGTGGCCTGCCCATCCACGAACCCGGCCTGCTGGAAGTGGTGCAGCGCAACGTGGCCGGTGGCCGCCTGCAGTTCACCACCGACCGCGCGCTGGCCGTGGGCCACGGCACGCTGCAGTTCATTGCGGTCGGCACCCCGCCCGACGAAGACGGCTCGGCCGACCTGCAGTACGTGCTGGCCGCCGCGCGCGACATTGGCCAGGGCATGACCGACTACAAGGTCGTCATCAACAAGAGCACCGTGCCGGTGGGCACCGGCGACAAGGTGCGTGCCGTCATTGCCGCCGAACACGCCAAACGTGGCGTGGCCATGGACTTTGCGGTCGTCTCCAACCCCGAGTTCCTGAAAGAAGGCGCGGCCATGGCCGACTTCATGCGGCCAGACCGCGTGGTGCTGGGCGTGGAAGAAGAGCGTGCCATGCTGTTGATGAAGGCGCTGTACTCGCCCTTTGTGCGCAACCGCGACCGCACCTTTGTGATGGACATCAAGAGCGCCGAGTTCACCAAGTACGCCGCCAACGCGATGCTGGCCACCCGCATCAGCTTCATGAACGAGTTGTCGCGCCTGTCCGAGCACCTGGGCGCCGACATCGAGCTGGTGCGCCAGGGCCTGGGGGCCGACCCGCGCATCGGCCCGCAGTTTTTGTACGCCGGCACCGGCTACGGCGGCTCGTGTTTCCCCAAGGACATCCAGGCGCTGGCCCACATGGGCGACGAGGCCGGCCTGCCGCTGCGCATCATCGCGGCGGTGCAGGCGGTGAACAACGCGCAGAAACAGGTGCTGGTGGAGAAAGTCGTGCGCCGCTACGGCGAGTCGCTCAATGGCCTGACCTTTGCGCTCTGGGGCCTGGCCTTCAAGCCCGGCACCGACGACATGCGCGAAGCGCCCAGCCTGGTCATCGTGCAGGAACTGCTGCGCCGTGGCGCCACGGTGCAGGCCTACGACCCGGTGGCCGGCAAAGAAGCCACCCGGTTGTTGGGCGGGCTCAGCGGCTTCAGCCTCAGCCCCTCGGCCGCGCAGGCCACCACCGGCGCCAACGCGCTGGTGATCGCCACCGAATGGCGCGAATTCCGCACGCCCGACTTTGACGCACTCGCCAGCAGCCTGCACGACAAGGTGGTGTTTGACGGCCGCAACCTGTACGACCCGACCTTGGTGCGCGCCTCCGGCCTGACGTACCACTCCGTCGGCCGGCCTTGAACATCGCCCCCACGCTCCGCCGCTGCGCGGGTCGCTGCCCCCCGAGGGGGCGCGTTTCCCCTTGGGGCCGCAGCGCTCAGCCCCTCAGGGGCACATTTCCCCTTGGGGCGGCCCGGCGGGGAAACGGGCGCCCACGCTGATGCCCAGTGGCTTCCACCGGCTGATCGCCGCCCAGTTCTTTTCCGCCCTGGCCGACAGCGCGCTGCTGATCCTGGCGATTGCGCTGCTGCACGCGCAGGGCCAGCCGCTGTGGTGGGCGCCGCTGCTCAAGTTCTGTTTCACGCTGGCATACGTGCTACTTGCGCCGTTTGCCGGCCCGCTGGCCGACGCCATGCCCAAGGCCCGGCTGATGGCCTGGATGAACGGCCTCAAGGCCATCGGCCTGCTGGCCCTGCTGGCGGGCCTGCACCCGCTGGCTGCGTTTGCGTTGGTGGGCACCGGCGCGGCCTTGTACGCCCCCGCCAAGTACGGGCTGGTGACCGAACTGGTTGGCCCCGACAGGTTGGTGGCGGCCAACGGCTGGATCGAGGTGGCGGCGGTGGTGGCGGTGCTGCTGGGCACGCTGGTCGGTGGCTTGCTGGTCAGCGACAGCCTGCAGACGCTGTTCATGGTGTTGCCCGTGGCCGACCCGCTGGACGCGGCCATGGCCGTGGTGCTGGGCCTGTACGGCGTGGCCGCGTTGCTCAACACCGGCCTGCCCGACAGCGGCGCACGTTACCCGCAGGGCAGCACCCAGCCGCAGGTGCTGGTGCGCGACTTTGCCCAGGCCAACCGCCGCCTCTGGGCCGACCCGCTGGGCGGCCTGTCGCTGGCGGTGACCACGCTGTTCTGGGGCGTTGGCGCGATGATGCAGTTCGCCGTGCTGCGCTGGGCCGACGTGGCTTTGGGTTTCGACTTGTCCGAGGCCAGCTATTTGCAGGCGGTGGTGGCCGTGGGCGTGGTCGCCGGTGCCGCGCTGGTGGGCCGCTGGGTCGGGCTGCACAAAGCGGTGGTGGTGCTGCCAGCCGGTGTGGCGCTGGGCCTGTTGTTGCCCGCGCTGGCCAGCACCCAGTCGCTGGGGCTGGCGGTGCCGCTCTTGGTGCTGACCGGCGTGGTGGGTGGCGTGCTGGTGGTGCCCATGAACGCGTTGCTGCAGCACCGGGGCCATGTGCTGCTCACCGCAGGCCGGTCGATCGCGGTGCAGAACTTCAACGAGAACCTGAGCATTCTGGTGATGCTCGGTGGCTACGCCGTGTTGCTGGCGATGGACTTGTCCATCGTCGCGGTGATGTGGCTGGCCGGGCTGGCGATTGCGGCGCTGGTGGGGCTGCTGATGTGGCGCGAACGCCGGCTTGCACGCAGCAACGCGCTGGCGGCGTTGCCCGCAGAATAACGCGTCACCAGCTCTCGAGGTTGCCTTCGATCAACGCCGACGGCCGCGGCTGGGCCGCGTTGCGCAGCTCGGCCAGCATGGCCTGTTCCACCTGCGCCACGATGCGCTCCCAGCCCAGGCCCAGCGCGGTCTGGCGTGCCTGCACGCCGAGCGCCCGCACCTGTGCCGCGTTGGCGGCCAGTGTGGCGGCCTGGGCGACAAAGTCGGCGGTGTGGTTGAACGCGGCCAGCAGGCCGTTCTCGCCATGGCGGATGTACTCGGCTGCGGCCGCGTAGTCGTAGGCCAGCACCGCCAACCCGCTGGCCATGGCCTCGGTGGTGACGTTGCCAAAGGTCTCGGTGGTGCTCGGGAACAGGAACACGTCGCTCGACGCGTAGTGCGCGGCCAGCGCCTCGCCCAGCTGCGTGCCGGCAAACACCGCGTCGGGGCAGCGCGCCTGCAGCGCCTTGCGCTCCGGGCCGTCGCCCACGACCACCAGGCGGCTGTCGGGCGTGGTCTGCTGCAACGCCTCGTAGGCGGCCACCACGGTGGCGAGGTTTTTCTCGGCCGCCAGACGGCCCACCGACAGCACCACCCGGGTCGCGTCGGTGGCGCCCCACTGGCGGCGCAAGTCGGTGCTGCGTTTGGCCGGGCTGAACAGGGTGGTGTCCACACCGCGCGCCGCCACTTTCAGGTTCTCAAAACCGTGCGCCAGCAGGTTTTGCCGCAGGCCTTCTGTGGGCACAAAGGTGCACAGCGTCTGGTTGTGCAGCTTGCGCAAATAAGCCACGATGGGCCGGTGCAGCCAGCCCACGCCGTAGTGCTGGCTGTAGGCATGGAAGTTGGTGCGGAAGTCAGACGTCACCGGCAGCTTCAGCCGCTTGGCCGCCTGCAGGGCCGACCAGCCCAGCGGCCCTTCGGTGACGATGTGCACCAGGTCGGGCCGGCGCAGCGACCAGAGTTCGGTCAGTGCTTTTTTGGATGGCACGCCCATTTTCAGGTGCGGGTAGCGCGGGATCGGCAGGCCCCGCATCAGCACCTCATGGAAGCCGGTGTCGCTGTCGGCGGCGCCGGTGGTTTCGGTCTTGTCCTGGCGCGGGCGCACCAGCTGGATGCTGTGGTTGCGTGCGCGCAGGCCTTCCACCAGCCGGGCAATCGTCATGGCCACGCCATTGACTTCGGGTGGGTAGGTTTCGGTGACCACCGCCAGCCGCAGCGAGCGTTGGGCAGGGTGGCGAACTTCAACATTCAGCATGGTGTGGCCCCGTCGTTGGACCCTTGATGGTGGCTTGCCCGTGTGTCGCTGGCGTGGCAAGTGCGTGGCAGTTGTGCGTCAGGCGGCGCCGTCATCGAAATGACACGCGGCACCGGCACCATCCACTCGTTTCAACGCCATTGCCGGCCGGCGTGGCGCATGTGTGCACCCAGAGGAGATGACGTGAATTCGTTCCTGCAAGCCCTTCAGACCCAGCGCTGGGATGACCACCGCTACTACCACCACAGCACCATCAACCAGGCGCTGCATTTGCTCAGCGCGTCGAGTTTTGTGCTGGCCTACCTGCTGCTGTTCACCGACCCGGTGGCCGCGGCCATGCTGGCCTGGGGCGTGGGCATGACGAGCCGCCAGGCCGGCCATTTCTTCTTCGAGCCCAAGGGCTACGACCATGTGAACCAGGCCACACACGCCCACAAGGAAGCCATCAAGGTGGGCTACAACCTGCGCCGCAAGGTGGTGCTGATGGCGCTGTGGGCGGCGTCACCGCTGGTGCTGTGGCTGCAGCCCGACCTGTTCGGTTTGATCGAGCCCGCCACCAGCACCGAAGGCTTCGTGCACCAGATGGGCATGGGCTGGTTGCTGCTGGGTTTTGGTGGCCTGTTGTTCCGCACCGTGCACCTGTTCTTTTTGCAGGACGTGATGACCGGCCTGGTCTGGGCGACCAAGATCTTCACCGACCCGTTCCACGACATCAAGCTCTACTGCAAGGCGCCGTTCCATCTGCTGCGCGGCCAGCTGCTGGACCCGGCCACGCAACAGTACCGCCGCTGAACGTCAGAAGCGGTGGCCCAGCATTTCCTTGAGCACGCTGCGGCGGATGCCGCGGTTGCTCAGGCCGGGCGCCGCATGCCACCAGCCGTCCTGGTGCATCGCCTGGGCGGCCGCCACAAAACGGTCGGCCACGCCCTGGAAGTCGGCCTCGGTGTAGTTGAGGCTGAAGACCATGCGGCCACTGCCCACCCAGCTCAGTGCCAGCCCTGCCAGCTTCAGGTAGTACTGCAGCATCCAGTTGTAGCGCGAAGGTTCGGTGTACAGCACCGTCCACACGGTGGCCATGTGGGCCACGCGCAGCGGCAGGTTGGCTTCCGCCAGCCGGGCGTTCAGCCGCTCGGCGCGGCCGTTCCAGGTGGCGTCCATGCCGGCGTACATCGCCTGGCAGTCTTCGCCTTCGAGCCGTTCCAGAAACACCTGCATCGCGCCCATCACATAGGGGTGGGCGTTGAAGGTGCCACGGGCAAAACAGATGTCGGCCGGCCGGTCGTCGCGGAAGCGGCGCATCAGGTCTTTGCGGCCACAGACCACGCCCACCGGCAGGCCACCGCCCAGCGTTTTGCCGTAGGTGACCATGTCGGCCTGCACGCCGAAATAGGCCTGCGCGCCGCCAGGCGCGAGCCGGAAGCCCAGAAACACCTCGTCGAAGACCAGCACGATGCCGCGTTCGGTGCACACCGCGCGCAGCTGCTGCAGCCAGGCGGTGTAGGCGGCGCGGTCAAAGTGGGCGCTGCGGCCGCTGTCCACCAGCGTGGAGTCGCCGGGTGCGCCGCGGTTGGGGTGCATGGCCTGCAACGGGTTCACCAGCACGCAGGCAATGTCGCGCCGGCTGCGCAGCACCTTCAGCGTGCGTTCGTGCATGTCGCGCAATGTGTAGGTTTCGTGCGGCGAGACCGGGTTGCCGGGGCCGGGCTGCACATCGCCCCACCAGCCGTGGTACGCGCCGCAAAAGCGCACCAGGTGCGTGCGGCGCGTGTGGTAGCGCGCCAGCCGCACCGCCTGCATCACCGCCTCGGTGCCCGACATGTGGAACGACACCTCGTCCAGCCCCGAGATGCGCTGCAACCGGCGCACGTTGTCGGCCACGCAGGGGTGGTAGCTGCCGAGCAGCGGGCCGAGGTCTTGCACGCGTGCCGCGCCTTCGGCGATGCAGGTTTTGTAGAAGTCGTTGCCGAACAGGTTGACGCCGTAGGAGCCAGTCAGGTCGTAGAGCACATTGCCGTCGAGGTCGGTCACCGTCACGCCGGCGCTGGACTGCACAAAGCTGCCGGTCTTCAGGTACTGGCGCAGCGTGGGGCTGTACTGGTAGGGCACGCGGTAGGCGCTGGTGAACTGCAGGTCCGACAGGCCGTCTTGCACGTCTTGTGTGGCCTGGACCGAGCGGGCGTATTTCTGTGCGAACTGGGCCGACAGCCGCTGCATTGCCTGGCGGCGCTGGGCCACGACCTCGGCCGGTGCGCCGTCGGAGGCGAAGAAGGCGTCGTCGTCGTAGGCGTAGCCGGGGATCTGCGCCACCACCCGCTTGGCCATGCGCGAGTGGCCGGCCAGGCCGGGGTGTTTGGCGCGCGAGAGCGCCAGGCGGCGCGCCAGCCGGGGCGAGGCCACGGCCAATGTGGCGAGGCTGGCCGCAGCGATGGCCGAGAGTGCAAAGGCGTAGTCCATGGAATGTGTGCCTGTGGTGAAACCGTGACCCTTCTTTTAACTGCGTGAATTGACAACCGTATGAATCTGCGCCGCCTTCGAGACGCCTTGCTGCTGCAGGAAGACCTGAACTTTCTGCTCACCAACCGCATTCCCCGCAACACGCTGACCCGCTTCATGGGCTGGTTCAGCCAGATCGAGCACCCGTGGGTGGCGCGCGCGTCGATTGCCGTCTGGCGGCTGTTTGCCGACCTGGATTTGAGCGACGCCAAACAGCAGCGCTTCAAGAGCCTGCACGGCTGCTTCACCCGCGAACTGAAGCCCGGTGCCCGCCCGGTGGACAGGGACCCGGCCGTGCTGACCAGCCCGTGCGACGCCATCATCGGTGCCTGTGGCCCGGTGGCTGGCACCACCGTGTTCCAGGCCAAGGGCTTCCCGTACACGCTCGAAGACCTGGCGGGTGGCGACGCGCTGGCACGGCATTACCGTGACGGTTGTTACCTCACGCTGCGGCTCACCGCCAGCATGTACCACCGCTTTCATGCACCGGCCGACATGCGGGTGCAGCAGGTGACCTACATCAGTGGCGACACGTGGAACGTGAACCCGGTGGCGCTCAAGCGGGTGGAGAAGCTGTTCTGCAAAAACGAGCGTGCGCTGGTGGAGGGCACGCTGCCCTCAGGCCACCCGATTGCGCTGGTGCCCGTGGCCGCCGTGCTGGTGGCCAGCATGCGGCTGCACTGGCTCAACGTGCGGCTGCACCTGCGCTACCGTGGGCCGAACCACCTGCCGTGCGACGCGCTGTTCACCAAAGGGCAGGAAATGGGCTGGTTCGAGCACGGCTCCACCATCCTGCTGTTTGTGCCCGCCGGCTTCGCGCTGTGCGAGGGCATTGTGCCGGGCAGCCGCATCCGCATGGGGCAGCGGCTGGTGCAAGTGCCTGTCTGAGGCTTCCCAGTGGCCTGTGGAGGCTTTTGGAGGCAGTTTTTGAGTAAAAATGGCCTCAAGCCCTAGTAAAACCTGGTGGTTCAGCTATTGAATAAATAGCAATTCATCAGCGCTGCGGGCCAAAGTTGCGGCCAGGGCGGCCGTTGTTGTCATCGTCGTTGTTCCGGCTGGGGCGTGGCACGTCGCGTGTCGGACGGGCTGTTTGCTGCTGCTGTTGTTGCTGCTGGCGCTGAGCTTGAGCTTGAGCTTGAGCTTGAGCTTGAGCTTGAGCGCGGGCCTGTGCAGCCGCCTGGGCTTGTGCCTGTGCGTCGGCCTGCGAACGGGCGGTGGCCTGGCGCTGCTGCTGCAGGAACTGTTCGGCCTGGTCGCGCTGGGCCTGGTCCCGGCGCGGTTCGGGTGGTGCGTCGTTGCGCTGGCCGTAGCGGGGGTCACGGCTCGGTTCGTAACGTGGCTGGCCATGGCGCGGGTCGTTGCGGGTGTCGTCGCGCACGTTGGGTCGGCCCTGGTTGGGGATGAAGTTGGGTGGCGCCTGGAACTGCGGTGCCGCGTTCGTCACCTGGGGCGGCACGTGGGTGCGCTCGGGCTGCTGTGGTGCGGGCACGTTGAAGCGGTTGCGGTCGTCGCGCCACTGCCGGGTGGCGTTGTCGTTGTTGTCCCTGTCGCGGCCTGGCGAGCGGTCTTCGGCGCGGCGGTCGTCCCCACGGCGGTCGTCGTTGAAGCGGTTGCGGTCGTGGGCGGCGCGGTCGGTCAACACCTCGCGCTGCGTCACGGTGCCGGGGGGCGTGGCGCCGGGTGTCAACGGGCGGCCCGGGTTGCGGTACTGGTTGTCGCGCCCAAAGCCAAAGCTGGGGGCGGCCCCGAGCTCGGCGCGGGTGATCTGCTCTTGCGGCGGCCGCACCCGGTTCTGCCACACCGGCCGGCTCTGGCGGAAGGTGTCGGCGTTCACCACCGTCACCGCCTGCGGTGCGCGTTGGTAGCGGTAGCTGCCCGCACTGGCCTGGTAGCTGCCATAGCGGTTGATGTTGTTCACGTAGCGCGGGCTGGCACGGTAGTACGGGCGCCAGGCTTCGCCGGGGCCGAGCGGGAACCAGCCCACGCCGGGCTGGCTGCTGCCAATCTGGAAGCCAAAACTCACGCCGGCGTTGCTGCCAACAAAACCGACCAGTGCCGGCGCGTACACCGGCCGCTGCACCACCGGGCCAGGCACCCAGCCCCAGCGGCTGCCCACGTAGGCCCAGCGGCCGTAGTGGAAAGGTGCAAAGCCCCAGGGCGCGTCGTCGATCCAGGTCCAGCCCCAGGGCGCGATGTTGGCCCAGTGGCCGTAGCGGTAGGGTGCCCAGTCGGCCACCACCGCGCGCGGGTACCAGACCGCGCCATAGGCCGCGTCGTTGCCCCAGTCGCCGTGCTGGTCCAGCTGCTGGTAGCCAATGGTCTCGCGCGACACGTAGCGGGCGCTGACGGCCACGTCTTCCTGCCGGTCGCGTTCGGCGACCCAGGCCTCGAAGCTGTCGCGCAGCCCCACGCTCGCCACCGCAATGGGCGACAGGTTGGTACTGGCAAACGTCACCTGCTGCGCCAGCGCCAGCGGGTAGGACATGCCGTTTTCGCCATAAGCGGCGCCCGAGCCGGCCAGCACCGACACGCGGGTGGTGTTGCGCACCGGGTCCACGTCGATGCGGTACTCGCCCGGCTGGGCCACGCTGAAGGCGAGGTTGGGCGTGTCCACCTGCAGGCGTTCGCCATCGAACAGGTTGCGCACGCGCAGGCTGAGCGTGCCTTGGGTGAGCTGGAGTTGGGCCACATCGTCGTCCAGCGTCAGCACGTTGACGCTGGTGGCGCTGTTCAGCCGCACCGCGGTGGAGCCGATGTGCAGCTCGCTGCGGGCGCGTTCAGCGACCCACAGCCGGTCGCCCCGGGTCAGCGGCCGGTTCAGCGACGCGTTGGCCCAGTTGTCACCACCCGCCTCGGCGGTGCTGACGGCGCCCTCGACCAAGCCGATCCGCGCCACCCGCCCGGGGGGGTCTTGTGCCGCGTCGGTGCTGACGTCGGTTTGCGACCAGGCGGCGCCGGCCAGCAGCCCGGCCACGAGCAGGCCGGCCAAGTGCCTTGGGTTCAGAAAATAGGTCATGGCAGCGTCCAGGAAAAAGTGCCCACGCGGGAGTGAAGATAATCCATCATGACCTTATGAACGCGGCAGGCGCGGCGAAGTCCACGAAGTCACGGTAAACCCCCGCAATATCCGTCGGATTATTGCAAGCAGATGTAAAACGATGCCTGATTTTTGGCCTGCCAGCGGCTTCCAGCACCTCGAACGCAATCCGCGTGGCTGGCTGGTGCCCACGCCCGGCTACTGGCGGCTGTTCCTGGCCCGGCCCGAGCTGGCCCCGGTGGACGAATCCTGCCCGGCCGAGCGCGCGCTGCACGCCAGCCTGCTGGTGTCACCCACCCGCGTGGTGGCCGATGCCGAACTCGCGCGCCTGAGCGATGCCGACGCCCGTGCCAACTACCGGCTGTTTTTGGGCTTTCGCGACGCGGTGCAGGCCGCTGGCACGCTGGAGACCTGGTACCTGGGCCTGTTCCGGCAACCCGCGGTGACCCTGCCGCCGCTGTTCATCGACCTGGTGGCCCAGGCCATCACCCGCCACCTGCTGGACGGCACCGAAGACGCCTACCAGGTGCGTGCGGCCGAGCTGCTGTTCCGCACCCAGCGCATCACCGTGCAGGACGGCCAGGTGCTGGCCGCCGACCGCGACACGGTGGACCTGCTGCAGGACACCGGCGGCCTGGGCGCCGTGGGCCGGCTGCTGGTGCAGGGCGGTGCGCCCATGGCCACGGTGCAGATGCAGGTGCTGGCCGACACCAACGCCGCCCAGTACTGGCAGGCCGGTGAACGCTTCAACTTCCTGCTGGACCTGACGCACGAGGTGACACAGGACCTGAGCCATGGCCTGGTGTTCCACATGACACGCGCCCGCTCCGGCCTGAAGGCGCTGGCGCAGGTGCTGGAACGCTGGGTGCGGCATTTTCTGGGCGTGGACGTGGCCATTCGCCCGGTGCAGAACGTGGACGACCCCAACTGGCGCTGGCATGTGGGCCTGGACGTGGCCGCCACCGCGCTGCTCAACGACCTGTACGAAGACCGCCCGGTCGAACCCGAGCGCATGCAGCGGCTGGTGAGCCTGTTCCGCCTGGACTTTGCCAACCCGCAGGACATGCGGGCCGACGTGGCTGGCAAACCGGTTTACCTGGGGCTGGCGCTGGACGGCCACAACGTGCTGAAGCTCAAGCCCCAGAACCTGCTGCTGAACCTGCCGCTTGCCAAGGCGGTTTAGCTGGTCAGGTCTTCTTCAAAAAACTCCAGCGCGCCCTTGGTGCCCGCCGCGCGCTGCGCCGCTTCGCCCTTGCGCAAATCAACCCGGCGGATCTTGCCCGAGATGGTCTTCGGCAGTTCGGCAAACTCGATGCGGCGGATGCGTTTGTAGGGCGCCAGCTTGTCACGGCAGAACGCGAGGATCTCGCGCGCCAGTTCCGGGCCAGCGGTGTGGCCGGCCGTCAGCACCACAAAGGCCTTGGGCACGGCCAGGCGCAGCGGGTCGGGGCTGGGCACCACGGCGGCTTCGGCCACGGCAGGGTGTTCGATCAGCACCGACTCCAGCTCGAAGGGGCTGATGCGGTAGTCGGACGCCTTGAACACGTCGTCGGCGCGGCCCACATAGGTGATGTAGCCGTCGGCACTGCGTTGTGCCACGTCGCCGGTGTGGTAGTGGCCGTCGCGCATGACTTCGGCGGTTTTTTCCTCGTCGCCCGAGTACGCCAGCATCAGGCCCAGCGGGCGCGCTGCCAGGTCAAGGCAAACCTCGCCCTCGTCCGCCGGTTTGTCGTCGGCGTCGAGCAGCACCACCTTGTAGCCGGGCAGCGGACGGCCCATGCTGCCGGCGATGACTTTCTGGCCGGGGCTGTTGCCGATCTGGCAGGTGGTTTCGGTCTGGCCAAAGCCGTCGCGGATGGTGATGCCCCAGGCCGCATGGACCTGGTCGATCACCTCCGGGTTCAGCGGCTCGCCGGCGCCGATGAGTTCGCGCAGTTGTACTTTCCAGGGCTTGAGGTCGGCCTGAATGAGCAAACGCCAGACGGTGGGCGGTGCGCACATCACGGTCACGCCATACTTCTCCAGCGTGGCCAGCAGCGTCTCGGCCTTGAAGCGGGCGTAGTTGAAAATGAAGATGCAGGCACCCGCGTTCCAGGGCGCAAAAAAGCAGCTCCACGCGTGTTTGGCCCAGCCGGGTGACGAGATGTTGAGGTGGATGTCGCCCGGCTGCAGGCCGATCCAGTACATGGTGGAGAGGTGGCCCACCGGGTAGCTCTGGTGGCTGTGCAGCACCAGCTTGGGTTTGGAGGTGGTGCCGGAGGTGAAGTACAGCAGCAGCGGGTCGGTGGCTTTTGTGACGCCATCGGGCGTGAAGTCGGTGCTGGCCTGGTAGGCGGCATCGAAAGACTGCCAGCCCGCTACCGCTGCACCCACGGCCACTTTGGTGTAGCTGCCGCTGATCGCGGCAAACTTGGCGGCATGTTCGGCACCGGCCACCACATGCTTGACGCCGCCGCGCTCGAAACGGTCCAGCAGGTCGTCGTGCACCAGCAGCGTGGTGGCGGGAATCACCACCGCCCCGAGCTTGAACGCGGCCAGCATGGTTTCCCACAGCGGGCGTTCGTTGCCCAGCATCAGCAGCACCCGGTCGCCGCGCTGCACGCCCAGGCTGCGCAGCCAGTTGGCCACTTGGTTGGAGCGCGCCGACATCTGCGCGAAGCTCAGCTTTTCTTCGCGGCCGTCTTCTTCAACAAGCCACAGCGCCGGTGCGTCGTTGCCGCGCGCCATGCTGTCGAAATAGTCAAGCGCCCAGTTGAAGTCGGTGAGCTGCGGCCACGCGAAGCCGGCATAGGCCGCGTCGTAGTCGGTGCGGTGGTTGAGCAGGAACTGTTTGGCCTGCGTGAAGGCCTGGAGTGAGGTGGTGGAAGAGGTATTTGGGGTCATGCTTACATGTTACGGCGGTACTGGCCGCCGACTTCAAACAGGGCGTTGGTGATCTGGCCGAGCGAGCAGACACGCACCGCGTCCATCAGCACCTCGAACACGTTGCCGTTGTCGATCACGGCCTGCTGCAGGCGCTGCAGCATGGCCGGGGACTTGTCGGCGTGCAGCGCGTGGAACTCGTGCAGGCGGGTCAGCTGGCTCTGTTTTTCCTCGTCCGTCGAGCGGGCCAGTTCCAGCTTGTCCTGCACCTGGTCGCCGTGCGGGTTGCGGAAAGTGTTGACGCCGATGATGGGCAGCTCACCGGTGTGCTTGAGCATTTCGTAGTGCATCGACTCGTCCTGGATGCGGCCACGCTGGTAGCCGGTCTCCATCGCGCCCAGCACGCCACCGCGCTCGGCAATGCGCTCGAACTCGCTCAGCACCGCTTCTTCGAGCAGCTCGGTCAGCTCCTCGATGATGAAGGCGCCCTGGCTCGGGTTCTCGTTCTTGGCCAGGCCCCATTCGCGGTTGATGATGAGCTGGATGGCCATCGCGCGGCGCACGCTTTCTTCGGTGGGCGTGGTGATGGCTTCGTCAAACGCGTTGGTGTGCAGCGAGTTGCAGTTGTCGTAGATCGCAATCAGCGCCTGCAGCGTGGTGCGGATGTCGTTGAACTGGATTTCCTGCGCGTGCAGGCTGCGGCCCGACGTCTGGATGTGGTATTTCAACTTCTGGCTGCGCTCGTTGGCGCCGTATTTCTCTTTCATGGCCACGGCCCAGATGCGGCGCGCCACACGGCCCATCACGGTGTATTCCGGGTCCATGCCGTTGGAGAAGAAGAAGCTCAGGTTGGGCGCGAAATCGTCGATGTGCATACCGCGCGCGAGATAGGCTTCAACAAAGGTGAAGCCGTTGGACAGCGTGAACGCGAGCTGCGAAATCGGATTCGCGCCAGCCTCGGCAATGTGGTAGCCGGAGATCGACACCGAGTAGAAGTTGCGCACGTTGTTGTGCACAAAGTACTGGGCAATGTCGCCCATCACCTTGAGCGAAAACTCGGTCGAGAAGATGCAGGTGTTCTGGCCCTGGTCTTCCTTCAGGATGTCGGCCTGCACCGTGCCGCGCACATTGGCCTGGACCCATTCGCGGATCTTGGCTGTCTCGGTGTCGGTGGGCTCGCGGCCGTTGTCGGTGCGGAATTTCTCCATCTGCCGGTCGATGGCGGTGTTCATGAACATCGCCAGGATGCTGGGCGCCGGGCCGTTGATGGTCATCGAGACCGAGGTGCTGGGGTTGCACAAATCAAAGCCGCCGTACAGCACCTTCATGTCGTCCAGCGTGGCAATGCTCACGCCGGAGTTGCCGACCTTGCCGTAGATGTCGGGTCGCGGGTCGGGGTCGTTGCCGTACAGCGTGACCGAGTCAAACGCGGTCGAGAGCCGGTGCGCTGGCATGCCTTCGGACACCAGCTTGAAGCGGCGGTTGGTGCGGAAGGCGTCACCTTCGCCGGCAAACATCCGGGTCGGGTCTTCGCCCTCGCGCTTGAAGGCAAAGGTGCCGGCGGTGTAGGGGTAGCTGCCGGGCACGTTGTCCAGCATCAGCCACTTGAGAATTTCGCCGTGGTCTTCAAACGTGGGCAGTGCCACCTTGCGGATGGTGGTGCCAGAGAGCGACTTGGTGGTGATGGACGTGCGGATTTCCTTGTCGCGAATCTTCACCACATACTCGTCGCCAGCATAGGCTTTCTGCATGTCGGGCCACTGGCCCAGCAGCTTGGCGGCGGCCTTGTCCTGCAGGTCGGTGCGCTGCAGCGCCAGGTCTTTGGCGGCTTCGGAGGCGCGCGGTTTGCCAGGCTTGCCTTCGGCCAGCATGGCGGATGCCGCATGCAGTTGCTGGATTTCGCGGGCCAGGCGGGCCTGGGCCAAAGCACGCTTTTTGTAGCCGCGTACCGTGTCGCTGATCTCGGCAAGGTAGCGGGTGCGGGCCGCCGGCACCACCGGCGTCTGGTTGGTGCTGTGGCGCACGGACACCAGTGGCAGGCGGCCGTCTTTCAGAGGCAGGCCCAGCGCGGCCAGCCGCACCTTCAGGCCCTGGTACAGCGCGGTCACGCCGTCGTCGTTGAAGCGCGCGGCCATGGTGCCAAACACCGGCATCTTGTCGGCCGGTGTGGTCCAGGCTTCCTTGTTGCGCTGCACCTGCTTGGACACGTCACGCAGTGCGTCGAGCGAACCCTTGCGGTCGAACTTGTTGATGGCAATGAACTCGGCAAAGTCCAGCATGTCGATTTTCTCAAGCTGGCTGGCCGCCCCGAATTCGGGCGTCATCACGTACATCGGCACGTCCACATGCGGCACGATGGCGGCGTCGCCCTGGCCAATGCCGGAGGTCTCGACCACGATCAAATCGAACCCGGCCACCTTGCAAGCGGCAATCACGTCGGGCAGCGCAGCCGAAATCTCAGAGCCGAAATCGCGCGTCGCAAGCGAACGCATGAAGACGCGCTGGCCCTGACTCCAGGGGTTGATGGCGTTCATGCGGATGCGGTCGCCCAGCAGCGCGCCACCGCTCTTGCGGCGGCTCGGGTCGATGGAGATCACCGCGACCCGCAGGTTGTCGTTTTGGTCCAAACGGAAGCGGCGGATCAGCTCATCGGTCAGGCTGGACTTGCCGGCGCCACCGGTGCCGGTGATGCCCAGCACAGGCACCTTGGTGCCCGCTGCGGCCTTGCGGATGGCGGCGGTGAGCTTGGCGTCGGCCTTCTCGTTTTCAAGCGCGGTGATGAGTTGGGCCAGTGCGCGCCAGTTCATCTCGCCGTGGCCCTGAATCGCTTCCAGCGCTTTGGGCGCGTAGCCGGTGAGGTCCTTGTCGCAGCGCATCACCATTTCGCCGATCATGCCGGCCAGACCCATGCGCTGGCCGTCCTCGGGGCTGAAGATGCGTGCCACGCCGTAGTCGTGCAGTTCGCGGATTTCCGGTGGCACGATCACGCCGCCGCCGCCGCCAAACACCTGGATGTGTTCGCCGCCCCGGCTCTTCAGCAGATCGACCATGTACTTGAAGTACTCGACATGCCCGCCCTGGTAGGAACTGATGGCGATGCCCTGGGCGTCCTCCTGCAGCGCGGTGGTGACGACCTCGTCCACACTGCGGTTGTGCCCCAGGTGGATGACTTCCGCACCCATGCCTTGCAGGATGCGGCGCATGATGTTGATGGCCGCGTCGTGGCCGTCAAACAGGCTGGCGGCGGTGACAAAACGCACCTTGTGGGTCGGGCGGTAGTTGGCCAGGGCCTTGTAATCGGCGGACAGATCGGTCATGGGGAGGTCTCCGTAAGGTCAGGCTGCGGACGTGGGGTGGCCCGGTCAGCGCTTCTTGGGGTACTTTACGCCCACTTGGGCGGCAGGGCGATAGCCAAAGCGACCCAACTGTGTGGCGGTTTTTGCCACTTTGGGACTGGTTTTGTCTGTTTGGGCTGGTTTATCGGCCGGTGCCGCCCCGCCAGCCGATAAACTCAAAAACACGCGCCCCACCCATGGAAAAAGACACCGTCGCCATGTACTTTGTCAACGCCGCAGTCGCCCGACTGCCCGGTTCGGCAAAAGCGCGGGCGCTGCAGGCGGCGGGTATCCAGGCCGAGCTGCTGGCGCTGGCCACCGCGCGGGTACCGGCCGAATCGTTTTCGCGGCTCTGGCTGGCCGTGGCGCGCGAGATCGACGACGAATTTTTTGGCCTGGACAGCCGGCGCATGAAGGTCGGCAGCTTTGCGCTGCTGTGCCAGGCGGTGCTGGGCAGCGAAACCTTGGGGCGTGCGGTCAAGCGCTGCCTGCGCGGTTTTGCGCTGTTTTTGGACGACGTGGCGGGTGAACTGGTGGTCGAGGGCGACACCGCCGTTATCAAGGTCCACAACCGCATTGCCAGCGGCCCGTCACGGCGGTTTGCCGACGAAACCTTTCTGGTGATGGTGCATGGGCTGATGTGCTGGCTGACTGGCCAGCGCATCGCCTTGCAGCAAGTCGCCTTTGCCCATGCCCGGCCGCCCCATGCTGGCGAATACGCGGTGATGTATTCGCAGCACCTCGCGTTTGATACCGACTGCACCGCCATCCACTTTGAGGCCCGGCTGCTGGACGCGCCGGTGGTGCAGAACGCCCAGACCATCAAGCCCTTTCTGCGCAACGCGCCGCAGTCGGTGTTTCTGAAATACAAGAACCAGGACAGCTGGACCGCCCGGTTGCGGCGTCAGTTGCGCGGTGCGGTGGGCGCCGAGTGGCCGGTGCTGGACGACATGGCGCGCAGCTTCCACGTGGCGCCCACCACGTTGCGCCGGCGGCTGGAATCCGAAGGCACCAGCTACCAGGGCATCAAGGACCAGCTGCGGCGCGATGCGGCCATCCACCACCTGTGCACCAGCACGCTGGGCATTGCCGAAATTTCTGGCCTGCTGGGTTTTCAGGAGCCCAGCGCCTTTCACCGCGCCTTCAAGAAATGGACCGGCGCCCAGCCTGGCGAATACCGCATGCGCCAGCTGGGCGTTAAAGCCAGCCCGCGCGCTTGAAGCGCCAAAAGACCACGGCACAGGTGACTGCGATGGTGCCCAGCGCCATGGCATAACCGTACTGCCATTTCAGCTCGGGCATGTGCTCGAAGTTCATGCCCCAGATGCCGGCAAATGCGGTGCACACCGCAAAAATACTGGCCCAGGCCGCCAGCCGCTTGGTGACTTCGCTTTCCTCAATCGTGGCCAGCGCCAGATTGACCTGGATGGCGGTGCCGATGGTGTCGCGGATGTTCTCGATCTCGGCATTGATGCGGGTCAGGTGGTCGACCACGTCGCGGAAATAGTCTTGTACGCCGGCGCAGATCTGCGGCACGCGGCCGCCGTGCAGTTTGCTGGCGCCTTCGAGCAGCGGCGTGACCGCGTGCTTGAGCACCATCACCCGGCCCTTGAGCTCGTAGAGCCGTTCGATGTTGGAGCGGGCCGTGCCTTTGGTGAAAATTTCCTGCTCGATGGTTTCCAGCTCGGTTTCCAGGGAATCCAGAATGGGAAAGTAGCGGTCCACCACCGCGTCCATCAGCGCGTACAGCACAAAACCTGAACCATGGCGCAGCAGTTCGGGCTCGCTCTCGCAGCGCGCGCGCACCCCCAGAAAACCGCGGTGGCTGCGGTTGCGCACCGACACCACGTAGTTGCGCCCGGTGAACACGTCGACCTCGCCCACATGCAGGGTGCTGGGGTTGTCGGGCAGTGTTTCCACCAAGTGCAGCACCGAAAAAAGCGAGGCACCGTATTCCTCTATCTTGGGGCGCTGGTGGCCGTGCCGGGCGTCTTCCACCGCGAGTTCGTGCAGGCCAAATTCCTGCCGCATTTCTTCCAGCTCTTCGGGGGTGGCGTCTTCCAAAGCGACCCAGACAAAGGTGTTGGGCCGGGTGATGTAGTCGCTGACCTCGCGCACGGGAATGTCGGCGAGCTTGGCACCGTTCTGGTAGGCAACGCAGTTGATCAGCATGGGGGTGTCGCGGCAAGTGGTCGGTGGAGCGATTCTGGCACCGGCATGTGGCCTGTGGAAAGCACTTCAGGCGATCTTCAAGCCCTTGAGCGCCGGGTCGGCCTGCGGGTAGCGCAGCTTGAGCTGCTTGAGCGTGTCGCGCACCACTGTGGCGATCATCAGGTTGCGGTGGGTCTTGGAGTTGGCCGGCACCACTGTCCATGGCGCCCAGGCGGTGCTGGTGGTACCCAGCACCGCGCTGTAGGCGGTCTGGTAGGCGTCCCACTGCTTGCGCACCTCCACGTCGCCGGTGCTGAACTTCCAGTTCTTGGTGGGGTCGTCAATGCGCTCCTGCAGCCGCTCGCGCTGCTCGTCGGCGCTGATGTGCAGCAAGAACTTCAGCACCACGGTGCCGGTCTCGGTCAGCAGGCGCTCGAAGTCGTTGATGTGCTGGTAGCGCTGTTGTGTCTGCTCGGGTGTGATCCAGCCATTGACCACCGGCACCAGCACGTCTTCGTAATGGCTGCGGTTGAACACCATGATCTCGCCGGCACCCGGCAACTGCTTGTGGATGCGCCAGAGGTAGTCGTGCGCCCGCTCTTCTTCGGTGGGGGCTTTCCAGCCCACCGTGTGCACACCCAACGGGCTGGTGCGCCCAAACACACCGCGAACAGTGCCATCTTTGCCCGAGGTGTCGGTGCCCTGCAGGACCACCAGCAACTTGAAGCGTTTGTCGGCAAAGAACAGGTCCTGCAGCCCGTCCAGTTCCACCGCCAGTGCCTCAACACGCGCCTTGTCCTGGAGCTTGTCGCCCGAGGAAAAAGGCTTGGCCGAGGGGTCACAGGCCGCCAGCGTGAAAGGTTTGCCGGCCTTGCCGCGCGGTTGCCATGCGCTCAGGGGGGCATCAGCTTGTTTGGAGGGCATCTTTTCTGTTGTCTGCAGGTTGCGTCAATTGCCACCGCCGTAGAGGTACTGCGGCAGCCACAGTGTCAGGCCGGGCCAGATGTACATGAACACCATGCAAACGATCACGATGAGCATGTAAGGCATCATGCCCGCAAAGATCTGGTTCAACGTGACGTGTGGCGGCGACACCCCCTTCAGGTAAAACGCCGACATCGCCACCGGTGGCGACAGGAAAGCCGCCTGCAGGTTGACGAACACCAGCACGCCCCACAGGATGGGGTCGATCTGGAAATGCTGCAGCAGTGGCAGGAAGATCGGCACGAAGATGACGATGATCTCGGTCCACTCCAGTGGCCAGCCGAGCACAAAGATGATGGCCTGCGACAGCAGCAGGAACTGCAGCGGTGACAGGTTCATCGACAGCACCCATTCCTCCACCACCCGTTGCCCGCCCAGCAGTGCAAACACGGCCGAGAACAGCGCCGAGCCCACAAACAGCCAGCACACCATGGAGGTGGTTTTGGCGGTCAGGAACACGGCTTCCTTGATGCGCTGGAAATTCAACGTGCCAGCATGCCAGGCCATCAGGAACGCGCCCGCTGCGCCCACGGCCGCCGACTCGGTGGCGGTGGTGATGCCGAACAGGATCACCGCGAGCACGATCAGGGTGAGCAGGGCCAGCGGCATCACGGAAGACACCAGCATGCGCAGGATTTCGAACTGTTCCGCGTCAAAGCGCCAGTAGTACCAGCCGAGCAGCAGCAGCACCACGGCGACCGCGATGGCAAAGCCGGTGTAGAACGCTTCGGGCACGGCGGCCACCTTGGGTCCTTCTGCGGAGGGGTCCCCAAACTGTTGCATGGCTTCGGGGACATCGGGCGCGGGTTGGGGGCCTCCTGGCGCCGACAGCTCCTGCAGTTCGCCCGCACCAGGGGGCTCCTGGACGCCGTTGCCCGATGGGGGTTCCTGCAAGCCGCCTGCAGACGCGGGTTCCTGCAGCCCGGACTTCTCGGCAACCGAGGCGCTGAGTTGTTGCACCGCTGCGGGCGCGGCCACATTGTCTGCCTGCGAGTAGATCACCACGTACCACCAAGTGGCACCCAGCAGGACAGCCGTCAGCATCACGGGGACCAGCGACAAGCCTAGGCTTTTCGCCAGGAAACCGCGCCCGATGGGCTTGCCGTCCGGGCCCTCGCCCGTCGCCTTGGCTGGGGACATGAGGGCGCCGAGCAGCGCCGACAACGTGCGGCGTGAATAGCCCTGGCTCAGGCGCGACAGCCAGGGTGGGATGGGAACCTGATTTTGCTCGGGCGGTAATTTCGGTGCGATCTTGGGGTTGAGCAGCACCCAGCCGATGATGTAGACGAGGTACAGGAAAGCCAGGAAGAAACCTGGGAACATGGCGGCGGCATACAGCTTGACCACCGACTGGCCCGCCACTGCAGCGTAGACGATGATCATCACCGACGGCGGAATCAGGATGCCCAGCGTGCCGCCGGCGGTGATCACGCCCGCCGCCAGCCGGGTGTCGTAGCCGGCGTTGAGCATGGGCCGCATCGCGATCACGCCCATCAGAACCACCACCGCGCCCACCAGCCCGCTGGCAATGCCCCAGAAGGTGCAGATGATCAGGGTGGTGACCGCCAGCGAACCTGGCACGCTGCGGAAGGCGAGCTGCACGCTGTGGAACATTTTGTCCACCAGCGCACCCCGTTCCATGATGTAGCCCATGAGCACAAACAGCGGAATGGAGAGCAGGGTTTCGTTGGTCATTGCGCCAAACGCGCGCTGCACCATCAGGTCAAAAATCCGGTTGTCCAGCCAGGGGGCTGCGGGGTCATAGAAAGCGATGAAGCCGAACCCCATGCCCAGCCCCATCAGGGTGAACGCCGTCGGGAAGCCCATCAGAATGGCCGCCACGATCAGGCAGAGCATGGTCATGCCGAGTGCTGCGTTGCTCATGGTTAGCCCTTCATGCCTTTGGATTGCTCAATCGCCAGTTGTTTGGCTTCCTCGTCCACGAACTCGCTGCTCGCGAGCTGTTGGGCCACCACGTCGGATTCCTCCGCGTCCTTCAGGCGCGGTGTCCACACGCCGGTGCGGATGCACACCGCACAGCGCAGCATTTCGGCAAGGCCCTGCATCAGCACAATCCCACCCGCCAGCGGGATCACGAATTTGAATGGGTAGAGCGGGATCGGGACCGCATTGAACGTCTGCTCGTTGATGCCCAGCGAGTCATTGAAATAGGTCCAGCCTGCCCACGTCAGGGCGGCGATGCCCGGCAAAAAGAACACGGTGTACAACACCAGGTCCAGCGTGGCCTGGGTTCGCGGTCGCATGCGGCCGTAAAAGAAATCCCCACGCACATGGCCGTCGTGGGCCAGCGTGTAGGCACCGCCCAGCATGAACAGCGTGCCATAGAGCATGTTGTTCACATCAAAAATCCAGGAGGTGGGGGCGTTCAAGGCATAGCGCTTGAACACCTCGGTACACACCACCAGCATCAGGGCCACGATCAGCCAGGCCGAAGCCTTGCCGACCCAGGTGCTGATGTGGTCAGCGGTGTGCAGGATGCGTTGGACATTCATGGCGGTCACACAGATGGGCAAGTCAAAATGAAACCAGCCATCCGGAGGGGGCCGGATGGCTGGCAGGCTTCAGGCGGAGGTCAGGCCTTCTTGGCGCTGAAGTAGTGGTTGTACGCCATTTTGAAATCAACCGAGTAGTCGTTTTGCCACTGGCCGGCACGCTGGGCAAATTCTTTCTGCGAATCCAGCACCTTCTGGAACAGTGGGTTCTCACCGGCCTTCTTGGCAATCGTTTTGTCCCAGGCGGCCAACTGTGCGCGCAGCACAGCGTCTGGTGTTTTGTAGAACTTGATGCCTTGCTTTTTCATCGCAGCGTAGTCGGTGGAGTTGCGCTCAATCGCCTTCCAGCTCATGTCGGCACTGGAGGCCTGCACCGCGTAGTCGATGATGGAGCGCAGCTCCTGCGGCAGCGCGTTGTACTTGGTCTTGTTGAACAAAATCTCAAACTGCTCGCCACTCTGGTGAAAGCTCTGCAGCATGCAGTTTTTGGCCACATCGGGAAAGCCCAGGATGCGGTCGCTGGAGGCGTTGTTGAATTCGGCCGCGTCGATCAGGCCACGGTCCAGCGCTGGCACGATCTCGCCACCAGGCAGCGGGTTCACCGAGGTGCCCATCTCGGTGAACACGTCCACCGCCAGGCCCACCGTGCGGAACTTCAGGCCCTTCATGTCGTCGACCTTGGCGATGGGCTTCTTGAACCAGCCCAGCGGCTGGGTGGGCATCGGACCGTACAGGTAGGTCACCACGTCCATGTTCAGCGACTTGTAGATTTCTTCCACCAGCGCCTTGCCACCGCCGTAGTTGTGCCAGGCCAGCACCATGTTGGCGTCCATGCCAAAGCCGGGGCCAGAACCCCACAGTGCCAGCGCCGAGTTCTTGCCGTAGTGGTAGGCGATCACGCCGTGGCCACCGTCCAGCGTGCCCTTGCTGACCGCCTCGAGCAGCTGGAAAGCAGGCACCACCGAACCGGCGGGCAGCACCTCGATCTTCAACCGGCCACCGGCCATGTCGTTGACTTTTTTGGCGAAGTCCTGGGCGTACTCGTGGAAGATGTCCTTGGCGGGCCAGGTGCTCTGGAAGCGGAAGCTGACGGGCGCGGTTTGTGCGGTGGCCAGCATGGGTGCAGACATCGCGCCTGCAGCCACGGCAGCCCCTTTGAGCAGCTGGCGGCGGCGTGGCGTTTTCATATCGGTCATGGCTTGTCTCCTGTTGAAATAATGGGTGTCGCTGTCACATCTTTTGTCAGGATGGTGTCGTGCGAAAGAGGGTAATTACGTACGGACCGTCTGCTGCGTGACAGCGCGTTGCAAAAATCAACGCCTCCGCTGCTGCCCCGAATCACCGCATAATTTGCACAAATCTCTTAACCCCACAACCGACACCATGAACCAGTCCGTCCCCCCTGTGACTGCAGCGCTGTTGCAGCCGATTCCTGCCGCAGGCTATGCCGGTGATGTGTCGCCGCTGCTGGCGTGGCAATGGGTCCAAGCGGGTGACGCGGTGCTGGTGGATGTGCGCACGGACGCGGAGCGCGAGTGGGTGGGTGGTGTGCCGGGGGCCGCGGCCGTGCCCTGGAAGCAGTGGCCCGGCATGGTCCCGAACGCGGCGTTTGACGAGCAGGTCCGTGCGGCAGCCAATGGCAAGAAAGTGCTGTTGCTGTGCCGCAGCGGTGTGCGCTCGATTGCCGCAGCCCGGCGTGCCACTGAACTGGGCCTGCAGGCCTACAACATCCTCGAAGGTTTTGAGGGCGACCCGGACGACCAGGCGCACCGCGGCGTGCGCGGGGGCTGGCAGGTGGCTGGCTTGCCATGGCGACAGAACTGACGCCATGAGTTTTCTGGCTCTGGACGTTGGCAACACCCGCCTGAAGTGGGCGCATTACGACGCGCCGCATGCCGGCGCCAGGCTGCTGGCGCAAGGCGCCGAGTTTCTGGAAAACATCGACAAGCTGGCCGACGGCGCCTGGAAGGCCTTGCCCGTGCCCGAGCGCATGCTGGGCTGCATTGTGGCGGGCGACGCGATCAAGCGCCGGGTGCAGGAACAGATGGAGCTGTGGGACGTGGTGCCGCAGTGGGTTGTCTCCAGCAACGCGGAAGCCGGCTTGAGCAATGGCTACGACCACCCCTCGCGCCTCGGCTCCGACCGCTGGGTGGCCATGATCGGTGCCTGGCACCGCATGCGCGCCCAGGGGCCGGCGCGGCCATTGGTGGTGGTGATGGTGGGCACGGCGGTGACGGTGGAGGCGATTGACGCCAACGGCCGTTTTCTGGGCGGCCTGATCCTGCCAGGACACGGCATCATGCTGCGTGCGCTGGAGTCGGGCACGGCGGGCTTGCACGTGCCCACCGGCGAGGTGCGCGACTTCCCCACCAACACCAGCGACGCACTCACCAGCGGCGGCACCTACGCCATTGCCGGCGCGGTGGCACGCATGACCCAGCACCTGCAACAGCATTGCCAGGCCGAGCCCATGTGCATCATGACCGGTGGCGCGGGCTGGAAGATGGCGCCGCACATGTCGGTGCCGGTGGACCTGGTGGACAACCTGCTGTTCGACGGCCTGCTGGAGATTGCCGCGCGGCGTTTTGCCGCCGCACCGGTCTGGGCCTGAGGCTGCGCTTCAGTCGCCCCAAGGCAGCATCAGCGTCACCATCGCTATCTTGGCGAACTCCGGCTCGAAGGCGTCGATGATGCGTTGCGGGTCCGGGCACAGCGTGCTGTCGGTGATCACGCCGAACTGCACGCCACCACCGTAGCTGAGGATGGACACGCCCAGCCCCACGTCGCCCGACTGTGGCACCCAGAACATGGTTTGCTCCAGCGTGGCGCCGCAGAATTTGAGCTTGTCGCGCGGGCCGGGCACGTTGGTCATCACCGCCGTGGTCTTCTTCGCAAACAGGTTCAGCATCGCGTCCTGCGCTGGTTTGATCAGCAGGCCAGCCACCGCGAGCAGGCCAAACGCCATCAGCGGCTGGGTGCTGCCCTTGAGCTGGTTCATGCGGCGGCGCACTTCGTAGACCCGTTCGACGGGGTTGTCGATGCCAATCGGCAGGACCAGCGGCACCAGGCCAAAGCGGTTGCCGAGCTTCCAGGCCTCGGCCAACGGGCGCAGGTTGACCGGGATCATCGCGCGGATCTCCTGGCCGGTCACGTCGTCGCCATGGTCGCGCAAATAGGTGCCAATCGCGCCCGCCACGCAGCTCAGCAGCACGTCGTTGATGGAGCAGTTCAGCGCCTTGCCCACGGCGCGCACTTCTTCCAGCGGCAGCGGCTGGCACCAGGCCACGCGTTTGGCGGTGCCGGGCTTGCCTTTCAACCGGGTTGGGGAGTCGTCGGGCATCAGCGCGAGTGCCGCGCCGTCGCTCACCACCTGGTAGGCCAGCTTGGCGAGGTCGAGCGACTGGCCCAGCCCCTTTTGCGGGTCGCGCAGCAGCGCCAGCGACTTGGCGACGTTGTTGCCAGTGGCGTCCAGTGCCTTCACCGTCAGGCCCGCCAGCGGTTTGATGAGCGTGTCGGCAATCCAGTCTTCGGTGCTGGCGGCACCGTCTTTTTTGCGCCGGGTGGGCGGGGCACTGCCGCCGTCCACCATGGTCATCATCACCGAAATGAGCGCGATGCCATCGGCAATGCAGTGGTGGATGCGGGCAATCAGCGCCGAGCCACCGTCGTAGTTTTCCACCAAATGGAATTGCCACAGCGGGCGGCGCGGGTCCAGCGGTTGCATGGCCAGCGCGGCCACACGGTCCTGCAGTGCGGCTTGCTCGTCCGCCTTCTTGGTGGTCGGCAGTTTTTCCAGCACGACGTGGTGGGCGATGTCAAAGCGTTTGTCGTCCACCCAACTGGCGCCAGCGGCGTCTTCCACCACCCGCTGGCGAAAGCGGTTGTACTGCAGCAGGCGTTCTTCGACGCGGGCGCACACGGTGGCGTATTGGATGCCGGGCTTGAGCACCCACACGCCAACAATCATCATCAGGTTGGAGGCGGTGTCCATCCGCAGCCAGGCGGTGTCCACCTTGCTCATGCGTTCGCCGTGCAGGCCGAGCGTGCCGCTCACGGCCCGGCTCACCTGTTGTTGAACGCCGCCCTTTTTGGCGCCACGCTTCGCGGCTGGGGCGGCAGCTTGTGCCGGGGCGGTTGAGGGGCTGCCTGTTGCAGACCGAACGCGGGTCACCATGGTGTTGTCTCCAGCTCGTTTTTGCTTTTGAGGGGCACCCCTATTCTGAGGGCTGCGCTGCCCGTAAGATACAGCGCAGTTACCCGAACGCGTAGACGTTCCCTTCTATTTCAAACCCAGCAGGAGACCCCCATGGCCGATCTGAAAACCGCCTTTGAAGCCGCCGTTGCCCATTCCAAATCGCTGACCGAGCGTCCTGACAACGCCACGCTGCTGCAACTCTACGCGCTGTACAAGCAAGGTGCCACTGGCGACAACACCGAGAAGAAGCCCGGCTTCACCGACATGGTGGCCCGTGCCAAGTGGGACGCTTGGAACAAGCTCAAGGGCACCTCCAGCGACGATGCGATGCAGCAGTACATCGATCTGATCAAGTCGCTGAGCTAGTGTGCTGCCCCGTTAATTGCGGGGTCAAAAGGGATGAATTCAAGACCGCTGCAAGGTGCAACCAGCGCGACAGCTTGGGCCGTCGCATGGACTTGTGACGCCGCAATGAGGTTGAATGTACGACCATGTGCAGATTTATGTTGGGACAGCATATTTGTTTGTAATGACGCGGGTCGCTGACTAATATAAAGCTGCGGTCATGCCGCTCGGCAGAAAATCTATATTCCTATTTGCCTGCCGACTTCAGGGAGGCGTATATGCGGTTTCTACATCTTTCTTGTTGGGTGCCTGTGCTGGCTTGCGGCGTTGGGATTGGTTCGGTGCAGGCAGGCCAATGCCGCGATCCGTGGGTTACCCAGGCTGTGCAGCAAGTCACCGGTCGATCACCGAATGGCCAGGGTGACTCCGGCGAATGCAGCATCCATCGCTATGGTGGTGGTCGCTGGAGCAACTACAACGATTTGGTTGGCAAAGTCCAAATCGCTTTTGGAAAATCGTCGCCAATCGCCGCGCAAACGCCAGCTATGGGATTCCGACCCGGCGCGCAACCGATATTTGACAACCGCGGCGGCCGTCTTGTTGGCCCCGACGGCGGGAGCTTGGTGGGGCCTGACGGCAGCAGCTTTCGCCGGTAAATCCAGCATCGCACCAGTTTTCATTTTTTCAATGAGCAACTGGTGTTGAAGAAATTTCCACCGTTCATGTTCAGGCCAATGCGCGGGCCGGCAAGCAGTTTGGCATTGGCCGGGGCCAGTGGGCCGCTTTCAAAAACAATCTTGCCCGAGGACTCGATGCGGTAGTTGCCTTTGGCGCCTGCCTTGTCGCTGTAGGCACTCGCCGACAGGATGTGGATGTCGATGAAAGCGTAATTCAGCGTGCCACCCGCCAAGCTGTAGCACGGGTAGGTGCCTGGCACCAGCCTGTCGTTGGACTGCGCCGATGCCCCAGCCCCGCGCAGCATCCAGAAAATCTTGCTCTCGGTTTTGCCGCTCTCGTCGAGCTTGACCTTGCACAGCGTGCCATCCACAGCGACGACCACGCCCGACTTGTT
Source organism: Pseudomonadota bacterium (assembly GCA_040384665.1). Lineage (GTDB taxonomy): Bacteria > Pseudomonadota > Gammaproteobacteria > Burkholderiales > Burkholderiaceae_C > PCRC01. Next base: position 146,219 of record JAZKIY010000009.1, read on the forward strand.
TTGCCGGTCTGTCACGCGTGCACCAACCGCGCATTCCGAGGCACTTTTGAACTCAGCCGCCGCTGCCGTGCTGTGCAGCGCGCAGAGTGCGGAAATACCCAAGAGCATCAGAACGTATTTTGCTTTTTTCATAAAGACAAATGGTTTGTCGTCGGTAGGAGAGACGCTTATTGAATGATATGCCGCTCACGCAGAGATGCAATCTGATTTTCTGTCAACCCCACTTCGCGCAGCACCGCGTCGGTGTCCTGCCCGAGCGCGGGTGCTGCACGGTGCTGGCCACCGGGCGTGCGGGACAGCTTGGGCACGATGCCGGGCACGGTGAGTGTGCTGCCGTCGGCCAGCGTGACGGGCATCAGCATGCCGCGTGCGGCGTAGTGCGGGTCGGCGGCCATGTCGGCCACGGTGTAGGCCTTGCCGGAAGGCACGTCGGCTGCGGCCAGCACCTGCAGCACGGTGTCTACCGGGTGCTGGGCGGCCCAGTCGCCAATCGCGGCGTCAATCTCTGCCACCCGGGCCACGCGGCCGGCGTTGGTGCCCAGGGCCGGGCCCTGCCCCAGGTCGTCGCGCCCAATGGCCGCCATCAGGCGTTTGAAAATGCTGTCGCCGTTGCCGGCGATCAGGGCCCAACTGCCGCAGGCGCAGCGGTAGGCGTTGCTGGGCGCGATGCCGGGCAAGGCACTGCCTGCCGGTTGCCGCACCGCGCCAAACGCGCTGTACTCCGGGAGCAGGCTTTCCATGCAGTTGAACACCGCTTCGTACAAGGCCACGTCCACCACCTGGCCCTGGCCGCTCTTGTGCCGTTCGTGCAGCGCCATCAGGATGCCGATGACGCCGTGCAGGCTGGCCAGCGTGTCGCCAATGCTGACGCCGGTGCGCACGGGTGCGCGGCCGGGTTCGCCGGTGAGGTGGCGCAGGCCACCCATGCCCTCGGCCACCAGCGCAAAACCAGGCCGGTCGCGGTAAGGGCCGGTCTGGCCGTAGCCACTGATGCGCAGCACCACCAGGCGCGGGTTCAGCGCCAGCAGGGCGTCGGGGCCAAGGCCCCAGCCTTCCATGGCGCCGGGGCGGAAGTTCTCAACCAGCACGTCGGCTTCGGTCGCCAGCGCACGCACCACCGCCTGCGCGTCGGGCTGTTTCAGGTCCAGCGCAATGGACCGCTTGTTGCGCGACTGCACCTGCCACCAGACCGAGGTGCCGTCTTTCACCAGGCGCCACTGGCGCAGCGGGTCGCCGGTCTTGGGGGGTTCGACCTTCACCACATCGGCGCCGAAGTCGGCCAGGGTCTTGGCGGCAAACGGGCCCGCAATCAGCTGGCCCAGCTCCACCACCTTCAGCCCAGCGAGGGGCCCTGTGGGGGAATGGGGGAGGGTCATGCCTTCTTTTTGGCGGCGGGCTTGGCCGCCGTCTTCTTGGCCAGCAATGTGTCGAGGTTTTTCACGATTTCGCCTTCGATCTTGTCTTTGAAGGCGCCCAGCAGGAAGCCGAGTTTGGCGTCGAGTTCGAGCTGGTCCTTGGTGACCTTGAGGGTGCCGTTCACCCCGCTGCGCGTGAAGCTCACCAGGTCGCTGGTGTCGCCTTCTTCGTAGGTGCATTCCATGTCGAATTTCTCTTCGGCCTGCTCGGCCCACTGAAAAGCCAGCTTGCGGGCGGCGGGCAGGCCCAGGGCGTGGGCGCGCAAGATGTGGATGTCGGGCATGGTGTGTCTCCAGTGCGGGGTCAGTGGTGGGGTGTCAGGGCTTGTTTCAGTGCCGCGTGCCGGGCTTCTTTGTCCAGTGCGGCCAGTTGTCTGACGGCATCATAAAACCGGGGCCAGTCGCGCCCTTCGCGGTCGAACAGCGCCTCAAACGCAGGCACCAGGTCGTCGTAAGCGGCTTGTGCGCCGAACGCGGCGTTGTTGGCGCGGGCCACCCAGGCGTCGTAGCCGGCGTAGCCGCCCCAACCGGTCTTGAGCGTTGCGTACTGCTGGCGAAAGGCGAGCATTACTTCATTTTTCATAGCAAGAATGCTAGATTCTTCTAGGGCTGAGAGCGTATTTTGCTTTGAATCCGGGTAAATTTTGGCCAACCGCTGCCGTGTGGCCAGTGTCAGGGCGCGGAACGCCTGGCGCCGGTCGTTGAAGGCGGTGTACTCGGCCAGCGCTGCGGCGCTGGCGTGGGTGCGCAGCCAGCGCGCATCGCCCAGCCGTTCCACGGCGGTGGCAAAGGATTCGTTGAACACCGTGTCGCCTGGCGCAAACACCACCTGGTGGGACAGCTCGTGAAAAATCAGCCGCGCCAGCTCACCTTCGGGGTAGTGGATGAAGGTGTTGAGCAGCGGGTCGCCGCCGGCCCAGTTGAGCCAGCCCAGGGTGGAGTAAGCGGGCACGCCGTAGACGCTCACCTCCAGCCCGGTGGCCTGCAACTGCGCCGCTTCGGCGCGGGCGTCGGCTTCCAGAAAATAGCCGCGGTAGCCGACGCAACCCGTCACCGGAAAACACCAGGTGGTGAGTGTCAGCGACAGTTCGGGTGCGGCCACCACGTTCCATACCACGGCCGTGCGTTTCAGGTCGGCATAGCGGCGGTAGCTGGCGTTGTCGGGCAGGTGCAGTTCAGAGACGGCAAACTGCCGGATGCGTTGCGACAGTTCCAGCCTGGCCTTCAGCGCTGCGCTGGTGGTGTCGTCGGCCAGCCAGTCGTCCACTGGGCGCGCGGCCTGCATCAACCGCACGTGGCCGCTGACGGATTGCCAGTAGTAGCCGACGCTGTCTGCGAGGCTGGCGCAGCCAGCCAGCGGCAGCACTGACAAAACCAGCAGACACAGGCGGAGGCAAAAAAGGCGCATCACTGGGAATTATGGGGCGCATCGCCAACCGCGGCACGGCTTTCGCTACCATGGCAGCCACAGGAGCCTGATCATGAAAGTCATCGATTCCATCGCCACCGAAGCGGCCGGCATCGCCGCCTTGCGGCGGGACATCCATGCCCACCCCGAGCTGTGTTTTGAAGAGCGGCGCACCGCCGACCTGGTGGTTCGGCAACTGGAAGCCTGGGGCATCGAGGTGCACAGGGGGCTGGGCAAGACCGGCGTGGTGGGCGTCATCCGCAACGGCACCTCCAAGCGCGCCATTGGCCTGCGCGCCGACATGGACGCCCTGCCGATCCAGGAGTTCAACACCTTCGCCCACGCCAGCACCCACCCCGGCAAGATGCACGCCTGCGGCCACGACGGCCATGTGGCCATGCTGCTTGGTGCGGCCCAGCACCTGGCGAAGCACCGCGACTTTGACGGCTCGGTGGTGCTGATTTTTCAGCCGGCGGAAGAGGGCGGTGGCGGCGCGCGCGAGATGGTGCGTGACGGCCTGTTCGAGCGTTTCCCGGTGGACGCGGTGTTTGGTGTGCACAACTGGCCCGGGCTGGCGGTGGGCCAGTTCGCACTGAGCGCCGGGCCGGTGATGGCGTCGAGCAACGAATTCAAGATCACCATCCGCGGCAAGGGCAGCCACGCCGCGCTGCCGCACAACGGCATTGACCCGGTGCCGATCGCCTGCCAGATGGTGCAGGCCTTCCAGACCATCATCACCCGCAACAAGAAGCCTGTGGACGCGGGCGTGATTTCGGTGACGATGGTTCACGCTGGCGAAGCCACCAACGTGGTGCCTGACAGCTGCGAACTGCAGGGCACCGTGCGCACCTTCACGCTGGAGGTGCTCGATTTGATCGAGCAGCGCATGCAGGCGATTGCCGAGCACACCTGCGCGGCGTTTGGCGCGCAGTGCGACTTTGAGTTCGTGCGCAATTACCCACCCACCGTCAACCACGCCAACGAAACCGCTTTTTTGCAGCAGGTGATGGCCGACGTGGTCGGCGCGGCCAACGTGGTGGCGCAAGAGCCCACCATGGGCGCGGAAGACTTTGCCTACATGCTGCTGGAGAAGCCGGGGTGTTATGCCTTCATCGGCAACGGCGATGGCATGCACAGAGAAATGGGCCACGGTGGTGGGCCTTGCATGCTGCACAACCCCAGCTACGACTTCAACGACGACTTGTTGCCCCTTGGTGCCACCCTGTGGGTGCGGCTGGTGCAGGCCTGGCTGAAACAGTAGCTCGGCCGCCCCGGGGCGTTGTTTTCAGTCTTCCAGCTCGGCGCGGGCCATCTCCACGTCCAGCCGCTCCATCGCGTCCATCGGTGTGCAGGCGGCGGCTTTCTCGTACAGGGCGGTGGCCTCCTTCATGCGGCGTTCACCCTCCAGCATGACCTGGCCATTGGCGTACTCCACCATCGCAATGGCCGAGCCAGGGGCGAGCTTCAGCGCCTGCTGAAACAGCTTGAGGCCGGTGTCTTTTTTTGCGCCGTAGGTCATCCCGCCAATCAGCGAGCCAACCTTGTCGATTACCTCGGCGTGGAAGGCGCCAAGGGTGATGTGCGCGTCGGCATGCAGCGGCTGGAGCTGGATGGTTTTTTCCAGTGCGTCCTTGACGCGGGTGCCCAGGCCCTGTGCCAGAGCCTTTGCCACGCTGATGCCCTGGCCGTACCGCCCCAGCGCATAGGCTTGCAGGTACCAGGCATTGGGGTCGTCTGGCGTTTCAGCTGCCTGAACCGCCGCACGTTCCGCGACCTCGGTGAACAGGTCCAGCTTGGTTTTCTCCCGGGTTTCCAGGTAGTTGGCGTAGATGCAGGTGGCCTTGTTGGCCACCGTCAGCCCGGCACCACCCGCCTTGAGGCCAAGCTCTGCCGCCAGCTGGAACTCGCCATTGTGGAAATGCGCCCAGGCCTCCAGCACCTTGGCGGCTTTGGGCAGTGGTTCTGTGTCACCCTGGTGCAGCCGTGCCCAGTGTTTTTTGACACTGGTTGTGTCAAAGGTGTAGTCGCCGAGGTGAGGGAATGCAGCCCACTTCGCCATGCGTGTCTCCGTTGTGTTGTGTGCCAGCTTATCAAACGCCCACGCGTTTGGCGGGTCAGTTCTGGGGGGTGTAGGCCCCCACCAGCGACAGCAGGTGCATGCGCTGGCCCTGTTCCAGGTAAGGCACCAGCAGGTTCAGCACATGGTGCGCACCGCGCAGCAACGCGGCCTGGGCGCTTTCGGGCTCCAGCGCACGGCGCGGGTCGCGCACATACTCGTAGCTCAGCCAGTAGGTCAGCACCACCACCATGCTGGTGGCGGTGGCCTCCACCTCGCGCGAGTCGATCTTCAGCGCGCCCGAACGGCTCATGCCGTCGAGCAGTGCCTTCACCGAGCGGGTCTTGTTTTTCAGCACCCACTGGAAATGGGTTTCCAGTCGGCGGTTCTTGCTGAGCAGGTCGTTCAGGTCACGGTACAGAAAGCGGTACTGCCAGATCAGCTCGAACAGCGTGTGCATGAAAAACCAGGCGTCTTCCACGTTGCGCACCCCGTCGCTGGCGTTGAGCAGTTCGTTGAGGGCGCGCTCATAGCGGTCAAAGAGCGAGTTGATCAGCTCGTCTTTGGCGGGGTAGTGGTAGTAGAGGTTGCCGGGGCTGATGCCCAGTTCGGCCGAGATCAGTGTGGTGGAGACATTGGGTTCGCCAAACCGGTTGAACAGCTCCAGCGTCACTTCCAGAATGCGTTCAGCCGTGCGGCGTGGCGCTTTTTTCGCCATGGTGTGGACCTCTTTGAAGCACGCACTGTACCCGACCCGTCCCCGGCTGCACACCGGGAAACACCCGGTGTCGGCAAGCGCCTGGAAAACAAAAAGGGACGGCGAACCGTCCCTTGTGTGTGCTCGCCGCAGTCGGCGCTCAGGCGGCTGGCGCGGCCTTCTTGCGGGCAGGCGCGCGCTTTTTCGCTGCCGGTTTGTCTTGCGCTACCGGCGCTGCGGCCTTGGCGACGGGCTTCTTGGCAGCCGGTTTGACCGCCGTGCGCGTGTTGCCTGCCTGAGCCTGTTTGCTGAGGGCGTCGACCCGGGCGCTCAGCGCAGCCACGTCTTTGGCAGACGGCACGCCCAGCTTGTTCAAAGCCTTGGCAACGCGGTCTTCAAAAATGTTTTCCAGCTTGTCCCACTGGCCAGAGGCCTTGGACGTGATGTCGGTGGCCATGTTGGTCATCTTGCTGGTGGCTTCGGTGATTTTCTCTTCGGCCACAGACTGCGTCTTGCGTTGGATGCTCAGGCCTTCCTTCACCAACGCGTCAAACACCTTGCCGCCTTCTTCCTGGGCCTTGGCAAACGCGCCCAGGCCAGCCAGCCAGATTTGCTGGGCCGAGTCCTTGACGGTGCTCGACAGCTGGGCGCCGGTTTTTTTGTCGGTGACGGTTTTTTGCAGTTTCTTGACCATGGGTTCTCCGGGGAAATGGGATGAATCGGTGCGCGATGTGGGTTGTCACATGCGCTACATCTCGGACTTTACGCACACTGTGGCGTCAGCGGTAGGGGGGATTGACTAAATTGCTAGGCCCACCTGCCTAGGGTTTGCACGGGTTTGTGCGGAATAGCGTGCTGCGCGGCTTGGGCAAGAATAGCCAACATATTTGGGAGATTGACATGCAGTATTTCGTCACCGGCGCCACGGGCTTCATTGGCAAGCGGCTGGTTAAAAAGTTGCTTGAGCGCAAAGGCTCGGTGGTGTATTTCCTGATTCGCAAGGAAAGCGCGAACAAAGTGGCTGGCCTGCGCGAGTTCTGGGGCGTGAGTGCCGCCCGGGTGGTGCCGGTGCATGGCGACCTGACCGCCAAGAAGTTGGGCGTGTCCGCAGAGGAGATCAAAAAGCTCAAAGGGCAGATCGACCACTTTTACCACCTGGCTGCGGTCTATGACCTCGGTGCCGACGAAGAGAGCCAGGTGGCGGTGAACATTGACGGCACCCGCCACACGGTGGAGTTTGCCAAGGCGATTGACGCGGGGCACTTTCACCATGTGTCGTCGATTGCTGCGGCCGGCCTCTACGAAGGCGTGTTCCGCGAAGACATGTTTGAGGAGGCCGAAAACTACGACCACCCCTACTTCATGACCAAGCACGAGAGCGAAAAAATCGTCCGTCAGGAATGCAAGGGCAAGTGGTCGGTCTACCGCCCCGCTATGGTCGTGGGCGACAGCACCACCGGCGAGATGGACAAGATCGACGGGCCCTACTATTTCTTCAAGCTTATCCAGCGCATGCGCCAGTTGCTCCCGCCGTGGATGCCAGCCGTGGGCCTGGAAGGCGGGCGTATCAACATCGTGCCAGTGGACTTTGTGGTCAACGCGCTGGACGTGATCAGCCACAAGACCGACATCACCAAGAAGTGCTTCCATCTGGTGGACCCGGTGGGTTACCGCGTGGGCGACGTGCTGGACATTTTCAGCAAGGCCGCGCACGCGCCCAAGATGAACCTGTTCATCAACGCCGCGTTGCTGGGTTTTATCCCCAAGAGCGTGAAGAAGGGCTTGATGGCCCTGGCACCGGTGCGCCGCATCCGCAACGCAGTGTTGAAAGACCTGGGTCTGCCGGAAGACATGCTGGCTTTTGTCAACTACCCAACCCGCTTTGACTGCCGCGACACCCTGGCCGCCCTCAAGGGCTCCGGCGTGACCTGCCCCAACCTGAAAGACTACGCCTGGAGGTTGTGGGACTACTGGGAGCGCCACCTCGACCCCGACCTGCACATAGACCGTTCTCTCAAAGGCACGGCCGGCGGCAAAGTGGTGCTGGTCACCGGCGGTTCGTCGGGCATTGGCCTGGCAGCGGCGCACAAGTTTGCCGAAGCGGGCGCCACCACCATCATCTGCGGCCGCGACCAGGACAAGCTCGACGAAGCCTGCGCCGAAGCCAAGGCCAAGGGCTACCAGTTCGTGGCTTATGCGGCGGACATTGCCGACATGGCCGACTGCGACCGCTTTACCAGGCTACTGAACGAGAACCATGGCGGTGTGGACTTCCTCATCAACAACGCTGGCCGCTCCATCCGCCGCGCCATCGAGTCCAGCTACGACCGCTTCCACGACTTCGAGCGCACCATGCAGCTCAACTACTTTGGTTGCCTGCGGGTGACCATGGGTTTGCTGCCCGGCATGGTGGGCAAGAAGCGCGGCCATGTGGTCAACATCAGCTCCATCGGCGTGCTGACCAATGCGCCGCGTTTTTCGGCGTATGTGGCCAGCAAGGCCGCGCTCGACGCCTGGACCCGCTGCGCGTCCAGCGAGTACGCCGACCAGGGCATTACCTTCACCACCATCAACATGCCGCTGGTGCGCACGCCCATGATTGCACCGACCAAGATGTACGACAACGTGCCCACCCTGAGCCCCGAAGAGGCCGCCGACCTGATTGCACAGGCCTGCATCTTCAAGCCGGTGCGCATTGCCACCCGTCTGGGAATCGCAGGTCAGGTGATGCACGCGCTGGTGCCACGGGTAGCCCAGATTGCCATGAACACCAGTTTCCGCATGTTCCCCGATTCTTCTGCCGCCAAGGGCGAGAAGGGCGGCAAACCACAGTTGTCAGCAGAAGCCGTGGCGATGCAGCAAATGATGCAAGGCATTCATTTCTGACGCTTTGCCTGAGCGCGGTCAGGGTAAGGGCGCCTTCGGGTGCCCTTTTTTCTGCGCAAAACGCAGTGGGATAATCCGCCGCAGCGCAGCCCACCTGCAGCGGCTGTATTCAGGGAAACCACAATGATTCTGGTGACCGGCGGTGCCGGCTTTATTGGCGCCAATTTTGTTCTGGACTGGCTGGCCCGGTCGCAGGAAGCTGTGGTCAATCTGGACAAGCTGACCTACGCTGGAAACCGCGAGAATCTGGCTGCGCTGGAATGCAATCCCGGGCATATCTTTGTGCAGGGCGACATTGTCGATGCCACCTTGCTGACCAATTTGCTTTCCCGCCACCGCCCGCGTGCAGTGCTGAATTTTGCCGCCGAATCGCATGTGGACCGCTCCATCCACGGGCCTGAAACTTTCATCCAGACCAACATCGTTGGCACGTTCCGACTGCTGGAAGCGGTGCGCGCCTACTGGGGCGGTTTGCAGGGCGACGAGAAGGCATCCTTTCGGCTGTTGCATGTGTCCACCGACGAGGTCTATGGCTCGCTCTCGCCGACCGACCCTGCCTTCAAGGAAACCGGCCGTTACGAGCCCAACAGCCCCTACTCGGCCAGCAAGGCGGCGAGCGACCACCTGGTGCGTGCCTACCACCACACCTATGGCCTGCCAGTGGTGACCACCAACTGTTCCAACAACTACGGGCCTTTCCATTTCCCCGAGAAATTGATTCCGCTGATGATTGTCAACGCGCTGGCGGGCAAGCCCCTGCCGGTCTATGGCGACGGTCAGCAGGTGCGCGATTGGCTCTACGTGAAAGACCACTGCAGTGCCCTGCGTCGGGTGTTGGAGGCGGGCCGTTTGGGTGAAACCTACAACATTGGTGGCTGGAACGAGAAGCCCAATCTGGAAATCGTGCACACCGTTTGCGGCTTGCTCGACGAACTGCGTCCGCGCAGCGACGGCAAACCCTACGCGACGCAGATTACCCATGTGACCGACCGCCCCGGGCATGACCGCCGCTATGCGATTGACGCCAGCAAGATCGAACAGGAGCTGGGCTGGCGGCCAGCAGAAACTTTCGAGACCGGCATCCGCAAAACCATCCAGTGGTACCTGGACAACCCGGCCTGGGTTGCCAATGTGCAGTCGGGCGCTTACCAGCATTGGGTGCATAAAAACTACAGTGCGCGTGCGGCATGAAGATCCTGTTGTTTGGAAAAGGCGGGCAGGTGGGCTGGGAGCTGCAGCGAAGCCTGGCACCGCTGGGCGAGCTGGTAGCACTGGATTTCGACAGCACTGATTTTTGCGGCGACTTCACCCATCCCGAAGCGCTGGCGGAAACCGTGCGTGCAGTGCGGCCTGATGTCATCGTCAATGCCGCTGCGCACACCGCAGTGGACCAGGCCGAGAGAGAGCCGGAACTGGCCCGCACCATCAACGCCACTGCGCCTGGTGTGCTGGCCCGCGAGGCGGCCACACTCGGCGCCTGGCTGGTGCATTACTCGACCGACTACGTGTTTGACGGGAGTGGCAGTCGGCCCTGGCAGGAGACCGATGTCCCTGCCCCGCTCAATGTTTATGGCCAGACCAAGCTGGAAGGGGAGCGTCTGATTGCCCGGCACTGCCCCCGGCATTTGATTCTGCGCACCAGCTGGGTTTATGCCGCGCGTGGCGGCAATTTTGCCAAGACCATGTTGCGGCTGTCCAAGGAGCGAGACCGGCTCACTGTGATTGACGACCAGTTTGGCGCCCCCACCGGGGCTGAGCTGCTGGCTGATATCACTTCGCATGCCATCCGACATCTGCAACAGCATCCCCAGAACGCTGGCCTGTACCATTTGGCCGCGGCCGGGCAAACCACTTGGCATGGCTATGCGAAAGAGGTGCTGGCGATGGCGAAATCGGCAGGCATTGCCATCAAAACAGAGCTTGATGCGGTGGACGCTGTGCCCACCAGCGCCTTTCCCACACCGGCCATGCGACCGCATAACTCGCGCCTCGACACCGGCAAACTGCAAGCCACCTTCGGTCTGGCCCTGCCCCCCTGGCAGCAGGGCGTGGCGCGCATGCTGGCCGAGACTCTCTGAAACCCACAGGCTTCGTTTTCCAATGACTGTTCGCAAAGGCATCATCCTCGCAGGAGGTTCCGGCACACGTCTGCACCCGGCCACCCTGGCCATCAGCAAGCAATTGCTGCCGGTGTACGACAAGCCAATGATTTACTACCCGCTCAGCACCTTGATGCTGGCAGGTATCCGTGACATTCTGATCATCAGCACTCCGCAGGACACCCCGTTATTCCAGAAACTGCTGGGAGACGGTGCGCAATGGGGACTCAATCTGAGCTATGCCGTACAGCCCAGCCCCGATGGCTTGGCCCAGGCGTTCATCATTGGCGAGAATTTCCTGGCCGGTGCTCCCAGCGCGTTGGTGTTGGGCGACAACATTTTCTACGGGCACGACCTGGCGGGCTTGTTGAAGCAGGGTGATGCACGGCAGCAGGGCGCCACGGTATTTGCCTACCATGTGCAGGATCCAGAGCGTTATGGTGTGGTGGCGTTCAACCGGCAGGGGCGAGCGGTGAGCATTGAGGAGAAGCCGGTCCAGCCGAAGAGTAGCTTTGCGGTCACTGGCCTGTATTTTTACGATGCGACGGTGGTGGACATCGCCAAAGACGTTCGGCCCAGTGCGCGCGGCGAGCTGGAAATCACCACGGTCAACCAAGCCTACCTGGCCCAGGGCCACCTGCATGTTGAGATATTGGAGCGTGGTTATGCGTGGCTGGACACGGGGACCCACGACAGTCTGCTCGAGGCCAGCCAATTCATCGCCACCCTAGAGCACCGGCAAGGTCTCAAGATATCCTGTCCTGAAGAGATTGCTTGGCGCAGTGGCTACATCTCCGATGAGCAGTTAGTCATTTTGGCCAGTCGTTTCCAGTCAGGACGGTATGGTCAGTACCTGCTGCGCCTGCTACAGGGGAGGCATTGAGATGAAGGCAATGGAAACGGCTATTCCTGGTGTGCTGCTGTTGGAGCCGAAAGTTTTCGGTGACGAGCGCGGCTTTTTTGTTGAGAGCTACAACGAGAAGACTTTTCAGGCGGCCACAGGGCAAACACCACACTTTGTACAGGACAACCATTCCCGCTCGTCTCGGGGGGTACTGCGCGGTCTGCACTACCAGATTCGGCAGCCACAAGGTAAGCTCGTCCGGGTGACCCACGGCGCTGTGTTGGATGTGGCGGTTGATTTGCGGCGGTCTTCGCCAGCTTTTGGGCGATGGGTGTCCGTGGAGCTCAGTGCTGAAAATTTTCACCAACTCTGGGTTCCTGCTGGGTGCGCGCATGGCTTTTTAGTGCTCAGTGCGTCGGCCGACATGGTGTACAAAACCACTGATTTTTACCTGCCCGACGCGGAGTGCAGCCTCGCATGGGACGATCCAGATGTGGGCATCGAATGGCCAATCGAGGCTAACACATCGCCCGTTTTGTCAGCAAAAGACAAATTGGGGTGTGCCTTGGCTAACGCTCCGACCTTTCCCTGAGGTAGACATATTTTGTAACACGTAGGTATGTGCTCTTGAATTTCTAAGGCCTGTCTGCAGTTGACATTGGCATTACCGGGCGACTTCCCCAGTTGGCTGACAGGACGGCAAACAAGACCCGCTTAAAATCCGGCATCTTTAACGCAGTGTGCTGGTACTGGGTGAAGCAACAGCGCGGGTTTTCCCATTTCCATATCAGCCATCTTCTCTGCCTTACTGGCTTATCACCATGAACCCACCCAATAAAGCGCCGCCTGGCGAAATCATCCAGGCACTCAAGCAGTTCAAGAGCGCCTTCCGGTCGGTTGGACTGTTCAGCATGATCATCAACATCTTGATGCTTGTGCCATCCATTTACATGCTGCAGGTCTATGACCGTGCCTTGCCCAGCCGCAACGAGTACACCTTGCTCATGCTGACGCTGATCATGTTAGGCATGTTTGCGCTGATGGCCGCGCTGGAATACGTTCGTAGTTTGGTCATCATTCGCGTCGGTGCACAAATCGATATGCAGATGAACCATCGAATTTACACCGCTGCCTTCGAGCAAAACTTGAAAAAATCGGGTGCCAATGCTGGGCAGGCGCTAGGTGATTTGACAACCATTCGTCAGTTTGTGACCGGCAATGGGCTGTTTGCATTTTTTGATGCGCCTTGGTTCCCCGTCTACTTGGCGGTCATCTTTTATTTCAATACCACCTTGGGGATCTTCGCGTTGGGGGGATCGGTATTGTTGGTGGCATTGGCTTGGGCCAATGAACTGGTGTCACGCAAACCACTGAAAGAAGCCAACACCATGGCTGTGGTGTCCGGGCAAATGGCCACCAATAATTTGCGCAATGCCGAGGTCATCGAAGCTATGGGCATGCTGCCTGGGCTGCGCAATCGCTGGTTTGGTTTGCACGAGAAATTCCTGCATTTGCAGGCAGAGGCCAGCGAAAAGTCCGCCACTATCACCTCGATGACCAAATTTGTCCGGATGTCCATCCAATCGCTGGTTTTGGGACTTGGTGCGCTATTGGCCATTGAAGGCGTGATCACGCCGGGCATGATGATCGCTGCGTCCATCCTTGTGGGGCGGGCGCTCAGTCCGGTGGAGCAATTGATTGGCAGTTGGAAGCAGTTTTCTACCGTTCGAAGTGCCTATGACCGGTTAAGCCAACTGTTGGATGCAAACCCACCCAGAACACCAGGTATGTCGTTGCCTGCACCAGAGGGGCGAATTCAGTTCGAATCGGTCAGTGCTGCCCCTCCGGGGACTCAGATCGCCGTGTTGAAAAACGTCAGCTTTGCCATTGCACCGGGTGATGTGCTTGGTGTGATCGGCCCTAGTGCTTCTGGAAAATCGTCCATGGCACGGGTGTTGGTTGGCGTCTGGCCTGCAGGCATTGGTAAGGTTCGGTTAGATGGCGCTGATATCTACCGCTGGAACAAAGATGAGTTGGGTCCTCATATTGGCTATTTGCCTCAAGACATTGAATTGTTTGCGGGAACGGTCAGCGAAAACATTGCCCGATTTGGTGAGGTGGATTCAGACCGCGTGATCGAAGCGGCTCGACTCGCGGGCGTGCACGAACTGATTCTCCGGTTTCCTAACGGCTACGACACGCAGATTGGTGACGCAGGCGGAGGATTGTCTGGCGGTCAAAGGCAGCGTATCGGTCTGGCTCGGGCGCTGTATGGCTCCCCGTCTCTGGTTGTTCTGGATGAGCCCAATTCCAATCTGGACGATGCTGGCGAGCGCGCACTGGCGGCAGCTGTGACGCATCTGCGTGAACAAGGAACGACGGTGGTCGTGATCTCACACCGAACAAGCCTTCTGGGTGTGACCAACAAGTTGATGCTGTTGATGGATGGCGCTATCCAGGCTTTTGGGCCTACGAGAGAGGTGCTTGATGGGATCGCGCGTAATGCCGCCGCTACGACAACTCCCGCGATCGCCCAGCCACAGATTGCCCCGCAGCGCGCAGCAGAAAGTACAACATGAGCAACGAAAACGTCCCATCTGTTGAGACTGATGGTCAAGCATACCCACAAGCTACGAAGGTGGCCTCTGAACTGCTGGGCGGTGGTCGGCTTGATGAGCGTCGGTTCGCCTGGGTTGGTTGGGCTGTAGTAGTTTTCGGATTTTTTGGATTCGTGGCTTGGGCCGCTTTTGCGCCCTTGGATCAAGGTGTTCCCGTGCCCGGAACTGTTGTGGTCGACGGCAACCGCAAATCGGTTCAACACCCGACCGGTGGGATTGTGGATACCATTTTGGTCGGTGAGGGCGATGTGGTTAAACCGGGACAGATTCTGGTGCGCATGAACAACACCCAGACAAAGGCGCAAGCTGAAATATTGCGTTCTCAGCTTGCAACCGCTCAAGCCATTCAGGCTCGCTTACAGGCGGAACGTGATGGTGCGTCTCAGCCAGTTTTCAACCCTGAATTGCTGTCGCGGACCAATGAACCTGCCATTGCGGCCGCGATGGCGCTGCAAAGACAACTCCTATCAAGCCGGCGTTCTGCTCTTGAAAGTGATTTGAGGGCAACCGATGAGGCCATTCGAGGTTACGAATCGCAGCAGCAAGGCGTCATCAATGGACGCGAAAGCCGTAAGCTTCAACAGGCATCCCTGAAGGAGCAGTTGACCAATATCCGTGAACTCGCTGAACAAGGGTACGTGCCGCGTGTGCGATTGCTCGAAACCGAACGGCTGTATGCCCAAATTAATGCCTCACTGTCCGATGATGAGGCGACGCTCGGCCGGGTGCGCAGTCAGATACTGGAGCTCAAGCTGCGCTTGAATCTGCGCAAAGACGAGTATCAAAAGGAAGTTCGTACCCAACTGACAGAGATCCAGCGAGACGTGGAGACCTTGTCCAGCCGCTTGGCCGCTGCGGAGTTTGAAATGGCAAACACGGAAGTTCGTGCGCCAGCGGAGGGGCTGATCGTCGGCGTGGCAATCTTTACCAATGGTGGTGTGATAGGACCTGGATTCAGGATGATGGACATCGTCCCACAGGATCAGCCTTTGGAAGTGGAGGGACAAGTACCTGTACACCTCGTGGACAAGGTGCATGCTGGTTTGCCAGTAGACATGCTTTTCCCGGCGCTGAACCAAACCAAGACTCCGCGCGTCAGGGGCGAAGTCACGAGCGTGTCAGCCGACCGCCTTGTTGATGAGGCTACCCGCCAGCCTTATTACAAACTCAAAGCCAAGGTTAGCCCCGAAGGTATTCGGCAGCTTGCCAAGCAGCACATTCGGCCGGGCATGCCTGTCGAGGTGTTTGTAAAGACTGGCGAGCGTTCACTCTTTAATTATCTGTTCAAGCCAATCAAAGACCGTGCCGCAACCGCGTTGACCGAGGAATAACATGATGCTCTGTTTCGTTAGCCGTCAATCCGTTTTGGCGTTGTCGCTGTCGGGGCTTGCTGCTCTGTGGTTACCCGCGGCTTATGCACTCGGCTTGCAAGACGCTTATCAGGCGGCATTAGGTCATGATCCCAAATTCAGGGCAGCACAGAAGGACCTTGAGGCCAGCGCTGAGTCTCGTGCTATCGGCCGCTCCTATCTGCTGCCCGAGGTCACGTTCGGTGCTTCTCGGGGTAGAAATGCACTGGACCGTACAGTTGGGCGCACCTCGGACAGCTTGAATTACGACAGCAGCAGCGCAGCATTGCAACTTCGCCAACCGTTGTTCAACCGTGAGTTTGCAGCGCGCTATCGACAGGGCGAAGTACAGGCTCGGTATGGCGAAGTCCAGTTTGCAATCCGCAACAACGAACTGATCCTGCGGATGTTGGAGGCGTACACAAATCTGCTGTTGACTTATGAACAAGTCAATCTCGCAGAAGCCCAAGCCAGTGCATATGCTGAACAGCTGCGGAGCAGTGAGCGTGCATTCAAATTGGGAGAAGGCACACAGACCGACGTGCTTGAAGCACGCGCAAGCCACCAGCTTGCGCTGGCACAGATCATTGAGGCGCGCGGTGGCCTGGACAACGCCGCATCCATTCTTAGCGGAATCATTGGCCCCGACCTCAAGGCTGCACCGCGCCATCTGGGGCGTCAGTTTGATTTTGTCAAATTGGATCCCGACTCGTTAGAAAAGTGGCAAGTAACAGCACTTGATCGGAGTAGTGAAATCGAACTTCGGCGTCAAGTGGTTAGAAATGCGAGTGAGCAACTTGCCATCGCCACGGCTGCCCAGTACCCGCGCCTGGATTTGACCGCCAGCATCAGCCGAAGTGAATCTGACTCTATCAACACCATCAACCAGACCAACGCCCAAAAAAGCATCGGGCTGCAACTCAACGTGCCGCTGTATTCTGGTGGCCGCACAAGTGCCCAAGTGCGTCAAAGTGAGGCAACCTTGGGTCGTGCGGAAGCTGAATTAGCCGACATCACGCAAGAGATCGAGGTGGAATTGCGCCGACAGTTCAATGCGCTACAGGGTGGTGCCCAGCGCATTGATGCGCTGGGCAAGGCGCTGGACTCGGCCACTTTGCTAATTGAGGCTACGCGCAAGAGCGTTTTGGGAGGTGTGCGGGTGACGTTGGATGTGCTCAATGCCGAGCAGCGCAAGTACACCGTTGAGCGTGATCTGGCTCAAGCCCGATTCACTTATTTACAAGCGTGGCTGCGCTTGCGTTCGGCAGCGGGTCTGCTTCAGCCAGACGACCTGGCTGCTATGGAGGGTTATCTGAGCCCGGGCAGTGGTGCCTACATGCCGATGTTCTCCAAACCCTGATTTGGACTTATTCGTGCAGTTGGTGCGCGTTACCTGTTTTTGATATCAGGCCCCATGCGTGTACTACACGTCTATAAGACTTACTACCCTGACACGATAGGCGGAGTCGAGCAGGTCTTGTTCCAGCTGACCAAGAGTTTGGCCGCCCTCGGGGTAGAAAATAGACTTTTTGTGCTGAGTCCTGACGCCCAACCCGATGTCATTGAGCGGTCCGAAGTCAAAATAATTCGCTGCAGATACACGCTTCAAATGGCCTCTACCCCAATGGCTTTATGGGCGTTGCCGGTGTTTCGTGCGCAACTGCAATGGGCGGATGTTGTTCATTACCAGTTTCCTTGGCCATTTGCTGATCTCCTGCATTTCATGGCCGGCGTACGCCGGCCGAGCGTGGTGACCTATCAGTCAGATGTAGTTCGGCAGACACTTCTTTTGGGAATCTACCGACCACTGATGCGACGTTTTTTGCGCTCAGTGGACCGCGTCGTTGCCACATCGCCTAACTACCTGAATACCAGCCCTGTGCTTTCGACTTTGGGTCGGGTGGTCGATGTCATCCCTAATGGACTGGACGCCAAGAGCCAGTCGCAGGCCAGCACCGAGAAATTGTCGTTTTGGCAGCACAGGCTCGGGAGTGGTTTTTTCCTGTTTGTTGGTGTGTTGCGGTACTACAAAGGCTTGCATACCTTGGTGGCGGCTGCCAGGCATGTGCGCAAGACGATTGTGATCGCAGGTGATGGCCCCGAGTACCGTGCCTTAGTCGCACAGGCGAAGGCCCTAGATCTCAATCATGTGAAGTTCATTGGTCAAGTGAGCGATGAAGACAAAGCTGCGTTATTTCAGTTGGCGTTGGCTTTTGTGTTTCCGTCACATGTGAGGTCAGAAGCGTTCGGCATGTCGTTGGTCGAAGCTGCAAGCTATGGTTTGCCAATGATCAGTTGCGAAATCGGGACAGGGACGACATTTGTCAACCTCCCAGGCGAAACTGGTCTTGCGGTGCCACCTGAAGATCCGGAAGCTCTCGCCATCGCGATGCAGGCACTGCTTTCGGACCCAAATAGAACCAGCCTCATGGGACAAGCAGCAAAGCAAAGATATGCGCGCAAGTTCACCGCAAATGTGATGGCCTCACGCTACTTCGCACTCTACCGCGAATTGGTTGAGTCATGATGGGGCGTTACTGTGGCGCGCAAGCGGGCCTTAATGCTTGTCGTCGGTGTCGGCATCGTGGCTAGACAAAGCGCGCAATGCGACTGGGTCACGCACGATCAGCCGATGGTTATCTTTTTCGACAATGCCTCGGTCTAGCAGTACTTTGATAGCGCGAGACACGGTTTCACGACTTGTATTCGCCATGATGGCGAGTTCTTGTTGTTTTGGAACATGTTGCACCACAACGAGCCCCCCAGGCGCAATGGTGCACAAGCGCTGCAGAAGCGCAAATACGCGTTGTGAGGCGTTTGGCAAGCAGAGTATGGTTTGGTAAACCGATGCTGCACGCAGTTTCTTCGCGAGTCCTCGGATTACGCGCTCAGCGACCAGCGCGTTCTGGTGGAACAGTGTGAGCGACTGGGCCTTGGGCAAGAAAGCAACCACGGAGGCTTCCATGGCGATTACCGAGGCAGAGCGCGGGAGGTCGTCAATGACAGCCAGTTCGCCAAAGTAGTCACCAGCGACTAGAAGGTTCAAGCCGATTTCACGTCCGCTCTCTGTAATATCCAAAACCTGCATGCGCCCGCTGATCAGAAACATCAAGTGATCGCCAGCCGAGCCTTTCAAGATGGCCGACTCCTTTTTTTCTACATCGCGCCACGTAATGCTCTGGGCAATTTGTGAAAGCGTCGCTTCATCAACGCCGACAAGCAACGGCAGGCGGGCCAGCTGCATCACTGTTTCTTGGGCGGTGCGACTTGGTTTCATGGTGTTTCAGTTGACGCAGAATTCAAGCATACGCTGCACGGATAGACTTCAGTTCCTCACAAAATAACAAATATTCGGTATTTCAGTTGATGAAGAAGCTGTTGGCGACGGGGCATAAAGGGTTTGTTGGTCAGGCTATGGCCAGTCATTTGCGTGCGTCAGTCCAAGACCACGATGTGCAATGGTGTTCACCCCAACAGTCGTACGACATGTGCGATGTTGCAACAGTACGTGCGTTGCTTGAGGAGCACCGCCCGGATTGGGTGCTTCATCTTGCTGCACAAAGCCATGTCCCCACCGCGATGAATAATCCTGCGGCCACGCTGCTGGTCAATACAGTAGGTACGGCCAACCTGCTGCAGGTGCTGACAGACATGCAGTTCAAAGGACGTTTACTGTACGTTAGTAGCGCAGACGTTTATGGCGCTGTACCCGCGGCCATGCTACCGGTTAGTGAGACGTGGGTGCCCGCGCCGCGCAACCCGTATGCTTCCAGCAAGCTCGCTGCAGAAATGCTGTGCCTTCAATGGGCCCGCAGTTATCCCTTGGACGTTGTTATTGCCAGGCCCTTCAACCATACAGGGGCTGGCCAAGATATCCAGTTTGCCTTGCCCGCTTTTGCAAAAGCAGTGGCTGAAATCGCCGTCGGACGGCATGCTCCCTATATCCAGACGGGTGACCTGGACGTGACGCGGGACTTCTCGGATGTGCGCGATGTGGTGGCGGCCTATCTGTTGTTGTTTCGTCGGGGCCGGAGCAACGAAATTTATAATGTGTGTTCGGGTCGTGAATACCGTCTGAGCCAAGTGTTGGATGAGATCATGCGGCTTGCCAAGGTCCAGGCGGACACGGCGCGCGACCCAACCCGTCTTCGACCTGCTGAGCAGCGTCGCATGTGCGGCGACCCTGGAAAGATCACCTCTGAAACCGGTTGGTCGCCCGTTTATAACTTCGAAGAAACTCTCCAGCAATTGCTGGACCAGTGGTTACAGGAATTTCAAGGATGAACAAATCTGCTTTGGTCACCGGTATCACCGGACAGGACGGCGCGTACCTGGCCAAATTGCTGCTGGACAAAGGCTACCGTGTATCTGGATTGCTGCCCCGACGTTCCAGCGACAGCTTGTGGCGGCTTCGAGAACTTGCCATTGAGGAGGAGGTGCGCTTAATTGACGGTGACATGACCGACCTGAGTTCGCTGATTCGTGCGGTTGACCAAAGTCAGGCAGATGAAGTCTATAACCTCGCTGCCCAAAGCTTTGTCGGCACCTCATGGCAACAGCCTTTGCTGACGGCACAGGTATCAGGAGTTGGTGCAGCGAATATGCTGGAGGCCTTGCGCCTTGTCAGGACACAGAGCCGGTTTTACCAAGCCTCTACCAGCGAACTGTTCGGACTGATTCAGGCTGCAAAACAGGATGAAACCACACCGTTCTATCCACGCAGCCCTTATGGTGTGGCCAAGCTGTATGCCCATTGGATGACCATCAATTACCGGGAAAGTCATGCCATGCATGCCAGCACCGGTATTCTGTTCAACCATGAGTCTCCGCTCCGAGGCGTGGAGTTTGTTACCCGAAAAGTAACCGACGCCGTCGCACGCATCAAGTTGGGTTTTCAGAAAGAACTGCGGTTGGGAAACATTGACGCGCAGCGTGATTGGGGGTTTGCCGGTGATTATGTGGTGGCGATGTGGCTAATGCTTCAGCAACCTAAGGGTGACGATTACGTGGTGGCAACCGGCACCACCACCACTGTTCGTGAGATGTGCCGGATTGCGTTCGCGCATGCTGGCCTGAATTACGAGGACCATGTAGTGGTTGACCCAGCATTCTTCAGGCCCGCCGAAGTGGATGTCCTGTTGGGAAATCCAGAAAAGGCTCGTCGTCAACTTGGATGGTCGCCTACAACCAGTCTTGAGCAACTCATCACCATGATGGTCGATGCGGACATGCGCCGATTGAAGGTCTGATCGGAATAGATCAAAGGCTGAAATCCCACAGCCATGAAAGGCTGACACTTTTATTCCGATAGGTAAAAAGTGACACCACGTCTCGGTGGTTGATGTACCTAAACTCCAGTCGCACCCGTTGTAGCTCCGCTACGGGCCGTGTCAGCCCCAAAACGAGTGAGTCGAGAACCGGGTGTCGCGCCATGTCAATCAGACCGGGCGAATAAGCCTTGGAGTCCTGTGTGATCTGCCTTTGAACATTCCAATCCAGGGTGAATTGCGAGCCCAAGTCATGACCGCCAGAAGCGCCCAGCGTACTCAGTCGCCGGCTACCGCCCGGACGCCCAGCAGTTGGTTCATCTCTCCCAACTGCCAGTGACAGTTGCAGTAAATCGGTGCCCCCCAGCAAAACGCGCCAACTGGCGCGCGCCTGTGCCAACCAAGCATTAAATGACGGTTGAGTTGCAAACACCTGTCTTCCCAGCATGGCCTCCATGGTCAGTGCCTGAGGCCAAGATGAGCCAACTAATGGAATGGTCAAACCGATTTGTATTTGCCCCAACGTCTGGTATAGCCGATCCGCCAGCCCAATCGCACCCAATGCGCCGGATACGACGCACCGTGCAGCGCCGCACGACCAAGCTTGCTCCAAGTTGCCTAACGCAATGCCGGTATCAAAACGGTGCTGGTTGTCGTGATGCTTGGTCCTCACCAGCGCGCTGCCCCGAAAGTCGCTGCCAAAATCTACATTTATTCCCGCGTCTAACGCAGTGAATTGATCACCCACCGGTAAAAACTCTGGCGTGAGTTCTATCACCACACCAGGAAAAGCGCTGCCAAGGACAAGGAGTGGGCTCGAAGCCCCTTGGTTGACATTAGAATCCCGCCCGCGTTGCGCGGACAAGCTAATTCGAGGCGTGTCGCGTTGACGCTCGGCACTGTTGGGCATCGGGGCGTCGCAGCCCGATTGGCGCATCAGGGTTATTACCTCCATGATGCCTGTAGGTGGACTGAAAGATTGCTCAATGTAATTGAGCACCTCGTTTGTCAACTGTCGCTTGCCTTTTTGGCACAGTCGTAACGCAAGATCAAGCCAACTACCCGCATGCTCAGGATTAACGCTTACTTCATGCACCAGAGGTGCTAGCTGCGCATCGATGACTTCATTTGGAATCGTTGGGGCGGGAACTTCCGATGCGTGGGTGCACGAAAAGACGCCAGACATTGACAATGCAGCACAAGCTAACCAGAAGCTAGGTTTGTGAGTCACACCAACACCTTGGGTGTGAATATTTCCATGGATTTTTTGCGACCACGCAGTGAAATTTCACCCAGCCGCCTCAAACTATGGCGCTGTGCTTCCCGTGCAGTCCCTGGGCCTACAACCACATCGTATGGCAAGTCGCGGGCCAGTTCCTGCAGTCTAGACGCCACGTTGACACTGTCTCCTACCGCAGTGTACGCGCCCCGAAATGGGGTACCTAGATCCCCAGCCACGGCCAAGCCTGAATCAATACCAATACGCACCCGAAGGGCGGGTTTGCCTTGGCTGGTTCTTTGGCGGTTGAACAACTGCACAGCCGCCACCATGGCCAATGCGGCATCCAGCGCCTTGTCGGCATGGTCAAAAGTGGGCAATGGTGCACCCCAGAAAGACATCAAGCCGTCCCCCGTGTACTTGTCCAGTGTCCCGTCATGCTCCAGAACTGGGCGGGTAATGCAATCCAAAAAATCACGCGTCAACGCTACGGCTTCTTTGAGCGATGCATTCTCTACCAGGCCCGCATACCCTTGCATGTCGGCGATCAAGGTGGTGACGCGCAGAAAGCGCGGTGCCAGCAAGTCTTGTTGAGGTTGCTGGAGAATTTTGTCCAGAACAGGCTGTGCCACATAGTGGCGAAAAGTCTTTAATATCTGATTTGAGTACAGTTGTGACTGTCGCCATTCGTACGGTATGGCAACTGCCAACAGCAGCAAATTTGTCAGCAAGGGGGCGGTGGGTGAAAAACGGGCATCGGGCGGCAACAACAATATGACCAGCAATAACCAGCCGAGGCTTGAGAGGCTTACTAAGCCCACACTCCACAAAGCTGGTAATTGCCAGAAAAAGAGCGCGCTGGCCAGCACCGTCCCCGCAATCCAGAATGTTGAAAGCCATCGCAGGTCGGTAATTTGCCGGTTCGATGGTGCATCAACTTGGTCCAGTAACTCTGACAGCGCTGATGCATGAACCAGCACGCCTGCGGTAGATCGGTCAATCGGTGTGACAACCCGGTCGCCCAATCCGAAGGACGACGACCCGACCAACACCAGTTTGCCCTCAAGCATTGCGGCAGGTAAACGTTGCTGCAATACATCCGCTGCCGAGACCACGGTGTAGGCGCTCCAGCTGCGGCGGTATGGCAGCGTCCAGAAACCATTGATCTGCGGCACCACATGCGGATAGACGTTGCCTATGGACGGTGTGTGGGGTAGTGCGGGGTAGTTGCCAGAGCAACGGGCCAATGCAATGGAGAGAGGTTCGTACAAGCGCCCATCGAACCCGGTCAATACGGGGAGTCGTCTGATGGCGCCATCATTGTCAGGGATCAACCCGATATTGCCCACGCAACGAGCTTTTGAGAGTGATGGCTGATTGCCAATATAACCAGCGGCAGGTATCACCACGATAGACGGTGGAACTGCATTTGTCTGCCACCCCTCGGCCAGTGCACCCACGCGCAATGAAGGGGTGCGTGGGACATAGTCGAAAGCTTGTGCCAATACCAGTGGTGCGTGCATCGACAAAGCCTTTAGTCGCTTGTCGCCGTCGGCGTCACCACTGAGCGGTAAAACAAAATCCAGTGCGACAGCCTTGGCGCGGTAATCCGACAGCAGATGCTCTGTCAAGTCTGCAATGACGCTTCGTCTCCAAGGCCATTGACCCACTTGATTCAGGCTGATTTCGTCAATATCCACCACTACGATGCGGTGATCTGGCGCATCTGACGCATGCCAACGTATAACGGCGTCCTGAACTGACATGTCAAGGCGTTGAACTGGCGTCAAATCGCTTTGCCACTGCAGGAGCATGCCCATTGACAATGAGGCCAATGCAATTAGCCAGCGCCAGCCCATCTGGGATCTCAGCTGTTGCAAAGCCAGCGGTAAAAGGCGAAGTTGTCTCAGCCCCATATGCAGGGCACAGACAGATCGGTAAACAGTGACGAACTTATGGCCTCAGGCATAATTATTGAGTCGGATTATGCAGCCAGCCTATGGCATTAGCCTCATGGCCAATCTGTCGTCCGCCACGCCATCTAACCTATTTCTCCTACTTTGCCAGCCACCATGGCGTCGGCCTCTCCTTCCGTCATTCTCAATGCCACAGCGTTGCTATCGCCTCTGAGCGGTATAGGGCGCTATGTTCATGAGCTGGCGGTCGCACTGCGCGGGTTGCACGTTCCCTTGCATTACTACTCTGCTGGACGTTGGAGTGAAGCAATGCCATTGATCCAATCAGAGCGCGTCACCGCAACGCGGCGGCTGATTGCGGGCGTGCCGGGCGCACGATGGTGGGCCCGGCACGCGCAAAACCGGCTGTTCAGCCGAGGTGCGGCATCTTTGCACGGCTGCGTTTACCACGAGCCCAATTACCTGACATACGATTTTGATGGCCCTGTGGCGGTTACTGCGCACGACGCGTCATGGGTACGCTTTCCAGCGGCGCATCCTGCAGAGCGGGTGCGAATGATGGACCGGTATTTCCCGCGTTCCCTCGCACAGGCTCGGCGCGTGATTGTTGATTCGGATTTTGTCGCTGGCGAAATGCGCGACATTTTCGGATTGACACGGGACAAATTGCGAACAGTTCATTTGGGAGTTAGCCCCCGTTTCAAACCCATGAGTGCCCACGATACCTTCGGAACGTGTCAACGCTTTGGGTTGACCCATGGTCAATACATCCTGGCTGTTGGCACATTGGAGCCTAGAAAAAACCTGGCGACGCTGCTGTCTGCGTGGCGCCTTATCCCTGAAGCTTTGTCGCGCAAATTTCCACTTGTCGTGGCAGGCCAGACAGGCTGGCGGCACACCGATACAGATCAGCAAATGACCACTATGGCCCGATCTGGGCAACTGCGCTTGCTAGGGCATGTAGACGATGCCGACTTGCCGGCGCTTTATGCCGCCAGTTGCATTTTTGTGTACCCATCACTTTACGAAGGCTTTGGGCTTCCGCCCCTTGAAGCCATGGCCAGCGGTGTGCCGGTGATCGCGTCTGACCGTGCCTCTATCCCCGAAGTGGTTGGTCAGGCAGGTGTTCTGGTCGATCCGCTGGACACTGACCTCTTGGCTTCAACCTTGAATCGTTTGCTCCAGGATTCAGAGGAGCGCACGCGCCTGGCCACGCTGGGTTTGGCGCAGTCCAGCCATTTCAGTTGGGCGGCTTGTGCCCTCAAAACTCTGGCTGTTTACAAGGAAATTCAGTCGTGTTGATCTCTGGTGCGCGCCGGCTATGGCAGTGGCGGGGATTCATCGCGGAAACCATACGGCGCGATTTTGCTGCGCGCAATGCGGGTACCGCGGGAGTCTGGAACTTTGTTCAACCGCTGGCCCAGATCGCCGTGTACATCTTGATCTTCTCCCATGTCATGCAGGCCAGATTGCCCGGTAGCGCAGACACGTTTGCTTACGGCATATTTATCTGTGCCGGCCTGTTACCCTGGCAGTTGTTTGCCGATACCGTGAACCGATCTACACAGATGTTCGTAGAGTACGGGGTTCAAATTAAGAAGGCAGCTTTCCCGCGAAGCGCCTTGTTGCTGACAGTGACAGGTTCCGCATTCGTCAACTTTGTGATCGTCTGGTGTTTTTTCATGCTTGCTACAGCGAGTGTTGGCCGGTTTCCAGGCGTGACCCTGCTTGCTGTAGTCCCGTTGCTGGTGCTTCTGTTGGCAATGGCCGCTGCGTTAGGGTTACTGCTCGCAGTTTTGAACGTCTACTTGCGTGATGTCGGAGCGCTCATTGCCACCGTCATGCCGTTTTTGTTTTGGCTCACCCCCATCGTCTGGCCATTACAAATCGTGCCTGCAGCATGGCATCCTGTGCTGCAGGCAAACCCACTCACAGGCGTGGTGACCGCCTTGCAAAGTGCGGTGCTTCACCAGCAGTGGCCTCATTGGGGCATGCTGTGGCCAGCCGTTGCTTTTACTGTCGTCACGGGTGTATTGGCGGTCGTTTATTACCGCAAGTGGTCGCCAGGGCTGGCGGACGAACTCTGAGCAGTATGAACGGGCACATCGTTATTCGGGCGGCGGGCAAAGCCTACCGGCGGTTCTCCAGCCGTCGCCACAAGTGGCTTGAGGTGCTGTCTTTAGGATGGTTTTCGCGTCACACCGAGCAGTGGGTGTTGCGTGAGGTGGACATGGAGGTTCAACCTGGCGAGTCTGTCGGCCTGATTGGTTACAACGGCGCCGGCAAATCCACGTTGCTCAAGCTCGTGGCTGGCGTACTTGCGCCCACTGTTGGACGTGTCGAAAGCAGTGGACGAGTGGCCGCGATTCTTGAGCTTGGTGTCGGTTTCCACATGGAGCTGACGGGGCGCCAAAATATTCCGCTGGCCGGCCAATTGATGGGCTACACCGCCAGCGAGTTAACCAGCAGCACTGGCGACATCATGGCGTTTGCGGAACTTGGCGACATGATTGACCAACCGCTGCGGGCCTACTCGTCGGGGATGCTGGCCAGACTGGCTTTTTCTATCGCCACGGCAGTGCGTCCTGACATACTGATAGTGGACGAGGCCCTGTCGGTAGGGGATGCCTTTTTCCAGCACAAGAGCTTTGCGCGTATTCGGGCATACAAAGAGGCCGGCACTACGACGTTGTTCGTTTCCCACGACTTCAGTGCTATTCGTGCGCTGTGTGACCGGGTCGTGCTGTTCAATGGGGGACGCCTCATCATGGACGCCCAGCCACAAGTCGTACTGGACTATTACAACGCGCTGATAGCGCAGCGCGAAGCGCAGGCAGGTATAGAACGGCCCGCCATTGAGCAGTCTCCAGCTGGTGAAGCCGGTCTGTCGATCACCAGGTCTGGCACCGGCGAAGTCTCGCTGTCCAGTGTTCGTATTCTGGATGCTCAAGGGCACCCTACACTGCGCTTTTCTACCGGTGACTTGGCAATCATCGATCTTCAGATGCGTGTGAACCGTCCTGTCGAAAGTCTGGTCGCAGGCATCATGATTCGGGACCGTGCTGGTAACCCTATTTATGGCACCAACACGTGGCACTTACGGCAACCTTTGCTCCGGCTGGCCGCCAGCACGGACGCGCACGCCCGTTTTAGCTTACCCCTGCACTTGGGGAGCGGCAGTTACAGTCTTACTGTGGCCTTGACGGATCGGGACACGCACCTCTCGCACAACTTCGACTGGCAGGACAACCTGTTTGTGTTTGAGGTCACCAACGCGTCCCAGCCACCGTTTGTTGGCGTGGCGTTTTTGCCAACTGTTGTGAATGTTGCTCGCGATGTTCAAGCCCGGGATTTGCACGGCGATGCAAGTGCACCAGAGGCTGTAGTACACACATCTTGCGCCGACATGGTCGATCGTATCGTCGACACCATTGGCGCCGATGGTCAGACCATCGTGGTTTTAGGGCCTCGCGAAGCTTCTGCCATTGACATTGATCTTTCCGCGCAACGTGGGTGGCATGTGCATGCCCTCGAGTCCGGGGTCAGCCCGGACAACATTGAGCCATGGCTGGCAGAGCATGGACTAAACACCAGCTTCGATGTACTGGCGATCAACTTGCATGGCAATGACTACTGGGTCTGGCAGGCATTGCATGAGTGGCAGCCTCGCGTGGTGGTGATCGGTTGCAATGGTGCTTACCCACCGCCACGCCGCTGGGTCATGGCTCCGGCAGACGATTTTGTGTGGCGGGAAGACACTTACTACGGTGCCAGCCCACAATCCCTGTGCGACTTGGCAAAACAAAAAGGCTACGAACTGGTCTGTTGTGATGAACAAGGGCAGCATCTGTTCTTTGTCCAACAAGCGCTGTACGACCAACTGGCAGCTGCATTGGCCATCCCTGACAATCGGATTTCCACCTTGTTCCGCCCCCCCCGATATGGCGAACCAGAAAACGGATGGACCTACCCCCGCCGCGACGGGCCTTCAGTCGAGATATAAAAATTAGAGCTTTTAGGCTCTTTAAAGCCCTTGCTGAATTGGCTTTTGTGATTTTTGTCACAGAACGATGACGCTGGTTGACGATAATGCAATGATTATTTGTCCCAAAAGTTCTCATGCACGTTTCACGCGTTCGGCAGTCGATTTACCTGGCGGTATGGGCCATTGCTGCGACATTGATGGGTGTCGTTGGTCAGGCGCAAGCCGCCACAGCAGCAGGGGAAATCGTTTTTGCCAGCGGTGATGCAACCGTCAATGGTGCGGGTGCTGTCAAAGGAATGCGTGTCCTTGAGGGGGCGCAATTGCAAACGGGCCAGGCCGGCACGATTTACCTGAAGACGGTCGACAATGGTTTTCTGGTGTTACGCCAGAATAGCAAAGCTACCGTTGTTACTTACCAAGTGAATTCTGCTGTACCGAGTCAGTCACGCATCAAAATTGACCTTGACCATGGTGTAGCACGGCACATCTCCGGCGATGCGGTCAAGCTGTCACGGCAAAATTTCCGTTTCAACACCCCGGTGGCAGCGATTGGTGTGCGCGGAACAGATTTCACGGTGTTTGCAGATGCGCAAGTCATGCGCGTCAATGTCAATTCTGGTGGCATCGTGGTGGGGGCGCTGGGGGTTGGGTGCATTGCGGCAGGCACGGGACCATGCGAAGGTGCAGCCAGTCGAGAACTGTTTGCAGGTGAGCAGAATTTGTTGCTCCAGGTTCGACGTGGAGAAAAACTGCCTGAACTGCTTCGGTCGGTTGAGTTGCGTCCTGACGCGGTCACCCCTCCCCGCAGCGACGAGCCGTCCGACGTAAAGTCCGGGCAAGGCAGTCGACACAGTACCGACAACCGCTCGAACAGCGGCCATGATGGTGGTGTGTCCAAGTCTGATCTGGCTTCCTCTGATCTTATAGAGGTCGGGACGCTGAGGGCTTTGACGGCACCTCCATCGACACAGCCGCCTGTGGCCGAGCCTGTGTCGCGTCAGGTTGTTTGGGGGCGCTGGGCGCCAGTTGCTGACGCACCCCGTGAAGCGGCCAAGCTCGCACTGACTGGTGGTTCAGATTTCATGCCCCCAGCGCTGGTGGACTCGTACTTCATCACGCGCACGGCGCAAGACAATTTTGTTCTCCCCGCTCAGGGGCGATTCGCGTTCACCATGACTGCGGGCGAAGCATTTGTCGTTGATGCCAGTGGCCTTGGAGGCGCCGCAGCAATCGTGAATCCGCAGCTTGAGGTCGACTTTGTGAAGCGTGAATTTGGAACCAGCCTGCAGGTCGTCCGCGGCAGCACCAACGTTGATATTCGTGCACAGGGTGATGTCACAACTCAGGGCGAGCTGGTGAGTGACCTGTTCCGCTCTAACGCAGTGGTGCGGGGGCAACTCAGTGGAACGGCCGCCCAAGGCGCCGCTTACATTTTCAACCGTCAGCTCGACAACGGACTGCGTGTGATTGGCGGCACGAGCTGGGCGCGCTGAAGCACACCGTGCCCCTGCTCTAAACTCGGTGACTTTTGCAGGAACATCCTGCATTGCTCGCCGATTTATGCGCATACTCATTACAACCACGCAGGTCCCATTCATTCGAGGTGGTGCCGAGGTGTTGGCCGATACCTTGCTGGCCGCATTGCGCCAGCATGGGCATCAGGCGGAAATCGTTGCCCTTCCTTTCAAATGGTATCCGGCCTCGCGTGTGCTGGACCACATGCTCGCAGCGCGTCTGTACGACCTCACCGAGTCTTGCGGTGTTGAAATTGACCGTGTAGTTGCACTCAAATTCCCCGCTTACCTGGTGCCTCACCCCAACAAGGTCGCTTGGCTGCTGCACCAGCACCGAACAGCCTACGAGTTGTGGGGGACGGCTTTTGGCGATCTCGATCGGCAGCCCGAGGGTGTTGACGTGCGCAATGCGATCTACCGTGCCGATGCTGCCGCTTTTTCGGAAATGCGCGCAACTTACACCATTTCGGGGACGGTGACCCAGCGCCTGCAACAGTACAACAACATCGCCTCAGAGGCGTTGTACCCGCCGCCTGAAGACGCTGGCAATTTTTATTGCGAGCCGGCCCAAGACTACCTTTTCTACCCCAGCCGCATCGAGGCCATCAAGCGTCAGGACATGGTTATCGAGGCGCTCGCATTGTGCCGCCAACCTGTTCGCGTCGTGTTCTGTGGTGTTTCGTCAGTTGCGGCGTATAGCGAGGGGCTTGAAGCACGGGCCGCACAACTGGGTTTGGGTAACAGAGTGACGTGGCTGGGGCGCGTCAGTGCGCAAGACAAGCTGCGTTGGTATGCGCAATCGCTCGGCGTTGTGTTCACTCCTTTGGAGGAGGATTTGGGCTACATCACCATGGAGGCCATGCTCGCTGCCAAGCCTGTCATCACACTCACCGACGCGGGCGGGCCGCTGGAGTTTGTGAAGAACCGTCTAACTGGCTTGGTTGCTGAACCCAATCCGCAGGCGCTGGCAGATGCGATGGACGAACTCTGGCTGCAACGTGGTTTGGCAAAGGATTGGGGCCACGCTGGACGGAAGGCTTATACCCAGCGCGATATTTCTTGGGCGCGTGTGGTGGATGCACTCACCGCCACGTACTGACATGCCTATGGCCGCAAATGTCCGCCCGAACCTGCTGTTGGCCTCCCCTTGGCCGCCGGCAAAAAGTGAGATTGCAAGGCATGTCGCGGAAATCCTGTTGCCTGCATTGCTCAACCGCTATGACGTCGTTCCTCTTGGTACTCAAGACGGCGTTGCCGGGACGATCCCCGTCATGTCCGTTCAATCGGGTCTTGACGCGTTTGCGGATGCACCGCTCCTTGCGCACATAGGCAATGAGTCACTTCAAAACGACGCAGCGCTGACGGCCTTGACGCGGCGCCCTGGCGTGGTGGTCATGCACGACATTGTTTTGCACCACGCGTGGTACGACGCCTGCATGCGCGCCGACCGCTTTGACGACTACCTCGCCAGCGTACGTGAATACGGCGGCGCGTTGTTGGCAGAGCAGGCACTGTTGGCGCGCCACCATTCTGCGGTGGTTCACCGGATGGCGCGCAGTTTGCCGCTTTTTGAGCCGTTCCTGCAAAATGCAATGGGTGTTGTGGTGCATTCCCAGATGGCGTTTGACGCCGTCTCCGAGCGTGGCCCCTGGCCAGTTCTCCGGCTCGATTTGCCCACACCCATGCCTGCCAGTGCCCAAACTGTTCTGGCGCACCGTGAATCCCAGGTACAGGCGTTGCAAGGTGGGGCTCCTATACGCTTGGTCGTTTTTGGTTACCTGGGCCCCAACCGCTGTCTCGACCAGATTCTCGATGGCATGGCCATTCTCAAAGCCCAGGCGGTTGCCGTGCGGCTCGATGTTTACGGCCAACTTTCCGACCCACCGGCATTCCAGCAGGCCATTGAGCGTGCCGGATTGACGCAATGTGTGTTTGTGCATGGTTTTGTGTCCAATGAGGCGCTTGACCACGCGCTTCAGCAGGCCCACCTGGCGTGTAATTTCCGATCACCCACGATGGGGGAGGCCTCCGCCAGCCAGCTTCGTTTGTACGCCGCAGGCTTGCCGGCAATTGTGGGGCGTACAGGCTGGTATGCCGAGCAGCCTGATTCGGCCGTGGTGCATGTAGAGCCGGGCGGCGAAGCGGCCGGACTGGTGTCTGCCGTCATGCGCATGATGCATTCGCCTGCCGAGCTTCCCGCAATGGCTGCAGCGGGTCTGGAGCACCTGCAGCGTCGCCATGATCCTGACGCTTATGTGGCGCAGCTGGCTGAATTTTTGGCCGAGTGTGGCCAAACAGGTCCGTCACACCGTTTGGGGCGCCACTACGTTCGCCAGGCGGCCAGCGCCAATGCTGCGCTGCAATTGCCGGTTACCCCGCTGATGGCACAAAGCCTGGTCGACCTGAGCGGCGCCGAGATCGACCGTGGCGCTATTGGCCAGGCCTTTCACCGCGCCAGTCTGGTGGCGTCCCTCGAAGCCGCCCCATCGGTCTCCGCCGACCCCTACCGAGATATTCCCATGCCTGCACCAATACCCCCCGCTTTCAGCGGTCAACGCGGTGAGTCCGTGGGCCAACATCCGGCCTATTCGCCTGATTTGGCCGCCTTGGCGCTCCGTGCAAAGGCCCGCACCGAGTTGCCCGCAAGCCTGCAAAAGGGGTTTCTTGGCAAGGTGGGGCTGGCACCATGGGTGCTCAAGGCGTGGAATTTCCTGTCCCGCGACTGGCGCGAGCCCATTGAGCTGACGCACCGTGTCTTGGCGGCGCACGACCCGGTTATTGCCGAAATGCGTCAGATAAAAGCCCAAATGGCCCAATTGCGCGCCGAGTCAAGGCAGCAAACAATGATGGTCCGCGCTGAACTGGTGGCCACCGAAGAGCAAGTGGCCCAACTCAGCACCCGCCTGCAAGGCGGTGTTCAAACGGTGCCAGGCCCGGGTGCGCCAGAGGGCGTGTCCACTCTGGAGGGTGACTTTTTGCAGGCCGTCGCCGATCATTTTCGCGGTGATCCCGCCGTGTTGCGTGAGAGGCTGGCGGTGCATCTGCCTGCCGTCGTGCAGGCGCAGGCGCGTGTTCGCGCTGCTGAGTCTGAGGCGGTGGGCGTCACTGCGAATGTCGCAGTGACGCCGCTCATTGACCTTGGGTGTGGGCGAGGGGAGTGGCTGGAGGTGTTGCGCAATGCTGGTCATCCATCCCTCGGCATCGACATGGCGGCCGAATGTGTCAGCGCTTGCCTGGAAAGAGGTCTCGATGCCAAGCTGGGTGACGCACTGCGTGTTCTGCAGCAACTGCCTGACCACAGCGTGGCCGTCATCACGGCCTTTCACCTCGTAGAGCACTTGCCACTCAAAGGTCAAATCACCTTGTTCAACGAGGCCTGGCGTGTTCTGGCGCCTGGTGGTTTGTTGTTGGCGGAAACGCCCAACCCCGAAAACCTGGGCGTGATCAGCAGGAATTTCTGGTACGACCCGACCCACCTGCGCCCCGTACCCGGTGAAATGCTGCGCCTGCTGGCCAAGGCTGCGGGGTTTGACGATGTAAAAGTCGAATTCCTTCAGCCACCGCCTGTGCCAAGCCTGGAACTGGAGCACTATGCGCCACGCATCCGTCACATGCTTTTTTGCGGCGAGGACACGGTGGTGCACGCGGTCAAAACCGATCCGACAGGCCGTGAAAGTCTGCCAAAAGGCTTAGGCGCTTGAGCGGGCAAGTAGCGCCAGCGTTGTAAAACCGTTGATGCAACAAATGCGCGCAGAGGAAAATTCGCTTTTGTGATGCAAGTCACAAAATAGGTTGCGTTTTATGGCACACTTCGCGGCATGAGGGCTTTTGGCTGTCCATCTATAGTTTGATGGTTGGTTGCAAACCCCTCACATTCAGACCAGCAAATTTTTAACGGAGAGAAATTATGGCCATTGGTGATTACACAAACGTACTGCAACAGTTCTACATTTCATATTTCGGCCGTCCAGCCGATCCCATTGGCCTGCAGTCGGCTGCTCAAGCGCTGAGCAACGCTGGCGCTCCCACCACGACCCAAGGTCTGGTGACCTCCTACGCCACGAACGCCACCGTGCGCACGCTCATCGACAACTTCGGTAACAGCGCTGAATCCGCGGCCCTGTACGGCTCGGTCACGACGCCTGACACCATCACGAACTTTGTCACGCAGATTTACCTGAACGTGCTCGATCGTCAGCCTGACCTTGCTGGTCTGCTCTACTGGTCTGGTGAAATCTCTTCCGGTCGCCTGATTCCCTCCCGCGTTGCCCTGACCATCCTGGACGCTGCCACCCGCACGCCAGATGCGCAGACCGTCGCCAACAAGCTGGCCGTCGCCAACAACTTCACCACCAACCTGGACACGGTTGCTGAAATCAACGCTTACAGCGGCAACGTGGCTGCTGGCCTGGCCCGCGACATGCTTTCCAACGTGGACAGCACCACCAACGTCACGGCATTCCAGCCCAACGTGCTGCAAACCATTGTGAACATCGTCAACGGTGCAGGCACTGCAGGTGCATTCACGCTGACCAATGGCACCGACGTGGCTTCCGCCAACGTGTTCAATGCGCCTCAACTGTTCACCCCTGGTGGCAATGACCGCATCAACTCCCTGCAAGACGAAGACCGTCTGACCGGCACCGGCACCAACCCCACACTGAACGTCACGCTCGGCACCCCGAACGACAACGGTGGTTCGATCATCACCCCTGTGTTGTCGGGCATTGCCACGATCAATGCGGCCTTCACCTCGTCGACCGCTGGCCTTGAGCTGGACCTGCAAGATTCCACCGGTGTGACCACGGTCAACGTGACCCGTGTTTCGTCGGGTGGTGCAACCATCGACAACCTGACCTCGACCGCCACCACGCTGTCGGTCGTCAACTCGGCAGACAAAGCCAACGTCAGCCTGCTGTACCGCAACAACCAGATCGCCGGTACGACAGATGCTGTCAACCTCACGCTGGACAATGACAACATCGGCACCTTGACGGTTGGCCGTACCAACAACGTTGTGGCTGGTGATCCACTGAACCAAATCGACACGTTGACCATCAACACCGTCGGTTCTTCCACCGGTATCGACGTGCTCGACACGCGTTCCGTTGACAACCAGAACATCCAGATCAACGCTGGCGCCAACCTCACGGTTCTGGCTCTGAGCAGCCCCGGCGGCATTCAGCGCATTGGCGTGGCCGGCGCAGCCAACGTGACCTTGGGCGCTGTGGGCAGCGACGCAGGCTTCGTGCTGGCAGGTGGTACCCACACGGGTAACCTGACCGTCAACATCTCCAATGCTGACCAAGACGGCACGGCTTCGTTCACCACCGGCTTCGGCAACGATGTCGTGACCTCCAATGGTCTGCTCGGCGACCTGTTCACCAACGCCGGCACAGACACCGTGACCGTGACTGGTGACGTGTTGACCAATGGTGCCGTGACTGGCTCCATCTCCACCGGTGACGGTGCTGACACCGTCGTGGTGACCGGCTCGCTGGCCGGTACCGTTGCAGGCGGCGCCAGCGTCAGCACCGGCGCAGGCAATGACACCGTCACCGTTGGTGTTCCAGCCCCCAAGGGCACGGATGCCAACAGCGGCATTGACCTGACCGCCAACCTGACTATCGCCCGTGCAGGCGGTACCTTTGGTGAAGAAGCGGTGCTCGACACCGGTGACGGCGACGACACGGTCACCATCACTGGCACCACCGCAGGCGACACCGGCGGCGGCGCAGATGCCGACGCTCTGGGTTCGCTCATCACCCTCGGCGCTGGCAACGACACGCTGAACGTCAACCTGATCAACCAAGAAGCCACGGGCACCTTGTTCGCTGGTGAAGTGAACGGCGGAACCGGCACCAACACCCTGAGCATTGTGGCCACCAACTCGGTGGGCGCTGTGGTTGCTGTTGATGCCACCGACCCAGACCGCGTGGTTGGTTTCCAGACCCTGAACCTGACTTCCAGCCAGGCTATCGACGAAGAGCTGGCCGCCAACATCAAGGCCGCCAACGCAGCATTGACCGTGGTGGTCAACGACGGTGACGACGACAACGCCAACGGTTCCACCGTTGGTGCTGGCGAAGTCAGCAACTCCGAAACCGCTGATTTCGACGCCGACATCAACGAATTCACGGGCCTGACCGCCATCAACCTGGAAAACCAGGCCGGTGTCATCAACGCCACGCCTGAAGAATTCTCGGTGCCCCAGCGTTTCGCTGGCGATGCAGCCACCTACACCGTGCGCAACCTGGCTGGTACCGAAGCCGTCACCCTGACCACTGTTGAAGCCATCACTTCCGTGGCCAACCGTGGCCTGATCGGCGCGACCGTGACCGACGACCTGATCGCTGACGCCACGCTGAACGTTTCCCTGGCCAACGACGCTGGTGCAGCAGACACCATCGCTGTCACCATCGCTGGTGCCGGTGACGTCGCCATCAACGACATCAACGCCAGCAACGGCCCAGGCACCGCAGACGACGGCGAAACCGAAAACCTGACGCTGACCATCAATGGTCCTGCCAGCCGCTCCATCATCCTGGCTGACGACAACTTCGAAGGCGCGCTGCGCCTGCAAGGCAACACCACCGGCACCATCACCGTGGGCGCTGTGGTCGCTGCAGGTTCTGCTGTCAACACCGCCAACGCGGTCGACGCCAGCACCATCGTCTCCACCTTGACCGGCAACGTGAACATCACCGTCGCCGACGAAGCCAACTACAACATCACCACCGCCGGTGGCAACGATGTGGTCAACCTGTTGAACGACACGGTCAACGTCAGCGACACGATTGACCTCGGCGCCGGTACCAACCGCATCATCATCAACAACGACCTGCGCGGCAACACCAACGCAGACGCTGACGAAAGCTTCAACAACCTGCGCAACATCCAGGAACTGGAAATCCGCGGTTTTGCAGCCAACCAGTTCACCCTGCCAGGCAGCAGCCCAGCCGTCATCGAAGTGACGCTGGACGACGATGCCCAGACCACCGGCATCAGCCGCGTGATCTTGGCCCTCGATGCCGGCGCTGCAGAACCCAACGTCGACCTCGACATTGGTGTTGACTTCACCAACAACCTGGTCATCGACCTGGCTGCTGAAAGCTCCACCATCGACATCGACAACGACGCCAACGTCAACACCGTTGTCAACGTCAATGCCGACCAAGCCACCGCCGCACTCGTGGGCGATGCCGACATCAACTTCACCGACGCCGGCACCGGCACCGTGACGTTGAACATCACCACCGACGACGACTCCAGCCAATTCATTGGCGTGGGTGGCGACGTTGACCTGACCGTGCAAGACGGCGACATCGATGTCATCAACCTGATCGACGGCACCTCCACCGCACGCGCCGTTGCCGGTGCTGCCACGGCTCAGACCACCATCAGCCTGAACCTCGACGCTTCCTACGGCCCTGTGGGTGGTGTGTTGACGGTGAATGCCTCCAGCATCAACGACGACGACCTCGATGCCAACAACGACGGTGACCTGCTCGACGCAGGTGACATCGACGACAACCAGACGGTCGTCATCAACGCCGGTGCCGCCGACTACCGCGTCAACGTGACCGGCTCGCAGCTG
This sequence comes from Pseudomonadota bacterium, assembly GCA_040384665.1. Taxonomy (GTDB): domain Bacteria; phylum Pseudomonadota; class Gammaproteobacteria; order Burkholderiales; family Burkholderiaceae_C; genus PCRC01. Next base: position 183,089 of record JAZKIY010000009.1, read on the forward strand.
ACCGACCAGATCGTTGGCTCCAACTTCAACGACACCATCGACGGCCAAGCCGGCCTGGACATCATCATTGGTGGCCTGGGTGCTGACAGCATCACCGGTGGCGCTGGCCCTGATTTCTTCGGCTACAACTCTGCCGCCGAATCGAACTCGGTCACCACCGACACCATCACCGACTTTGCCACCGGCAGCGACAGTTTGTTCCTCGCGCTGAACAGCGAAGTGGGTGGTTTGCCTGCGGTTGTCAACGCCTCTGGCTTTGCCAACGTGGCCAGCACCGGCTTGGGTGACGACTCCCTGACCGGCACCGTGGGCAACCGCGTGGTGGGCGACTCGTTCTACGCCTCTGGCGACGGCCGTTTGGCCATCGACGTGGACGGCGACGGCGACATCACCGGCGCCAACGACTACGTCATCAACATCGGCTCGGCCGTCAACGCTGGCGACATCCGCCTGGCCATCACCGGTTCCAACAACGCCGGTGTTGCCGACACCATCCGCGGTGGTGTGGGTGCAGACACGATCGCCGCAGGCGCTGGTAACGACCGCATCGTCTACGTGGGTTCCCTGACCACCGCAGACGTGAATGGCTACATCGTCGCTGGCAGCGCCGCTGCCGTCGGTATCGACGCAGACGTTGCCAAAGTGCTGAGCTACAGCGAATTGTTGACCGCCCGCGCACAAAGCGAAATCGGCGTCAACACCACGGGCCAATTCCCAACAGAGTTGGGTGAAAGCCTGGACGGCGGCGCCGGCAACGACACGCTCGACGTGTTCGGTACGGCCAACCTGTCGTTGGTGAACAACGGTAATTCGCTGCAGGTTGAGGCGGTGGTGGGTCACTCCAACATCACCATGACCGAAGTGCAGTTTGCGGCCCTGAACAGCTTCACGTTCAACGGCAACAACGCCCACGTGTTGAACATCATCGACAGCAACGGCAACGGCACCACCCCGGTGTTGAACATCAATGTCGTCAACGTTGGTGCCAACTCCACGCTGGACTTCAACCTGATCTCCACCGCAGGTGCTGTGGTCAACGCCACGCCTGCCTACAACCTGACCGGTTCTGCCGCTGACCTGCTGGCCTTGCCAGCCGGTGCTGTGGCCGACGCTGGCACGGTGACGGTGAATGGTCCTGTGACGGTTGCAGAAGCTCAATCGCTCTTTGCACTGGACCCAACGATCAACTACAACATCGTTGACAACGCCAACAACGTCGGCGCTGCCATTGCCGATCCAGCTGTGGTGCAATCCACAACGTTGACGGTTTCTGGTGGCTTCACCACTGTGGCGGCAACACGCGCAATCGTGGCCGACGCTGGCTTCCAAGGTGCCAGTTCCTTCAGCGTGCAAGATACGGGCGCGAACATCGCCAGCATCGTGGTTCCTGGTGACGCGGCTCTGAATGCCTCTGTCACGGGTTACAACGCTGAGCCGGTCGATGCCATCACATTGACCATTGCGCAATTCCAGAACTTCGGTAACCGTCTGTCGGATGCCAATGACATCGTCTCGATCAACGGTACTGCCGTTGCAGACACCTTGGTGTTCAATCACGCTACCACACAGACGCCAGTCCGTGTGAGCTTGGGTGAAGAGTCGGGTACGCCTGACACCATCACCGTTCAAGGTGGTGGCGAAGTGCGCTTGACCTTCACCAGTGCAGATGTGGGCAACACCAATGCACTCGACGGCAACAACGATGCAAACGAAGATGGTGGATTGGCAGTTCGCTACCAACTTGAAAACGGTGGTGGTACACCGACGGGCGTTGCTCACCGCTTTGAAGATGAGAACATCACCTTTGACGGCCGCGCCAGCGGCACCAAGTTTGACGTTCGTGACCTGCCTTCAGGCACCGCGCGTGGTGTTTTTGACGTCGTGACTCTGGGCAGTTCGGTTGGCGACAACGTCGCTGGTACAACCTCAGATGACTACATCAACGGTGGTGCAGGCAACGACACACTCACCGGTGGCACTGGCTTCGACTTCCTCGTCGGTGGCGCTGGTGACGACCTGTTGAATGTGGCAGCTGCTGACAACAATGAACGTACCGACATCATTGGTGGTGGCGGTGAAGACACTGTGGCCGTTGCTGGTGGCGTGACTGTGGGTGCATCGAGCGCTTGGGACTTGGGCGCTGGCATTGCCGACACGGTTTCCTTGGCTACCGGCACCAACATTGCCGCTGTGAACGGCGGCGCTGCAATCACCGGCGCTGAAGTCTTGACCATCGTTGGTGCTGTGACCCTGACGGAAGCTCAACTCGAAGGCTTTGGTACATTGAACGCAGTCGGTGGTGCTGATACGGTCACGCTGACCGCTGCCAACGGCAACGGTCAAGTGACGGGCAATGCCGCTGTCGAGTCTTTCGTCTTGAACGACGCTTTCACCTTCACGCTGGGTGGCGCTGCACAAAACGTGACTGGTAATGCTGCTCAAAACCAGACTGTGGTTGTTACCGCTAACCCAACAGGCGTTTTGAACGGTGGCGCTGGTGGTACGGATACGCTGCAAGTGGTTGGTGCTGTGATCAATTTGGCAGCCAACGCAGCCAACATCTCTGGCTTCGAGACCCTTGATGTTGGTGGTGCTGCAAGTGCCAGCGATGTGAGCTTGACGCTGGCCCAGCACAATGGTTTCACCACCATCACAGCCACTGGCAACAACGACAACATCAACCTGACCACGGGTGGTACTGCCACGGGTGCCAGCTTGATCAACTCGTACATCTTGAATGCCGGATTCGCGTCGTTCACGGTTGGTTCAGCAAGTCAAGACGTTACGGGCGACGTGGCGAACGACCAGTTTGTGATTCTTGATGGCTTGACCAGCACCAACGCTCAGGTTTTGAACGGTGGTGCGGGCGGGAACGATACGCTGTCGCTGCGTAATGGTGCGAACGTGTCGCTTGCTGCCGTGAATGAGTTTGAGGTGCTGAACGTTGTCAATAGTGTCACGCTGTCTTACGCTCAATACGATGCAGTTGACGGCACGGCAGCTGGTGTCACCGGTGCTGGCGCAACCGATCAAATCACACTGACGTCTAGCGGCAATGACATCGACACCGATGCAAACATTGAAACGTACGTACTGGCAAATGGCAACGACACTATCTTCGCTGACGATGGCGACTTCACTGGCACCATCAACATTAGCAGCGGTGGTGCTGATGTCATTGACCTTGACAATAACGGAATCATTGATAACGTTTTGGCCGGAGTCTTCACTGGCTTCATTACTGTGACTGGCTTCACAGCCGGTGTAGCAGCAGGTAACGACGATTTCAACTTGGACTTTGGTAATAGTGGTGGTGACTACATTACGATCACAACCCTCGGTTTTGATCTGACAGGTGGTGACAGTAATGACAACCAAATTCTTGAACTCCAGATTGGCACCGTTTCAAGTTTGACCGACGTAAATGCTGTTCGTACGTTCATTGCTGATGCAATCGATGACACTGCCAACGTAGGCTCAATCGAAGCTGCAGTGGTCTTGTATAACCTCGCAGGTGATGCTGGAATTTACGCGGTTAGCTTTGCTGGTAACAACGGCGATATCGGCAACGGTGACTTCACCATTGAATTGGTTGGTGTCGTCAATAACGTTGGTGTTAACAACTTTATTGCTAGCAACTTCGTTTGATATGATTCGTTAGAACGCTGATTTAAAGCGTTAATCTAGAACCCGCCACCTGAAAAGGTGGCGGGTTTTTTCATGATGAAGGTTCAGAAAAAATGACCAAATACATACCTGTATCTACCCAAAGCGTTGGGCTACGCACTTGGAGCCGATATAGCAATTACAAATTTGCGGACGGGGCCACGTTATTGCCTGCATTGGTACCTGAACTACCAAAATTGATGCCGCACTATGTGCTGGTTTTTGCAACCGAGCCAGACGCAACGCTGGGGTTGATGGTGCTCACTGGCTTGCTGCCCAACCGCAACGCCTACCTCAGTGCCCAAAACAGATGGGTGGTGCCGTACGTGCCAGCGGTGTTGCGCGGTTATCCATTCAAGCTTGGTACCTTGCCCGGCGAACAAAAGAGCCGCGCCTTGTTTGTTGATGAAGCCAGTGGTTTATTGGCGCCCCAGGGCGAAGCCGAAGCGTTTTTTGACGATGCCGGCCAGCCGAGCGCCGCGCTGAAACAGGTGTTGGAGTTTCTCGGTGACCTTGACGCGCAGCACGATCTCACTCAACGTGCAGTTGGCGCACTGCACAGTGCTGGTGTGCTGGAGGCATGGCCGCTGAAGTTAGCGTTGACAGACAATTCACTTGGTGCTGTGGCCGGTTCCAAGTCCACCAAACATGTGGACGGATTGTGGCGTGTGAGCAAGAAAGCACTGGACGCGCTGGCGCCCGACGCGCTGGCCTCGCTGCGCGACCAGGGGGCGCTGGCGGTGGCGTATGCCCAGCTGTTCTCCATGGCGCAATTGGAAAATCTGGTGGCGCTGGTGCAGCGCTTGGCCCAACCCACCTCGCCCAAGGCGGCGTCGGTCAACGGCTTGCCGGCCGCAACCGCATTTCAGCTGCCACAAAGCGACACTTTGAAGTTCAGTTGAGCGTTTTGGCGTTGCGCCAATGTATTTTGGGCTGTTTTTTAAACCAAATTGGGCCTCAGCCCTAGTGAAACCTTGCATTCATGCTATTCAATTGGTAGCATTTGTGCGTGGCATTTTTTTGCAATGGGTGGCGCCGCAGCGGGGGTTGGCAAGATGGAAGTAACGCCCGCTTGTGTGACTTAATTGGCGCATGGCACCGTGTACTGGCAGGGGTAATACCCAGCGTTCGATATGGCTTTGCCGAATGCTTCATGGCAAAATCATCGCGTACTAAAGTTCAACCGGCAGCGGCGGCGCACGGTTAGAAATTCATTCAATAGACAGAGGATTCCATGGCAACTACCGACTACACCAATGTGCTGCAACGTTTCTACATTGCTTACTTCGGTCGCCCTGCGGACCCAACCGGTCTGGCCAGCGCTGCAGCCGCCCTGGATGCGTCGGGCGCACCCGTTTCCACGCAGGCCCTGCTGAACGCCTACGGCAGCAACGCCACGGTGCGCACCCTGGTAGACGGTTTTGGCCTGAGTGCCGAATCACAGGCGCTGTATGGCGGCACCACCACCACGCAGCGTGTCACGGCCATTTACCTGAACATTCTGAACCGCCAGCCAGACGTGCCGGGCCTCACCTACTGGTCGACCGAGATTGACTCAGGCCGCCTGAGCCTGTCCAAGGTGGCCCTGGCCATCATGGCCGCCGCAGAGAATGACACCTTTGGCGACGCCGTCACCGTGGCGCGCAAGCAGGACGTGTCCAACCGCTTCACCAATTCGCTGGACCTGCCGGAAGAAGCGCAGGCCTATGCCGGTGACGCGGCTGCCGCCACGGCACGCCAACTGCTGTCGCAGGTGGACCGCAACACCAACCCCGCCGCGTTCCAGGTCAACATCGACTCCACCATCAATGCCTTGGTTGACGCCGCCGAAGACGCACCTGGCGTGGTGGTGGTCGGCACCGCAGGCAACGACAACCTGGTGGGTGGCAATGGCCCCGACACGCTGCTGGCCGGGCAGGGCAACGACACATTGAACGGCTCGTTCGGTGACGACGTGCTCACCGGTGGCCTGGGCAATGACTTGTTCATTGTGAGCGCGGGCAGCGACACCATTTCCGACCTCGGCAACGGCCAGGACAACCTGACTGTGCAGGTCGGCACCACCGCCACCGCCACCGTGGTGGCCGACTTCACCGCCACCTCGGCCAGTATCATTGCCGGTACAGCCAACCTCACCAGTGCCGGTTTTGCGGTCAACCTCACTGCGTCGCTCGGGCCGAACGGTTACACCGTCACCAACACCGGCGCGGCCACCACACTCACTGGCAGCGGTTTCGCCGACACGCTGAATGGCGGCACCGGCAACGACACCCTGAACGGCGGCGGCGGCAACGACGTCATCTTGGGCGGTGCCGGTGCCGACGTGCTCGACGGTGGCCTGGGCAACGACACCCTGACGGGCGGTCTGGGCAACGACACGTTCAACGTGGCTTTGGGCGCAGACACCATCACCGACCTGGGCGGCAGCGATGTGCTGGTGGTGGCTCTTGGCGCCGCAGCCAACGCGACCGTGACCTCGGCTTACACCGCCACCTCTGCCACGCGCAACGCGGGCACGGTCAATCTGTCGACGGACGGCATTGCCGTCAACCTGTCGGCTTCGCAAGGCCCCAATGGCTATAACGTGACCGCCGCTTCGGCCGCCGCCATCACGGTCACGGGCAGCATCGGCAATGACACGCTGACCGGCAACGACGGCAACGACAGCCTGGACGGTGGCGACGGCAGCGACTCCCTGGTGGGTGGTGCTGGCAACGACGACCTCGTTGGCGGCGCTGGCAGCGACACGCTGGTGGGTGGTTTCGGCAACGACCTGATTTTGGGTGGTACCGGTGCCGATGTGGTGATTTACAACCTCAGCACCGACGGCTCCGACACGGTCGACCTGGGCCTCGGCGCCGGTGACGTGGTGTTGCTCAGCGCACAAAACACCAACCGCATCCGCCTCACGTTTGACTCGGCGGAAGTGGGCAACGGCAATGGCCTGGTGGCTTTGGAGGGCGGGCTGTTCATCGGTGCTGTGCAGGTGCAGGCCGAGGACGGTGGCGAATTGCCGGTCGGCGGCAATGTGGGCGATTTTGACGACGAGGGTGTGACCTTTGTGGCCAACGTGAGCGGTCTGGGCATCACGGTGTATGACAATGCCACGTTGCGCGGCTCGTTCAAGCTGGCCAGTCTGGGCACTTCTGGCAACGATTCGGGCGCTGGCTACATGGACTTCTCCGGTGCCACCTACCTCGCTTCGCCCCTGTATGTGCATGGCGGCAATGGCGACGACCTGATCGTTGGCAATACCGGGGCCGACCTGTTGCTGGGCGGTGCGGGCAACGACACCCTCTCTGGCGGCGGCGGCAATGACGTGATTGAAGCCGGCACAGGCAATGACACCCTCTCTGGCGGCGTGGGCAATGACACCATTTCTGGCGGTGCGGGTGCCGACCGTTTCGTGTTTGAAGCCGTGGGCGCGGACAACGGGAGTGACTTCATTCTCGACTTCGTGGCCGGTGCCGGAACCCAGCTCAACCCCGCTGACATGCTGGACCTCCGCGCCTTCCTGGGTGGCTCGCCTGCTGGCCTGACCGCTGTGCAACTGATCAACCCGGCCCTGACCATTCAAGGCGGCCTCAGCATTGGCCTGAACATCCAGAACCAGGTGGCGCGCCTGGTGGACATTGCCGGTGGGCAAAACCTGACCAATGCCGCTGGCCTGAACCAGGCCTTGGCCACGGGCGGTGAATACGCCAACGTCGACATGGCTGCCAACTCTCGGGCGATCATCATCGCGGCGCAGTCGAGCGCGGCCAGTGCGCAGTACGTGTACTACGCCACGGCGGATGCCAACCGCACCATCACCACCACCTTGGTGGGCACCTTGCAGTCGGTGGACATCGACAGCTTCGTGATTGGCAACTTCGCCTGAGCTGAAGCTCGGCAGGTCTGACGCCGGGACGCCTTGCGGCGCCTCGGCGTTTTTATTGGTACTGCTTGAACGATGCGCGTACTTTTTATCCACCAGAATTTTCCAGGCCAGTTCAAGCACCTTGCACCGGCTTTGGCCCGGCTCGGGCATGAGGTGCGTGCACTGCGCTTGAACCCAGGCCCGGCGGTGGTGGTGGATGGCGTAACCGTGATGAGTTACCAGACCACGCGCGGCAGCACACCCCAGATTCACCCCTGGGTGGTGGATTTTGAGACCAAGACCATCCGCGCCGAAGCGGTGCACAAATGGGCGTGCCGTGCGAAAGGCCAAGGCTACACGCCCGATGTGGTTGTGGCCCACCCGGGCTGGGGCGAAAGCCTGTTCTTGAAGGATGTCTGGCCTGACATTCGTCTGGGGATTTATGGCGAGTTTTTCTACCAGTCCGTTGGCGCCGATGTCGGGTTCGACCCGGAGTTTCCACCGCAAAATGAGGGCGATGCGTGCCGGTTGCGCCTGAAGAACCTCAGCAACCTGCTTCACTTTGAAGTGGCCGATGCCGGGCTCTCGCCAACACAGTGGCAAGCCAGTACTTTTCCAGAGCCATTTCGTTCGCGCATCACGGTGGCGCACGACGGCATAGACACGCAGCTGCTGGTGCCCAGAGGCAATGTTGCGCTCCGGCTGAGTGACGCCTTGACCTTGAACCGCCAAAGTGAGGTGGTGACTTTCGTGAACCGGAACCTGGAGCCTTACCGGGGGTACCACGTCTTCATGCGGGCCTTGCCCGAGATCTTGCGCCAGCGCCCGCAAGCCCATGTTCTCCTGGTGGGGGACGACGACGTCAGTTATGGCGCCAGACCGCCCCAGGGACAGACCTGGAAAAACATTTTTTACGATGAGGTGAAGGCGCAACTGAGCGACGAGGCCCGGGCGCGCATTCACTTTGTTGGCAAGTTGTCATACCCTGACTTTGTGGCGTTGCTGCAGCTGTCCACGGTGCACGTTTACCTGACCTACCCGTTTGTGCTGAGCTGGAGCCTGCTGGAGGCGATGAGTGTGGGCTGTGCCATTGTGGCCAGCAACACGCAGCCGCTGCACGAAGCCATTCGGCATGGCGAAACCGGGCGATTGGTGGACTTTTTTGATGTGGCAGCACTGGCGGCAGAGGTCAGCCGCTTGCTCGCCTCGCCAGCGGAACGTGCGCAGCTGGGTCGGCAGGCCCGCGCTTTTGCACAAGCCCGCTACGACCTGAAAACTGTGTGTTTGCCAGCCCAGCTGGCGTGGGTTCAGCGTTTGATGGACGGCGTCGCAGGGAGTTGATAATCCATGCACTTGGAAAAGGTGTGTGCATGGTGGTGTTGATGCTGTTTGGGTTCGCTGCGGCGCTGATGGGCTCGGTGCTGTGCATTCGCTGGGCCGCGCACCATGGCCATGGCTACAGTCTGGCAAAGCCGCAGCGTTTCCATGCTGGGCAGGTGGGGCGCATTGGGGGTGTGGGGCTGATGCTGGGGCTGCTGGTGGCATGGACCGTGGCAGTGTGTGGTGCCGACACCTTGAACACGGCGTCGAGTTGGTCTCAGGCATGGCCCTGGCTGTTGATGCTGTTGCCCGCCTGGCTGGGGGGGGTGGCCGAAGACCTGACGCAACGTTTGTCTGTCCGATACCGGCTGTGCCTCACGGCCGTGTCGGCCGCGCTGGCCTGCAGCCTGCTGAACCTGACCGTGGCACGGCTCGACATGGCTTGGCTGGACGCTGGCCTGACAGTTTGGCCATGGGTGGGTGTGGCGCTGGCGTTTGTGGCGGTCTGTGGTCTGCCGCACGCTTTCAACATCATCGACGGCTACAACGGTCTGGCCGGCACGGTGGCGCTGCTGGTGTGCCTGGCCCTGGTGCACGTGGGCATCCAGGTCGGTGACCGCGAGCTGGCGGCCATGGTGGTGTGCCTGGCCGGGGCGACGCTGGGCTTTCTGGTCTGGAACTACCCGCGTGGCCTGATCTTTGCCGGCGATGGTGGTGCTTACCTGTGGGGGCTGGTGATTGCGGTGGCGAGCGTGATGCTGGTGCAGCGCAACCCGTTGGTGTCGCCCTGGTTCCCGATGCTGCTGTTGATCTACCCGGTGTGGGAAACCATGTTTTCCATCTACCGCAAGCTGGCCCGCGGCGTGTCACCCGGCGTGGCCGATGCATTGCATTTCCACCAGCTGATTTACCGGCGCCTGGTGCGTGGCGTGTTCGACGACGACGAAGCCCGCCGCATGCTGATGCGCAACAACCGCACCTCGCCCTACCTGTGGGGCTTCACGTTGCTGACGGTGGTGCCGGCGGTGCTGTTCTGGCGCAACACAGCGGTGTTGATGGCGTTTTGCGCGCTGTTTGTGGTGAGTTATGTGGCGGCCTATGTGGCCATCATCCGGTTCAAGGTGCCGGCCTGGCTGCGCAGCTGAGTCGCACACGCGAGTCGGGCACAATTCCTCTTCACTGTTCCTGCCCCTTCACCTTTCCTTATCCGACGCCACCATGACCGACCGCATCGAGCCCGCATTTGAAGGTTTTTCCCGCCCACCCGTGGCCCCTGCGCCGGTGGCCTCTGCACCTGTTGCCACTGCGGCGCCCAAGCCGGTGACCATGGCGGCCCCGGTGCCTGCGCCGACGCCGGCCCCCGAGGCAAAGGCGGCACCGGTGCTTGCACCTGCGCCGCTGTCGGTCGCGGCCAAAGCCCCGGTGGCGGTGGCACCGCGTGACAAGGCCGAGATCCTGGCCCAGGCGCTGCCTTACATCCGCAAGTTCCACGGCAAGACGCTGGTCATCAAGTACGGTGGCAATGCCATGACCGACCCGGCGCTGCAGGCCGACTTTGCCGAAGACGTGGTGCTGTTGAAGCTGGTGGGCATGAACCCGGTGGTGGTGCACGGCGGCGGCCCGCAGATCGAGACGGCGCTGAACCGCCTGGGCAAGAAGGGCGAGTTCGTGCAGGGCATGCGCGTGACCGATGAAGAAACCATGGAAGTGGTGGAGTGGGTGCTGGCCGGCCAGGTGCAGCAGGACATCGTCGGCCTGATCAACCAGGCCGGTGGCAAGGCGGTGGGCCTGACCGGGCGCGATGGTGGTTTGATCCGTGCGAAAAAACTCAAGGTGGTGGACAACCTCGACCCGACCAAGGAATACGACGTGGGCCAGGTGGGCGACATCGTCAGCATTGACCCGAGCGTGGTGAAGGCGCTGCAGGACGACGCTTTCATTCCGGTCATCAGCCCGATCGGGTTTGGCGAGAACAACGAGAGCTACAACATCAACGCCGACGTGGTGGCCGCCAAGCTGGCCACGGTGTTGAAAGCCGAGAAGCTGGTGATGCTCACCAACATCAAGGGTGTGCTCGACAGGTCAGGCGCGCTGCTCACCGAGCTGACGCCCCGCCAGATCGACGACCTGATCGCCGACGGCACCATCAGCGGCGGCATGCTGCCCAAGCTGGCCGGTGCGATTGACGCGGCCAAGAGCGGCGTGAACGCGGTGCACGTGGTGGACGGTCGGGTGCCCCACGCCATGCTGCTGGAAATCTTGACGGACCAAGCCTACGGCACGATGATCCGTTCGCACTGATATCGCTCTCTTTTTGGTAGCTAAATCCCTAGGTTTCACTAGGGCTTGAGTGCCAAAAGGCTTGAAGTTTGGTGAAAAAGGTGGGGAAAGCGGCTTGGCGGCGCGGCCACAGGCCTAGTGTGGGCGTGCCTCACGCGCGTTGCACGCCTCACCGAGCTGCCGTGCCAATTGCTGCAGGGCTTGCCACCCGTTTGCAGGCCAGCCCGCTTGCGGCAGGCCTTTCACGATCCCATCCACCTGGTGCGCTGCGGTCAGCAGGTTGGCCAGGGTGAGGGCGCCCAGGCGCGGCAGCGCACGTTCGTAAAGCTTTTCTTTCAGGCCCCAGACGCGTTGCTCGCGCAGTGCCATCGGCAGTGGGCGGCCGGCGTCCAGCGCGCTGCGCACACGGGCCAAACTGCGGATGTCTTCGGCCAGCGCCCAGTGCACCAGCACCTCGGCCACGCCTTCGGCCTGCAGCCCGTCGAGCATGCGCTGGGCGCGCAGCAGCTGGCCGGCCAGCACCGCCTCGCTGAGCTTGAAGACGTCGTAGCGGGCCACGTTCAGCACCGCCTGCTCGATCTGCGCAAAGGCCAGTTCACCCGGCGGGTAAAGCAACGCGAGCTTCTGGATTTCCTGGTGGGCGGCAAGCAGGTTGCCTTCCACCCGGTCGGCAAAAAACTGCAGCGTGGCCTGGCCGGCGGTGCCGCTTTCGACGCGCTGGCCCTGCAGCTGCAGCCGCTGCGCCAGCCACGACGGCAGGGCGCGGCGCTCGACCGGGTCAATCTGTACCGTGGCGCCTGCGCCTTCCAGCGCGGTGAACCAGGCGCTGGTGCGGGTGGCTTTGTCGAGCCGGGGCAACAAGACCAGCAGCAAGGTGCTGTCCATGCCAGCGGTTTGTTCGGAGAGCTGCTGGAGGGCCTGGCTGCCGTCTTTGCCGGGCTTGCCGGTGGGGATGCGGACCTCCACGATCTGTTTGTCGGCAAACAGGCTGAGCGAGCCGCAGGCCGCCAGCACGGCGCCCCAATCGAAGTGGGCGCTCACGGTGTGCACACTGCGTTCGGAAAATCCCTGGGCGCGGGCGGCGGCGCGGATGGCGTCGGCGGCTTCCTGCACCAGCAGCGGCTCGTCGCCGTGCAGGGTGTAGAGCGCACGCAGGCCACGCTGGGCGCTGGGCTGCAGGTGGGCGGCCAGCTGGTTGGCGGCGAGCTGCATGGCCAGGCGGCGTCAGACCGGGTTGGCGGTGCGGATGGTGGCCAGCCGGCGCAGCAGCTGCTGCACCACGTCGGACTCCATGTCGCGGTAGAGCAGGGCTTCTTCGGCTTCCTTGGCCAGGGCCTGTGACTCGTTGTAGCTGAGGTCTCGGCGCTGGGAGAGCTCGGTGTCGGGTGTCAACACCGCGCCGTCTTGCCGGCGCAGCCGGAACTTGAACAGCAGCCGCAACTGGAATTCACGCACCTGGCCAGACGCACTGACGCCGACCACCACCTTTTGCCGCTGGTCGGTGAGCACGTCGAGCAGCACCTCGGCCTCGTTGATCTGGGCCGGGTTGGTGATGACGCGCACGTCGCTGCCGCTGGCCATGCTGCGCTTGAACTGGTTGCCCAGGCTGGAGCCGGCCGAGAAGTTGGTGTAGAGCGTCTTGAAGTCGAAGTTGGGGGCCTGCCGCAGCGCGAAACCGCAGCCCGACAAGGAGGTGCCCATGGCGCCGATGGCCAGAGCGGGTGCAGACAACAGCAGGGTGCGGCGCAGCAGCATGGTCAGACCACCAGGTTGACCAAGCGGCCCGGCACCACAATGACCTTCTTGGGTGCGGCACCGTTGGCCTGTTTCACAAACACGTCGCAGGACAGCGCCGCGGCCTCGATCACCTCGCGGGATGCATCGGCCGGCACGCGGATCGCGCCGCGCAGCTTGCCGTTGATCTGCAGCACCAGTTCGATTTCGTCCTGCACCAGCGCTTCCGGGTCGACCTCCGGCCAGGCCACGTCGAGCAGGTCGCCGCAGCAGGCGGCGTAGCCCAGGTCGGTCCAGAGTGCGAAGCTGATGTGCGGGCAGGCTGGGTACAAGACGCGCAGCAGGACGCTGAAGCACTCGGCCAGTGCCGCGTGGTTCTCGGTGCTGTCGGGCAGCTTGGCGTCTTCCAGCGTGTTGAGCATCTTCATCACGGCGGAGACCACCGTGTTGTACTGCATGCGCTCGTAGTCGTAGTTGGCCTGGCGCAGCACGGTGTGCACCTCGCGCCGCAGGTCTTTGGCGGCGGGCGAGAAGGCCACCGGCTCGTTGCGGTCCACCGCCAGACCGGCTTTCAGTGCGGCTTCGTACTTGATGGCAAAGTTCCACACCCGCCGGAGAAAGCGGTAGCTGCCTTCCACGGCCGCGTCGTTCCACTCCAGAGTGGCTTCGGGCGGCGCGGTGAACATGGTGTAGAGGCGGGCGGTGTCGGCACCGTACTTCTCGATCAGGTCCTGTGGGTCGACGCCGTTGTTCTTGCTCTTGCTCATCGTGCCCACGCCTTCGTAGGTGATGGCGGTGCCGGCGGGCAAATCCCCTTTGGCTTCTTTCAGCTTGGCACCAATGACCTTACCTGTGGCGTCGAGCTCGTCTTGCACCTCGTGGGGCCAGAAATACTCGACGCCGCCCTTGGAGGTCTTGCGGGAGTAGATGTGGTTCAACACCATGCCCTGCGTCAGCAGCTTGGTGAAGGGCTCGTCGATGGTGACCAGGCCGAGATCGCGCATCACCTTGGTCCAGAAGCGGGCGTAGAGCAGGTGCAGGATGGCGTGTTCGATGCCACCGATGTACTGGTCCATGCCGCTGCCGCCAGTGGCTTTTGTCGCGTCCTGCATCCAGTAGCTGGCGCCATTGGCCACCATGGCTTGCGCGTTCTTCGGGTCGCAGTAGCGCATGAAGTACCAGGAGCTGTCCACGAAGGTGTCCATCGTGTCGGTCTCGCG
>JAZKIY010000010.1:0-162002 GCA_040384665.1 Pseudomonadota bacterium
CGGCTGAGTTGCTGGCCAAACCGGAGCTGTTGGCGCAGCATCTCGGCGTTTGAGGTGGATTCATGATGGCATCCCCGTTTGACTTGCTTGCACACCGCAGAGTAAGCTGGCACACACGCTGAAAGGACACCGCCAAGCCACGGGGTTTCCCATGTTGACCGCTACCGGCCGTGCACACCTGCCCCAAGGACACGAGGAGACCATGAAATTGCCCTCTGCCACCCCCAGCGGTCCTGTGCGCCAATTGTTGACGGCCTTCGGGCATCTGGCCGACCGGTTTGCCTACCCCCTGCGCACCTCACACTATGTCGAACTGGTCAACCCGCTGTGGGCCACCCACGCGATGCAGGCGCGGGTGGAGAAGGTCTGGGACGAGACCAAAGACGCCCGCACTCTGACGCTCAAACCCGGCCTGAACTGGCGTGGCTTTCGGGCCGGCCAACACCTGCGGCTGGGCATCCCCATCGGCGGCAAACACTACACCCGCACCTACACCATCTCCTCGCCGCCCGAGCGCGAAGACGGCTGTTTCACCATCACCACCAAAGCGATTCTGGGTGGCACGGTCTCGCACCACATCGTGCGCAAGATCAAGGTCGGCGACTACCTGCCGATTGGCCTGCCACAAGGCGATTTTTATTTGCCCGACGCCCAGCCGGTGCTGCCGCTGTTCATCACCGCCGGCAGCGGCATCACGCCGGCCATGAGCATGTTGCGCAGCCTGATCGCGCAGGAGCGGCTGGTGGACACGGTACACATCCACTATTCGCCGCACGAATTCGACGTGATCTTTGGCAAGGAGCTGCAGCAGATGGGGCGCGACCACCCGCGTTACCAACTGCACCCGGTCTACACCCATGAATACGGTGAACTGAAGCAGACCAAGGGCTACTTCAACGAGGAACAGCTCAACCGCCTGTGCCCCGACTGGCGCGAGCGCGAGGTCTATGCCTGCGGCCCGCAGCCGCTGCTGGCGGCGCTGGAAAAACACTGGGAGCAGGCCGGCCTGAGCCGCCACCTGCATGTGGAGCGTTTTCGCGCCGCCTATGCCGACATTCCGGTTGATGCCATTGGTGGGCGGGTGCGTTTTGCCAAGAGCCAGCTCGACGCCCAGGCCGACCACCAGACCCCGCTGCTGCGGGTGGCCGAGATCGCCGGCATGAACCCGCCGCACGGTTGCCGCATGGGCATCTGCCACACCTGCAACACCACCCTGCTTTCGGGCTGCGTGCGCGACCTGCGCACCGGCAAGCTGCTCAACGAGGCTGGCAGCATTGTGCAAACCTGCATCTGCGCCACCGCCGGCGATTGCGAACTGGACCTGTGATGACCCCAACCGCCACCCGCCTCCCAGTCAACCTGACCGACGCCCAGATTCTCGAGTTCGGCCGCGAACTCGACGCCATGCGCGACGAGGTGCTGGACTCGCGCGGCGCGCGCGACCGCGCCTACATCCTCAAGGTCATCAAGACCCAGCGCAGCATGGCCCTGGGCGGGCGCATCGCCATCCTGGCCAGCATGCTGTGCCTGCCGGGCTGGGAGCATGCGCTGGCCGGTGTCGGCTGGTTCTGGACGCTGCTGGCGGTGGGCACGCTCAGCCTGGGTCTGGCCAAAATTCTGGAAAACATGGAGATTGCCCACAACGTGCTGCACGCCCAGTGGGACTGGATGAAGGACGCCACCATCCAATCCAACACCTGGGAGTGGGACAACGTCTGCCCGTCCGACCAGTGGATGAGTTCGCACAACGTCAAGCACCACACCTGGACCAATGTGCTGGGCAAGGACCCCGACGTGGGCTACGGCCTGCTGCGCATGTCGGCCGCCCAGCGCTGGAAACCCTTCTACCTCGGCCAGCCCCTCTACGCGCTGCTGCTGGCGCTGCTGTTTGAGTGGGGCATTGCCATTCAGGAGCTGGAGCTGGGCCGGTTGTTCAGCGGCCGCATGAAGATGGACCAGGTTCGCCCGCAGTTACAGCGCACCGGCAAGAAGATGCTGGGCCAGATCATGAAGGACTACCTGCTCTGGCCGCTGCTGGCGGTGGTGCTGGCGCTGCCCTTCGTTTTTGCCGGCAATGGGCCACCGCTGCTGTCGGTCTTCCTGTGGGTGTTTGGCGCCAACGCCGTGGCCAACCTGATGCGCAACCTGTGGACCTACATGATCATCTTTTGCGGCCACTTCCCGGCCGACGTGTACGTGTTCACCAAGCAGCAGGTGGAAAACGAAACCCGCGCCCACTGGTATGTGCGCCAGATGCTGGGCTCGTGCAACATCAAGGGCGGCAAGCTGTTCGACATACTGTCGGGCAACCTGTCGCACCAGATCGAGCACCACCTCTTCCCCGACCTGCCCAGCAACCGTTACCCCGAACTCGCCCCCCGCGTGCGCGCCCTGGCCGACCGCTACAACCTGCCCTACAACGTGGGCTCGTTGTCACGGCAGTTTGGCACCACGGTGCTGAAAATTTTGCGGCTGTCGTTCCCCGGCGGGGCTGTGCGGGGGTCTCTGGCCTGAAGGTTTGCTACTTAATTCATAGCTTAACAACAAGCCTGCAATAGGGCTGGTGGCCATTTTTGCTTTAAATCCGGTCACAACAGCCCAATGATGGCCTGGAAGGCCCCGGGAGGGCCTTCCAGCGCGCCTCAGGCCAAGGTATCGGCCCAGATGTTCTGCGCCCAGTTCAGGGCGTAAACACCTTCCAGCTCGGTCGGGCCGGGCGACACACCACCAGAGCCGGCCACGGTCTTGAAGGTTTTTTCCGCCGCCACGTACTCGTGCACCGAGGCGACGTGGATCACCTGCTTGTCGTCGATGAAGCTGTAGCAGGTGTTGTTGAGCATGGGCCTGGCAATCAGCTCCAGCCCCAACAACTCGGCCACCACGGCGGCAGCGGCCACCTTGGCCTGGGAGTTGGCCATGTGGCCGGACTTGGGCATCAGTGGCGCGAGCTGGATCGAATCACCCACCACGTGGATGTCCTTGGCCGCAGTGGACTCGAAGGTCTGGTAGTTGACACCGCACCAGCGGCCGTTGGCATTGGCCAGGCCGGTCTTGACGGCAATCGCCCCGGCCCGCATGGGCGGCAGGATGTTGACCACATCGGCCTTGACGTCGGGCTGCACCTCAAAGCGGATCACGCCGGCGGCAGCGTCCACGCCGGTGGTCTTGTGCTGGCCGCGGTACTCAACAATGCCTTTGTACTGTTCGGCCCAGACCTTCTTGAACAGCGCGCCCTTGGAGGTGACGTCCTGGTTGGCGTCGAGCACCAGCACCTTGGACTTGGGCTTGGCCTGCTTGAAGTAGCTGGCCACCTGGCAGGCCCGCTCGTAGGGGCCGGGCGGGCAGCGGTACGGCGCTTCGGGGATGGTGAGGGCGTAGACGCCACCGTCGGGCATGGCTTCGAGCTGCTTGCGCAGCGCCAGCGTTTCAGGGCCGGCCTTCCAGGCCTGCAGCACCTGGCCGTCGGCATGGGCTTTTTGCAGGCCTTCGACCTGGTCCCACATCAGGTCGATGCCGGGGGACAGGATGAGTTTGTCGTAGGCAATGGTCTCGCCGCTGGCCAGCGTGGCGGTCTTGGCCTGGGCGTCGATGCTGGCCACAAAGCCATTGACGCGCTTGACGCCATGGCGCTGCTCCAGGCCGCTGTAGGGGCTGGTGATGTCGCCCAGTGTTTTGCTGCCACCCAGCACGAGGTTGGACAGCGGGCACGACACGAAGCTGCTGTTGGGTTCGACCAGCACCACGTCGAGCCGGTAATCGGACAGCAACCGGACGTACTTGGCGGCGGTGGCGCCACCGAAGCCGCCGCCGACCACCAGCACCCGGGCCTTGGCCGGTGTGCCACCGGTGCTGACGCACCCAACCAGCCCGCCCAGGGCACCTGCCGCCACGGCGGCGGATACAAAACTGCGTCTTTTCATAGGGTCACCTGGTTCCTGGCGTTAGCGTTGGCTGGCAAAGTAGGCGGCGAGCTGGTCGATCTGCTCGTCGGTGTAGCCCTTGGCCAGCTGGTGCATCACCGTGGCCGGACGTTGGCCGGTCTTGAAGGCCTTCATCTGCTGCGAGAGGTAGTCCTGTTTCAGGCCCGCGATGGACACCACCGCCGAGCCGCTGACGGCCTGGCCATTGGTGCCATGGCAGTTGGCACAGGTCGCGGCCAGCGCGCGTATTTCCAGCGGCGCAGCCGTCTGCGCGCAGGTTGCCTGGGCAGCCAGCAAGGCGGCTGCGGTCAGGCTGGCTTTCAGCCAGGTGGTTGTCATGGAGGTCTCCGCTCAGTGGGTCAAGCTCTGGAATGTAGCGCCTTACCCGCCCCGGAAACAACCCCTCAAAAATGCATAAGCTTATGGCGGCGTCAGGCCACGGTCGCCTCGTCGGTGCGGGTGTCGCCCCGGTTGTCTTTCCAGCTGATGGTGACCTTGTCGCCCGCCTTGGCGTTCTTCACAATGAACTGCATGAAGGGGTTTTTGGAGACCGCTGGCCCCCATTGCGCGGTCAGCACCGTCTTGCCGTTGTGGGTGGCACTGACCTCCTGGATGTACCAGGCCGGCACGGTTTTGCCAGCGGCGTCCTTGCGCTGGCCGGACTCCATCTCGTGGCCCATCAGGGCGCGCACGGTGGCGTTGTTGCCCATGAGCTGGGCGCGGATGCGGATCGGGTCTGCCATGGTTGCCTCTGCTCTGTTCAGTTGCCGCAGCCACCTTGGGTGACCTGGATGTCTTTGCGGGCAAACAACGCCCGGCCGTCGTTCATCAGCGCCACCGCGTACACGGCCGACGACTCGTTCATCTTGGCGCGGAGCATGAAGCTCGGCTCGATGTCCGGTCCCACCTCGACCAACGCCACCAGCGCGGCTGGGTTCTTGTCCACCAGCACCAGCAGGCGCTTCACGCCGGACAAGGTGGTGGCGACCGACAAGGCCACCTGCGCGCCGTTCTCGGCGATGTCGGGGCCTTGCAGGGTGATGTCCTTGCTTTCGGTCGGCAGGTTGCTGCCCAGGGCCTTCAGCGCGGCGTCCCAGCCTTTGGCCTCGAAGGCGCGGTTGTTGTAGGCCGCCAGGGCCTGGCCAGGGAACAGCCCCGTGCCGGCCAGCAACCCGGCGACCAGCAGGCCCTGTTTCAGCGTGTCACGGCGGGTGGGCATGGGCCATCTCCTTGTGGGTGTCGAATTCACATGTCGCCTTCAAATGTCACCTTTAGAGGCACGCTCCATCATCATGAACAGCGTGTCCCGAACGGCCGTGGCTTCGTCTTTCAGGCCCGGCGGCAAGGCGCGCCCCAGCTTGAGCATCAGGTCCATGTTCAGGGTGTAAAGCCACAGGCCGTCGGCCTGTTCCACCAGCGTGATGCGGCAGGGCAGAAAGGCCGCCATGTGCGGGCTGAAGTCCACCATGGCGCGCGCGGTGGTGGGGTTGCAGAACGAGTAGACCTTGAGCAGTTTTTGCGGCTGGCCGGTGCGCGCCTCCAGCTCTTTGGAGAGCGGCAGCTGGCCCACGTCTTTCATGTTCCGCTCCGACGCCACCTGCAGCAGGATCTGCTCCACGTCGTTCGCGGTCACGCCCGGTTGCACCTTGCGCTCCCAGGTGGCGGCCACCGCCACGTCACCGCCGCTGGTCACCCAGCGTTGCCACACCTCGGTGGCCACGGTGCCCGCGCCGCTTTGCGTCTTGCCCAGGGTGCTCACCACATCGCAGCCGGCCAGCAGGGCGAGCAGGGCCATTGCACTGCACAGAAAGAACGGCCGGCCTGCTGTCATGTCAATCCTTGGGCGTGTGGGGGCGTTGGGGCCGTGATCCTAACGGCTTTGGCGGGGCCCGCAGGCCCGTGCCCACAGAGCTCAGGCAACGAGGCGGGAATTTTTCGGCACGTGCGCCAGCAGAAACTCCATCTGGTCCGCCAGGATGCGGCGGTTGCGCAGAATAAAGTCTTCCCACAGGCTCGGCACATAGGGGGCGTAGAGCAGCGGCATGTTGGCCTGCTCTGGCGTGCGGTGGCTTTTGCGGTGGTTGCAGGCGCGGCAGGCGGTGACCACGTTCATCCAGGTGTCGATGCCGTTTTGCGCAAACGGGATGATGTGTTCGCGGGTCAGGTCTTCTTCGTGGAAATGGTCGCCGCAATACGCGCAGATATTGCGGTCGCGGGCGAAGAGTTTGCTGTTGGTCAGGCCCGGCTTCAGGTTGAAGGGGTTGATGTTGGGCACGCCGCGGGTGCCGATGATGCTGTTGACGGTGATGATGGACTGCTGGCCGGTGATGGCGTTGTGACCGCCACGGAACACCGCGACTTCGCCACCCGACTCCCAGCGCACCTCGCCCGCCGCATAGTGGATGACGGCCTGCTCCAGCGTGATCCACGACTGGGGCAGCCCTTGGGCCGACAGCTTCAGAACCTTCAAAACACGCCTCCTTCAACAGCAAAAAGCCACTTACTCGGATCGCAACGTCTCTCCGTCACAATATACCTTGTTTTCATGACAGATTGGCTTCATGCCCCCGACATATGGGCATTGAGTGCTATCAAAAAGATACCAAAGCAATGAAGATCTACCGTGGCTTCAACCTGCCAGGCGCAGGCTGTGCACTGACCATCGGCAACTTTGACGGTGTGCACCGTGGCCACCAGGCCATGCTGGCACTGCTGAACAACGAAGCCCGCCACCGCGGCGTGCCCAGCTGCGCCATGACCTTCGAGCCGCACCCGCGTGACTACTTTGCCGCCGCCACTGGCAAGCCCGAACTGGCGCCGGCCCGCATTGCCACGCTGCGCGACAAGCTGCACGAGCTGGCGCAGTGCGGGGTGGACCAGTGCGTGGTGCTGCCGTTTGACGCCAGGCTGTCGGCCATGCCGCCGCAGGCTTTTATTGACGAGGTTCTGGTGCGCGGCCTGGGTGCCAAGTACGTGCTGGTGGGCGACGACTTTCGTTTTGGCGCCAAACGCGCCGGCGACTACGCCATGCTGGACGCCGCTGGGCAAATCGCCGGCTTTGATGTGGCGCGGATGAACAGTTATGAAGTCCATGGTTTAAGAGTCTCCAGCTCCGCCGTGCGCGAGGCGCTGACCGAAGGCCGTATGGACGACGCAGCGCGCCTGTTGGGCCGGCCCTACAGCATCAGCGGCCATGTGGTGCACGGCCGCAAGCTGGGCCGCGACCTGGGCTTTCGCACGCTGAACCTGCGCTTTTCGCACTGGAAGCCGGCCGCCAGTGGCATTTTTGCGGTGCGGGTCTTTGGCCTGCGCGAACAGGCGCTGACAGGGGTGGCGAACCTGGGCATTCGCCCCTCGCTCGACCCGACCGACGTGAACGGTGGCCGGGTACTGCTGGAGACCCATTGCCTGGACTGGCCGGTCAGCCTGGGCGCCGAGGGGGGCTACGGTAAAATCATCCGTGTGGAACTGCTGCACAAACTGCACGACGAATTGCGCTACGACGGTCTGGATGCCCTGAAAACCGGCATCGCCAAGGACTGCGCCGACGCGCGCGCCTGGTTTGCGGCGCACACGGCATCGACAGCCGCACCGATTCCGCGAATTTGAAGGGGCAGCGGGCCCTGCCCGCGCGCTGCCCCGCTCCAAACCTCCTCCCGCGCCGCGCACTGTGCTGCGCCGGCCCGCACCGAATCCAACGCACCGCCGAGCCATGACCGAGAAAACCGATTACCGCGCCACCCTGAACCTGCCCGACACCCCTTTCCCCATGCGTGGCGACCTGCCCAAGCGCGAGCCGGGCTGGGTCAAGCAGTGGGAAGAGCAAGGCATCTACAAGCGGCTGCGCGACGCCCGTGTGGGCAAGCCGCGCTTCGTGCTGCACGACGGCCCGCCCTATGCCAACGGCAAGATCCACATCGGCCACGCGGTCAACAAGGTGCTGAAAGACATGATCGTCAAGGCGCGCCAGCTCAAGGGCATGGACGCGGTCTATGTACCGGGCTGGGACTGCCACGGCCTACCTATCGAGAACGCGATTGAAAAACTGTACGGCCGCAACCTGCCGCGCGACGAAGTGCAGGCCAAAAGCCGCGCCTTTGCCACCGAGCAGATCGCCGGCCAGATGGCCGACTTCAAGCGCCTGGGTGTGCTGGGCGAATGGGACAACCCCTACCGCACGATGGACCACGGCAACGAGGCCAACGAAATCCGTGCGCTCAAACGCATCATGGAACGCGGCTTTGTCTACCGTGGCTTGAAGCCGGTGTACTGGTGTTTCGACTGCGGCTCTTCGCTGGCCGAGTTCGAGATCGAATACGCCGACAAGAAGAGCCAGACGCTGGACGTGGCGTTTGAATCGGCCGAACCCGAGAAGCTCGCCGCCGCTTTCGGCGTGGCCGCGCTGGACAAACCCGCCTACGCCGTGATCTGGACCACCACCGCCTGGACCATCCCCGCCAACCAGGCGCTCAACCTGAACCCCGAGCTGGACTACGCACTGGTGGACACGCCTAAGGGCTATCTGGTGCTGGCCGCGTCGCTGGTGGAAAAATGCGCCGAGCGCTATGGTTTAGAGATCAAGGTTGTGAGCACAGTTACTGGCCGCAAGCTCGAATTGCTCAATTTCCGCCACCCGCTGGCCGCTGTGCACCCCGGCTTCGACCGGCTCAGCCCGATCTACCTGGCCGACTACGCCACCGCCGAAGACGGCACCGGCATCGTGCATTCGGCGCCTGCGTATGGCGTGGACGACTTCAACAGCTGCGTCGCCCATGGCATGGCCTACGACGACATCCTGAACCCGGTGCAGGGCAACGGCCGTTATGTGGACACGCTGCCACTGTTCGGCGGGCTCAACATCTGGAAAGCCTGCCCCGAGATCATCAACACGCTGCGCGATGCGGGCCGGTTGATGGCCACCACGAACATCGAGCACAGCTACCCGCACTGCTGGCGCCACAAGACACCGGTGATCTACCGCGCTGCCGCGCAGTGGTTTGTGCGCATGGACGAAGAAAAGTCCGGCATGCTGGGCGTGTTTGCCAAAGACAAGGCCAGCAAGACCTTGCGGCAACTGGCGCTGGCCGCCATCGAAGAAACCAAGTTCTACCCCGAGAACGGCAAGACCCGCCTGCGCGACATGATCGCCGGCCGGCCAGACTGGTGCATCTCGCGCCAGCGCAACTGGGGCGTGCCCCTGCCGTTCTTTTTGCACACCGCCACCGGCGAGCTGCACCCGCGCACCATGGAAATCATGGACCAGGCCGCGGCCTTGGTGGAGGCCGGCGGTGTAGAGGCCTGGAGCAAGGCCACGGCCGAGAGCCTGATTGGCAACGACGCGCCGAACTACACCAAAAGCACCGACATCCTCGACGTGTGGTTCGACTCCGGCACCACGCACGACCATGTGCTCAAGCACAGCCACGCCGCGCAAAGCACCTGGCCCGCCGACCTGTATCTGGAGGGCCACGACCAGCACCGCGGCTGGTTCCACAGCTCGCTGCTGACCGCCTGCGCGATGTACGACCACGCGCCCTACAAGGGCCTGCTGACGCACGGCTTCACCGTGGACGGCAAGGGCCGCAAGATGAGCAAGAGCGAAGGCAACGTGGTGGTGCCGCAGGAGGTGAGCGACAAGCTGGGCGCGGAAATCATCCGCCTCTGGTGCGCCGCCACCGACTACTCGGGCGACCTGGGCATCGACGACAAGATCCTGGCGCGGGTGGTGGACACCTACCGCCGCATCCGCAACACGCTGAAGTTTCTGCTCGCCAACATCAGCGACTTCGACCCTGCCAAAGACGCGGTGCCGCACGACCAGTTGCTGGAGATCGACCGCTACGCACTCAGCCGCGCTGCGCAGCTGCAGGCCGACATCCTGGCCCACTACGAGGTGTACGAGTTCCACCCGGTGGTGGCCAAGCTGCAGGTGTACTGCTCGGAAGACCTCGGCGCGTTTTACCTCGATGTGCTGAAAGACCGCCTCTACACCACCGCGCCCCACTCGCTGGCCCGCCGCAGCGCGCAAACCGCGTTGCACCAGATCACCCACGCCATGCTGCGCTGGATGGCGCCCTTTTTGAGCTTCACCGCCGAGGAAGCCTGGCAGGTGGCGGGCAACAGCCCGTCGATCTTCCTGGAAACCTATGCCAAGCTGGGGCAGCCCGACGCGGCGCTGCTGGCCAAGTGGGCACGCCTCCGCGCCATCCGCGACGAGGCCAACAAACAGATCGAGGCGCTGCGGGCCGACGGCAAGGTGGGTTCGTCGCTGCAAGCCAATTTGGTGGTCGCCGCCGGGGCCGACGACCACGCGCTGCTGGCCAGCCTCGGCGACGACCTGAAGTTTGTTTTCATCACCTCCGCCATTGAATTGGTGGCAGGCGAGTCATTGGCCACCACGGTGGTGCCCAGCGCTGCCACCAAGTGTGAACGCTGCTGGCATTACCGCGACGACGTGGGCGTTGATGCCGCGCACCCCAGCATCTGCGGCCGCTGCACCAGCAACCTCTACGGCGCCGGTGAAACCCGGAAGGTGGCCTGATGGGCACCGTCGGCACGCCAGCGTCGCTCCGCCAATTGCTGCCCTGGCTGGGCCTGGCCGCCCTCATCATCGTGGTCGACCAGCTCACCAAGAACTGGATATTGGCCCACTACCAGTTGGGTGACAGCACGCCCGTGTTGGATTTCTTCAACATCGTTCGGGTGCACAACACCGGCGCGGCATTTTCCTTTCTGGCCGAATCGGGCGGTTGGCAACGCTGGTTTTTCACGGGCATCGGCCTGTTCGCCGCCGTGTTCATCGTCTGGCTGCTCCGCGCCCACGCCGGGCAACGCCTGTTCTCTTTCGCGCTGGCCAACATCCTTGGGGGCGCAATCGGCAATGTGGTCGACCGCCTGCAACACGGTTACGTGGTTGATTTTCTGGATTTCTTTGTTGGCCGCTGGCATTTCCCCGCGTTCAACGTGGCCGACAGCGCCATCACCATTGGCGCCATCTGCCTGGTGCTGGACGAACTGCGACGCTGGCGCCAAAGCCGCCGCTGAGCTGCCGATCTGAAGTCTGGCTCAGTGTGTCTCCAGCGCCAGATGCACCATGGTCTGGTTCAGCAGCACATAGGCCACTTCACCGAACGTCATCGGGCCGGTGACCTGCCCGGTCCGTTTGCCGTCCAGTTCGCAGTACAGGTAGTTCAAGATGCAGTTGCATGAAAAACTCGCCTGCGCAGAAAGCTGGGCAGTTTCCTGCAGAAAAGCAGCTTCGTAGCTGCCCTCAAACGGCTTGGCTGTTTTGTACACCATGCCCGGAAACACCGGGCCGTAGAACTCGACGCGGTCTTCCGCCTGATCGATCGCCTTGATGCTGACATTGACCTGCGCACCGTTGTAGTTGGCCACCAGGGGCAATTGGGTGTCGTGCCCAATGCTTTTCAGGTAGTGCGCCAGTGACCCCGCTTTGCCATTGACCCTGCAACGGCTGACTTCGAAGCCGCTGGCCTCGAACTCCAGCGCGTCGCCTGCGCCTTGCTGGAACAGGTTCACGATGTTGACGTTGGCGCTGATGTGCTCCGGCAGGGGCACATGGAGCACGACCGCGGTGTTGTCCAGCAATTCCGCATGGCGTCCATCGCGCACTTTGGGCGAGGCTTTGCCCAGGTCTTGCAGATGGATGCCGGCCACCCAACCCACCACCGGCTTCATGAACATGTCGTCGTACATCGCCGCGTTCTGGGCGTAGTCCAGGTGCACGTCGGAGAAGGCCGGCAGGATGATCAGGCTGAAGCCATTGTCTGGCGCCTCCACACACACCTGCGACAGGGTCGCCACGTCGTAGTGCGTGATGCGCGGCGCCAAACCCTCGAAATGTGGAATGGGTGTGACGAACACCTGGTCGCGTGCGGTCACCCCACCCAGCGGGCCCATGAAGTAAGGGATGCTCCCGCCGATCCAGTTGCCGCTGGGCAACGAACGCAAAACCGACTCGTCCGCAGCGATCGCCAAGGTCAACCCCTGGTTGATCATGTCGGCGGCCTGGGCCGGACTGACCAGCATTTGCTCCACCGCGCTCATCTTGCGCTCATTTCCAATGCCTGCGATCTCAACTGCTGCAACTCCATGCCCAGGCTGCGCGCATTGCGCTCGACATAACGGTGCAACTCCCGCAATTTGAGCAATTTGACATCGTCCGTCTGCTGCAAGCTCACCTGTTGCATCAATTTCGTGAGCAACAACTGAAAACCCAATGTCTTGATCTGGATGACCAAGGTCCCCGTGAGCAGTTGCTCCCAGACCGGGTCGGACACATCCGGCACACCCGACTCCCCAGAGAGCGGCGGGGACGATGGCGCTGGTCCGGCGGCCGGGTCCGATGCCACGGACTTTCGGGTTGCAACGTGATCGAACCGGATCAGACCATTGTCCAGCCCGTATTTGAATTTCCACAGATCGGCGAACGGCACTTTGAACAAAGCACAGATGGCACTCAGCTCCAGGCCTTCCGCAAGGCAGGTGAGAATCTGCCTCGAAAGACCATTGGAGAACGACAATCCGCTCTGACCGAACCACGGCAAATCGTGGTGACGCGGGTCGAGTTGGTCAACGGTGTGGATCGTGCAGGTGAAGTCCATGCAATTGAGATGCCGCCAGTGCACATCCGGCCCTTCGGGCGGTGGCGGCGACGCGGTGTGAACGGTGGTGATGCCCAACCAGTTGCGCTTTTTGATCACCTGCTGTTCGGGGTGCCGGGTGATCCACACATGGACCATTTTGCCCACCGCATCGACATGGCAGCGGGTCGCTCGCCACGGCAATGCAATGTTGGCCGCGAGCGCAAGCTGCTCGGCCATCCCCACCGATTTTGATGTCTCCATGTCTCCCCCAATCCTTTATTTTTGGATTTGTTGGCAGAGACGATGCAACAAACATGCCGCACACCCGCGTTGTCCAGTGTTCGACACGTTGTCCCAATGGAAAAGAGAGATTTGCTGCGCACAGGGCGAGGCCCGCATCGCGGACAACACGGCGTCATCTGTGTCAGATTTGGACAAGCCGGGCAATCGACACAACGTCTGATCGCACACATGGCGCGTTCGGCGCTGCCTTGATCCAACCCCTGCACCGCTTCAGCGTTGCAGGGGATTGCGCCTTCTACAGCGTCAGGATCGTGCAGCCGGTGGTCTTGCGGGCTTCCAGGTCGCGGTGGGCCTGCTGTACCTGGTCCAGCGGGTAGCGCTGGTCGATGCGGATATTGACCGCCCCGCTGGCCACCACCGCAAACAAATCGTCGGCCATGGCCTGCGTGCTCTCGCGGGTGGCGATGTGGGTGAACAGCGTCTGCCGCGTGACATAGACCGAGCCCTTGGGCCCCAGAATGCCGGGCGCAAACGGCGCGACCGGGCCCGACGCATTGCCAAAGCTGGCCATCAGGCCGAACGGCGCCAGGCAGTCCAGCGACTTGTCCCAGGTGTCTTTGCCAACCGAGTCGTACACCACCTTCACGCCCTTGCCGCCGGTGATCTCTTTCACCCGCGCCTGGAAATCTTCGGTGCTGTAGTTGATGGCGTGGGCCGCGCCATTCTCTTTGGCCAGCGCGCATTTGGCGTCCGACCCGGCCGTGCCGATGAGCTGCAGGCCCAGCGCCTTGGCCCATTGGGTGGCGATCAGGCCCACACCGCCGGCGGCCGCATGGAACAGCACGAAGTCCCCCGCCTGCAGGCCACCCTGCGGGAGGGTTTTCTTCAGCAGGTACTGCGCCGTCAGGCCCTTGAGCATCATGGCCGCGCCGGTCTCGAAGTCGATGGCGTCGGGCAGCTTGCAGACACACTTGGCCGGCATCACCCGCAGTTCGCAGTAGCTGCCGGGCGGCTGGCTGGCGTAGGCGGCGCGGTCGCCGGCTTTCAGGTGGGTCACGCCCTCGCCCACGGCTTCCACAATGCCCGATGCCTCCATGCCCAGCTGCAGCGGCATGGGCAGCGTGTACAGGCCGCTGCGCTGGTAGACGTCGATGAAGTTCAGGCCCACCGCCTTGTGGCGGATGCGGATCTCGCCCGCACCGGGCTCGCCCACGGTGACGTTGGCGAGCTTGAGCTGCTCCGGCCCACCGTGCTGGTCGATCTGGATGGCACGGCTGTTGTACTGGGTCATGGGGACTCCTGAAAAAAGTGAGGGGATGGTGCCATGAATCGGCTGGGCTTGCTGTCGCCACCAGGCAGCGGGAAACAGGGGCACTTGCTACAGTTCAGCCATGAACCAGCGCCTGACCCCGTCCACCATCGCCCTGCTTGTGATCCCGCCGCTGATGTGGGCGGGCAACGCGGTGGTGGGCCGCATGGTCAACCCGCTGGTGCCGCCGATCACGCTGAACTTCCTGCGCTGGGCGCTGGCCTTTGCCATCCTGCTGCCGCTGGCGGGCCATGTGCTGAAACCTGCCAGTGCGCTGTGGCCCCACTGGCGGCGTTTTGCGCTGCTGGGCTTGCTGGGGGTGGGCGCTTACAACGCGCTGCAGTACCTGGCCTTGCAGACGTCCACGCCGCTGAATGTGACGCTGGTGGCGGCGAGCATGCCAGTGTGGATGCTGGGCATTGGGGGGCTGTTTTTTGGCGTGTCCATTTCCCGGCGCCAGGTGCTGGGCGCGGTGCTGTCGCTGGCGGGCGTGGGGGTGGTCTTGTCGCGCGGCGACTGGGCGCAGCTGATGCAGGTGCGGCTGGTGCCGGGCGACATCTACATCCTGCTCGCCACCATCGCCTGGTCGTTCTACAGCTGGCTGCTGACCCGGCCCAAGGAGCCACCCGAGCTGCGCAACGACTGGGCGGCTTTTTTGATGGCGCAAATCGTTTTCGGGCTGGTCTGGTCGGGCCTGTTTGCCGGCAGTGAGTGGGCGCTGACCGACGCCCACATCCAATGGGGCTGGCCACTGGTGGCCGCGCTGCTGTTCATTGCGACCGGCCCGGCGTTGCTGGCGTACTGTTTCTGGGGCCTGGGCGTGAAACGTGTGGGGCCGACGGTGGCCGGTTTCTTTGCCAACCTCACACCGCTGTTCGCTGCGGTGCTGTCGGCCGCGTTCCTGGGCGAGCTGCCGCACCTGTACCACGCGGTCGCTTTCGCGCTGATTGTGGGCGGTATCGTGGTGTCGTCCCGGCGCTGACCGGTTCAGTCCACCGCGCGGCGTTCGGAGCGCAGGAAGGTGTAGGACACACCCACCCCCACGGTGGCACCCGTTTTCTGGCGCACCAGCGGGCTGTTGTCGTTGGCGGCGCCAGCGACGGTGTCCACCCGTGCGAAGGTGAAGAAGTTCCAGTCGGGCGTGATGGGCCGCGAGGCCGTGGCGCCGAGGCGGAACGCGATCAGACCGGACTTGGCTTCGTACGCGGGCCGGGTGGCGGTGGCGAACGACGGGGCCACGCCGTAGAAGGTGTCGTTGAGCTTGCGGTTGCCTGCCACCAAGCCGCCACGGGCGCTCCAGCTCCAGCCGTTGGATGTGTTGCGGGCCAGCACCAGTTCGGGCTCAAAGGCCAAGCCGCGCTGGGACAGGCTGTCGCTCAGGTCAAACACCGCACGCAGCGGGAAATTGGCCTGCCACTTGGCACCGGCCGGGCCGTCGCCCAGGCGCCATTTCAGGCGGGGACCGAGTTCCACCAGCGTGCCGAGTTTGGGCATGCCACGGCGTGCGTCAATCGGCCGGGAACTGGCGCCGAGCGAGGCCGAAAAGCCCACGTCCAGTTCCACCGTGGGTGTTTTGAGTGCGCGCACGCCCAGCGTCTCGCCATCGGCCCGCAGGAAGGGCCCGCGGTAGAGGAAAACCGGCAACGCCAGTGCCCGGTTGACCTGCTGGTCAGACCCGGGATACGCCTGCTGCGACACCCCCAGGGCCACGCCGCCCAGTTCCCACAGCGGTTTGCCGCTGGGCGCAGACTGGGCCCATGCCAGGCTGGCCGGGAGCATGGCCAGCAAGGCCGTTGGGATGGCGACCGACATCAGGGTGGGGGGCATGCGCGTGCTCCAGAAAGGTGGACGTCAAAAAGTGCCGGGGAACGCGCCGCCGTCGGCCAGCACGTTCTGGCCGGTGATGTACCCCGCGTGGGTGCTGCACAGGAAGGCGCAGATGGCGCCAAATTCGTCGGGTGTGCCGAAGCGTTGTGCAGGGATGTTGTTGCGGCGGGCGTCCACCACCACGTCCAGCGGCTGGCCGGTTTTGGTGGCAGCGCCCTGCAGCGTGCCGCGCAGGCGGTCGGTGTCAAAAGCGCCGGGCAGCAGGTTGTTGAGGGTGACGCCCTGCGCTGCCAGCGGGCTGCGCGCCACGCCGGCGACAAAGCCGGTCAGGCCACTGCGCGCGCCGTTGGACAAACCCAGAATGTCGATGGGCGCTTTTACTGCGCTGGAGGTGATGTTGACGATGCGGCCAAAGCCGCGGGCGGCCATGCCGTCCACCGTGGCCTTGATGAGCTCGATGGGCGTGAGCATGTTGGCGTCCACCGCTTTGAGCCAGGCCTCGCGGTCCCACTGGCGAAAGTCGCCGGGCGGCGGGCCACCGGCGTTGGTGACCACGATGTCGAAGTCGCGCCCCGGCCCGCCGGGTGCGGCGAACACCGCCGCGCGGCCCGCCTCGGAGGTGATGTCGGCCGCCACCGCCAGCACCGACACGCCGGGCGCGGCATCGCGCAAGCGCGCGGCGGCCTGCTGCAGCGCCTCGGCGCCGCGCGCGACCACCACCACGTGCACACCTTCGCGCACCAGCGCCAGCGCACAGCCGTGGCCCAGCCCCTTGCTGGCACCACACACCAGCGCCCATTTGCCTGTCAGCCCCAAATCCATGGTTGCCCCTTGTTCTAACGCCGGAATTTCGTGACCACAAACACGCCACCCAGCACCAGCACGGTGCCGGCGATCACCCAGGCGTTGAGCCGTTCGTCCAGCAGCCACACGCCCATCAGGATGGTGGACATCGGGCCGATCATGCCGGTTTGCGCGGCCAGCCCGGCGCCAATGCGCTCGATGGCCATCATCACCATCAGCACCGGCGCGGCGGTGCACAGCGTGGCGTTCAGCAGCGACAGCCAGATCACCTCGGGCGCCACCACCGCCGCGCTCAGCGGCCGCAGCAGCACAAACTGCAGCAGGCAGCACAAACAGGCCACGGTGGTGGCCAGCCCAACCAGCCGCAAAGAACCCAACCGTGGCACCAGTTCACCGCTTTGGGTGAGGTAGATCGCGTAGCTGACCGCGCTGCCAAACACCAGCAGCGTGCCCAGCGCCACGTCGCTGCCCTCCAGGCTCACCTCGTGCGCAAACACCAACAGCACACCGGCGTAGCTGATCGCCATGGCCAATGCCTGCACCGCGCCCACCTTGCGTTTGTACAGCACCCAGCCCAGCAGCAGCACCAGCGTGGGGTTGAGGTACAAAATCAGCCGCTCCAGCCCGGCGCTGATGTAGGCCAGCCCGGCAAAGTCCAGAAAGCTGGCCAGGTAATAGCCGGTGAAGCCCAGCCACAACACACGCAGCCAGTCTTTGCCACTCAGCGGTGGTTTGTTGCGGCTGGCCCACCAGGCCATCACCGCAAAGATGGGCAGCGCGAACAGCATGCGGTACATGATCAGCGTGACCGCGTCCACCCCGTGGCGGTAGGCCAGCTTGACGATGATGGCCTTGCCGCTGAACGCGATGGCCCCCAGCGCGGCGAGCACCAGGCCGGGCCAGATGTTTTTTGCTACGTTTTCAGTAGCTAAACTGCTAGATTTCACTAGGGCTCAAGGCGTATTTGGCTTAAAAATCACGTTGCACAGGGTTCCGGCGGCCTTCCAGGGCCTCAAAAGCCCGCCGCTTGGCCATCGCGCCGCGCATCGCTGGCGGCCACGTAGCCTTCCACCGCCGGGTCGCCCGCGCGCCAGATGAACTGGCCGGCGCCAAAGTCCTGGTAGGAGTCGTTGATGACTTCCATCTGGTGGCCACGCGCCGCCAGGCCCTGCACCGTGGCCGGGTTCAGCGACGCTTCAACATTGATCTCCAGCCCGGCGTTGAAGCGCCAGCGCGGCGCGTCGCAGGCGGCTTGCGGGTTCTGGCCGTAGTCCAGCATGCGCACCAGCGTCTGCAGGTGGCCCTGCGGCTGCATGTTGGCGCCCATCACGCCGAACGACATGACCGGCTGCCCGTCCTTGGTCAGGAAAGCGGGAATGATCGTGTGGAAGGGCCGCTTGCCCGGCGCCACGACGTTGGCGCTTGTCGCATCGAGGTTGAAGCCATGGCCGCGGTTCTGCAGGCTCACGCCGAACGTGGGCTCGACACAGCCCGAGCCAAAGCCCATGTAGTTGCTCTGGATGAAGCTGACCATCATGCCGGTCTCGTCGGCGGCGGTCAGGTAAATGGTGCCGCCCTTGACCGGGTTGCCGGCGCCGAAGTCTTGCGCCCTTTTCATGTCGATCAGTTTGGCGCGGCTGGCCAGGTACGCCGGGTCCAGCATCTGCTCCGCGGTCACTTCCATGCTGCCGGGTTCGGCCACGTAGCGGTAGGTGTCGGCAAAGGCCAGCTTCATGGCCTCGATCTGCAGGTGCTGGCTGTCCACGCCGTCCAGCGGCAGGCCGGCCACGTCGAACTGGTCGAGGATGCCCAGCGCCATCAGCGCCGAAATGCCCTGCCCGTTGGGCGGAATCTCGTGCAGCGTGTGGCCGCGGTAATTTTTGGCAATCGGCGTGACCCACTCGGGTTGGTAGTTGGCAAAGTCCTTGGCGGTGATGCTGGCGCCGTGGGACTTGGCGAAGCGCGCAATCGCCTCGGCCATCTCGCCGCCGTAGTAGGCCTGGCCCTGGCTTTCGGCAATCGAGCGCAGGCCGCGGGCGGCGGCCTTGAACTGGAACAGCTCACCCACATGTGGCGCACGGCCCCAGGGCAAAAACGCCTCGGCGAAACCCGGCAGCGACTGCAGTTCGGGCGTGGCGGCGGCCCACTTCTGCTGCACCACCGGGGGCAGCAGGTAGCCGCGCTCGGCCATCTCAATGGCGGGCGCCATCAGGTCGGCAAACGGCAACTTGCCGAAGCGCTCGCTCATCGCCACCCAGCCGCTCACCGCGCCGGGCACGGTGACCGAATCGAGCCCGCGCTTGGGCGGTGCGGTGGCGTTGTCGCCGTACTTGCGCTTGAAGTAGTCGGGCGTCCACGCCGCCGGGGCACGGCCAGACGCATTGAGGCCGTGCAGTTGCGTGCCGTCCCACAGGATGCAGAAGGCGTCACTGCCGAGGCCATTGCTGACCGGCTCCAGCACCGTCATCGCGGCGGCGGTCGCAATGGCCGCGTCGACCGCGTTGCCGCCGGTCGCCAGCATCCTCAGGCCCGCCTGTGCGGCGAGCGGGTGCGAGGTCGCGACAACGTTGCGCGCGAAAACCGGGATGCGGTGGGAGGTGTAGGGGTTGGCGTAGTCGAACTTCGGCATGGTCAACCAATTATGAATGCGCCGCGCCGCCACCGCAGTCGCGCTAACGACGGCCCTGCTCAGTCAATGGTGAGGCGGTCAAACCAGCGGGCACCGGCCGGCACGTCGTTGCGCTCGGCAGGGCCGTAGGGCGGCACGTCGGTCCGGGCCGGCGGCGCGCCGATGGCGTTCAGGTCGATCGCCTGCGGCGTGCCGACCAGCCCTTTGTCGGTCGCGGCGAGCCGGTAGTACACGCCGTTCCACAGCTTGGCGCCAAAGTCGCTCGGCTGCTTGTAGAAAAACAGCAGCTGGTGCTCCAGCCAGCCCAGGTCGGTCGCGGTGATGGTGCCGGGGTTTTTGTACGGGTAAGGCACATGGCACAACACCTCGGTACCGCCTTCGAGGCACTTGAACTCGCGCATCGACAGAAAGAAGTCTTTCAGCGCGTGGATGTCCATCGTCACCCGCACGGCGGTTCTGTCGCCCGCTGGTGTGAAGCGCACGCTGCCCACAGCCACCACTTTGCCATCGCGGCCGTGCAGGCGAATGGTCTTGTCACCGCGCCAGTCCGCCGATGCCACCGAGGCGCCCCCCAGGAGCAGGCAACCCAACAGCAGGCTCGTCAGGGTGCGGTGCATGGTGTGTCTTTCGTGTTCAGTGGGTGAAAAGCTTGTTGTGCAGCCGCCGCAGCGACCACCAGACCCCGAAAGCCACCAGCGGAATTGCCAGCGCCGCCGTCATTTCCGGCGCCACGGGCCATCCGAACTTCTCGGCGCCTTTGGCCATGTAGGCCACCAGCCCGACGATGTAGTACGTGATCGCCGCCACCGACAGGCCCTCGACGGTGGACTGCAGCTTCAGCTGCAAATCCTGCCGCGTGTTCATCGTCGCCAGCAGTTCCTGGCTGGCCACCTGCTGCTCGATTTCGACCCGGGTGCGCAACAGGTTGCTGATGCGCGACACCCGCTCCGACAGGCTTTGCTGCCGCCGGACCGCCCATTCGCAGGTGCTGACCGCCGGTGACAGCCGGCGCTGCATGAACTCGCGGATGGTCTGCATGCCCGCCAGCCGCGTTTCGGCAATGTCGGCAATGCGCCGATTGACCAGGTCAAAGTAGGCGCTGCTGGCCGAAAAACGCGAATGGGTCCCGGCGTACTGGCTCTCGACCTGCCCGGCCAGCCGGGTCAAACGGTCCAGCAGTTGCGGCTCTTCCGAGCGGCTGGCGGTGCGGATGGCGCCGGCCAGCAAGGCCAGTTCGCGTTCGGCACCGCCGAGCGCGGCGGTGGCCTCGCGCGCCACCGGCAGCGCCAGCAGCGCGGCCATGCGGTAGGTTTCAATTTCGGTGAGCTGTTGCACCAGCCGGCCCAGGCGTCTGGGCGCTGCGCTGCCCACCAGCAACACCATGCGCGAAAAGCCATCGGCATGGATCGCAAAGTCGGTGTAGACCTCGCCATGGCCATCGGCCACGGTGGAGGCCACCAGCGTGTCGTCCTGCAGCACGCCGCGCTGCACCAGCGACTGCGTGCCAAACGCACTGCTGGTCAGCACCCACAAGTGCATGCTTGAGATGTTCTGACCGGGCAAGCCATCCAGCCAGTCGCGCGGCACCACGTCAAGCGCGGTGGCGCAGCCCTGCTCGCCAAACGGGTCCCCTGACAGCGGCCGCATGAAGGTGTAGCTGACAAATTCGGTGTGCAGCTCCCAACGCAGGCGGAACGCACCCAGATCCACCCGCAGGTGGTTGGTTTCTCCGCCGGGCGGCGGCAGGTGGTGGTTGCGCAGCAGCTCGGCCAGGTGCGCCCGGCTGGCGTCGCGCTCGGCCGGGTCGGCCAGCATCACCACCTGGGCGATGGCCAGCGGCGCGGTGATGGCCTCGGGTGGCCGGGCGTGGATTTCATTGTGCAGCGCGTGGCGCTGCGGGTGGTTGTGCAGTGGCATGTCGCCCTTCCCTCTGGGCAGCATTGTGCCGCAGCGGAAGGGCCGGGGTCACCGCACCCGCGTCATGGGCGGTCAGTCTTCGACAAACGCCTCTTCGCGCTTGTTCTTCACCGCCGGCAACAGCACAATCACCAGCAACAGCGCCGCCACCGCCAACAGGCTGGCCGAGAGCGGCCGGGTCACCAGCACGCTCCATTCACCGCGCGACAGCAGCAGCGCCCGGCGCAGGTTTTCTTCCATCATCGGCCCGAGGATGAAGCCCAGCAGCAGCGGCGCCGGCTCGCAACCCAGCTTGATGAAGGCGTAGCCAATGAAGCCGAACAGCGCCACCATCCAGATGTCGAACACGTTGTTGTTGGTGGAGTACACACCGATCGCGCAGAACAGCACAATCGACGGGAACAGCCAGCGGTAAGGCACGGTGAGCAGCTTGATCCAGATGCCGATCAGCGGCAGGTTCAGCACGATCAGCATCAGGTTGCCGATCCACATCGACGCGATCAGGCCCCAGAACAACTCGGGGTTGCTGGTCATCACCTGCGGGCCGGGCTGGATGTTGTGGATGGTCATCGCACCGACCATCAGCGCCATCACCGCGTTGGGCGGGATACCCAGCGTCAGCAGCGGGATGAACGAGGTTTGCGAACCGGCGTTGTTGGCCGCCTCGGGCGCCGCCACACCGCGGATGTTGCCCTGGCCAAACGGCACTTCACCCGGCTGCAACTTGGTTTTCTTCTCGACCGTGTAGGCCGCAAACGCCGCCAGCAGCGCGCCGCCGCCCGGCAGAATGCCCAACGCCGAACCCAGCGCAGTGCCGCGCAGGATGGCCGGCACCATGCGCTTGAAGTCCTCTTTGGTCGGCATCAGGCCGCTCACCTTGCCGGTGAACACCTCGCGCTTGTCTTCGGATTTGGACAGGTTGCTGATGATCTCGCCGTAGCCGAACACGCCCATGGCGATCACCACGAATCCGATGCCATCGGTCAACTCGGGGATGTCAAAGCTGAAACGTGCCGCACCGGAGTTCACGTCGGTGCCCACCAGGCCCAGCAGCAGGCCCAGCACGATCATGGCAATGGCCTTCGGCAGCGAGCCGGACGCCAGCACCACCGCACCGATCAGGCCCAGGACCATCAGCGAGAAGTACTCCGCCGGCCCGAACTTGAAGGCCACCTCGGTCAGTGGTGCCGCGAACGCGGCCAGGATCAAGGTGCCGACACAGCCGGCAAAAAACGAGCCGATGCCCGCCGCCGCCAGCGCCGGTCCGGCACGGCCCTTGCGCGCCATCTGGTAGCCGTCGATCACCGTCACCACCGACGACGACTCGCCCGGCAGGTTGACCAGAATGGCGGTGGTGGACCCCCCGTACTGCGCCCCGTAGTAAATGCCGGCCAGCATGATCAGCGCCGCCACCGGGGGCAGTGCGTAGGTCGCGGGCAGCAGCATGGCGATGGTGGCGATCGGGCCAATGCCCGGGAGCACACCGATCAGCGTGCCCAGCAGGCAACCGATGAAAGCATAGGCGAGGTTTTGCAGCGTGAACGCCACGCCAAAGCCAATAGAGAGGTTGTTGATCAGGTCTTGCATGGTGGCGTCCTTTTCAGCCGGTGATGAAGGCGGGCCAGACCAGGAATTGCAGCTTCAGCAGCCACACGAAAGCCCCATAGCTCATCACCGACAGCAAGGTGGCCAAAATCAAGACTTCTTTCAGCTTGAAGGACTCCGCCGCCAGACTGGCAACCACCGTCAGGCCATAGATGCCCGCCACCAGCCCCATCGGCGGAATGCCCAGGCTGGGCAAACCACCCAGCAGCACACCGAAGAGCACGTTGGCCCCGAGCACACACACCAGCGGCTTCCAGGCCCAGGCGCCCACCGGATCACCGTCGCCCTTCACCGTTTTGCCCAGTGCCTGTACCGCAATCAGCAGGCCCAGCAGCGTCAGCACAATGCCCAGCACCAGCGGAAAGTAGCCAGGCCCCATGCGCGCGCCGTTGCCGAGGCCGTAGTTGCTTGCGCCCCAGGCGAACCCGATGCCGACCACGGAAAACATCAGCCCGGAGCAAAAATCTTTCTGGTTTTTTATGTGCACGACACAGCCTCCTGCCTCTTATTGTTGAGAACTGCCCGGATTGTGGGCGCATTCTGCCGAAGGGTGCCTGTGGATTCCACCTATCCGGCGGGGTTCCGTCAACGCGGCGGCGGCGACAGTTCGCGCAGCCACGACAGCGCTGGCAAGTGCCAGCGTGTCTCAACCTCCCGCGCCCGCTCCACAAGCAAGTCAAATGACACAGCCCTTGGGGTCCGCTGGACCAACAGTACGGTGTTACCACTGCCCGTGGCTGAAAACGACCAGATCGCAGCCGGACCAAAGACAGCGCCAATGCGCTGCACACTTTGTGAAAAATTGGCCGAGCGACCAAAGTGGTTGACCATCATGAAGCCGTCGGCAGTCAACGCCCTGTGAACATCGGCATAAAAGGCCTCGCTGTCCAGCACAGGTGCCTCGGCTTCGTGGTCATAGGCGTCCACCTGCAGCACATCCACAGCGCCGCGCCACTGGGGCTTCTTGACTTCCAGCAAGGCATCCGCCACCACTGTTTTGAGCAATTTGTCATCTGGCGACAGCTTGAACCATGCGCGGCACGCAGATACCACCTCGGGATTGATCTCGACCGCCGTGGTGCGCATACGTAATTTTTGATGGCTGAACTTGGTCAACGAGCCCGCGCCCAATCCGAGCTGCATGATGTGCCGCTTGGAGACACTGGGCGCCTTGACGAACAGCAACCAGGACATCATGCGTTGCGCGTACTCCAGGTCTAAATCGTTCGGCGCACTCAGTCGCATCGTCCCCTGTATCCACTGAGTCCCCAGACGCATGAAACGCACACCATCTGCATCTGTGTAGTACACCTCTGGCGTATTTTTGTCACGGCAAGTTTGATCCATAAGTCAGGGCTGGAGCGGGTTGAACATGTGCAGCCACGTGCTGGTGCGTATCTTCAAGCGTTGCTGGATGTCATGGCAGCGCTCGACCAGCTGGTCCATGCTGGGCGGGCGGGGGGTGCGCTGGGCCAGCACGATGCTGTTGCCCTCTTTGGTGGGCTTGAAAGCCCAGACCGTGCCGGGCCCGAAGACCTTGACGATCTTGCGCAGGCTCTCGTCGTAGCTGGACAGGCGACCAAACAAATTGACTGTCATGCAGCCGTCGTCCGTCAACAGGCGGTGGCAGTGGCGGTAGAAGTCCTCGCTGTCCAGCACCGGCCCGTCGGCCTCCTCGTCGTAGAGGTCGACCTGCAGCGCGTCCACCGTGTGGTGCCAGACCGGGCGCTGGATTTCCTGTGCGGCATCGGCCACCACCACCTTCAGCCGTTTGTCTTCGGGTGGCAGCTTGAACCAGGTGCGGCAGGCCAGCACCACCTGTGGGTTCAGTTCCACAGCGGTGGTCTGCATGCGCAACTTGTTGTGGCAGAACTTGGTCAGCGAGGCGGCACCCAGACCGAGCTGCATCGCATGCCGCTTGGGCACACTGGGGGGCGTGACAAACAGCAGCCAGGCCATCATCCGTTCGGCGTACTCCAGCTTGAGGTCAAACGGCTGCTTGATGCTCATCATGCCTTGCACCCACGGCGTGCCAAGGTGCAGAAAACGCATGTCGCCCTCGTCTGAGAAAGTGACTTCGGGCAGGGCGATGGCCTGGGAGGTTCTTCGGGTCATGCAATCAATTCGTGGGCAACCAGCGCGGCTCGCCAAGCGGCCAGTTTGCGGTCAAACGACCACGAGGCATTGGCCGGGCTGGTGGAAGGCAGTTTCACCACCGGCACGCCCAGGGCGGCGGTGTGCTGCGCATGGCGAAAACTTTCGCCGCCATTATGGGCGATGGCCCGCAACGCCGGGCAGCGCTGCCGCAGCGTGCTGAAGTCATTGGTTTGCGCGTCGCGTATCGCACTGTCCAGGCTGCCCTGGCGCTCGCAGGCGGCGTACACGTCCCACAGGCCCAGGCCTTGTTGCAACAACCAACCGCAGCGGCCAGCGTAGTCCAGCGCCAGCACGGCGGCGGCGTCTTTGGCCAGCAACGTGGTGACGATGGGCCAGAAATGGTTGCGCGGGTGGGCGTAGTACTGCTGTGCCGCCAGCGAGGCGGCGCCCGGAAAACTGCCCAGCACCAGCAGCCGTGTGGCGGCTGACACCACCGGTGGCAAGCCGGTCAACATGGTGCACCACCACCGGTCAGCAAGGCCTGAAGCCGGGGCAGCGCGGCCAGGGCATTGGTGGTGGTCGCCGTGGCCAGTTCATTCAACGCCATGCCCCGCAATCCGGCCACCACCGCGCCAATGCGCGGCAGCTCCCCTGGCTCGTTGCGCCCTTGTGGCGCACCGGCGTCGCGCTGTTGTTTGGTGGTGTAGAGCCAGTGGGGCGGGATGTCGGGCGCATCGGTCTCCAGCACCAATGCGTCCAGCGGCAGGCCGCTGGCCAGCGAACGCAGTTGCAACGCGCGCTCAAAAGTGACGGCGCCGCCAAACCCGAGCTTCAACCCCAACGCGACGAAGGCGTCCGCCTGCTGCCGGCTGCCATTGAAGGCATGGGCGATGCCGCGCCATGGCAACGGTTGCTGCGAACCCGCGACCTCGCGCAAATGCTTCAGCAAACGGTCCGCCGAACGCCGCACGTGCAACACCACGGGCAGCCCGTGTTGGCGCGCCAGCGCCAGCTGCGCCCGGTAGAAATGCTCTTGTTTGGCCCGCATCTCGGGGGTGCAGAGTGCCGGGACGAAAAAGTCCAGCCCGATCTCGCCCACGGCCACCAGGCGGGGGTCGTCCCGACAGGCGACCAGCAAGGCGTCCAGCTGCTGCAGATCGGCTTTTTCGGCCTGCGGCACGTACAGCGGGTGAATGCCCAGCGCATAGGCGTCACCGGTCTGGTGCGCCAGTGCCTGAACCACGGTGAAATTGCTGGCCTCTACCGCCGGGATGACGCACAGGGCCACGCCGTGCGCTGCGGCACGGGCGCGCACGGCGGTGGTCTCGCCGCCGAACTCGGGTGCATCCAGATGGCAATGGGTGTCTATCCACATGCGCCACACTGTACAGACACCACACCGCTAAACTGGTCTCTGCACCCATTCACATTGGCTGCATGATTCATGCACTTTGTCTTCAAACCGGAAGGAAAACCCCATGTCCAGCGTCGGTTACCACGAACCCATTGAAGAATTGTCCGACGCCACGCGCGACATGCACCGTGCCATCGTCTCGCTGATGGAAGAACTGGAGGCAGTGGACTGGTACGCCCAGCGTGCCGACGCCTGCAAGGACCCAGAACTGAAGGCCATCCTGGAGCACAACCGCGACGAGGAAATTGAGCACGCGGCGATGGTGCTGGAATGGATCCGCCGGCGCAACCCGCGGTTCTCAAAAGAGCTGAAGGAGCGCCTGTTCACCGAGGGACCGATTGCCCATCACCCCGGCGAGGGGCACTGAAGCGCGCCTGCGGGCAGGGGCGCCGGCGCAGCCCAGGTGCCGGCATAGGCGCCGGGTGACAGGCTGCGGTTAGGGTAGTCGATGCCGCTGAAGCTGGCGTAGTCCTGCAGCGTGCGTTCACGGCCCAGACCGTGGACACCGAGGTCGGCCCCCTCCCACAACAAACGGCGCAGGCGCTGCTTGGCGGCGGCGTCGATCTGCCACCAGCGTTGCTGCCGTTCTTTGTCGTGCGCTTCGTCCCAGTGCAACGGCCGGGTGCGGGCCGATTTGTCCACGTTGTAGAGGTGGTAGACCGGCAGGCCGCTGACGTGAAAAATGTCCCAGCCATGGGTGAAGGCACGCACGGCCATGCTTTGCTCTTCGCCGTAAAAGTACAGGTGTGGGTCGTAGGGCAGCACGCTCACAAACTCACCGGGCGCAAACAGGCAGCCCGCCCCCAGGTGGAAGCCGCGCACCGGCGCGTCCTGGTTCACCGGCATGGCCTGGAAGCTGAGCGCCGGGTGTTCGGCTTCAAACACCGCGCCCGGTTTGAGCACATGCGCCAGCACCTTGGCCGTGGCCGGTTTGGGCACGGGCTTGCCGTCGACCATCTCGAAGGCGTTGGGGTAGGACGACACGATGCAGCGCGGGTTGGTGGCCTGGCACTGTTGGGCCGACGCGATCAGGCGCTCGTCCCAGCCGGGCTCGAACAGCATGTGCGAGTCGATCTGGAAAAACCATTCCTCGCCCTGGTAGAGCGTCATGGCCAGCGCACGGGCCCAGCACACGCCGCGCGCGTCACTCGGGTGGATGTGCACGTAGCGGATGTGGCGGCGGGCGTGGTCGCTGGGCAACTGCAGGCGGTCGGCGGGTGGGCTTTGGTCCACGATGCCAAAACTCAGGCGCTCTGGGTGGGTGGCCTGCGACCAGGCGCTGTTGACGGTGAATTGCAGCATCGGGTCGCAGTACGACGCGATGCTGACAAAAATGCGCGCCACGGGTGCCATGCCGTCAGCCCTGCAACACCCCGCCCACCAGCCGCAGCTGGCGGTTGCAGCGGGCCGCCAGTGCCTCGTCGTGCGTGACCAGCACGAACGCCGTGCCCTGGTCGCGGGCGAGTTGCAGCATCAAGTCAAACACGCCATTGGCTGTGGTCCGGTCGAGGTTTCCGGTGGGTTCGTCGGCCAGCACGCAGGCCGGCTGCGTCACCAGCGCACGCGCAATCGCCACCCGCTGGCGCTCGCCGCCCGAGAGTTCGGCCGGCCTGTGGTGCACCCGTTCTTGCAGGCCCACGGTGGCGAGCATGCGCGCGGCCGCGTCGGCACACACGGCCGGGGTAGCGCGGCGGATGCGCAGTGGCATGCCCACGTTGTCGAGCGCGCTGAACTCGGGCAGCAGGTGGTGGAACTGGTAGACAAAACCGAGGTGCTGGTTGCGCATGCGCCCCTGTTCGGTGGCCGACAACGTGGACAGGTTGTGTCCCTTCAGCACCACGGTGCCACTGGTCGGTGCGTCCAGCCCACCCAGCAGGTGCAGCAGCGTGCTTTTGCCGGAGCCAGAAGCGCCCACAATCGCCAGTGTTTCCCCGGCATGCACTTCCAGGTTCACGCCCTGCAGCACGGTGACGTCGAGCCGGCCTTCGGTGAAGCGCTTGGTCAGGCCGGTGGCTTTCAGAACTGCATCATTCATAGCGCAACGCTTCTGCAGGGTTCACCCGGCTGGCGCGCCAGCTTGGGTAAATGGTGGCGAGGAAGGCCAGCACCAGCGAAATGATGGCCACAGGCATGATGTCGCTGGCCAGCGGCTCGCTCGGCATGCGGCTGATGAGGTAGATGTCGCGCGGCAGGAAGCTGGCATTGAACAGCTGCTCCAGCGCCGGCACCAGCACGTCGATGTTGAAGGCGATGCCCAGCCCGAGAAGCAGGCCGCCGAGCGTGCCCACCACCCCCACCGCCGCGCCCTGCACCACAAAAATGCCCATGATGCTCTGTGGGCTGGCGCCCAGCGTGCGCAGGATGGCGATGTCGGCGCGCTTGTCGGTCACGCTCATCACCAGCGTGCTGACCAGATTGAACGCCGCCACCGCGACGATCAGCGTCAGGATGATGAACATCATGCGTTTTTCCAGCTGCACCGCCGAGAACCAGGTGGCGTTCTGGCGCGTCCAGTCGCGCACCAGCAGGCCGCCGGTGAGGGAGCGGGTCATGTCCGCACCCACCTCGCGCGCCTTGTGCAGGTCATTGAGTTTGACGCGCACGCCGGTCGGCCCTTCCAGCCGGAAGATGCGGGCCGCGTCGTCCACGTGCATCAGCACCAGGGCCGAGTCGTACTCGAAGTGGCCGGAGTTGAAGGTGCCCACCACCGCCATTTGCTTCAGCCGTGGCACCACGCCTGCCGGTGTGACCTGGCCGCTGGGCGCCACCAGGGTGACACGGTCGCCCT
The DNA here is from genome assembly GCA_040384665.1 of Pseudomonadota bacterium. Lineage (GTDB taxonomy): Bacteria > Pseudomonadota > Gammaproteobacteria > Burkholderiales > Burkholderiaceae_C > PCRC01. The sequence goes on from JAZKIY010000010.1 coordinate 29,160, forward strand.
CGCGCACGCCCATGGCGCGGGCCAGCTCACCGCCCAGCACCACCCCAAATTCGCCCGGCACCAGCCGCGCCAGCGCGGCGTTGTTGGCGCCCACAATGTCGGTCACCTCCGGTTCGCGGGCCGGGTCCACACCGCGCACGATGGTGCCTTTCATGTCTTCGCCACGTGCCAGCAAGGCCTGCGCGGCAATGAAGGGCGCCGCCCCCACCACCGCCGGGTTACGCTTGACCTCGGCCAGGGTGAGCGCCACGTCGGGCAGCGCGGCACCGCCGGGGGCGGAAATCTCGATGTGCGAGACCACGCCCAGCATGCGGTCGCGCACCTCTTTCTGGAAGCCGTTCATCACGCTCAGCACAATGATCAGCGCCGCCACGCCGAGCGCAATGCCAAGCATGGACACACCGGAGATGAAAGAGATAAAGCCGTTGCGGCGCGTGGCCCGCCCGGCACGGGTGTAGCGCCAGCCCAGGTTCAGCTCGAATGGAAATTGCATCCTTGGATTGTTGCATCCCGGACAATACCCCCATGTCCCCGCCCCCCAGCCCGCTGCACCGCCCTTTTTCCCACCTGCTGATTCCTGCCGCCACCAGCCGCGCCCCCGCCCTGCAGGCCGCCCTGCCCGGCCTGCGCCTGCCCCACTTGCAGCAGCTGCTGGCCCGCCTCACACCCGCGGAGCGCATCGACGCCGATGGGCACACCTGGTCCATGCCCAGCGAACAGGCGGTGGCCCGCGCCATGGGCCTCCCGGGCGACGCCGGGCACATCCCCTGGGCCGCGCTGGAAAGCCAGACCTGGGGCACGCCCTGCGCCTGGGTCAAGCCCTGCCATTGGCAGGTGGGCACCGACCGCATTCTGATGGGCGACCCGGCCGCGCTGCAGTTGCAAGAAGACGAGTCGCGTGCTTTCATGGCGGCGATGCAGCCGTACTTTGAGGAAGACGGCATCGCCCTGCGCTACCTGGCCTTGCCCGGCGCCTGGCTGGCCACCGGCGAGGTGTTCCGTGACCTGCCCACCGCATCGCTCGACCGCGTGGTGGGCCGCAACATCAACACCTGGCTGCCCAGTGCGGCCACCCCTACCGGCGCCACGCTGCGCCGCCTGCAGAACGAAATGCAGATGCTGCTCTACACCCACCCGCTGAACGACGCGCGCGAGCAGCGCGGCGCGCTGGTGGTCAACTCGTTCTGGCTCACCGGTGCGGGTGTGCTGGACACCCCGGTCACCCCCCACCCAGACTTCGGCATCGACCCCCGGCTGCAGGCCCCGGCGTCGCGCGAAGACGCTGCCGCCTGGGTGGCGGCCTGGCAGGCGGTGGACGCCGACACCTGCGCGGCGCTGCTGCAGCGCCTGCAGCGTGGCGAATCGGTACAGCTCACGCTGTGCGGCGACCACGCCGCACAGACCTTTCGCAGCGGTCAGAACGGTCTGTGGCAGCGTTTTTCAAGCCTTTTCGGCCGCAAGCCCTTGTCAAACCTGCTGGAAACGCTATGAAAATTGCAGTGCGAGACATCCCGCCCCGCGCCGCCTGGACGCTGGAGCAGGCCGGCATCCACCCGCTGCTGGCGCAGCTGTACGCCGCACGCGGCGTGTTGGGCACCGCCGAGCTGGACGACGGGCTGGCCAAGCTGTTGCCCCCCGAGCAGCTCACCCATGCGCGCGACGCCGGCGTGCTGCTCGCCAACGCGATGGCCGCGAACCTGCGCCTGTGCATCGTGGCCGACTACGACTGCGACGGTGCCACCGCCTGCGCGGTCGGCGTGCGCGGCCTGAAGCTGCTGGGCGCACAGCACGTCAGCTACCTGGTGCCCGACCGGGTGATCGACGGCTATGGCCTGACCCCGCCGATTGCAGAACGCGTCAAGGCCAGTGGCGCCGACGTGCTGATCACGGTGGACAACGGCATTGCCAGCTTCGACGGCGTGGCCGCTGCCAAAGCGCTGGGCCTGCAGGTGCTGGTGACCGACCACCACCTGCCCGGTTTGCTGCAGGGCGTGGTGGCGGTTCCCACAGCCGACGTGATCGTCAACCCCAACCAGCCCGGCTGCGACTTTGAGAGCAAGTCCATCGCCGGCGTGGGGGTGATGTTTTATGTGTTGCTGGCGCTGCGCTCTGAATTGCGTGCGCGGGGTATGTTCGATGTGAAGAACCAACCGAAGCTCGACACCCTGCTGCCGCTGGTTGCCCTCGGCACGGTGGCCGACGTGGTCAAGCTCGACGCCAACAACCGCCGCCTTGTCGCCCAGGGCCTGAAGCGGGTGCGTGCCGGCCAGTTGCCGGCCGGCCTGGCGGCGCTGTTCCGCGCGGCAGGCCGCAAAGCAGAGGTCGCCACGACCTTCGACTTCGGCTTTGCCCTCGGCCCGCGCATCAACGCCGCAGGCCGGTTGTCGGACATGACACTGGGCATCGAGTGCCTGCTGACCGACGACCCCGCCCGTGCCGACGAACTCGCCACCACGCTCGACGGCATCAACCGCGAACGCCGCGAGATCGAAGGCGACATGCGCGAACAGGCGATGCTGATTGCCGAGTCGCTGTTCGACGAAGGGGACGAACCGCCCCCCGCCATCTGCGTCTTCGACCCGGACTTCCACGAAGGCGTGGTCGGCATCGTCGCCTCCCGCATCAAAGACAAGCTGCACCGCCCCACCTTTGTGTTCGCCGCCAGCCAGGCGCCAGGCAAAGAACACGAACTCAAGGGCTCGGGCCGCTCGATCCCCGGCTTCCATTTGCGCGACGCGCTCGACCTCGTGGCCAAACGCCACCCCGGCGTGCTGCTGCGCTTCGGTGGCCACGCGATGGCGGCCGGCTGCACCGTGGCCGAAGAGCACTTTGACCAGTTCGAAGAAGGCCTGAGCCAGGTCGCCCAGGAATGGCTGGACGCCGCCACCCTCACCCGCCGGCTGGAGACCGATGGTCCGCTGAAACCCGAGTACCGCCGCACCGACCTGGTGGACGCGCTGCACCAGGCGGTGTGGGGCCAGGGCTTCGCACCACCGGTGTTCAGCGAGGTGGTGGACGTGGTGTCGCAGCGGTTGGTCGGCGGCAAGCACCTGGCACTGAAACTCAAACACCAGGGTCAGCCAGTGGACGGCATCTGGTTTGGCCACACCGACACCCTGCCGGCCCGCGTCAAGCTCGCCTTCCGGCTCGACGCCGACGAGTGGCAAGGCGTGAAACGGGTGCGTTTTCTGGTCGAAGCGGCTGAAATTTGAAGGTTTTTAAACCTTTTGGCCTTCAAGCCCTAGTGAAATCTGGTGATTCAGCTACCAATACAATAGCGAATCAACACGCACGCTGGCCCGAGGTGCGGCTCAGCAGCAGCACCGGCAGCAGCCCCACCAGCACCAGCGCGAGCGAGGGCAATGCCGCCTCGCCCAAGCGCTCATCGCGCGCCAGCTGGTAGGCCACCACCGCCAGCGTGTCCATGTTGAAGGGGCGCAGCACCAGCGTGGCGGGCAGCTCTTTCATCACGTCCACAAACACCAGCAGCGCGGCGGCGGCGGCCGAGCGTTGCAACAGCGGCCAGTGCACACGCCGCAACAGGCCAGCGCCGCCAATGCCGAGCATGCGGGCCGAGTCGTCAAAGCTGGCCGGAATGCGCGCGTAGCCGCTCTGCACCGACTGCAGCGCCACCGCGCAAAACCGCACCATGTAGGCCCAGACAATGCCCAGCACCGTGGCCGTCACCCAGTAGCCCACACCGCTCTGCGGGAACGCGGTTTGCAGCCAGCCCACCGGCAGCAACAGCCCCACCACAATCACCGCGCCGGGAATGGCATAGCCCAGCCCCACCAGGGCCACCACACCCCGCGTCAGCCGGTTGGCCTGCCGCCGCAGCGCAAACGCCAGCAGCAGCGCCAGCAACAGTGCCAGCGCCGCGCTGCCACCGCCCAGCAACACGCTGTTGAGCGACCACTGCACAAACTGGCCCCACGGCAGTGGCGAGCCGTCGGCCATGGCCAGCACCAGCGGCCGCAGCATGAACAGCACCGGCAGCACAAACCCAAGCACCACCGGCAACCCACACACCACCACGGCCAGCAGCGCATGGCGCCCACGCAACACCACGGGCTGCGCCTCGCTGGAGCCCGCGCGGGCGCCGCGTGCGGCCACGAACCGCATGCGCCGCTGCGCCTTGTGCTCGATGCGCAGCACCACCACCACGACCACCAACAACAGCGTGGCCAGTTGCGCGGCGGCCAAACGGTTGTCCATCGCCAGCCAGGCCTTGTAGATGCCCGCCGTGTAGGTCTGGATACCGAAGTAGCTGACCACACCAAAGTCGGCCAGCGTTTCCATCAGCGCCAACGCCACACCGGCCGCCACCGCCGGCCGCGCCAGCGGCAGTGCCACCTCGCGGATGCGCCGGCCCAGCGGCGCACCCAGCAGCCGCGCGGCTTCCATCAAGTGGCTGCCGCGCTCGGTCAGCGCCGCACGGGCCAGCAGATAGACATACGGGTAGAGCGCGAACGTGAAGACCCAGACCGCGCCACCCAGGCTGCGCACCTCCGGAAACACGCGGCCCTCCAGGCCAAAACTGGCCCGCAGCCAGCTTTGCAGCGGGCCGCTGAACTGCAGAAAGTCGGTGCTGGCGTAGGCCACCACATAGGCCGGCATGGCCAGCGGCAGCAGCAGCGCCCACGACAGCGTCTGCCGGCCCGGAAACTTGAACAGCGTCACGGCGGTGGCGGTGGCGGTGCCCACCAGCGCCACACCCGCACCCACACACAGGCACAACAGCAAGGTGGTGCCTGTGTAGCGCGGCAACACGGTGCGCGCCATCTCGCCCAGAATCTGCCCGCTCTCGGGTGTCCACTGCGCCCACGACGCGAGCACCGACAACACCGGCAGGGCCAGCACGAGCGCGGTCAGCAATAAAAGGGCGGGGAACAACCAGCGTTGGAGCATGCAGGGCGGGCGGGTATCGGGGACACACCCGACGGGCATGCAAATGCGAATTGTAGACATCTACAATAGCGCATGTTCCTGGATGTCCACGACCTGAAAGTGCAGTACGCTGGCCGCGACCGGCCTGCGGTCGATGGCGTCTCACTGGCCTTGCAGGCCGGCGAGATTGGCGTGCTGATCGGCCCCTCGGGCTGCGGCAAGACCACCTTGCTGCGCGCCGTGGCCGGTCTGGAGCCGGTGGCCGGCGGCCACATCCAGCTGGCGGGCGAGTGGGTCAGCCAGGCCGGGCAGGCGGTGGCGCCCGAGCACCGCCGCATTGGCATGGTGTTCCAGGACTACGCACTTTTCCCCCACCTGGACGTGGCCCGCAATGTGGCCTTTGGCATTGACGCGCTGCCCAAGCCCGAACGCGCGGCACGTGTGGCCGAGGTGCTGGCGCTGGTGGGCCTGGGTGGCTCTGAAAAACGTTTTCCCCACGAACTCTCCGGCGGTCAGCAGCAACGTGTGGCCCTGGCCCGCGCACTGGCGCCAAAACCACGCCTGCTGCTGCTTGACGAGCCCTTTTCCAACCTCGACGTGGAGCTGCGCGAACGCCTGGCGCACGAGGTGCGCGGCATCTTGAAGCAGGCCGGTACCACCGCGCTGTTTGTCACCCACGACCAGCTGGAAGCCTTTGCCATTGGCGACGTGATTGGCGTGATGCACGAAGGCCGGCTGCACCAGTGGGACGGTGCCTACAACCTCTACCACCGCCCCGCCACCCGTTTTGTGGCCGACTTCATTGGCCACGGCGTGTTCACGCCCGCCTCGCTGCGCCCGGTGGGCCAGCAGCTGGTGGTGCACACCCCCCTGGGCGAGTTCACCGACCCCCACCGCCACCCGTTGCCGGGTGACTTTGCCGGTGGCGATTACGACCTGCTGCTGCGCGCCGACGACATCGTGCACGACGACGACGCGCCGGTGAAGGCAGAAATCGTCCGCAAGGCGTTTCGTGGCTCGGAATTTTTGTACACCCTGCGGCTACAAAGCGGCGAGACTGTGATGGCCCATGTGCCCTCGCACCACGACCACAAAATTGGCGAATGGATTGGCATCCGCGCCGAGATCGACCACATCGTGACCTTCGAGCGGCATGGCCCGGCCCCTGCGCCGATTGCTGAATTCCAGGCTGGGCGCAAACGCTAGAAACCCGGCAACTGCCCCGGGAAAATGTAGAGCAGCAGCACCGTCATCGTCAGATAACGCAGGAACTTGCCAATCGCCATGTAGAGCGTGCAAGGCCAGAACGGCATCTTGAGCCAGCCGGCCACCGCGCACAGCGGGTCGCCCACCACCGGTAGCCACGACAGCAAACACGCCTTGGGGCCGAAACGCTGCAGCCAGTCGATGGCGCGCACATGGGTGGAAGACCCACGGTAACGGTCCATCATCTGGTGCGCACCGTAGCCCATCCACCAGCTCACAGCACCGCCCAGCGTGTTGCCCACCGTGGCCACCACAATCGCTGGCCAGAACAGCTCCGGGTTGAGTTTGATCAGGCCCAACACCGCAGGTTCGGACCCCAACGGCAGCAGGGTGGCCGAGACGAAGGCCACCACAAACACCGTACTCAGACCGTACTGCGGCAAGGCCAGCAGCGCCAGCAGGGAGTGAAACCAGGCTTCCATGGAAGTTGGCGAGTATAGGGGCCAGCCAGGGCGCTGTCGGGTGTCACACCGGCGCACAAACCCGCAGCGCAGATTTCATTTGCTGAAATTTTGGGCAGGTACAATCGCCCCTCTTTCAGATCTTGCTGCCCGCGCCGCATTGTTCAGCCCATCGCCGCCCCACATGCACATCGGTCCCTACCTTCTGGCGAACAACCTGTTCGCGGCCCCGATGGCGGGCGTGACCGACCGGCCGTTCCGCGTGCTGTGCAAGCGGCTGGGGGCCGGTTATGCGGTTAGCGAGATGGTGACCTCACGGCGCGATTTGTGGACCAGCCTGAAGACCTCGCGCCGCGCCAACCACGAGGGCGAGGCCGCACCCATTGCGGTGCAGATTGCCGGCACCGACGCGACCATGATGGCCGAGGCCACCGTATTCAACATCGACCGCGGCGCGCAGATTGTCGACATCAACATGGGCTGCCCGGCCAAAAAGGTCTGCAACAAATGGGCCGGCTCGGCGCTGATGCAGGACGAGCCGCTGGCGCTGGAGATCATTGAGGCGGTTGTGGCCGCCGCCGCACCGCACGGCGTGCCGGTCACGCTGAAAATGCGCACCGGTTGGAGCATGGAACACCGCAACGCGGTGCGCATCGCCCGCGCCGCCGAAAGTGCCGGCGTGTTGATGCTCACGGTGCACGGCCGCACCCGCGAACAGGGCTACAAGGGCCACGCTGAATACGACACCATCGCCGCAGTGAAAGCCGCGCTGCGCATTCCGGTGGTGGCCAATGGCGACATCACCACGCCGGAGAAAGCCCGCGACGTGCTGGCTTACACCAAGGCCGATGCGGTGATGGTCGGCCGCGCCGCCCAGGGCCGGCCCTGGATCTTCCGCGAGATCGCGCACTTTCTGGCCACCGGCACACACCTGGCGCAGCCACTGGTGGCCGAGGTACGCCAACTGCTGCTGGACCACCTGCGCGACCACTACAGCCTGTATGGCGAACTCACCGGCATGCGCACCGCGCGCAAACACATCGCCTGGTACGTGCGCGCGCTGCCCGGTGGCGAAGATTTTCGCCACCGCATGAATGCCATCGAAGACTGCGAGCAGCAGTGGCTGGCCGTGGCCGCCTTTTTTGACGCGCTGGAAAGCGAACACGAACGCCTGCCCAACGTGACGGTGGCGACAGAACAAGAAGCAATGGAGTGGAGCACATGAGCAAGAAGCAGATTGAGGAGTGCGTGAAGAGCAGCCTGGACGGCTACTTCCGCGACCTCTGCGGTACCGAGCCCGACGGCATGTACGACATGCTGGTCAAGGCCGTGGAGAAACCTCTGCTGGAGGTGGTGATGCAGCGCGCCGAGCACAACCAGTCCAAGGCGGCCGAATGGCTGGGCCTGAACCGCAACACCCTGCGCAAAAAACTCGTTGAACACAAACTCCTCAAATAAAAACCCTCTCTGCACACCGCCATGAACGCACTCATTTCCGTCTCCGACAAAACCGGCATCGTTGAATTCGCGCAGGCCCTGCACGGCCTGGGCATCAAGCTCATTTCCACCGGCGGCACCGCCAAGCTGCTGGCCGACCAGGGTCTGCCCGTCACCGAAGCGGCCGAGCTCACCGGCTTTCCCGAAATGCTGGACGGCCGCGTCAAGACCCTGCACCCCATGGTGCACGGCGGCCTGCTGGCCCGGCGCGATCTGCCCGAGCACATGGCCGCGCTGCACAAGCACGGCATCCAGACGATTGACCTGCTCGTCGTCAACCTCTACCCCTTCGAGGCCACCGTGGCCAAACCCGGCTGCACGCTGGAAGACGCGATCGAGAACATCGACATTGGCGGCCCGGCCATGGTGCGCAGCGCCGCCAAGAACTGGAAAGACGTGGGCGTGCTGACCGACGCCTCGCAGTACCCGGCGGTGCTCGACGAACTCAAGGCCCACGGCAAGCTCAGCGACAAGCTGCGTTTTGCGCTGTCGGTGGCAGCATTCAACCGCATCAGCAACTACGACGGCGCGATCAGCGACTTCCTCTCGCGCATCCAGGACGATGGCTCGCACAGCCTGTTCGGCGGCCAGGCCAACGGCCGCTTCGTGAAGCTGCAGGAGCTGCGTTACGGCGAGAACCCGCACCAGCAGGCCGCCTTCTACCGCGACCTCTACCCTGCACCCGGCTCGCTGGTCACCGCCACGCAGCTGCAAGGCAAGGCGCTGAGCTACAACAACATCGCCGATGCCGACGCGGCCTGGGAATGTGTGAAGAGCTTCAGCACGCCCGCCTGTGTGATCGTCAAGCACGCCAACCCCTGCGGTGTGGCCGTGGGCGCCGATCCGCTGGAGGCCTACAGCAAGGCCTTCCAGACCGACCCGACTTCGGCCTTCGGCGGCATCATCGCGCTGAACCGCACGCTGGATGCGGCTGCCGCCCAGGCCATCAGCAAGCAGTTCGTGGAAGTGCTGATGGCGCCCGGCTTCACGCCCGAGGCGCTGGAGGTGTTCAAGAGCAAGGTCAACGTGCGCATCCTGCAGATCGCCTTGCCGCCCGGTGGCAGCACCGACTGGGACAACGGCCGCAACCTGATGGACATCAAGCGCGTGGGCTCGGGCCTGCTGATGCAGACCGCCGACAACCACGAACTCACGCTGGCCGACCTGAAGGTGGTCACCACCAAACAGCCCAGCCCGGCCGAGCTGCAAGACCTGCTGTTCGCCTGGAAGGTGGCCAAGTACGTCAAGAGCAACGCCATCGTGTTCTGCAAGAACGGCATGACCATGGGCGTGGGTGCGGGCCAAATGAGCCGGCTCGATTCGGCCCGCATCGCCAGCATCAAGGCCGGCCACGCCAATCTGTCGCTGGCCGGCACGGTGGTCGCGAGCGACGCTTTCTTCCCCTTCCGCGACGGCCTCGATGTGGTGGTGGACGCCGGCGCAACCTGCGTGGCCCAGCCCGGTGGTTCGATGCGCGACCAGGAAGTGATTGACGCCGCCAACGAGCGCGGCGTGGCCATGGTGTTCACCGGCGTGCGGCACTTCCGCCACTGATCGCGCGCTTGAACACCGTCCTCGCACCACGCCACCTGCTGCTCGGCCTGGCGGTGGTGGCGGTGTGGGGCACCAACTTTGTGGTCATCAAGCTCGGGCTGCGGGATCTGCCGCCCTTGTTGTTTGCGGCGCTGCGTTTTGCACTGGCGGCCGTGCCAGCCATCTTTCTGCTGCGCCGCCCGGCCGTACCCTGGCGCAACATTGCAAGCTACGGCGTGCTGATTGGCGCAGGCCAGTTCGGCCTGCTGTTCATGGCCATGCGTGCCGACATCACGCCGGGCCTGGCCTCGCTGGTAATCCAGATGCAGGTGTTCTTCACCGTGGGTCTGGCCATGCTGCTGACCGGGGACCGGCCGCAAGCCTTCCAGTGGGTGGCCACCGCAATTGCAGCAGCCGGCATTGCGGTGATTGCGTTCCACAGCGACGGCAGCGCCACGCCGCTGGGCTTGCTGATGATCAGTTGTGCCGCGCTCAGTTGGGCTGCCGGCAACATCGTGGGCCGGGCTGCGGGCAGGGTGGACATGCTGGCCTACGTGGCCTGGTCCAGCCTGTTTGCGGTGCCACCGCTGGCGGCGCTGTCGTTCATGGTGGAAGGCTGGCCGCGCATCCGCGAAGGACTGGCCGGCGCGGGCTGGGGTACCTGGGCGGTGGTGGCCTGGCAATCCTGGGGCAACACGATTTTTGGTTATGGCGCCTGGGCCTGGCTTTTGAGCCGCTACGCCGCCGCATCGGTCACGCCGCTGGCGCTGCTGGTGCCGGTGTTTGGCATGGGCGCATCGGCTTGGTGGCTGGGCGAAGCACTGCCGGGCTGGAAGCTGGGCGCCGCCGCGCTGGTGCTGGCGGGCCTGCTGATCAACGTGCTGTGGCCGTACTGGCGGGCCCGGCGTATCTGATCTACCCCGCAGCGAAAACTTCGCGGGCAGCCGCTACCGTGGCGGCAATGTCCGCATCGGTGTGCGCCGCACTCACAAAACCGGCTTCGTACAACGCAGGTGCGAAATACACACCGCGCTCCAGCATGCCGTGGAAGAAGCGGTTGAAGCGCGGCCCGTCGGTGGTCATCACGGTGGCGTAGTTCTGCGGCAGGGGATCGAGCAGGAAGAAGCCGAACATGCCGCCTTCGCTGTCGCCGGTGAGCGTGACGCCAGCACCGCGTGCGGCACCGATCAAGCCTGCCACCAGGCTTTGCGTGCGTGTTGCCAATGTCTCATAAAAGCCGGGCCTGGCCACTTCACGCAGCGTGGCCAGGCCACAGGCCGTGGCCACCGGGTTGCCACTGAGCGTGCCGGCCTGGTAGACCGCGCCGAGCGGCGCGAGTTGCTGCATCACCGCGCGCTTGGCGCCAAAGGCCGCCAGCGGCATGCCACCGCCAATGACCTTGCCCATCACCGTCATGTCGGGCTCGAAGCCAGGGATGAGTTGGGCGTAGACGCTTTGCGCACCGCCCAGGGCCACGCGAAAGCCCGTCATCACTTCATCAAAGGCCAGCAGCGCGCCGTGCTGCGTGCACAGCTCGCGGCAACGCGTCATGAAGGGCACCGACGCGCGCACGAAGTTCATGTTGCCGGCAATCGGCTCGATCATCAGGCAGGCGATCTCGCTGCCGTGCAGCGCAAAGGCTTCTTCGAGCTGCGCCACATTGTTGTACTCCAGCACCAGCGTGTGCTGCACCACCTCGGGCGGCACACCGGCGCTGGTGGGGTTGCCAAAGGTGGCCAGGCCCGATCCGGCTTTGACCAGCAGCGCATCGGCATGGCCGTGGTAACAGCCCTCGAACTTGATCAGCTTGCTGCGGCCGGTGGCGCCGCGTGCGAGGCGAATGGCGCTCATCGCGGCTTCGGTGCCGGAGCTGACCAGCCGCACCATCTCGATGGACGGCACCAGCCGCACGATTTCTTCGGCCAGCTCGACCTCGCGCTCGGTCGGCGCGCCATACGAAAAACCTTCGAGCACCGCCTTCTGCACCGCCTCGACCACCGCAGGGTGGCCATGGCCCAAGATCATGGGCCCCCAGGAGCCGATGTAGTCGGTGTACTGCTGGCCGTTGGCGTCCCAGAAATAGGCGCCCTGCGCGCGCTGCACGAAGCGCGGCGTGCCGCCGACTGCCTTGAAGGCACGGACCGGCGAATTCACGCCGCCGGGAATCAGCGCCTTGGCGCGCTCGAAGAGTTGCAGGTTGCGGTCAGTGCTTGATGTCATTGCGGGGAAAGTTCAAAAGTTGCAGTTCGTCCACAGTGCCCTCACCGGGCGCCTCGTCCTCGTCGCCGGACTGGGCCCAGAACATGCGGTCGGGCAGGATGTTGCCCATGCCGGGGCGGAAGCCGGCGTCCAGGCAACGGTCGAGGTACGACAACGCCTCACCGGCGGCTTGCGGCAACGCCACACCGCTGGCCAGCAGCGCCGTCAGCGCGCCCGACAAGGTGTCGCCGGCGCCGGCAAAAACGGCTTCGAAGCGCTCGAACTTTTCGCTGTGCAGCACCTGCTGTGGCGACGCCAGCACGTTGTCGATGTGCTGCTCAGGCAACGGGATGCCGGTGACCAGTGTGTAAGGCGTGCCGGCTTCGGCGGCAGCGCGCGCAATGTCCTTGGCACTCGGGGAACGCTCGTTGCTCCAGTCGGGCAACAGCCAGCGCCACAGGGTGCTGTGGTTTCCAACCAACACTGCGGCCTGCGGCAGCATCAATTCACGAAAGGCATCGAGGTAAGCGTCGATCTTGTTTTCATCCCACCAGGAGAGGTTGGGCATGTAGGCAATCAACGGCACGTCGGCATAGTCGGAGGCGATCTCGGCGACCACGCTGATGTTCTCTGGCGTGCCGATGAAACCGACCTTGATGGCCTGCACCGTCACGTCTTCCAGCAGCGCGCGCGCCTGCTCGGCCACGGCTTCTTCGTCAAAGTCAAAATGGTCGAATACCTCGGCACTGTCGCGGGCGTAACTGCCAGTCACCACCGGCAGGCCGTGTGCGCCGACCGAGGCCACAGCCGTGATGTCGGCCGCCAGGCCGCCTGCGCCACTCGGGTCGTTGGCGTTGAACACCAGCACGCAGACCGGACGGCTGTCAGCGCTGTCTTCGTCGTCGGGAGGGGTGGGCAAATCCGGTGGTGTCATGGGCAAATGGGGCAGTCAGGGTGCTTGCCGAAGCTGCCCAGAAGCCCTGTGTGAGCCGCCTTGACAACCATGAGACAGCCAGTCGCCCCGATACAATAAGTCATTCTATTCGAGCCCTTTTTTGGAAACGCTGTGACTGAATCAAAAACCTGGATGTGCCTGATTTGCGGCTGGATTTACGACGAATCTGAAGGCGCCCCTGACCATGGCATTGCCGCCGGCACCTTGTGGGCCGAAGTGCCCATGAACTGGACCTGCCCCGAATGTGGCGCCCGCAAGGAAGACTTTGAAATGGTTCAAATCTAACTTTGAGATGGTGCAAATCTAGGCCATGATGGCCGGTAGCGGTACCGTCCGGGTGCCGCATTCCGCGAGGAGTCGAGGTCGTGAGCATTCCCCCAACGGGTCTGAAAATCCTGGTCATAGACGACAGCAACACCATCCGCCGCAGTGCCGAGATTTTTCTCAAGCAGGGCGGCCATGAAGTGCTGCTGGCGGAAGACGGTTTTGATGCACTGGCCATGGTCAACGACCATCTGCCCGACCTGATCTTCTGCGACATCCTCATGCCGCGCCTGGACGGCTACCAGACCTGCGGCATCATCAAACGCAATGCGCGTTTTGCCAACACACCGATTGTCATGCTGTCTTCCAAAGACGGCGTGTTCGACAAAGCCCGTGGCCGCATGGTCGGTTCACAACAGTACCTGACCAAACCTTTCACCAAGGACCAGCTGTTGCAGACCGTCCGGCAGTTCACGCCCGCCACCTCCGGAGACACCTGATGCCCATCCGCAAGATTCTGGTCGTAGACGACTCCAAGACCGAGCTGATGTACCTGACCAGCCTGTTGCAGAAGGGCGGCTACACCGTGCGCACCGCTGAAAACGCCACCGAAGCGCTGGCCAGCCTCGCCGCCGAAAAGCCCGACCTGATCCTGATGGACGTGGTCATGCCCGGACAGAACGGTTTCCAGCTGACCCGCACCATCTCGCGCGACCCGCTGTACTCTGACGTGCCCATCATCATGTGCACCAGCAAGAACCAGGAAACCGACCGCGTCTGGGGCATGCGACAGGGCGCACGCGACTACATCACCAAGCCTGTCGACGGTGACGAGCTGCAGGCCAAAATCCAGGCGCTGAACTAGCGCCATGGCCAACCGCGAAGCTTTAAGAGAACTGCAAAGCCGGCTTGCCGACCGGCTGGAAGCCGCCAAAACCACCGCCGTGTCTGCCAACTGGCTGGCGGTGGAAGCGGCCGGGCAGAAACTGCTGTTCCCGCTGCGCCAGTCGGGCGAGATCTTCTCGGTCGTCGGGGTGCAGTCGGTCGCGTACACACAGCCCTGGTTCCTCGGCGTGGCCAACCTGCGTGGTGGCCTGTTCGGGGTGGTGGACCTCGGTGGCTTCGTCTACGGCCAACCGTCGGTCGCTGCCAGCGCTGGCAGCACCAATGAAGCACGCCTGGTGGCCGTTAACCAGACGCTGGAACGCAACTGCGCGCTGCTGGTAGACCGGCTCTCCGGCCTGCGCGGCAACGACGCGTTTCACACCTCCGAGCCACCGGACCCGCAGGCACCGGTCTACTTTGGCCAGCGCTACACCGATGCCCAGGGTCAGCTCTGGCAAGAAATCAACCTGCAACTGTTGTGCTCGCAGGAGCGCTTCATCCACATCAACGCGTAACGCCACCGCGCCGCCACACTTCCAAGACCAAGGCCCACCATGTCTGTCGCTGACCAGCTCACAAAAATCATTCCTGGCAACCCCGACACCCCGGACACCGCAGAAGGGTTGATCGCCCTGCCTTTTCTTGGCAGCAAGCCGGTCGCGCAGCACCAGCGCACGCTGACCATTCTGTTCATTGCGTCCCTGGTGGTGCTGGGCGGTGCGGTGTTCTACACCCTGAACCAAGCCAACCAGCTGAGCCAGCAGGTGGCGGTGACCGGCCAGGCGCTGATGCAGTCACAACGGCTGGCCAAGTCGGTATCGCAGGCGCTGGTGGGGGCCGAGCAGGCGTTCCTGGAGGTGCGCGACAGCGCGCAGGTGCTCTCCACCAACGTGCGTGCGCTGCGCAGCGGTGACGCGCAACTGGGCGTGTCGGCCGCATCCGGCGAATACCAGGACGGCGTGGAAAAAGTCGTGCCGGGGATGGAGCGCGCCGAGAAAAACGCTGCCGTGGTGCTGTCGCAGCAGAAAATCCTGACCCAGGTGGGTTCGGCGCTGCGCACCATCAACCGCCAGTCCGCCGACCTGCTGGAGATTGCCGAAACCGTGTCGTCGCTGAAGCTGCAACAGGGCGCGCCCGCCGCCGAGCTGTCGGCCGCAGGCCAGTTGGTGATGCTGACACAACGCATTGGCAAATCGGCCAACGAATTCCTGACGGTGGAAGGGGTGAGCCCCGAGGCGGTGTTCCTGCTCGGCAAGGACCTGAACACCTTCAGTGAGATCACCAATGGCCTGATCAGCGGCAACAGCGAGCTGCGCCTGACCAGTGCGCGCGACCCCCAGTTGCGCGAACAGCTGAGCACACTGCTCAAGGTCTACCAGCAAACCCGCACCGAAGCCGGCGCCATCCTCGGCAACCTGCAGAGCCTGGTGGCCGCGCGTGAAGCGCAAGGTGCCATCCTGGCCGACAGCGAACCGCTGCGCAAAGGGCTGGAGAGCTTGCAAAGCCAGTTGTCGTCGCAAGCCGGTTTCGGCTTTGGCGCGCTGCTGGCGCTGCTGGTGCCAGCCGTGGCGGCTCTGCTGGCGGCGTTTGGCCTGTCGTATGTGCAGCTGCAGGAAGGCCGCAGCCGGGAAGCGATCGCCGAGCGCCAGCGCCTGGAAGCCACGCAGCTGGAGCAGGAGGCCAAGCGGGTCAACGACGCCAACCAGGCCGCGATTTTGCGGCTGATGAACGAACTGCAGACCGTGGCCGAGGGCGACCTGACCAACGAAGCCACCGTGACCGAAGACATCACCGGCGCCATTGCCGACTCGGTTAATTACACGGTGGAAGAACTGCGCCAGTTGGTCGGCAACGTGCAGACCACCGCCGCCCGGGTGACACAAACCACGGCCCGGGTGGAAGCCACCTCCTCCGACCTGCTGGCCAGCTCCACCCAGCAGCTGAGCCAGATCCGGGAAACCGGCCAGTCGGTGCTGGACATGGCCGACCGCATCAACGGCGTGTCGTCCCAGGCGCAGCAGTCGGCCATGGTGGCACGCCAGTCGCTGGTGGCGGCCGAGTCGGGTCTGTCTGCCGTGCAGAACGCCATCGGCGGCATGAACGCCATCCGCGACCAAATCCAGGAAACGTCCAAACGCATCAAGCGGCTGGGCGAATCGTCGCAGGAGATCGGTGAAATCACCGAGCTGATTTCCGACATTACCGAACAGACCAACGTGCTGGCGCTGAACGCCGCCATCCAGGCCGCATCGGCGGGCGACGCAGGCCGCGGCTTCTCGGTGGTGGCCGAAGAAGTGCAGCGGCTGGCCGAGCGCTCGTCCGACGCGGCGCGCCAGATTGCGGCGCTGGTGAAAGCGATTCAGACCGACACCCAGGACGCGGTGGCCGCCATGGAGCGCTCGACCCGCGGTGTGGTGGAAGGGGCCAAGCTGTCCGACAACGCCGGTTCGGCGCTGACCGAGATTGACCAGGTGTCGCGCCGCCTGGCCGAGCTGATCGAGCAGATTTCGCTCGCCGCCGCCAGCGAGGCCCAGTCCGCCAACGTGGTGGCCGGCAACATCCAGCAGATTTTTGCAGTGACCGAGCAGACCGGCGAAGGCACACGCTCCACCGCCCAGCAGGTGCGCGACCTGTCGCGCATTGCCGAAGAGCTGCGCCAGTCGGTGTCGCGCTTCAAGATCGCCTGACGCCGCACCGATACCGCACCATGGCCCATCCCGCCTCAGACGCCCCGCCCCGCCACGGCGACTTCGCCACCGCCGACCTCGGGCCACTGGCCTGGGTGCTGGACGAGCTGCGCAAAACCCTCGACCAGGCCAACAAGGGGCTGCGCCGCTTTGCCCGCGAGGCCGACGCGGCACGGGCCAGCGCGGCCACAGCCGATGCACCGCTGCCGCCCGACACTGCGCCGCTGGGTGTGTCGCGCCAGCTGTTTCACCAAGCGGCGGGGGCACTCGCGCTGGTGGAGCAGCCCGGGCCCACCAAGCTGCTGAAGGCGGTGGAGGCCGCGGCGCACGCTTTTGTGCAGGAACCCGAACGTTGCACCGAAGCGGCAGCGCAGACCGTGCAGCGGGCCTGTTTCGCGCTGGTGGATTGCCTGCAACGGGCGCTGGGCGACAACCCGGTCTCGTCGGTGGCGCTGTTTCAGCCCTACAAAGACGTCCAGGCCCTGGCCGGGGCCGACCGCGTCCACCCTGCCGACCTGTTCGAACGCGACGACCAGCCCTGGCGCTGGTTGCCATCGGCCCTGCCAGCGGGCACGCTGGTGGGCGACGCACCGGCCCAACGGGCAGCACTCGACAACGCTGTGCTCGGCATCGTCCGTGCTGGCGACACACGTGCCGCCCAGGCACTGCGCGAACTGTCGCTGGGTCTGGCCCACACCACCCCCCAGCCAGAAGCACGCGTGTTCTGGCAACTCGCCGCCGCCTTGGGTGAAGGCCTGGCCCAGGGCCTGCTGCCCATGGACCTGTACGCCAAGCGGGCCGCCTCGCGCATCCTGCTGCAGTACGCCAACCTGTCGCGGGGCGACACCCAGGTGTCCGAGCGGCTGGCGCAAGACCTGCTGTTCTTCTGCGCCCAGGCCACACCATCCGACGCGGCCACGGCCCCGGTGCTGTCGGCCCTGCGCCAAACCTACCAGCTGCAGCAGCACACCCCGGCCAACTACACCCAGTCGGTGCTCGGCCTGTTTGACCCGGCCCTGCTGGGCCAGGCCCGCAAGCGCATTGCGTCTGCCAAGGAAGCCTGGTCATCGGTCAGTGGCGGCGACGCCAGCAAGTTGCGCCAGGTGGCCGAGCAGTTCGCTCTGGTGGCCGATTCGCTGGTCAAGCTGCACCCACAAAGCGCCCAATTGGCCCAAACCTTGACCCAGGTGGTGGACAACACCGTGCGCCAAGGCGCCACACCCGGCACCGGTCTGGCGATGGAAGTGGCCACCGCCGTGCTGTACCTGGAAGCCAGTTGCGAAGAACTCGACCCGGCCGACGCGACGCTGGCCGAACGCACCGGCCGCCTGTCGCAACGGCTGCAGCAGGTGCTCGCCGGCGGAGCGCCCGAGCCGCTGGAGCCTTGGATGGAGGCCCTCTACCGGCGCGTGAGCGACCGGCAAACCATGGGCAGCGTGGTCGGTGAGCTGCGCGCCAGCATGGACGAGCTGGAACGCGGACTGGACCAGTACTTCCGCCAGCCCCAGGAACGCCAGGCCCTGGTCAAGGTGCCGGCCCAACTGGGGCAGATGCGTGGCGTCCTGTCGGTGCTGGGCCTGGACCAGGCAAGCCAGACCGTGCTGCACATGCGCGACGTGGTCGAACGGTTGCTCGCCAGCCCACCCGATGCCGCCACCCTCAAGTCGGTGTTTGAGCAGCTCGGCAACAACCTGGGTGCACTCGGCTTCCTGATCGACATGCTGAACTACCAGCCAGCGCTCGCGCGCAAGCTGTTTGTGTTTGATGCCGCCACCGGCGAGCTCAGCCCCATCATGGGCCGTTCCGCCGCCGTGCCCAATGCCGAGCCCGCAACCCCCGAGGCACCGGCACAGCCCATCCCAACCGACACCCCGTTGGCCGACCAGGCACTCGCCGCCGCCGCTTCGGTGGCTGAAACCGCACCCGCCGAACTCACCGAGCGGCTGGACAGCATCGCCACTTTCGCCTCATTGGCCGACCAGCCTGCGCTGGCCGCCGCCGCCCGCCAGGCGGCCAGCGCGCTGGCCGCCCCCGAGCAGCCCGAAGTCAGCGCCGCCATGGACCAGCTGGCCGCCCAGGCCACGCTCAGCGCCCAGCCGGCCGAGCCCGCCCCCACACCACCGGCCACCGACTACGCCGAAGACGACCTGCTCGGCATCTTCCTGGACGAAGCACGCGAGGTGCTGGCCACCGGCACCGCCGCCGTGCAGGCACTGCACACCGCGCCCGACGACAGCCAGCAGCTCATCACCCTGCGCCGCAGCTTCCACACCCTCAAGGGCAGTTCGCGCATGGTCGGCCTGGCCACCTTCGGCGAGGCCGCCTGGGCCCTGGAACAACTGCTCAACAGCTGGCTGGCAGACCACCTGGGTGCCAGCCCTGCGCTGCTGGCGGTGTGTGGCGAGTCGCTGCAGTCGTTGGCCGAATGGGTCGAAGCGGTTGCCCGCCACGACGACGGCGCCTGGCAGGCCGAGCCCTTCCGAACCCGCGCCGACGCGCTGCGCCTGGGCGCGGCCGAGGCGGCCACCCCGCCCGAGCCGCTGGAGTTGTCCAGCGAACTGACCGCCGACGAACTCGACGGCCTGGCCCTGCTGGACGTGCCAGAAATCCACGCAGAGGCCACCACCGAGGCACCCACCGACTTGTCCAACGCGGTCTCCACCGCGCCGCTGGCCGACATGGACTTCGACGCCATGTTCAGTGGCATCGACCTGAACCTGCCCGGCACTGCGCCGGCCGAAGCCCAGGCCATTGCAGACATTGACATCGCCAGCCTGGCCGACATCGCCGAACCCACCGCCGAGGTGCCCGTGCCACCGGCCAGCGAACTCGGCCACGACGTGCCCCTGGACAGCGACGCGGTCCACGACGCCCCCACCCCGGTGCGCGACAGCAGCTGGCTCACCGAACTGCCCTCGCTCGACCTCACGCTGCCCGCAGAGGCCGCGCCGCTGCCCGAGCCCGTGGCGGCATCTGCCGAGGTGGACGACAACGCCACCACCGACGACGAACAGACCCGCGTGATCGACGGTCTGCGGGTGCACATCCCGCTCTACAACGTCTACCTGAACGAAGCCGACGAATGGTCGCGCCGCCTGCAGACCGACCTCAGCGAACTGCAGCTGGAGCTGCACCGCCCGGTGGCAGACAGCACCGTGGCGCTGGCCCACTCGCTGGCCGGCAGCTCCGCCACGGTGGGTTTCACCGCCCTCTCCGGACTGGCCCGCCAACTGGAACATGCGCTGGACCACGCCCGCATCAACCAGCGTTGCACCGCCGAGCAGGCCCAGGTGTTCGTGGAGGCGGCCGACGACATCCGCCGCCTGTTGCACCAGTTCGCTGCCGGCTTCCTGAAAACGCCCAACCCCAGCGTGGTCGCTGCGCTGCAGGCGCTGGAAGCCGACCTCGGCACGCCCCCCAAGCGCGACCTGGACCCACCGGCAGACACCGACGCCGACACCCTGCCGAGCCCGGTCGAAGCACCGCCACAGGCCGCCATGCCGCTGCTGCCGGTTGACAGCCGCCCGCACACCGTCTGGGGCACCGATTTTGAATCAAACAGCCCTCAAGCCCTAGTAGAACCTAGCGGTCAAGCTATTGAATCAGGAGCATACGCCGCCCGGAATGCCGACGACGAGTTGGACGAAACCGACGCGGTCGACACCGAGCTGTTCCCGATTTTTGAAGAAGAAGCGGTCGAACTGCTGCCCCAGCTCGGCGCGGCGCTGCGCCAGTGGTCGGCACGGCCCGACAACCTCAGCGCCCGCACCGAAGTGCTGCGGGTGCTGCACACCCTCAAAGGCAGCGCCCGACTGGCCGGTGCCCTGCGGCTGGGCGAACTCGCCCACCTGTTCGAGTCCGACATCGAGTCGTTGGGCAGCGAGGCCCCCGACAGCGACGGCGTGGCCCCGCTGCTGGCCCGGTTCGACGCGCTGGAAAACACCTTCGACGCGCTGCGCCAGCGCGACGCGCGGTTGTACGAAGCCCAGTACCTGCCCGCTGACGCCACCCGGCCAGCACCGCTGATGCCCACCATGCCGGCTCCGCTGGTTCCGGTGGACCATGCCGGCAGCGGCCAGGGCTGGCCGGCCAGCCCCGCCGTGCCAGACACCGCCCCGGCCCAGCGCCCCACCGCCACCGTGCGGGTCCGTGCCGACCTGCTCGAACGCCTGCTGAACCAGGCCGGCGAGGTGATGCTCACCCGCACCCGGCTGGAGGCCGAACTCGGCCAGCTGCGTGGCTCGCTGAAAGACCTCACCGGCAACCTTGACCGGCTGCGTGTGCAACTGCGCGACGTGGAAGTGCAGGCCGAAAGCCAGATGCAGTCGCGCCTGGCCCAGGCCAAGGAAGCCCAGCAGAACTTCGACCCGCTGGAGTTTGACCGGTTCACCCGGGTGCAGGAACTCACCCGCATGATGGCCGAGTCGGTCAACGACGTGGCCACCGTGCAGCGCAACCTGCAGCGCACGGTGCAGGTGACCGAAGACGACCTCACCGCCCAGGCGCGCCAGACGCGCGAGCTGCAGCGCGACCTGCTGCGCACCCGCATGCTGGAGTTTGAAGGCATCTCCGAGCGGCTCTACCGCGTGGTGCGCCAGACCTCCAAAGAAACCGGCAAACAGGTGCGGCTGGACATTGAAGGCGGCCGCATCGAAATGGACCGCGCCGTGCTGGACCGCATGACGCCCGCCTTCGAACACCTGCTGCGCAACGGCGTGGTGCACGGCATTGAAACCCCCGAAGACCGGCTGCAGGCAGGCAAGCCGGAGTCCGGCGTCATCACCGTGCGGCTGCGGCAGGAAGGCAACGACGTGTCGGTCGAGTTTGAAGACGACGGCGCCGGCCTCAACCTCAACACCATCCGGCAACGCGCCGAAGCCCTGGGCCTGATTGAGCAGGGCTCCTGGCAGGACGACACCACGCTCGCCAACCTGATCTTCCTGCCCGGCTTCTCCACCGCCAGCGTCGTCACCGAACTGGCCGGACGCGGCATTGGCATGGACGTGGTCCGCAGCGAGGTGATTGCGCTCGGTGGCCGCATCGAAACACGCCACCAGCCCGGCCGCAGCACCGCCTTCAAACTGGTGTTGCCACTGACCACCGCCGTCACCCAGGTGGTGATGCTGCGCATCGGCACCCTCACCGTGGGCGTGCCGGCGAGCGTGGTGGAACTGGTGCGCCGCACCTCCACCAGCGAGTTGGCCGCGGCCTACGCCAGTGGCGCGGTGGCCTTTGCCGGTGAATCGGTGCCCTTCTTCTGGGCCGGCGCGCTGCTGCAAGGCGCCCACACCGGTGGCCCGGCCAGCGAGCCCGTGGGCGAGGCGGCTGGCAAGAACATCCCGGTGGTGGTGTTCCGCAGCGCGGGCCAGCGCGTGGCCTTGCATGTGAACGAAGTGCTCGGCAACCAGGAAGTGGTGGTCAAGAACCTGGGCACGCAGCTGTCGCGGTTGCCCGGTCTTTCCGGCATCACGCTGCTGGCCTCGGGTGCGGTCGCGCTGATTTACAACCCGGTGGCGCTGGCCGCCGTTTACGGCGAGTCGGCCCGGCAGGCGATGCAGGACGAACTGCGCAACGCGCCCACCAGCGCCCAGCGGCTGGCACCGCCCCTGGCACCGCTGGTGCTGGTGGTGGACGACTCCATCACCGTGCGCCGCGTCACCCAGCGCCTGCTGCTGCGTGAGGGCTACCGCGTGGCCCTCGCGGCCGATGGCCTGCAGGCCCTGGAACGCCTGCAGGAAGAGCGCCCAGCGGTGGTGTTGTCAGACATCGAAATGCCCCGCATGGACGGCTTCGACCTGGTGCGCAACATCCGCGCCGATGCCACACTGGCCGGCCTGCCGGTGGTGATGATCACCTCGCGCATCGCCGAGAAACACCGCGAGCACGCACGCGAACTGGGTGTGGACCACTACCTCGGCAAGCCCTATGTGGACGAAGAGCTGCTGGACCTGGTGCGGCGCTACAGCCTGAGCGAAACACCGGCCTGATCAGGTTTCTTTTTTCACCACCGCGTAGCGCGCCAGCGTGCGCGCACGCGCCTCGGCATGGTCGACCACCGGCCGGGGGTAGGTGGTACCGAGCGTGACGCCTGCCGCCAGCAGGTCCATCGGCTTGGCGTTCCAGGGTTCGTGCAACGCGGCGTTGGGCAAGTCCGCCAAATGCGGCAGGTAACGGCGGATGAACTTGCCTTCGGCATCAAACTTCTCGCTCTGGCTGGTGGGGTTGAAGATGCGGAAGTAGGGCTGGGCGTCACAGCCGCTGGAACTGGCCCACTGCCAGCCGCCGTTGTTGGCCGACAAGTCGAAGTCGTTCAGGTGGGTGGCAAAGTAGGCCTCGCCCCAACGCCAGTCAATGCCAAGGTCTTTCACCAGGAAACTCGCCACCACCATGCGCAACCGGTTGTGCATGTAGCCGGTCTGGTTGATCTGCGCCATCGCGGCGTCCACCAACGGGTAGCCGGTGCGGCCTTCGCACCAGGCGGCAAACAGCGCTTGCGCCTCGGGGCCACGCTCCCACTGAATCGCGTCGTACTCGGGCTTGAAGGCCCCCGCCACCACGTGCGGGAAGTTGTAGAGGATCTGCACATAAAAGTCGCGCCAGACCAGTTCACTCAGCCACACGGCCGCGCCATGGCTGCCCGCCTGCTGATGCTGCCAGGCAACAGCGGCCAACTGGCGGATGGACACGGTGCCAAAACGCAGGTGCACGCTCAGATAGCTCGGCCCCTTCACCGCCGGGAAGTCGCGCGTGTCGCCGTACCGGTCAATGCGTTCGACAAAGTCCTGGAACAGCGCCTGCCCACCTGACACACCGGTCGGGATTTTCAGCGCCGACAGGTTGGTGACCTCAAACCCCAGGGCCGACAGCGGCGGCACCGCGTCGCGCAGCCCTTCGGGACGAAACACCAGCGACGCCGCGTGGCGCGCCACCGGGTAAGGCTTCAGGTAAAACGCATTGAGCTTCTTCAGCCATGCGTTTTTGTACGGGGTGAACACACCGTAAGGGCGACCGGCCTGCGTCAGCACCTCGTCGCGCTCAAAAATGACGTGGTCTTTGCTGGTGTGAAAAGCAATGCCCGCGTCGGCCAGCGCGCCCCGCACCTTGGCGTCGCGGGCGATGGCCTGCGGTTCGTAGTCGTGGTTGGCAAACACGCCCTGCACGCCCAGGCGCCGGGCCAGCGCGGGCAACTCGTCCACCGCCCAGGCGTGGCGCACGATCAGCCCGCCGTCCGGATCGCCCGACAGCGCGCGCAGCGACGCATCCAGCGCCACCAGCGACTCACGGATGAACTCCACGCGGCGGTCGGCCTGGCGCCCTTGCGCCAGCAGCGGGTCCAGAATCTCGCGGTCGAACACAAACACACAGTGCACCTGCCGGCAGGCTTTCAGCGCGTGGTGGAGGGCGGCGTTGTCCTCGGTGCGCAAATCACGGCGAAACCACACCAGGCCGCTGGCAAATGACTTTTCCATGTTCCCCATTAAAATCGGTCCATGCCCGATTCTGCGCCGATCAACCTGACGCACCACTTCCTGATTGCCATGCCAGGGCTGGAAGACGAGGCATTCGCCAAAAGCGTGGTGTATGTGTGTGAGCACACCGAACGCGGCGCACTGGGCATCGTCATCAACAAGCCCAGCGACATCAACCTCAAACGCCTGTTCGACCAAGTCGAGCTGCCACTGCGCCGCGACGACCTGGTGGAAACCCCGGTCTACCACGGCGGCCCGGTGCAGACCGAACGCGGCTTTGTGCTGCACGACCAGATGCTCTCGGGCCAGGTGGGCGATGTGGCGCCGCGCGAATCGGCCTACGCCTCCACGATGGTGATCCCAGGTGGGTTGGAGATGACCACCTCCAAGGACGTTCTGGAAGCGCTGTCCACCGGCGCCGGCCCACGCCGTGTGCTGGTGTCGCTCGGCTACTCGGCCTGGGGCGAAGGCCAGCTCGAATCTGAACTGGCCGACAACAGCTGGCTCACGGTGGGCGCCGATGCGGCGGTGATTTTCGACACGCCTGTCGCCCAACGCTACGACAAGGCACTGGCCCTGCTCGGCCTGCAGGCCTGGATGCTGTCGCCTGAAGCAGGGCACGGATAGCCATGAACGCCGTGACCGCGCACACCAACGTCCCCGCACACCTGCAATCCTTTCTCGCATTCGACTATGGCCAGAAACGCACCGGCGTGGCCAGCGGCAACCGGCTGCTCAGGCAGGCCAGCCCACAAGCCACCATCAGCGCCACCGGCGACGCGCGCTTTGCCCTGGTGGACGCCCGCATCCGCGAGTGGCAACCCGACGCGCTGGTGGTGGGCGTGCCCTTCCACCCGGACGGCGCCAGCCACGAGAACACCGAACGTGCCCGCAAATTCGCCCGCCAGCTGCATGGCCGCTTCAAACTGCCGGTGTTTGAGGTGGACGAGCGCTACAGTACAACCGAAGCACTGGCCAACGGCGCGAAAGACGCCGATGCGGCCTCGGCCTGCATCATCCTTGAACAATTCCTGAGGAGCCTCCCGTGACGCAACTCGCGCTTGATGCCGAAGCGCTGTACAGCGACCTGCTGCGCGGTGTGAAGGCCATCCATACGCCAAGCACCCGGCTGGTCGGCATCCACTCCGGCGGCGCCTGGCTGGCCGAACGGGTACAAAAAGACCTTGGCCTGGCGGACGCACCGGGCAGCATTTCCTCGGCCATGCACCGCGACGACTTCGCCCAGCGTGGCCTGTCCGACGGTGGCCAGACCCAGCTCAGCTTCGACGTCAACGGTGCCGACATCCTGCTGTTCGACGACGTGCTCTACACCGGCCGCACCATCCGCGCCGCGCTGAACGAGTTGTTCGACTATGGCCGCCCGGCCAGTGTCAAGCTGGTGGTGCTGGTGGACCGGGGTGGCCGCGAGCTGCCGGTGCAGGCCGATGTGGTGGCCGCCCGGATCACCCTGCCCGCCACCCAATCGCTGGCCCTGATTCGGGACGGTGCCGGTCGCTTCAGCTTCCAGGTGGAAACTGTCTGATGCTCTACAAACGCAACCCCCAACTCAACAAGAACGGCGAGCTGGTTCACCTGCTCTCCATCGAAGGCCTGCCCAAAGACATCCTCACCCACATCCTGGACACGGCCGCCAACTTTGTCAGTGTGAGTGACCGCGAGGTCAAGAAGGTGCCGCTGCTGCGCGGCAAAAGCGTGTTCAACCTGTTCTTTGAGAACAGCACCCGCACCCGAACCACCTTCGAGATCGCCGCCACCCGGCTGAGTGCCGACGTCATCAACCTCGACATCGCGCGCTCGTCGGCCAGCAAGGGCGAGTCGCTGCTGGACACCATCGCCAACCTGAGCGCCATGGCGGCAGATTTGTTCGTGGTGCGCCACGGCGAGAGCGGCGCACCCTACCTGATTGCCCAGCACGTGGCGCCGCATGTGCACGTCATCAACGCGGGCGACGGCCGCCACGCGCACCCGACCCAGGGCCTGCTGGACATGTACACCATCCGGCACTACAAGAAAGACTTTGCCAACCTCACGGTGGCCATCGTCGGCGACGTGCTGCATTCGCGGGTGGCGCGCTCGGACATCCACGCGCTCACCACACTGGGCTGCGCCGAGGTGCGGGTGGTTGGCCCCAAAACCCTGGTGCCCAGCGACATGGCACAGATGGGTGTGCGCGTCTGCCACACGCTGGAAGAAGGCATCAAAGGCTGCGACGTGATCATCATGCTGCGGCTGCAGAACGAACGCATGAGTGGCGCACTGCTGCCCTCGGCCCAGGAGTTCTTCAAACGCTTCGGCCTGACGCCAGAGAAACTGCAACTCGCCAAACCCGACGCCATCGTCATGCACCCGGGCCCGATCAACCGCGGCGTGGAGATCGCCTCGGCGGTGGTCGACGGCAAACAGAGCGTGATCCTGCCGCAGGTGACCTTTGGCATCGCGGTGCGCATGGCGGTGATGGGCATCGTCGCCGGAAATGAGGCAAGCCCATGAAAGTACTGATCCACGGTGGCCGTGTCATCGACCCTGCTTCGGGTTTTGACGAAAAATGCGACATCGCCCTAGCCGCCGGTCGCATCATAGCTATTAAAAACATAGCAAAAGACTTCGCTCCCAACCGGACCATCGACGCCACTGGCTGCCTCGTCGTGCCCGGTCTGGTCGATCTGGCGGTGCGGCTGCGCGAACCGGGCCACGAACACGAGGGCATGCTGGAGTCCGAAATGGCGGCGGCGGTGGCCGGTGGCATCACCAGCCTGGTCTGCCCGCCCGACACCGACCCGGTGCTGGACGAGCCCGGTTTGGTGGAGATGCTGAAGTTCCGCGCCGAGAAACTGCACCAGGCCCGCGTCTTCCCGCTCGGTGCCCTCACCCGCAACCTGCAGGGCGACACGCTCACCGAGATGGGCGAACTCACCGAGGCCGGCTGCGTTGGCTTCAGCCAGGCCGAGGTTCCTCTGGCCAACACGCAGGTGCTGCAACGCGCGCTGCAGTACGCCAGCACTTTTGGCTACAGCGTCTGGCTGCGCCCGCAGGAACTGCACCTGGGCAAAGGCGTCGCCGCCAGCGGCCCGCTGGCCACACGCCTGGGCCTGTCGGGTGTGCCCGTGGCCGCCGAGACCATTGCCCTGCACACCATTTTTGAGCTGATGAAAACCACCGGCGCCCGCGTGCACCTGTGCCGCATCAGCAGCGCGGCCGGCGTCGAACTGGTGCGCCGTGCCAAACAGGAAGGCCTGAAGCTGAGCTGCGATGTGAGCATCAACTCACTGCACCTGACCGACACCGACATCGGTTACTTCGACAGCCGCGCCCGGCTCAACCCACCGCTGCGCCAGCAGCGCGACCGCGACGCGCTGCAAGCCGGTTTGGCCGACGGCACCATCGACGCACTGGTGTCTGACCACACCCCGGTGGACGAAGACGCCAAAACGCTGCCGTTTGCCGAAAGCGAGCCCGGGGCCACCGGCCTGGAACTGCTGCTGGGCCTGGCGCTGAAGTGGGGCCAGGCAGACGGTGGCCCCGGCCTGCTGCGCGCATTGGCCACGCTGACCTCGGCCCCGGCCGCCGTGCTCGGCGACGCGCTGGGCACACTGCAGGCCAGCACCGGCCGGCTGGTGGAAGGCGGCATGGCCGACATCTGCATCATTGACCCGGCGGTGGAGTGGACGGTGGCTGCCGACACCCTGCGCAGCCAGGGCAAACACACACCGTTCACCGGCTACCCGCTGCGCGGCCGGGTGCGCTGCACGCTGGTGGGTGGCCACCAGGCCTTTGAAGCCTGACGCCGCCACTGCGCCCATGACCCCCTCTGCTGCACCACCCCGTTGGTGGCGACTGCTGCGTGGTGCCTGGCGTGGCGTGCGCCTGCTGGCCCACATCGCCGGTGGCCTGTGGATCTACCACCTGCGGTTTTCACGCCTGTCAACGGCACAGCGCCAAGCAGCGGTACAGGCCTGGGCCGATGGCATGCTGGGCAAGGTCGGCATCACGCTGCAGCGGCACGGCACGCCCGCCGCCGCTGGCCCGGTGCTGCTGGTGGCCAACCACATCTCGTGGCTGGACATCGTGACCATGCACGCGGCGCGCTACTGCCGTTTTGTCTCCAAGGCCGACATCCGGCAGTGGCCACTGGTCGGCTCCATGGCCGATGCAGCGGGCACGCTTTACATCCAGCGGGAGTCGCGGCGCGACGCGATGCGGGTGGTGCACCACATGGCCGAAAGCCTGCGTGCGGGCGATGTGGTGGCGGTGTTCCCCGAGGGCACCACCAGCGATGGCATCACCATGCTGCCCTTCCACGCCAACCTGCTGCAGGCCGCGATCTCGGCCAACGCGCCGGTGCAGCCCGTGGCCATCTCGTACATTGACAGCCAGACCGGGCAGCCGACGCTGGCGCCCTGCTACATCGGCAATGACCCGCTGGTGGTGTCGATCTGGCGCACGCTGACAGCGCCGGCCATTCTGGCGGTGGTGCGTTACGGTGAACTGCAAACCGCCCAGGGCCGTGACCGGCGCCAGTGGGCCACCGACCTGCAGGCCGACGTGGCACGGCTGCGGGCGGGCTGAGCTACCTCAGGAACTGAACAGGAAGTTCATCACGTCGCCGTCCTTGACGACGTATTCCTTGCCTTCGGCGCGCATCTTGCCTGCATCTTTGGCGCCCTGCTCGCCCTTGAAGGCGATGAAGTCGTCAAAAGCGATCGTCTGGGCACGGATGTACCCCTTCTCGAAATCGGTGTGGATCACACCGGCGGCCTGCGGGCCGGTGTCGCCGACATGGATGGTCCAGGCGCGCACTTCCTTCACACCGGCGGTGAAGTAGGTTTGCAGGCCCAGCAGCTTGAAGGCAGAGCGCACCAGACGGTTCAGGCCGGGTTCGGCCTGGCCCAGTTCTTCCAGGAACATCTGCCGGTCTTCGTCGCTCATCTCAGACATCTCGGCTTCCAGCTTGGCGCAGATCGCCACCACCGGCGCGTGCTGCGCTTCGGCAAAGGCTTTCAGGCGGTCCAGCAGCGGGTTGTTCTCAAAACCGTCTTCGGCCACGTTGGCGACGAACATGGCCGGTTTGGCGGTGATCAGGAAGAACTGCTGCAACAGCGGGCGCTCTTCCTTGCTGAAATCAATGGTGCGGACCGGCTTGGTGTCGTTCAGCGCGGTCTGGCATTTTTCCAGAATGGCCACCAGCTTGACCGACTCCTTGTCACCGGAGCGTGCGGTTTTGGTCACCCGGTGCAGGGCTTTTTCAACCGCGGCCAGATCGGCCAGGCACAACTCGGTCTGGATCACCTCGATGTCGGAAATCGGGTCCACCTTGCCAGACACGTGGATCACGTTGTCGTCTTCAAAGCAGCGCACCACGTTGACGATGGCGTCGGTCTCACGGATGTGGGCGAGGAACTTGTTGCCCAGGCCTTCGCCGGTGCTGGCACCGGCCACCAGGCCAGCAATGTCCACGAACTCCACAATCGCCGGCACCACGCGTTCGGGTTGCACAATGGCACTCAGCTGCGCCAGACGCGTGTCGGGTACCTCAACGATGCCCACATTGGGCTCGATGGTGCAAAAGGGGTAGTTTTCTGCCGCAATGCCCGCCTTGGTGAGGGCGTTGAACAGGGTGGATTTACCGACGTTGGGCAGGCCGACGATGCCGCACTTCAAACTCATTGACAAGACTCCAGAACAGGTCGGTTAGTGTAAGTCACCCACCCGTGGAGAGGCTGGCGGTCAACAGCCGCCCGTCACATAGCACTTGAGTTCGGGTTCGCGCGCCACCTTGGGTGGGCTCAGCAGCGCGGTGGCCACGCCGGTGGCGAGGTTCAGAAAGTCAAACGGAAAGCTGAGCGGGTCCACTCCGGGCATGAACAGCTGGGTGCAAACAGAACGGGCAATGCGTTTCGGGTCGGCCGGGCCGTCGTGGGTAATGGCGTCGAACGCCAGCGCGTAGGCCACCGCGTCGGAGGTGCCGACCAGCAGGTGGTCGGCCAGGTTCAGCGGGCAGACGTCTTGTGTGGCCACATTGACCAGGTTGCTGCCCGTGGCGCGCAGGCGCGACGACGCGTTGGGCCCGATGTTGGGCACCACCACCTCGTCCAGCAGGGTGTAGACGCTGGTGTAGGCGACCTCGGGCACGGTCTCAAAATCCTTGTTCAGCGCGGCCAGAAAGGCCGAACCGTCACGCTGCTGCCAGATGGCTGGCGAGCACGGCAGCGCGCACAGCGCATGGGCGTCCACCGTGCCGTGGTGGGAGCCCGACAGCGACACCAGGTCGTCCACCTGGGCGCGGATGTCGGGCCAGAAACGCAACGCCCAGCGCGGCACCATGCCGCCCTGGCTGTGGCCGATGATCTGCACTTTTTGCTGGCTGCGGCGCGCCATCTCGCGCACCGCGTAGACCACGTACTCGGCCGCCACCTGGATGTCGCCCATGCCGTTCTGCGGCAGGTCCACCGTGCAGTAGGGGAAGTGGATCTTCTCCAACTGTGGCACGTAGTTCCAGCTGAAGGTGTTGCGGGCATTGAGTGCCGTGCCGTGCACCAGCAGCACCGGGGTGCGGGTGGCGTTGTCGACACCGGGGCTGCAGCGCAGGCTGGCCGCCAGGTTGAAGGAGGGTGTTTCCAGCGGCCGGATGTTGGGGGCAGGGGCCAGCGGCGTGGTGTCAACGGCCGCTGGCTGTTCGGTCACCGGGGGGGCCGAAAGTGCCACGCCGTCCCCGCCGCCACCGCAGGCCTGCAGCACAACGGCGCTCAGCACAACGCATAAAAAATGAAGTCTCATGGTCTGCGGCCTCTGGGGCATTCGGATGTGCCCAGTGTAGGGTGCAGACCGGCTTGGCCGCCTCGGGAATGACCCGGTGTCAGTTGCCCGACGTCACGTAAGGCTTGAGCGGTGGCTCGGCGCTGACCGAAGGTGTGAGCAGGATGCCGGGTGCGAACGTCAGTGCCGCCATGCTGATGAAGTTCAGCGGGAACATCACCGGGTCAACACCGGGCATGAAAGGCTTCAGGCAGATCGAGCGTGGGATGCGCTTGGGGTCGGCCGGGCCGTTGTGGATGATGGCGTCGAGCGCCAGCGCGTGGAACACCGGGTCCGACGTGCCGGCGAGCAGGTGGTCGGCAAAGTTGAGCGGGCAGACGTCCTGGCTGGCGATGTTGCGCACCTGGGCCGCGTTGACGCCGGGGCCCACGCGCAAACTGGAGGTGCCGTTCTGGTTGAAGTTGGGCAGCGCCACCTCGTCGGTGCGGGTGTACAGCGAGGTGTACGAGATGCCCGGCACGGTCTCGAAGTCCTTGTTCAGCGCGGCCATGAAGGCCGAGCCGGTGCGCAACTGCCAGATGGCGGGTGCGCAGGGCTTGAGGCAGGCGGCCACCGCGTCCAGCGTGCCGTGGTTCACGCCGGCGAGCGAGATCAGGTCGTCGATCATGGGCTGCACGTCAGGCCAGAAACGGATCGACCAGCGCGGCAGCGCGCCACCCATGCTGAAGCCGACGATGTGGATTTTCTTGTTTCCGGCGCGGGCGTAGGTCGTGCGGATGGCGTGCGTCACGTACTCGGACCCCACCTGCAGTTCGGACGAACCCAGCACCGGCAGGTCCACCGCGCAGTACGGGATGTTGGCTTTTTGCAGGAAGGGGATCCAGTTCCAGCCGTAATTGCTTTTGACGGTCTGGCCGGCACCGGCGATGAGCAGCACCGGGCTGCGGTCGGCGGTGCCGATGTTGCCGCTGCAGCTGATGCGCTCGTTGAGGGTCTGGATGGGCGTTTCAAACGCCAGGGGCTGGGCAGCTTGGGCGGCACAGGTGAATACCAGGCCCGCGAGGCCCAGGAAAGCGGCAAATCGATTCATCATCTTGTCTCCTGCCGCCACGGGCTTTGGTACTTTTGGATTACCGAGCTTACCCGGCAATCGCCCTTTTGCCTAATGCCGCCCCGCAAGGGCACGCCGCGTCAGTCAAAACGGTAGTTCGCCTGGACCGGCTGGCCACAGCGCAGCGTCTGGCCATCACCGGCCAGCACGATGGCGTTCATGCCCCAGGTCAGCGCGCCCTGGAGCCGGGCGTCGCGGCGCTGGGCCAGCAGCAGGTCGCCGACCGCATGGCCGCGCTCGGCGGTGAGGGGGTCGATGTCGGGGATGGGGCAGCGCGCGCAGGGCTTCACCAGCCGCAGCTGCATGGCCTCGGCACCGTCGCCGATCTGCAGGCGGTCCAGGTGGTCTTCGTCGTAGGCCTCCAACCCGCTCAGCACCAGGTTGGGCCGGAAACGTTCCATGCCCACCGCCGCATGGCCGGCGTCGGCCAGTTGGCGGTTGAACAGCGCCAGCGACGACTCGCCCGCCACCAGCACCGCAAACCCGTCGGAAAACTGGTTGGGTGCCTCGACACCGCCGGTCCAGCGCTTGTCGGACAGGCGCTTTTCATCGGGGTCAAAACGCACCAGCCGCAGGGGGCCGAGGCCACTGCCCCCAGGCGACAGGAAGTCGGTGAACCACTGGGCCGCCACCGACCCCATGTCGTAGGCCCGCACTTCGTCGTTCCAGACACGCACCGTCACCGGCTGCTCGGCCGCGCCGATCGCCAGGTGCAACGCGAGCATGCCGGGCGCGCGCAGCACCATGTCGTCCTGGCGCAAAGTGGGCCGGATCAGCGCCATGCGGGGCAGTTCGCGCTGCGAGACAAACTCGCCCTGGGCGTCCACCACCATCCAGGCGCGGTCGAGGTCGAGGCCAGCAAACGTCAGGATGGCCTCGTTGACCGCCACGCCCGCACAGGATTTGATGGGGTAGACGAAAAGCTGTGCGATCTGGGCGTGGACGTCGGCGAGGGGTTCGGTCATGCTGGGCATTTCGGTTCAAGACAATGTCTGCCAATTGTCGCGGCAACACCCTGCACCGGCCTGCCCAAAACAAAAGGCCGGGGTCACCGGCCTTTTGCAGCTCCCGCCAGCGGGAGAGGTTGCAGCAAGATCAGTACGTCACGTAGTCACGCAGCTTTGGCTCGGCGCCGCTCTTGGGCATCAAGGCCACCGAAGTGGCAAAAGTGAACATCGATTTGGTCAGGAAGTTCAGGGGAAGGGTCACCAAATCAACCCCTGGGGCGGCCAGCTTTGTGCACAGTCCCAGGCCTTGCCCCTTCAGGCGCGCCAGACTGGCGGTGCCTTTGTGTTGCAAGGCGTCAAGCGCGATCGCAAAGGGAATGGGGTCGTAGGTGATGGCCTGAAAGTGGTCTGCAACGTTGGTCAGGCAAACGTCCTGTGTGGCGATGTTGGCGCGGGCACCATCGCCAGTCCGCAGGCTGGAGAGGCCACGCTCTTCGTCAAAGTTCGGGATGGCCACGTCGTCGGTGCGGGTGTAGACCGATGTGTAGTCAATGCCAGCGAAGGTTTCGCCCCCTTTGTTGAGCGCATCGATGAACTTGGAGCCCACCGAGATTTGGGTGAACGATGTGACGCAGGTCAGCGCGTCAACCGTGCACAGCAGGTTGGCTTCAATCAGGCCATGGTAAGCCGCCGCCACGCCAATGAAGTCTTCCACCATGGGGCGGGTGTCCGGAAAATACTTCAGAGACCAGCGCCCGGTGGCGCCACCCTGGCTGTAGGCGATCACGGCCAAGGGGGTCTTGGTGGTTTCATGCACTTTGCGGATCGCGTAGGTCACGTACTCCGAGGCAATTTGCAAGTCGCCCGTGTGTTTGAAGGGCAGATCCACCGTACACCATGGCATGCCCAGCTGGTCAAACGACGGGATGTAGGTCCAGCTCAACTCGCTGTCCACCGTCATGGTGGCGGCTGGAATCATCAGCACGGTACGGCCAGAATCCGGGCCAAAACCGGCGCTGCATTTCATGGCCGCCAGCAAGGTGTTTTCGGGCGTCAACAGCCCGTCCGTCAAGGGTTTGGCCAACACAGGCACAGGGGCCGCCACGGCCACAGGTGTTACGGCCGCTGGCTGCTCTGTCGGCGTGCTGGTGGTGTCACTGCCACCACCGCAAGCCACCAACAACAGCGTTGCCGCTGCCAATGAAATAGATAGTTTCAACATGAGGGACCTTTGTAAAAGAAGAGGAACGCCGAAGACAACTAGAACCAATGGTTGCCATGCGCCCAAACAATTGAGCAGCCGTGCATACAAAAGTATTAGCAATCTGCGTGCCCAACACCCTCAAATCCAGGTCGTTGCCAAGGAAAGCGTCTGTTTGCCTGCACAAATGCGGATTTTTTGGCTGTGCGCCTTCGCACAGACAGGTCGGAAACAGCCCTTTAAGCGGGCCACCGCCGCCACGAAGCACCCTGCTGGCGCATCAAACGCACCAACTTGAACCGCGCAGTTCAGTACTGCACTGGCAAGTCTGGCGTCCATGCAGCGCCATCGGCGGCATGGCCCCTTGAATGAGGCCATCGGGCCCGGCTCCTACAATCCGGCCATGACTTTGCACTTGGACGTGTGTATCCGCGGCGGCGGCATCGTGGGCATGGGCCTGGCGCTGCAACTCGCCAGCCAGCGCCTGCGCGTTGGGTTGCTGGCCCAGCCCGCGCCGGCCGTGCAGGATGTGCGCGCCTATGCGCTGAATGCCGCGTCGCGCGCGCTGCTCACCGCGCTGCGCGTCTGGCCCGACGCGGCACACGCCACACCAGTGCGGCGCATGGACATCTGGGGCGACAACGGCGGCCACCTGGCGTTTGACCAGGCCGAACTGGGCTGCGACGCGCTGGCCTGGATCGTCGATGTGCCGGCGCTGGAGCAGCAGCTCAGCCAGGCCGTGGGTTACCAGCCGCTGATTGAACGCCTTCCCCCCGAAGCGCCGGCGCCCGCCGCCGCACTGGAGGTGATTTGCGAAGGCCGCCACAGCCGCCAGCGCGACGCGCGGGGTGCCAGCCTGGCGATGCACCCCTATGGCCAGCGTGCGATTGCCGCCCGCCTGCAGTGCGACCAGCCCCACGGCGGCGTGGCCCGGCAATGGTTTGCCAACGGCGAGGTGCTGGCCCTGTTGCCGCTGGCCGGGAACTCGCTGGCGCTGGTCTGGTCTGTCTCCCATGCCCACGCCGACGAACTGCTGCAGATGCCCGCCCCCGCTTTTGAGGAACGGCTGATGCTGGCCAGCCTCGGCACGGCCAACCCCTTGAAGCTGACCAGCGAGCGCGCCAGCTGGCCGCTGATGCTGGGCCGCGCCTCCCGCTGGGTGGGCCCCGGCTGGGCACTGGCCGGCGACGCCGCGCACTGCATCCACCCGCTGGCGGGCCAGGGCCTGAACCTGGGCCTGGCCGACGTGGCCGAACTGGCCAAGGTGCTGGCCGCCCGCAGTGGCAGCGACTACTGGCGCAGCCTGGGCGACCTGCGGCTGCTGCGCCGCTACGAACGCGCCCGGCAGGCCGACGTGGCCACCATGGCGGGCTTCACCGACCACCTGCAGCGCCTGTTCGCCCAGAACGACGGCCCCTGGCCAGCGCTGCGCAACGGCGCCATGCGGGCGGTGGAACGCAGTGGCCCGGTCAAGCACTGGCTGGCGCGCCAGGCCATGGGTCTGGCCTGAGCGTCTTCAACCCTTCTTACTTTTCCATTCCATTGGGCTACGCCATGAACACTCGTCTTTCCCTGCCATTGCGCGCGCTGCTGGTCACCCTGTGGCTGTTTGCCATGGCCAGCGCCCATGCGCAATCGCCAGAAGCCGCCATCCGCAAGAACCTGGCCGAACGCCTGCCCAACCTGCCCAAGATCGACGAGGTGCGCAAGACGCCGATGGAAGGCCTGTTCGAGGTGCGCGCCAACGGCACCGACATCTTCTACACCGACGCCAAGGGCGATTTCCTGGTGCAGGGCAACCTGATCGACACCGTGGGCCGGCGCAACCTGACCGAAGAGCGCACCGAAAAGCTGCTGGCCATCGACTTCAAAACCCTGCCCCTCAAAGACGCCTTCACACTGGTGCGTGGCAACGGCAAACGCAAGATCGCGGTGTTTGAAGACCCCAACTGCGGCTATTGCAAACGTTTCGAGCGCGACCTGCAAAAGGTCGACAACGTGACGGTCTACCTGTTCCTCTACCCCATCCTGGGCGCCGACTCGGTGGACAAGTCGAACAACATCTGGTGCGCCAAGAACAAGGCCAAAGCCTGGCACGACTGGATGCTGGAAGA
Organism: Pseudomonadota bacterium; assembly: GCA_040384665.1. Classification (GTDB taxonomy): domain Bacteria; phylum Pseudomonadota; class Gammaproteobacteria; order Burkholderiales; family Burkholderiaceae_C; genus PCRC01. The sequence goes on from JAZKIY010000010.1 coordinate 65,350, forward strand.
CCAGACGCCTGCCAGCGCCAGTTGCGACACCGCCGCGGTCCAGCGCAACGTTGAATTCGGCCGCAAGGCCAAGATCACCGGCACACCCACGCTGGTGTTCACCGACGGTTCGCGTGTGCCAGGTGCCATCAACGCCCAGCAGGTCGAAAAATTCCTCGCAGACGCCGGAAAATAAGCCAAATCAGCCTTAAGCCCTAGTGAAACCTAGCAGTACAGCTATATATTCAGTAGCGAACCACCCTCTACTCCAACCGGTTGCCCCATGAACACCGACCTCCAAACGCTCGGTGTCCCCGAACCGCTCCAGCACTTCCCACCCACCGTGGCCGAAGTGGTCGCCCGGCTTGACCGCCTGCAACCCACCACCTACGCCCGCACCCGCAACGCGCTGGATGGCGCTGTCTCAGGCCTGTCACCTTACTTCACCCACGGGCTGGTGAGCCTGCCGCAGGCCGCCATCCGGCTGTCGCGCCACCACCGGCTCGGCTACGACGACAAGCTGGTGTTCGAGTTCGGCTGGCGCGCGTTTTTCCACCACGTCTGGCGCCATGCGGGCGACGACGGCGACGCCATCCTGCAAGCCATGCGCCCGGTCACGCTGTGGCCAGGGGCGTACAGCGACACTGTGCCCGCCGACGTGCGCGAAGGCCGCTCTGGCGTGCCCGCCATCGACAGCGCCGTGCGCGTGCTCTACGCCACCGGCTACCTGCACAACCACGCCCGCATGTGGCTGGCCAGCTACTTGGTGCACATCCGCAAGGTGCACTGGCGCGCCGGCGCCGACTGGCTCTACGGCCACCTGTTGGACGGCGACCTGCCCAGCAACCACCTGAGCTGGCAATGGGTGGCAGGCCAGTTCTCCAGCAAGCCCTATTTCTTCAACGCTGCCAACGTGGTGCGCTACGCCCCGCAGGTGGCCTGGAAAGCCTGGGCTTCGCCCAAGACCGTGGTCGACAAGACCTACGAAGAGATCGACGCGCTGGCCCGCTTCCGCGGCGACCACGGCGCCGAGCCGGGGCAACACGCCGCGGTGGAAGAACCGCTGTGCACCGCCACGCCGCCCGCTGCCCTGCTGAGCGCCTGCGTCGGCGCCAAAGCCTTTGCGGGCACGCCACTGGCCGGAAAAACGGTCGAACTGGTCCACCCCTGGGCGCTGTCCGAGCGCCGCCATGCTGGCGTCCGCCTTGGTGTGGTCCACCTGCCCGCCCACGCGTCTTGGCCCTGGAGCGAACGCCGCTGGCAGTTTGTGCTGCAGCGCATGGCCGATGTGTGCGACGCCGTCTTCGTTGGCGACATCGCCACGCTGGCCACACCGCTGCAAGGCGCCACGGTGTTCGCGCAAGCCACGCAGTTCCCTGGCTACCGCCAAGTCTTGCCCGCCCTGACCACCGACCTCCGGCCGGCCCCCCGGCTGTTTGCCGAACCCCACCTGCCCTGCGGCTCCTTCAGCCGCTTTTACGACGGGGCGCAACGCGAACAACCCGATTTCGCCCGCCTGTTGAAAACCTGACATCCCCGCAAGGCACAGCGCCCGACAATAGCCCCATGAAGCCAACGCCCGCCAAAGCCGCCGCCGTCCATTACCGCGTAGAAGTCGCCAACCTGCAGGCCCACCTGTTCCAGGTCACGCTGACCATTGCCAGGCCCGCGCCGCAACAACGCGTCTCGCTGCCGGTGTGGATCCCCGGCAGCTACCTGGTGCGCGAGTTCTCCCGCCACCTGCAGCAGCTGCAGGCCCGCCAGGGCAAGGCCACCGTGCCGCTGCTGCAGCTCGACAAAAACACCTGGCAAGCCGAAGCGGACCCCACCCGCCCGCTGGTGCTCACCTGCCAGGTTTATGCGTTCGACAACTCGGTTCGCACCGCCTGGCTGGACACGACGCGTGGCTTCTTCAACGGCACCAGCCTGTGCCTGCGGGTGCATGGCCAGGAAGACGCGCCCCATGCGCTGGAACTGGTCAGCAGCAAGGCCATTGCCCACTGGCGCGTCGCCACCGGCCTGACGGCACGCGACGCCAATGCCGCCGGCTTTGGCACCTACGCCGCCAGCGGCTACGACGAACTGGTGGACTGCCCGTTCGAACTGGGCGACTTCTGGCAAGGCCAGTTCAAGGCGGGCGGCGTACCGCACCGCCTGGTGGTGGCCGGCGCGTCCGCGTCGTTCGACAGCGCCCGCCTGCTGGAAGACACCCGGAAAATCTGCGAGGCCGAAATCCGCTTCTGGCACGGCACGGCCAAGCCACCGCACAAAAGCTACGTCTTCCTGCTCAACGTGGTGGACGACCACTACGGCGGCCTGGAGCACCGCAACTCCACCGCCCTCATCTGCGGCCGGCGCGACCTGCCCCGGCTGGGCGAGGCGAAAACGCCAGAGGGCTACACCACCCTGCTGGGCCTCGTCAGCCACGAGTACTTCCACACCTGGAACGTCAAGCGCCTGCGCCCGGCCGACTTCACCCGCTACCACTACGACGCCGAGCAGTACACCCGCCTGCTGTGGTTCTTTGAAGGCTTCACCAGCTACTACGACGACCTGCTGCTGCGCCGCGCCGGCCTGCTCGACAACGCGGGCTACCTGAAGCTGCTCAACAAGGGCATCAACCAGCTGCTGCAGACCCCCGGCCGCACCGTGCAGTCGGTCGCCGACGCCAGCCTGGACGCCTGGGTCAAGTACTACCGCCCCGACGAAAACACGCCCAACGCCACCGTGAGCTATTACGGCAAAGGCGCGCTGGTGGCGCTGTGCCTCGATTTGACGCTGCGGCGTGAAGGCCGCACCACGCTCGACGACGTGATGCGCGCGTTGTGGCAACGCACCTCGGGTGGCCCGATGGCCGAGGCCGACGTCGCCACCGTGCTGGCCGAGCTCGGTGGCCGCAGTTTTGCGGCCGAGCTCGCCGCCTGGGTGCACGGCACCGGCGAGTTGCCATTGCAAGACCTGCTGCAGGCCCACGGTGTGGCCGTGCACCACGACCCGGCCCAGCTGGCGCAGCGCCTGGGTCTGCGGGTGACCGAGGCCAATGGCAGCGTGCAGGTCAAGGTGGTGCTGCGCGGTGGCGCCGCCGAAGCCGCCGGTCTGGCGGCGGGCGACGAGTGGTTGGGCATTGAACTGCCAACCGCCAAATCGCCCAAAAGCGCCGCCACTGGCTGGCGACTCAGCAAGCTGGACGACCTGCTGCTCTACGCCGGCAGCGCCACCCAGCTCACCGCGCTGGTGGCGCGCGACCGCCGGCTGCTGCGCCTGCCCCTGGCCCTGCCCGCCGCCAGCACCACCTGGCGACTCGCCGTGCAGGACACCCCGGCGCTGGACACATGGCTCGCCCCGGCAGCCATGCGCTGACACCCCCACCCCGAGCAGCGCGGCGTGCGATCGCCCTGCTCAGCGTGCTGGTGCTGCTGGCGCACGCGGTGCTGCTCTCTGCGCTTGACCGCCTGTGGCCCACGCCCTCGGTACTGCAACCGCTGGTGCCGCCGATGCTGACCCGGCAAATCCGCCCGGCCGAACCTGTGGCCCGCCCACCGCCCGCGGTGGCGCGCACGGCACCCACACGCCCTGCAGTGGCCGTCATCGAAGCCCCTGCCCCGCCGCCCGCCGAGGGCTCGGCATCGGCACCAACGCCGCCCGACCTGGCGCCCCCGCCCGAGCCGCCACAAGCCAGCGCCAGCGCGCCCGAACCGGAAGCCTCACCCCCGGCGCTGGAAACCAACGCCGCCCTGCCCGCAGAGGCCGACCGCTGGCCCCCCAACACCCGCCTGACCTACCGCCTCACCGGCTACTACCGTGGCGAGCTGACGGGCGAAGCCCGGGTGGCGTGGCAGCGCGACGGCGACCGCTACCAGACGCAGGTTGACATGACCGTCGGCCTGTTGGTGCGCATGACGCTGACCAGCCAGGGCGACATCACCCCCGAAGGGCTGGCCCCACGCGAGTACGAAGAGCAGCTGGGCACCCGGCGGCGCGCGGTGCGGCTGGGGCGCGAGAGCATCACCCTGGCCAACGGCACACAACGGCCCCGGCCCGCCGGTGTGCAGGACACGGCGAGCCAGTTCGTGGCGCTGACGCAGCGTTTCGCCACCGGCCAGGTGGCGCTGGTGCCGGGCGAATCGGTCAAGTTCTGGATGGCACGGCCCGGTGGGGTGGACGCCTGGGACTACCGGGTGGTGGCGCAGGAAACCCTGTTCCTGCCGCTGCTGGGCCAGGTCAACACCGTCCACCTCAAGCCGGAGCCTTTGCAAACGCCACGCGGCAGCATCGTGGCGGAAATGTGGTTCGCGCCCAGCCTGCAGCACCTGCCGGTGCGCATCCGCATCAGCTTCAACGAAGACAGCCACGTCGACCTGCTGGTCAACACCATCGAGCAGCGCTGAAGCCGCCCACGCTGCTTCCCCTATAGTGCTGACATCCCAACTCTGCACCTGCCTGAGCCATGACCTTTGAGACCATCCTCGTCCGCACCGAAGCCGGCAAAGTCGGCGTCATCACGCTGAACCGCCCCAAAGCGCTGAACGCCCTGAACGACCAGCTGATGGAAGAGCTGGGCCAGGCGCTCAAGGCCTTCGACGCCGACCCCGCCATCGGTTGCATGGTCGTGACCGGCAGCGAAAAAGCCTTTGCCGCCGGCGCCGACATCCCGTCCATGGCCAAGGCCACCTTCGCCGACACCTATGGCGGCGACTTCGTCACCCGCAACTGGGAAACCATCCGCACCATCCGCAAGCCGGTGATCGCGGCCGTGAGCGGCTTTGCGCTGGGCGGCGGCTGCGAGCTGACGATGATGTGCGACTTCATCATCGCTGCCGACAACGCCAAATTCGGCCAGCCCGAGATCAAGCTCGGCGTGATCCCCGGCGCCGGCGGCACCCAGCGCTTGCCGCGCGCCGTGGGCAAATCCAAGGCCATGGACCTGTGCCTGACCGGCCGCATGATGGACGCGACCGAGGCCGAGCGCGCCGGCCTGGTCAGCCGCGTCGTGCCGCTCGACAAACTGATGGACGAAGCGCTCGCAGCCGCCATCCTGATTGCCGACCAGCCACGCCTGGCCGTCTACGCCGTGAAAGAAAGCGTGAACCGCGCCTTTGAAGGAGGCCTGGCCGACGGCGTGATGTTCGAACGCCGGCTGTTCCATGCGATGTTCGCCACAGCCGACCAGAAAGAAGGCATGGACGCCTTCCTGAACAAACGCAAGCCGGTGTTCACGAACACCTGACGGACCACGCTAACGCGCGCTGTCGGGCGGCGTCACGGGTTCGGCTGTAACCAACACCCGCAGTTCGCGCAGCAGCGCCGCGTCGGCCTGGCCAGTGCGGCTGGCTTCGCCGGTGGGCGTCCAGCGCACCCATGGCTCCGCCAGTTCCAGGCGACCCAGTGACACACCGCCCCGCAGCAACTCGACTTCCAACGTGGCCACGCCTTCCAACGGCGCGGGCGTCACCGCCACCGCCACCAGGCGCTGCACCACCCCCGCCCAGCCCGGCGACGCCGACCGCAGCACGCGGTCCGTGCGCGCCGCTGCCGTGACGCGCAACGCGGTCCACCCGTCCCACGGCGCGTGTGCGGCCTGGCTGGCCGCTGCGCCAGCCGATTCAGTCCGACCCAGGGACGGCGCCATGGCTTTGGCCGCAGGCGCCGGTGCAGCCCGAAGAACCGGTGCCTGCGGCACAGCGGCCACCACCTCGGCGGGTGGTGAAGGCGCTGCAGGCACGGCGGGCGCCACATCGGCCGCCATGGTGTCTGCGGGCGCGGGCGCTGTTGGCCGCGGCTTGGTCACCGGTGCCGCTGGCCGCGCACGCGGCGCATCGGCCAGCGGTGGGGGCACGACCTGGGCTTGGGCTGGCGGCGGTGCGGACGGCGCAGCGGGTGCGGCGGCCACCGGCCGCTCGGCAAGGGCCTCGGGCTCCGCGCCTGGCGTGTCCTCTCCGCGCCACACCAGCGTGACCAGGCTGGCGAGCAGCAGGCTGGCAAAAGCCGCGTTCCAAGGCACGTGGCCGGGGGGCAGCCACCACGCCTTGAGACGCGCCCAGCGCCCTGGGGAGGGACGGACAGCCACCGGTTGAAGCGCCCTCAGCGCTTCAAACTTGATAGCATCACCGACAGATTTTCCGGGGGCCAGAGCGGCATCTGGCGCATGTTCCAGTGCTTTTTGCAAGCGGGCGTCGCGCAGTGTGCTCATGGCCGGGCCTCCAGCGCCACCAGGTAGCGGCCCATGCAGCCACGCAGTTTTTGCAGCGCGTACCGCAGCCGGCTTTTGGCGGTTTCAAACGGCAGACCCAGGCGCTGTGCCAGGTCTTCCACCTCGGCACCGTCTTCGTGGTGCAGCAAAAACGCGGCGCGCTGGGCGTCGGGCAAGGCGTCCAGACAGGTGAGCAACTGCTGGCCGGCGGCCCGCCAGAAGGCCACGTCTTCGGCCGATGGGTGGGCCATGTCGATGGCCGGCTGCAGCCAGTCCAGCGGGTCGCTGCCGTCAGCGGGTGTGTCAACACCGATTTCGCGCCCACTCACGCGCAGCCGGTCCATCGCCACGTTGTGAGCAATGGTGAAGGCCCAGGTGCGCCACGCGGCGCCCTGCGGCGAAAAGCTGTCACGCGCAGAGACGATGCGCAGCCAGGTGTCCTGGAACACCTCGTCGGCCTGCGCCACCAGCGCGCTGCCCAGCAGGCGGCGAACGAAGCGGAACAACGCGCCTTCATGGCGCGCGTAAAGCGCGTTGAAGGCGGCGGCGTCGCCGGCCGCATAGGCCAGCATCAACTGGTCGTCGGGCATGGCGTCAAGCGGTGATGGCATGTGCAGATTTTCACACCACGTTGTACGGCGCAGGGCGGCGCCTGGGGTTAAACCGGTGCGAAATAAATCACCCCACCGTGGCCCGTTGGCCGTACCAGTCAGCACCACACCTTACTTTGGAGCCCTCCATGCCAAGCCACCGCCCTTCTTTGCCCCTGCGCGCCACCGCCGCCACCCTGTGCCTGCAGCTGCTGCTGACCGGCTGCAGCGCCACTGCCCAGAGCGTGGTGTGGCCACAGCCCGCACCACAGACCACGCCCACCGTTGTCCAGCCAGGCTTCCAGGCCCCATCGGCCACCCATTGCGCCCGCCCGGTCCAGACCCGCGAGGTGCCGGGCAGCCAACACGGCCAGAACGGGCCAGCGCCCTACCCGACGCCACGCGAGCACGGCGCCAAAGCCGCCGCAGACGACGCCGCCCCCGCCGCACTGGCCCTGCCGTCACGCTCCGCCCGGTTGAGCCGGGCGGAGGCGGACGCCGGCCGCATCGCCGCTGCGCCGCCCAGTGTGGCCAGCGAAAGCAGACACCTGCCAGCACCCGCCCCGCAGGCCCCCCGGCAAACCACCGTGACCGCCGGCATGGTGGACGACAACGCCAACTTCTCGGACTACCTGGCTTTCCGCCAGCGCACCCAGGTGGCGCACCGGCCGCGCGACGTGGCCGAGCGCACCCTGCTGGAGGTGCGTGACGCGCAAGGCCGGGGCGTGCCCGATGCGGAGGTGGTGGTGCAGTCGGCCCAGGGCCATGCGATGTGGGCCCGCACCGACGCCGCCGGCAAGGTCTGGCTGCACCCGAACGCCTTTGACCCGGCCCAGGCCCGCGTCTACGACGTGACGGTGCGCCAGGGCGGGCGCCAGGCCCATGCGGTACTGCAGCGCGGCCAGAAAAGCGCACTCGAAGTGCGGTTGGGCGGCAGCGGCGCCCACCAACGCGCCCAGCTGGACTTGGTTTTTTTGATCGACGCCACCGGCTCCATGGGCGACGAGATTGGCAAGCTAAAGGCCACCCTGCGCGCAATCGCCAACGAGGTGGCGCAACTGCCCAGCCGCCCCGACCTGTGTTTTGGCCTGGTGGCCTACCGCGACAAAGGTGACCAGTTCCTGCTGCGCAGCCACGACCTGACCAACGACCTGGGTGCATTCCAGGGTGTGCTGAACGCCCTGCAGGCCAACGGCGGAGGCGACTACCCCGAAGCGATGAACGAGGCCTTGAACGACACCGTGCACAACCTCAGCTGGCGCGGCAACGGCACCACCCGGCTGGTGTTTCTGCTGGCCGACGCGCCACCCCACCTCGACTACGGCGGCCCACAGTACGACGACGACATGCTGGCCGCGCTCGGCAAAGGCATCAAGATCTTCGGCGTTGGCGCCAGCGGGCTGGACAAACAGGGCGAGTACATCCAGCGCCAGATCGCGCAGTACACCGGCGGCCGCTTTGTGTTCCTGACCTACGCCAACGCCAGCCAACCCGCCAGTGGGCCAGGCCGCGAGACAGTGCACGACGTGAAAAACTACTCGGTGGACACGCTGGACCGGCTGATCGTGCGGTTGGTGCGTGAGGAATTGGCACAACGGCCAGCGCCTGACCGGGCGGTGGGTCAGCAATTCCGCGACCCAGGTCTGGCTGGGCTATAATTTTGGGCTCATGGCGCTTTAGCTCAGTCGGTTAGAGCGATGGAATCATAATCCACAGGTCCGCGGTTCGAATCCGTGAAGCGCCACCAGAACCCAAGCCCTTGGCAGATCGCTGGTCTGCCAAGGGCTTTCTGCTTTCAGAGCGTGGCCGCCAGCCGGGTGCCCATGTCGATGGCGCGCTTGGCGTCCAGTTCCCCCGCCTCGAAAGCACCGCCAATCAGGTGCACCGCCACACCCGCCTGCTGCAGCGGCGCCAGCAACTCCCGCAGGGGCTCCTGACCGGTGCACAGCACCAGGGTGTCGAAGGCCAGCACCTCGGCGTCTTGGCGGTCCGGGCCATGGCTCACGGCCAGGCCCACACCCTCGCCCGAGGGCAGCGGGCCGATGCCTTCGTAGTTGACGCCGGTGACCATTTGCACATTCTTCATCTTCAGCGCAGCCCGGTGAATCCAGCCGGTGGTTTTGCCCAGGGACTGGCCGGTCTTGCCGGGTTTGCGCTGCAGCAGCGTGACGTCGCGGGCGGCCGGTGAGGGCTGGGGCTTGACCAGCCCGCCACGGTGGGCCTGCGGGTCGCCCACGCCCCATTCCTGCAGCCAGGCGGCGGTGTCCAATGTGGCGGAGGCATGGCCCTGGTCGGTGCCATGCGACAGGTATTCCGCCACGTCAAAGCCGATGCCGCCCGCGCCCAGAATGCCCACCCGCTGGCCCACCGGCTTCTTGTGCAGCAGCACGTCGATGTAACTCAGCACGGCGGGATGGTCCTGGCCGGGAATGTGCGGGTTGCGCGGGGTGATGCCTGTGGCCAGCAGCACGCCGTCGAAGCCTTGCGCCACCAGCTCGGGCGCGCCGACGCGCCGGCCCAGGTGCTGCACCACACCGGTTTTGTCGATCAAGTGGGCAAAGTAGCGCAGGGTCTCGTGGAACTCTTCCTTGCCCGGAATGGTTTTGGCCATGTTGAACTGGCCACCGATGGCTGGCGCCGAATCAAACAGATGGACCTCGTGGCCGCGTTGCGCCAGCGTGGTGGACGCCGCCAGGCCAGCCGGCCCGGCGCCCACCACCGCGAAGCGTTTTTTCTGCGGGGCGGGTGCCATCACCAGCTCGGTCTCGTGGCAGGCGCGGGGGTTGACCAGACAACTCGCGATTCTGTTTTTGAAGGCGTGGTCCAGGCAGGCCTGGTTGCAGGCGATGCAGGTGTTGATCTCCTGGCTGCGGCCGGTGGCGGCCTTGACCACAAAGTCGGGGTCGGCCAGGAAGGGCCGGGCCAGGCTGACCATGTCGGCGTCGCCGCGCGCCAGGATGTCCTCGGCCACGTCGGGCATGTTGATGCGGTTGCTGGTGACCACCGGGATCAAATTGCCCTCGCTGCGCAACGCATCGCGCAGCTTGCGCGTGACCCAGGTGAAGGCGCCGCGGGGCACGCTGGTGGCGATGGTGGGGATGCGCGCTTCGTGCCAGCCGATGCCGGTGTTGAGGATGGTGGCGCCTGCGGCACTGACGGCGCGCGCCAATTCCAGCACCTCGTCCCAGCTGCTGCCGCCGGGAATCAGGTCGATCAGGCTGATGCGGTAGATCAGGATGAAGTCCGGCCCCACCGCTTCCCGGATGCGGCGCACGATCTCCACCGCCAGGCGCATGCGGTTGGCGTAAGCGCCGCCCCACTCGTCGCTGCGGTGGTTGGTGTGGCTGACCAGAAACTGGTTGATGAAATAACCTTCGCTGCCCATGACCTCGACACCGTCGTAGCCGGCCTCGCGGGCCAGCGTGGCGCAGCGCACAAAGGCGCGGATCTGGCGTTCGATGCCACGCGCCGACAGCTCGCGCGGGGTGAACGGTGAAATCGGACTCTGCAGGCGGCTGGGCGCCACGCAAAACGGGTGGTAACCGTAGCGGCCGGTGTGCAGGATCTGCAGCGCAATCTTGCCGCCCTCGGCGTGTACGGTCCGTGTGACCAGCTGGTGGCGTTTGGCAGCGCCGGAGGTGGACAAGGTGCCCGCGAACGGCTTGGCCCAACCCTCGATGTTGGGTGCAAAGCCGCCGGTCACCATCAGCCCCACACCGCCGCGGGCCCGCTCCGCGTAGAACTCGGCCATGCGGGGAAAATGTTTGCGGCCGTCTTCCAGGCCGGTGTGCATGCTGCCCATCAGCACCCGGTTCTTCAGCTGGGTGAAGCCCAGGTCCAGCGGGCGCAGCAGATGGGGGTAGGGAGAGGCCGTCATGGAGGGGCTTGCCGTGTGCGGGTCAGGCGATCTGGAAATGCTCGGCCTTCATCTGCATCACCGCGCTGGTGGGCGCCAACGCGCCCTTGCGGTGCGCATCGGCCCTGGGCAACAGGCGTGCAAAGTAGAACTCGGCGGTCTGGATTTTGGCGGTGTAGAAATCGGCGGATTCTGTGCCTTGGCCATTGCGCAGCAACTCCGTGGCCTTGACCGCCTGCTGCAGCCAGGCGTGGGCCATCATCACATAGCCCGAGTACATCAGGTAATCCACGCTGGACGCGCCCACCTGCTCGCGGTCGCGCGCCGAGCGCAGCATGATGCGGGTGGTCATCAGGTTCCATTGCAAGGCCCGGTGGACCAGGGTGCGTGCCATCTTGCCGAGCGGGCCGGACGCGAACGCGTGGCCCTTGGCCAGACCCAGCATGGTGCCGGTGAAGTCGCGCACACATTTGCCCTTGGTGCTGAGCAGCACCTTGCGGCCAAGCAGGTCCAGCGCCTGGATGCCGGTGGTGCCTTCGTACAGCGTGGCGATGCGGGCGTCGCGCGCGATCTGCTCCATGCCGTGTTCGCCAATGTAGCCATGCCCGCCAAACACCTGCATGCCCAGATTGGCCGCTTCCAGACCCATCTCGGTCAAGAAGCCTTTCAGGATGGGGGTGTAGAAACCCAGCTCATTGTCGTGGTGGGCATAGGCCTCGGGCTTGCCGTCGGCCACCGCGTTGAACATCTTGTCGGCAATTTTGGCCGCACCGTACACCATGGCACGCCCACCCTCGGCAATGGCCTTTTGGGTCAGCAGCATGCGGCGCACGTCGGGGTGCCAGATCAGCGCGTCGGCCACCTGGTCAGGCTCCTTCTTGCCCGACAGCGCCCGCATCGAACGCCGCTCCTTGGCGTAGGGCAACGCGCCCTGGAACGACAGCTCGGCATGGGCCACGCCCTGGATGGCGGTGCCGATGCGCGCGGTGTTCATGAAGGTGAACATGGCCTCCAGGCCCTTGTTGGGCTCGGAAATCATGTGGCCCACCGCACCGTCAAAGTTCAATACCGCCGTGGCGTTGCCGTGGATGCCCATCTTGTGCTCCAGCGAACCACAGTTCACACCGTTGCGGTCGCCCAGCGTGCCATCGGCGGCCACCACGCGTTTGGGCACCACAAACAGTGAGATGCCGCGCGTGCCCGACGGTGCCCCCGGCAGCCGGGCCAGCACGATGTGGACGATGTTCTCGGCCAGGTCGTGGTCGCCCGAGGAGATGAAGATCTTGGTGCCGGTGAGGGCGTAGCTGCCATCGGCCTGCGGCTCGGCCCGGGTCTTGACCTGGGCTAGATCGGTGCCGCACTGGGGTTCGGTCAAACACATGGTGCCTGTCCACTCCCCCGACACCAGGCGTGGCAGGTAGCTTGTTTTGATGGCGTCGCTGCCGAACTGCAGCACGGTGTTGATGCAGCCAATGCTCAGGCCGGGGTACATGGTGAACGACCAGTTGGCCGCACCCATCATCTCGGACTTGAACAAATTCAGCGACATCGGCAGGCCTTGCCCGCCGTACTCGACCGGGAAGGACAAACCCTGCCAGCCACCGGCCACAAACTCGGCGTAGGCCTCCTTGAAGCCCTTGGGCGTGGTGACGATGCCGTCCTTCAGGTGGCAACCTTCCTGGTCGCCGGTGGCGTTGAGGGGCGACAGCACCTCCTCGCACAGCGTGGCCGCGCCTTCCAGAATGGCGTCCACCATCTCGGGCGTGGCTTCGGCGCCGTTGGAGAGCTTGGCGTAGTGGGCGGGGTAGTCCAGCACGTCGTTGATGAGAAAGCGCATGTCGCGCAAGGGGGCTTTGTACTGCGGCATGGCAATTACCTTTCAATGATGGCGACGACGCCCTGGCCACCGGCGGCGCAGATGGAAATCAGGCCGCGGCCCGAGCCCTTTTGCGCCAGCATCTTGGCCAGCGTCGCGACGATGCGGCCGCCGGTGGCGGCGAAGGGGTGGCCAGCGGCCAGCGAGCTGCCGTTGACGTTGAGTTTGGCCATGTCAATCGCGCCCAGCGGCTTGTCCAGGCCCAGCTTGTCGCGGCAGAAGGCCTCGTCCTGCCAGGCGTCCAGCGTGCACAGCACCTGGGCGGCAAAGGCCTCGTGGATCTCGTAGTAGTCAAAGTCCTGCAGCGTCAGGCCGGCGCGGGCCAGCATGCGCGGCACGGCGTAAGCCGGGGCCATCAGCAGGCCTTCTTTTTTGTCGAAGAAGTCCACCGCGGCGACTTCGCTGAACGTGATGTAAGCCAGCACAGGCAGCTTGCGCGCAGCCGCCCATTCCTCGCTGGCCAGCAGCACGGCGGAGGCGCCATCGGTCAGCGGGGTGGAGTTGCCGGCCGTCAGCGTGCCCTGGCCAGGCGCGACCTTTTTGTCGAACACCGGTTTGAGCGAGCGCAGTTTCTCGATGCTCAGGTCGGCGCGCAGGTTGTTGTCGCGCGTGACGCCCTTGAAGGTGGTCATCAGGTCGTTGAAGAAACCCTGCTCATAGGCTTTGGCCAGGTTCTGGTGGCTCTTCAGGGCCAGTTCGTCCTGCGCTTCGCGGGCGACGTTCCAGGTGCGGGCCATCAGCTCGGCGTGTTCACCCATGGACAGGCCGGTGCGTGGTTCGCCATTGCGCGGCAGCGAGGGCTTGACCAGCATGCCGGGGCGCAGCCGCAGGGCGGTGGCCAGACGCTGGCCACCGGTCTTGGCGCGCGACAGGTCGAGCAGGATCTTGCGCATCTTTTCGTTCAGGGCGATGGGCGCGTCCGAGGTGGTGTCCACACCGCCGGCAATGCCGCTCTCGATGTGGCCCAGCGCGATCTTGTTGGCCACCAGCATGGCCGCCTCCAGACCGGTGCCGCAGGCCTGTTGCAAATCAAAAGCCGGGGTTTCGCGGGCCAGCGTGGTGGACAACACACATTCACGCACCAGATTGAAGTCGCGCGAGTGCTTCATCACCGCACCGGCGGCCACGTCACCCAGGCGCTCGCCGTGCAGGTTGAAGCGGTCCACCAGGCCTTGCAGCGTGGCGGTGAGCATGTCCTGGTTGGAGACATGCGAATACACCGTGTTGGAACGGGCGAAGGGGATGCGGTTGCCACCAAGGATGGCGACGCGACGGACGGTGTTCATGGTGTAGTTCCTGGAGATTGGAGGACGTCAGTGGTGGGGGGGGGCGGGTGCGTCAGAAACGGAGCTGCCCGCGCAAATGGGGTTTCTGGCCCTTGCCGTCGCGCACCTCGAACAGCGCGCCGTTGGTGGCACGGTGGGTCCACAGCGTGGCCTTGCCCGGCAGGAACAACGGGGTTTTGAATTCGACGTTCAACTCGGCCTGTTGCAAAGCATGGGCCGGCAGCAGGCAGGCGGTGGCCCGTGCACTGGTCCACATGCCGTGCGCAATGGCGCGCTTGAAGCCGAACAGCTTGGCGGTGAGCGCCGTCAGGTGGATGGGGTTGCGGTCGCCAGACACGGCGCCATAACGGCGGCCCAGGTTGGCCGCGGCCACAAACTCGGCCTGGCAGGACAGCGGCGCATCCAGTTCAATCTGGCCGGCATAGGGCTCGCCGGAGGCGGGCTTCACACCCACCCGCAGCAGTGTCTGTGTGGCGGTCCAGACCAACTCTTCGCCACGCAGGATGCGCAGGTTCAGTTCAAACACCTGGCCCTTCTCGTGCGCCAACAGGTCGCCGGTCTGCAACTCCACCCGCACCGCATCGCCCGCCTTCAGGGGCTGGTGCTGGGTGATGGCGTTGGCCAAGTGCACCGTGCCCAACGCGGGCCAGGGGCAATCGGGCGAGCTGATGTAGTGGGTGACCAACGGGAAGGTGAGCATCTGCGGGTAAATCAGCGGCACGCCGTCGGCGCCTTTGAAGCCGCAAATGGCCGCGTACCTGGCGATGTGCCCGGCGTCCAGCACCACCTTGGGCATGACCAGCGTCACGTCAGGCAAGGCACCGATGGGGCCCGGCCGCTTGGAGCCCGTGCCCACCGCCCGAAAAAAAGTGGCGGCCAGGCTGGGGGCCCGGGTGATTTCCAGGGTTTTCATGGTCAGGCGCCGATCAGGCTTTGGCCACACACCCGCACCACGTTGCCGGTCAGGCCGCTGGACGCCGGCGAGGCGAACCAGGCAATGGCCTCGGCCACATCCACCGGCTGGCCGCCCTGGCCCATGGCGTTCATGCGGCGCCCCGCCTCACGGATCATCAGCGGCACGGCGGCCGTCATCTGGGTCTCGATGAAACCCGGCGCCACCGCGTTGATGGTGATGCCCTTCTGGGCCAGCACCGGGGCGTGGCTCTGCACCATGCCGATGACGCCGGCCTTGGACAAGGCGTAGTTGGTTTGCCCCAGGTTGCCGGCAATGCCGGAAATCGACGACACGCACACGATGCGGCCACCGGCCTTGAGCGCGCCCGACGCCACCAGCGCCTCGTTGATGCGCTCCTGGGTGGACAGGTTGACATTGACCACCGAGTGCCAGAGGTGCTCTTTCATGTTGGCGATGGTTTTGTCGCGGGTGATGCCGGCGTTGTGCACCACCACGTCCCAGCCGCCGTCGGCCAGCGCGGCGTCCACCAGCGCTTGCGGCGCCTCTTTGGCGCCGATGTCCAGCGCCAGCGCCTTGGCACCCAGCCGTGCAGAAACTTCGTCCAACCCGGCCTGCGCCTGCGGCACGTCCAGGCAGATCACCTGCGCGCCATCCCGGGCCATCACTTCGGCGATGGCAGCCCCAATGCCGCGGGAAGCGCCGGTGACCAGCACCTTTTTGCCGGCCAGCGGCTGGGCCCAATCGATGGCCTCGCCGTCGCCCGATGTTGGCACGCCCACGCGGACGACCTGCGCCGACACGTAGGCACAACGCGGCGACAGCAAGAAACGCAGCGTGCTCTCCAGCCGGTCTTCCGCGCCATCTGCCACGTACACCAGTTGCACGGTGATGGCGCGTTTGAGTTCCTTGGCCAGTGCGCGGGTCAACCCTTCCAGGGCGCGCTGCACCGTGGCCTGGCGCGGCGAGGCACAGGCTTCGGGCGGCCGGCCCAACACCACCACGCGGCCACACGGCAGCACCGAACGGGCGGCGTCGTGGAAGAACTGGTACAGCGCGTCGGACTCCTCGCTGGACTGCAGGCCGGTGGCGTCAAACACCAGGGCCTTGACCTTCTCGCCCGGCTTGTCGCCCAGGCCCCAGCGCCCGGACATCAAACCGGCCTGGCTGGCGGCCTGGGTCCACTGGGGCACGCTGCGGTGCGCCACGGTCTGGACCGCCATGGACTTGAAGCACCGGGCCAGCGCGCCAAGCAGCTGGGGGGCACCACCGGCACCCAACAGCACGCTGCCGCGAACAACGGGCTGGCCGGCCTGGTAGCGCTCCAAAGGCAGCGGCTGGGGCAGGCCCAGCACCGCCACGAGGCGCGCGCCCACGGTGGAATTGGCGAAGCCAAGGTAAGAGTCGGTCATCGGAGTGTCTCCATTCATCACACGCTTGAATTGTGTACAGTTGTACACCATAATGCAACCATCCGGGCGTTTTTCTAGTGCTCATGGCCTAATTCTTCTCTTTATGAGCGCTGTGAAGACCCCACCCGGCTGCCCTACTCACCTGTACACAGAACACCCGAAACCGTTGCCATGCCCGCCCCCATCGCCGTTCGCAGCAAACGCAAAGACGACCTCACGCGCACCGAACGCAAGGATTTGACGCGCAACAACCTGCTGCAGGCGGCGCTGACGCTGATTGGCGAGGGCCGCAGCTTCACCAGCCTGGGCATTCGCGAGATCGCCCGCGAGGCGGGGGTAGTGCCCAATGCGTTCTACCGCCACTTCCGCAGCACCGACGAGCTGGGCCTGGCGCTGGTGGAGGAGGTGGGCATCACCCTCAGGCGCCTGCTGCGTGAGGCACGCCAGCCCAATGCCCGCCAAAGTGATGTGGTGCGGCAGTCGGTGCAGATCTACCACCAGTACGTCTTGCACAACCGGCTGCAGTTTTTGTTCATCTCCAGTGAACGGGCCGGGGGCAGCCGCACCCTGCGCATGGCGATTCGCAACCATGTGAGCCATTTCACCGTTGAGATGGCGCAAGACATTCGCCGGCTGGGCCTGTTCCCCGACATGTCCACCACCAGCCTGCAATTGGTCTGCGGACTGATCGCCACCAGCATGCTGGCGGCCGCCCCGGAAATCCTCGACCTCCCCACCGACCACCCCTTGCTGGAGGCGGAGATGACCAACAGCTTTGTGCAACAGCTGCACATCATCTTGCTGGGTGCCTCTGGCTGGAAGGACAGGCCGGCCACGGGCACGGCCAGTTGAGGGCCGACAGGGGCACCCAGTGCCATTCGGTACAATCGCGCCACCCAAGCACTGTCCGAGCACAGTGCTTTTTTTGTATCCCAACAGCCTCTGGAGAACACCATGAACCGCTGCCCAGGAACCCCTCACCGCAGGCCACGCCTGCTGGCAGGAACCGTCCTTTGCGCCACCGCCCTGCTGGGCACCTTGCTCGCCAATGCACAGGTCGTGACACGGCAGTTTCCGCCGAACGCCCTGCGCGGTGACCTGGTGGTCACCAACACCCCCGAAGTGCAAATCAATGGCCAGGCCGCCCGGCTGTCGCCCGGTGCGCGGATTCACAACAACACCAACAACGCGCTGGTGCTGTCGGCCAGCCTGAGTGGCCAGAAGTGGCGGGTGAACTACGTGTGTGACATGCAGGGCCTGGTGCACCAGGTGTGGCTGCTGACCGAGCAGGAGGCACGCGAGCCGCGCCCGGGCCAGCGGCGTTTTCTGGGCTTCAATGTGGGTGGCAACGACGGCCCTGTCTGCGGGGCAAAACAATGACCAAAAAAGTTTTCATCAAAACCTTCGGCTGCCAGATGAACGAGTACGACTCGGACAAGATGGTGGACGTGCTGCACGCGGCAGAAGGTTACGAAGCCACGCAGAACGTCGACGAGGCCGACCTGATTTTGTTCAACACCTGCTCGGTGCGCGAAAAAGCGCAGGAAAAGGTGTTTTCCGACCTGGGCCGCATCAAGCACCTGAAGAAAAAGGGTGTGCAGATTGGCGTGGGCGGTTGTGTGGCCAGCCAGGAGGGCGCGGCCATCATCGCCCGCGCGCCCTATGTGGACGTGGTGTTTGGCCCGCAAACGCTGCACCGCCTGCCCGAGATGCTGAACGCCCGCACACGCCTCAGCCGGCCGCAGGTGGACATCAGTTTCCCGGAGATCGAGAAGTTCGACCATTTGCCGCCCGCCCGCGTGGAAGGTGCCACCGCGTTCGTCTCCATCATGGAAGGCTGCTCCAAGTACTGCAGCTACTGCGTCGTGCCCTACACCCGCGGTGAAGAGGTGAGCCGCCCGTTTGAAGACGTGCTGGTGGAGGTGGCAGGCCTGGCCGACCAGGGCGTGAAAGAGGTGACGCTGCTGGGCCAGAACGTCAACGCCTACCGCGGCAAGATGGGGGACAGCGCAGAGATTGCCGACTTCGCCACACTGATCGAGTACGTGGCCGAAATCCCCGGCATCGAGCGCATCCGCTACACCACCAGCCACCCGAACGAGTTCACGCCGGCGCTGATCGACGTGTACGCCAAGGTGCCCAAACTGGTGAGCCATTTGCACCTGCCGGTGCAGCACGGCAGCGACCGGATCCTGATGGCGATGAAGCGGGGCTACACAGCGCTGGAATACAAGTCCACCGTGCGCAAGCTGCGCGCCATTCGCCCGGAGATGTCGTTGTCCAGCGACTTCATCGTGGGTTTTCCCGGCGAGACCGACGACGACTTTGCCAAGCTGATGAAGCTCGTCACCGACGTGGGCTATGACAGCTCGTTCAGCTTCATCTTCAGCCCGCGCCCTGGCACACCCGCTGCTGCGCTGCAAGACGACACACCGCATGCGGTCAAACTGGCGCGTCTGCAGCAGTTGCAGGCCACGCTGGACGAGAACGTCACCCGCATCAGCGCCAGCCGGCTCGGCACGGTGCAGCGGGTGCTGGTGGAAAGCCCGGCGCGCAAGGACCCGACGCAGCTGTTTGGCCGCACCGAATGCAACCGCGCGGTGGTGCTGACCGGCCCGCAACGGCTGGTGGGCCAGATGGTGGATGTGCGCATCACCGACGCGCCGCAGCGCGTGCTGCGTGGCGAGGTGCTGACGCGTGAAGCTGCAGCGCTTGCTATTGATTAAATAGCTGTACCACCAGGTTTCACTAGGGCTTGAGGCCTAAAAGGCTTTAAATTCAGCCCCCAACGGGTGGTTGGGGCCATGGCGGGCGCTTGAAAGGCTCAAAACGGCATGCCGCCTTTCATGCCACCCATGCGCTTCATCATCTTCATCAGGCCGCCGCCCTTCATTTTTTTCATCATGCCCTGCATCTGGTCAAACTCTTTGAGCAGGCGATTGACCTCCTGAACATGCACCCCAGCACCAGCGGCAATGCGGCGCTTGCGGGTGGCCTTGATCAGATCGGGTTTGCGGCGCTCCAGCGGCGTCATGCTCTGGATGATGCCCGCCTTGCGGCGCACGTCCTTCTCGGCGCGGTCCATGTCCACCTGACCGGCCTTGGCGGCCATTTGCGCCGGCAGCTTGTCCATCAGGCTCGCCAGGCCACCCATCTGTTTCATCTGCTGGATCTGGCCAAGGAAGTCGTTCAAATCGAAGCCTTCCCCGCTCTTGACCTTGGCCGCCAGCTTCTGCGCCGCCGCCATGTCCACGCCCTGCGTGACCTGCTCCACCAGCGCCAGAATGTCGCCCATGCCCAGAATGCGGCCGGCGTGGCGCTCGGCATCGAACACCTCCAGGCCGTCGATCTTCTCGCTGGTACCGGCGAACTTGATCGGCGCGCCGGTGACCTGCCGCACGCTCAAAGCGGCACCGCCGCGCGAATCGCCGTCGGTCTTGGTCAGGATGATGCCGGTCAGCGGCAGCGCCTCCTTGAACGCCTTGGCGGTGTTGATCGCGTCCTGGCCCTGCATCGCGTCCACCACAAACAGCGTTTCCACCGGGTTCAGCACCGCGTGCAGTTCCTTGATCTCGCGCATCAGCGCTTCGTCAATCGCCAGCCGGCCGGCGGTGTCGACCAGCAACACGTCAAAGAAATGCTTGCGCGCGTAGTCCAGCGCGGCATGGGCAATGTCCACCGGCTTCTGGTCCGGTGTGCTCGGGAACCACTCGGCACCGGCCTGCTTCGTCACGGTCTTGAGCTGCTCGATGGCGGCCGGGCGGTAGACGTCGCCCGACACGGTCAACACCTTCTTCTTGCGCTTCTCGATCAAATGCTTGGCCAGCTTGGCGGTGGTGGTGGTCTTGCCCGCGCCCTGCAGGCCGGCCATCAGGATCACCGCCGGTGGCTGGGCGGCGAGGTTGATGTCGGCCACGCCCTCGCCCATGGTCGCCGCCAGCTCGCGGTTGACGATGGCCACCAGCGCCTGGCCGGGTGACAGCGAGCCCAGCACCTCCTGGCCCAGCGCCTTGTCTTTCACCCGCGCAATGAAGTCGCGCACCACCGGCAGCGCCACGTCGGCCTCCAGCAGCGCCATGCGCACCTCGCGCAGCATGTCCTGCACGTTGGATTCGGTGATGCGGGCTTGGCCTCGCATCTCTTTGACGAGGCGCGAGAGTTTGTCGGTGAGGGCGGAGGCCATGGATATTGACCCCAGGGGTGCTGGAGCGAAGCTAAACTGTGGCCATGATTTTAACTTTCAGCCACGGCTGGCCGATGGTGCTGGGCATTGGCACCACGCTGGCCTACGCCATTCCGGCGGTGGCAGGGCGGCGGCTGGGTGCCAGCACGTCATGGCAAATGCTGGTGCTGGCCTGGTTGCTGCATGCGCTGACCATCAGCACCAGCTTCCTTGGGCCCGAGCCGCACTTCGGTTTTGCGCCGGCGTTGTCGGGCACCGCCTGGCTGGCCTTGACGGTCTATGGCATCGAGCGTCAGGTGTTCCCGCAAATGCGCCCAGGCTGGGCTTTGGCAGGCCTCGGGGCGGCCTCGGTCGTTCTGGCCATGGTTTTTCCCGGCACCACGCAGCACCCCAGCGCGTCGGCCTGGCTGCCCCTGCACTGGCTGCTGGGCATTGCCTCGTATGGCCTGTTCGCCGCCGCCGTGCTGCACGCCTGGCTGATGACGCGGGCCGAAAAATCAATGCGGCTGGCCGACAACGAAAACAGCGGACTGCCGCTCCTGACGCTGGAGCGCCTCACCTTCCGCTTCGTCACCGCCGGTTTTGTGCTGCTGTCGCTCACGCTGGTGGCCGGCATGGTGTTCACCGAGTCGCTCTACGGCGCCGGCCGTGCCTGGCGCTGGGACCACAAAACCATTTTTGCACTGCTGTCGTGGGTGGTGTTCGCGGTGCTGCTGGTCGGCCGCAGCCGCTTCGGCTGGCGTGGCAAGCGCGCCGTGCGGGTGCTCTACATCGGCAGCGCCCTGCTGCTGCTCTCTTATGTGGGCTCGCGCTTCGTGTTTGAAGTGGTGCTGGGGCGCATGCTGTGAAATACCTCGTTCTGCTGGTGGTGGTCGTGGCCGTTGTCTGGCTTTGGCGGCACCAACGCGACAGCGACGCGCGCGACGCCGCCGCCGAAGCGGCCAAGCGCCAGCCCAAGCCCCTGGCCCCGCCGCACGACATCGTGGCCTGCCCGGTGTGTGGCCTGCACCTGCCCCAGCGCGACGCAGTGCCCGGCGCACTGGCGTTGTACTGCAGCGCCGAACACCAGCGCCAGGCCGAACCCTGATGTGCGCCCCGCCACGCCCATGGTCAGCACCACTGCGGCACTGACCGCCGGCCGCACGGCGGTACCGGCATCCACCACAGACTCGGCCCTGTCGCGGCTGTGGTTCGGCTTCATGACCGCGCGCGTCACCATCGCGCTGGTGCTGTTGCTGCTGCACGCCTCGGTCTTGCTGATGGGCCAGCCCACCATGGCCTGGGCCACTCCGCTCTGCGCGCTGTACCTGCTGGCCTGCCTCGCGGTGCGGCTGTTTCTGAGCCCGCCCGAGTCCACCGCCGCGTTCGACCGGCAATGGCCGCTGACCATCGGCATCGACGTGCTGGGCTGCGCCGTGCTGCAGTTCACCCAGTCGGCTGGCATCAACTACATTGCGCTGTTTGCGTTGCCGGTGCTGCTGGCCTCGGTGCTCGGCACACGCCTGCTGGGCCTGGGCACCGCAGCAGCGGTGACGCTGTTGCTGTTCGTCAACGCCGGCTGGCACGCCGCACCGGCCGAGGCGGCCTACCTGCAGGCCGGCCTCGTGGGCACCGGCCTGATGGCCGAGGCCCTGCTGGCCCACCAGTTGGCCACCCGGCTCGCCAGCCAGGAGCAGCTCACCCAACTCAGCACCCAGGCCGCCGTTGCCCAGGGCCGTGTGAACGAGCTGATCATTGAAAACCTGCCCGACGGCATCCTGGTGGTGGACAGTCTGGGCCAGGTCCAGGCCGCCAACCCTGCCGCCCGCCGGATGCTGCTGCGCAGCGCCGACAGCGCGCAGGCGCAGCCCCTGCCGGCCACGCTGTTTGCCGAGCCGGGCTGGCATGCGCTGGCCACCCTGGTACAGGACACGGTGGCCAGACAAGCGCCACTGGTGGCCGACGTCTCACTGGACAACGCGGGCACCCACCTGCGCCTGCGCGCCAGTACGCGCTTGACGGCCGCCACACCGGCCACGCCCGATGTTGGCGCCACCGGGCTGTGTGTGCTGTTCCTGCAGGACCTGCGCGAGCTGGAAGCCCGCATGCGCACCGACAATCTGGCCGCCATGGGCCGCATGTCCACCGCCGTGGCGCACGAGATCCGCAACCCGCTCGCCGCGATTGCCCAGGCCAACGCCCTGCTCGGCGAAGACCTGTCCAGCCCGCAGCACCAACGGCTGACACAGATGATCCAGCACAACGCGCAGCGGCTCGACCAGATCGTGGAAGAAGTGCTGAACCTCTCCCGCATCCACCACCCCGCCGAACCCGCGCCGTCGCTGCGGCTCGATGCCCACGTGGCCCAGTACTGCACCGAATGGATGCAGCAGAGCGGCCATGCCGGCCGTGTGCAACTCGACCTGGCAACCCCCCAGATGGAAGTGGTCTTCAATGGCGACCACCTGCGCCGCGTGCTGATCAACCTGCTGGACAACGCGCAACGCTACACCCGCCAGGACGGGGGCGCGGTGGTGGTCAGCACACAGGCCAGTGACCGGCAGGTGCAGCTGTCGGTCTGGAGCGCTGCCGCGCCGCTCGAAGCCTCGGTACAACGCCACCTGTTCGAGCCTTTTTTCTCGTCGGAGAGCCGCTCCACCGGTCTGGGCCTCTACATTTGCCGTGAGCTGTGCGAACAGCACGGCGCCAGCATCGCCTACCGTCGGCGGACATGGCATGGCACAGACGGCAACGACTTCCATGTGCAGTTCAACCTGCCACCCGCCACGGCACAGGCGACACCCACCCACCCTGTCTGACACATGGCCCACACCACCGACCCCGGCGCGCGCATCCTCGTCATTGACGACGAGCCCGACCTGCGCACCCTGTACGAGCTGACCCTGCTGCGCGAGGGCTACCAGGTTGACGCCGCCGGCACCGTGGGCGCTGCGCAGCAGCAACTGGCCAGCAAGCGCTTTGACGCCGTCATCACCGACATGCGACTGCCCGACGGCACCGGCCTTGACGTGCTGCGTGCGCTGGCGCAGCAAGGCCGGACCGAGCGCTGCGTGATGATCACGGCCTACGGTTCGCCCGAGAACGCGGTCGAAGCCCTGAAGGCTGGCGCCTTCGACTACCTGACCAAGCCGGTGGACCTGAAGCAGTTCCGCAGCGTCGTGGCGTCGGCCATCGAACAGGCGCGGTCACCCGCCCATGCCTTGCGCCGGCTGCCGGTGCAACGCACAGCCTCGGCCGACGACGCTGGCAGCCTCGCGTTGCAGCGCCTGGTCGGCGAGTCCGAAGCCATGCGCGCGGTCAAGGCGCGCATTGACAAGGTCGCGCGCAGCATGGCGCCGGTGCTGGTGCGCGGCGAATCTGGCTCCGGCAAGGAGCTGGCCGCCCGCGCCATCCACGCCTGCAGCCACCGCAGCGCCGGCCCTTTCGTTGCCGTCAACTGCAGCGCCATCCCAGAGAACCTGCTCGAAACCGAATTTTTCGGTGCCCGCAAAGGCGCCTACACCGGCTCGTCCCAGGACCGCGACGGCTACTTCCAGGCCGCTGCGGGCGGCACGCTGTTCCTCGACGAGGTCGGTGACCTGCCACCCGCGATGCAGGCCAAGCTGCTGCGTGCCATCCAGGAGCGCGCGGTACGCCCGGTGGGCGCCACGCAGGAAGAAGCCACCGACACGCGCATCGTCAGCGCCACCCACAAGGACCTGCCCACCGAGGTGCAGGCCGGGCGCTTCCGCCAAGACCTCTACTACCGGCTCGACGTGATCGACATCCACATGCCGGCCCTGCGCGAGCGCCGCGAAGACATGCCGGCCCTGTGCGCAGCCCTGCTGGAGAAAATCGCGCCCGAGGCCGGGTGCCGGGTCCCGCAGTTGTCCGACACCGCGCTGGCCCAGTTGCAGCAACACCCCTTCACCGGCAATGTGCGCGAACTGGAGAACCTGCTGTACCGCGCAGTGGCGCTCAGTGACGACGGTGCGCTGTGTTTCGAGCTGCCCGCCCCCCTCCCCCAACTGCCCGCTGAACCGGCACACGCCGACACCGCCCCCGCAGAGGCGCCATGGCCAGAACCGGCCCCTTTGCCAGTGCAAGCCGTGTTGCCACCACACCAGCCCCCACTGCCCAGCGACCTGCAGGCCTACCTGGACCAGCAGGAGCGCCAGATCCTGTTGCAGGCCCTGCGCGACGCCCGCTTCAACCGCACCGCTGCAGCGGCCGCGCTGGGCCTCAGCCTGCGCCAGATCCGCTACCGCATCGAACGCCTGAAAATCAGCGTGACCGAACAGGACACCCCCCATGACGACGCATGAGCCCGCGCCACCGGCCACCGGCCAGCCACTCTGGCATGACGGCTGGTACCGTTTCGCGCGGCACCTGGCATCCCCCAACCACGGGCCCCGCCCCGCCGGTACCCAGGTGAGCCTGGTGGTGATCCACGCCATCAGCCTGCCGCCTGGCGAGTTTGGTGGTGGTCATGTGCAACAGCTGTTCACCAACCAGCTTGACTGGGACGCCCACCCGTATTTCCAGTCGATCCGGGGCCTGGCGGTGTCGGCCCATTTTTTCATCGGCCGCACCGGCGAGCTTTGGCAATTCGTCAGCGCCGACGCGCGCGCCTGGCACGCGGGCGTGTCCAGCTTCCGCGGCCAGGACAACTGCAACGACTACTCGATTGGCATTGAACTCGAAGGCCGCGACGACGGCCCGTTCGAGCCCGCCCAGTACGACACGCTGGCCAGCGTCTGTGCCGCCATCACGGCGGCTTACCCGGTGCGCGACCTGACCGGCCACGAGCACGTGGCCCCGGGCCGCAAACACGACCCGGGCCCAGGCTTTGAATGGCCTGCATTGCAACGGGCACTGGGCTGGCCGGATCGGTGTTTTCCCGAGCCTGTGTGACCCCAGGAACACACCCATTGGCGTGGTAGCCCCGTTGGTTGCGGCCCAGGCCAGCTGACCCGGAACATGCCAAGCCAGAACACATGCGGTTTTCCGGGCGAAAAAGGCCTGCCAGCCGCACCGGCATTGGCCTGCGCGACACCGATGCAGGCCGCACAAGGCCGGGCACGGAAATCACCGCCAGCAGCCCGTCCGCGCCACCCAAGCGATACACTACCGGTAGTGGCTTGTCATCATCCACGACCCCATATATAGTGTCTGTCACGCGAAAGAGAAGACACTGTCAGCCCATCCATGGACTGCCTGCAAGGCGGCCACAGTGCCCCGAAAACCAACAACAACATGCCCAACGAGGAACCTATGTCCACAGTCCTGTCTCACCCCACCCCACCTGTCGCCCGCCCGGTTACTGGTGCGCACGGCAGCACCACGCCCCAGGTGGCGGCCAATGTGCTGGCCAATTACCAGATCATCCGCCGCAACGGCTCGGTGGTGTCGTTCGAGCCCAGCAAGGTGGCCATTGCAATGATGAAGGCCTTCCTGGCGGTGCACGGCACGCAGGGCGCGGCGTCGGCCAGCGTGCGCGAAACCGTGGACGGCCTGACACAGGCCGTCACCCGCGCACTGGTGCGTTCGCGCCCCGGCGGCGGCACCTTCCACATTGAAGACGTGCAAGACCAGGTCGAACTCGGCCTGATGCGCGGTGGCCACCATGAGATTGCCCGCGCCTATGTGCTGTACCGCGAGAAGCGGGCGCAAGAACGCGCACGGCAGACCACCCCGGCGGTCAGCAACACCCCCACGCTGCACGTGATCGACGGCGGTGAGCGCGTCGCGCTCGACATGGGCCACCTGACGCAGCTGATCGAGTCGGCCTGCGAAAACCTGGGCAACGACGTCAGCGCCGCCCCCATCCTGGCCGAGACCCTGCGCAACCTGTACGACGGCGTGCCGATCGACGAGGTCTACAAAGCCTCCATCCTCGCCGCGCGCACGCTCATCGAGAAAGACCCCGACTACACCTATGCCACAGCGCGCCTGTTGCTGCACACGGTGCGCCGCGAGGTGCTGGGCGGTGAGGTACTGCAGCAGGACATGAACGCCCGCTACGCCGAATACTTCCCCCAGTTCATCAAAACCGGCGTGGAAGCCGAGCTGCTGGACGAACGCCTGATGCAGTTCGACCTGGCCCGCCTCGGCGCGGCGCTCAAGGCCGAACGCGACCTTCAGTTCGACTACCTCGGCCTGCAGACGCTGTACGACCGCTACTTCCTGCACGTCAAGAAAGCCCGGATCGAGCTGCCGCAGTCGTTCTTCATGCGCGTGGCCATGGGCCTGTCGCTGAACGAGATCGACCGCGAAGCGCGCGCCATCGAGTTCTACGAGGTGCTGTCCAGCTTCGACTTCATGTCCAGCACACCGACGCTGTTCAACAGCGGCACGCTGCGCTCACAGCTCTCCAGCTGCTACCTGACCACCGTGCCCGATGACCTCGACGGCATCTACGAATCGATCAAGGAAAACGCACTGCTGTCCAAATTCGCCGGCGGCCTGGGCAACGACTGGACGCGCGTGCGCGCTTTGGGCAGCCACATCAAGGGCACGAACGGCGAATCGCAAGGTGTGGTGCCGTTCCTGAAAGTGGTCAATGACACCGCGGTGGCGGTGAACCAGGGCGGTAAGCGCAAGGGCGCGGTCTGCACCTACCTGGAAAGCTGGCATTTGGACATTGAAGAGTTCCTGGAGCTGCGAAAAAATACGGGTGACGACCGCCGCCGCACCCACGACATGAACACCGCCAACTGGATCCCCGACCTGTTCATGCGCCGCGTGATGGAAAAGGGCACCTGGACACTGTTCTCGCCCAACAACGTGCCCGACCTGCACGACAAGTTCGGTGCCGATTTTGAAAAAGCCTATGTGGCCTACGAAGCCAAGGCCGCCAACGGCGAGATCAAGCCCGCGCGCACCGTGCAGGCCGCCGACCTGTGGCGCAAGATGCTCACGATGCTGTTCGAAACCGGCCACCCCTGGATCACCTTCAAGGACGCCTGCAACGTGCGCTCGCCACAGCAACACGCCGGCGTGGTGCACTCCAGCAACCTGTGCACCGAGATCACGCTGAACACCAGCGACACCGAAACCGCGGTCTGCAACCTGGGTTCGGTCAACCTGCTGCAGCATTTGAAGAACGGTCAGGTCGACCACGAGAAGCTGAAGAAGACCATCACCGTGGCGATGCGCATGCTCGACAACGTGATCGACATCAACTATTACGCCGTCAAGAAGGCGCGCGACTCCAACCTGCGCCACCGCCCGGTCGGCCTGGGCGTGATGGGCTTCCAGGACGCGCTGTACGCGCTGCGCATCCCGTACGCGTCGCAGGACGCCGTGACATTCGCCGACGTCTCCATGGAGGCCATCTGCTACCACGCCTACTGGGCCTCGACCGAGCTGGCGCGTGAACGCGGCAAGTACTCCAGCTACAAAGGCTCGCTGTGGGACCAGGGCGTCTTGCCGCTGGACACGCTGGACATGCTGGAGCAGGCCCGTGGCGGCTACGTGGAAGTCGACAAGTCCGCCACGCTCGACTGGGACGCCCTGCGCCAGAAGATCCGGACCGACGGCATGCGCAACTCCAACTGTGTTGCCATCGCACCCACCGCCACCATCTCCAACATCATTGGCGTCGATGCCTCGATCGAACCCTGCTTCGGCAACCTGTCGGTCAAGTCCAACCTGTCGGGCGAGTTCACGGTCATCAACCACGGGTTGGTGCGTGACCTCAAGCGCCTCGGCCTGTGGGACGACGTGATGGTGATGGACCTGAAACACTTCGACGGCTCGCTGCGCCCGATCGACCGCGTACCTCAGGACATCAAGGCCCTGTACGCCACCGCCTTCGAGATCGAGACCACCTGGCTGGTGGAAGCCGCCGCACGCCGCCAGAAGTGGATTGACCAGGCACAGTCGCTCAACATCTACATGGCAGGCGCCTCCGGCAAAAAACTCGACGACACCTACAAACTCGCCTGGCTGCGTGGCCTGAAGACCACCTACTACCTGCGCACCCAAAGCGCGACACACGCCGAGAAATCAACCGTTCAATCAGGCCGTTTGAATGCCGTGTCCAGTGGTGCAGCCAGCGGCGGCGCCAGTGCGCTCGACCAGGCTGCAGAAGCAGCACGTGCACAGATGGACGCGGCCAGCAATGTGCCGGCCACCGACATCAAGTTCTGCGCGATCGACGACCCAGGCTGCGAAGCCTGCCAGTGATCTCAAGGCCTCGCGGCAGACCACTGGCGAGGCTTTGACGATGCACATGAACAACACAATTTTTGCGTGATGTGAACGAACACTTTTCAATTCACATCGCTGCTCACATAATTCGAGAAATGGATTTTCTATGCTGACCTGGGACGACGAAGTCAAGCCCTCACCGCAGCCCGAACGGGCCCGCAGTCACCCTGCCAACGCGCAGGCTGCGGCGCCGACAACGCCAGTCCCTGCAACTCGCCGCACACTCGACGACGGCGCGCCTGCCCCCGCAGCCACACACCATCCTGCAGCGACCCAGGCCCCTGTGGCACGCCGCGTCAATGCGGCCGACAAACGCATCATCAACGGCCAGACCGACGTCAACCAGCTGGTGCCGTTCAAGTACAAGTGGGCTTGGGAAAAATACCTTGCCACCTGCGCCAACCACTGGATGCCGCAGGAAGTGAACATGACGCGTGACATCGCGCTGTGGAAAGACCCGAACGGCCTGACCGACGACGAGCGCCGCATCATCAAGCGCAACCTCGGCTTCTTCGTCACCGCCGATTCGCTGGCCGCCAACAACATCGTGCTGGGCACCTACCGCCACATCACCGCGCCCGAATGCCGCCAGTTCCTGCTGCGCCAGGCGTTTGAAGAAGCCATCCACACCCACGCCTACCAGTACATCGTCGAGTCGCTGGGTCTGGACGAGAGCGAGATCTTCAACGCCTACAACGAGGTGTCGTCGATCCGCGAGAAAGACCAGTTCCTGATTCCATTCATCGACGCCATCAGCGACCCCAACTTCAAGACCGGCACACACGAGACCGACCAGACGCTGCTGAAAAGCCTGATCGTCTTCGCCTGCCTGATGGAAGGCCTGTTCTTTTACGTCGGCTTCACGCAAATTCTGGCGCTGGGACGGCAGAACAAGATGACCGGCGCAGCCGAGCAGTACCAGTACATCCTGCGCGACGAGTCGATGCACTGCAACTTCGGCATCGACCTGATCAACCAGCTCAAGCTCGAAAACCCAGGGCTGTGGACAGCCGAGTTCAAGACCGAGATCAAGGCGCTGTTCCAGAAGGCCGTCGAGCTTGAATACAAATACGCCGAAGACACCATGCCACGCGGCGTGCTGGGCATGAACGCCTCGATGTTCAAGGGCTACCTGCGTTACATCGCCAACCGCCGTGCGCAGCAAATTGGTCTGGAGCCGCTGTTCCCGAACGAAGAAAACCCCTTCCCATGGATGAGCGAGATGATCGATCTCAAGAAGGAGCGCAACTTTTTCGAGACGCGTGTCATCGAGTACCAATCGGGCGGCGCACTGTCCTGGGATTGACCGGTCCACACGCTTCATGAATTCAACAACCACCCTTCTGATGGCCAGCGCTTTCGCGTGCGGCTGCCGGGCGGGTTCCCGCGTTCATGGTGCTGGGCATTTGCCCAACACCATGGGTCGCTTCGTGCTGTCCAACAGGCATGAAGTGCTCTTTGTAACTTGATCAAGGAGAAAACAATGGCAACTGCAAAAAAACCGGTCGCAAAAAAGGCCGCTGCTCCCGCGAAGAAGGCGGCACCTGCTAAAAAGGTAGCTGCGAAGAAGGCCGCTCCGGCCAAGAAGGCTGCACCCGCGAAGAAAGCGGCACCCGCAAAAAAAGTAGCGGCGAAGAAAGTCGCTGCGAAGAAGGCGGCGCCTGCGAAAAAAGTAGCGGCGAAGAAAGCTGCACCAGCCAAGAAGGCCGCGCCTGCGAAGAAAGCAGCCGCCAAGAAAGCCCCGGCCAAAAAGGCTGCGGTAAAGAAAGCAGCCCCGGCCAAGAAAGCCGCTGCGAAAAAAGCCCCGGCCAAAAAAGCCGCTCCCAAAAAGGCTGCAAAAAAACCTGCCGCCAAGAAAGCAGCGAAAGCACCCGCTGCCAAACCGGCTGCAGCACCCGCTGCGCCGGCTGCACAGACCACACTGAATCCCCAGGCCGCATGGCCTTTCCCGACGGGCAACAAGCCCTGAAGAAAATCCCATCAGTGTTCAAGCCCGATGCCAAAAGCATCGGGCTTTTTTCATGCGCCGGCGCGTCAGGTCACGATGGCCAATCCGTCCAGGGTGTAGTTCTGGGCACCACGTGTGGCGATCTTCTGCGCGCCGATGCGGTTGCCCAGTTCAGCGCAGCGCGCCAGGGACCAACCTTGTTCCAGCCCGAACAACAATGCACCACGGAAGGCGTCGCCACAACCGGTGGGGTCTACCACCGCTTCGGCCTTGACGGGCGCCACCAAAGTTTTCTCGCCGCCAACCCAAACCTCGCAGCCGTCGCCACCCAGCGTGACCACCAGCCCGCCTGAGACCTGGCGTGAAATGCCGGCAGCGTCCAGGCCGGTGCGGTCGCTCAGCATGCGGCCTTCGTAGTCGTTCACCGTGACCCAGGTGGCCAGCGTCAGAAAATGCGCCAGCTCGTCGCCATTGAACATGGGCAGGCCCTGACCCGGGTCGAACACAAAGGGAATGCCGGCGGCTTTGAACTGCTCAGCATGCTGCAGCATGGCGTCGCGGCCATCGGGCGACACGATGCCAATGCGGATGTCGTCGCGCGCGTGAATGGCCGTCTGGTGTGCCTGCATCATGGCGCCGGGGTGGAAGGCGGTGATCTGGTTGTTGTCGCGGTCGGTCATGATCATGGCCTGCGCCGTGTAGGCCCCCTCCACGGTGCGCACAAACTCGGCATTGATGCCGAGCTGTTGCAGGCGCTGCAGGTAATCGGCACCGTCATTGCCCACCGTGGCCATGGGCAGCGGCGTGCCACCCAGCAACTGCAGGCTGTAGGCGATGTTGCCGGCACAACCACCAAACTCGCGGCGCAGACCGGGTACCAGGAACGACACATTCAGGATGTGCAACTGGTCGGGCAGGATTTGCTCGGCAAACCGACCCTCAAAATTCATGATGGTGTCAAACGCCAAAGACCCACAAATCACGGCTGCCATAAAGTCACTTTTCTTGGAATATCAGGGGTAAAAAGCCAGCACACGGTAGCCCGAGATGCCGGAAGAACGGGGCTCGGCAGCATCGGCGGCGAGGCCCAGCACCAGGCTGCCGGCAAACTCCCCGCCCGCGGCGAGCGGCGGGTTTGATGGCGCGAAATCCGCCGGGAGCACAACACGGCGCACCACCGCGCGGTCCTGGTTGTCGGTGAGGGTGACTTCAAGCGCTGGCATCGCCAGCGCAATTTGGGCCTCGTTCTTGAGCACAAAGCTCAACTTGAACGTGTCGGGCCGCAGTTGTGTGAAGGTGGAGCTGTCGAGCGCCACCGACTCGATCTGACGCACAGGGGCGAGCGTGCAGCGGGCGACAAGGCACAAGGTGGCCAGCGCCGGCTGCAATGCAGGGGCCGACGCGGCCAGGCGGTCGCGCTGAAACAAGGCGATCTGAACCACCAGAACCAAGACCAGCAACAGCGCCAACAACCCCATGCCACGGCGTGCACGTCTGGCACGGACCGGGTTGGCCTCTGTGAGGAAACCGATGCGGGGTCCGTCATCGGATGACGCGCCCCGCATCGGAATGTCTGGCATGTCCCACGGTGCCGATGGCAGCGGCGCAGTGTCTGCACCGGCCAGTGGTGAAAGGGTTGGGGTGTCAAGTGGGTCAGATGGGTCGGATACAACCGTGTCCAACAACACGGTGTGCCCATCGTCTGGCTCCTGCACGTCGGGGGAGAGCACCGCCGCTGGTGCATGGGCGTCGAACACCTCGCCACATTGGCCGCAGCGCACCCAGCCATCCGATATTTTGAGCTGGTCTGGCACCACCTTGAACAGCGTGGTGCAGGCTGGGCAGCGGGCAGACAGGCGCATGGAACTCAGTCCGGCGCCCGCGCCGTCATCAAAACCCAGCCATCCTCGCTGTCGGCCACTGTCAACGCCAGGTGGGGCGCGTAAGCGGCTTTCAGTTCGTCCACCTGGCGCGCCAGAATGCCAGCCAGCACCAGCGCACCACCGGGGGCGACATGGGCACACAGCAAAGGCGCCAGCACCTTCAATGGCATGGCCAGGATATTGGCCAGCACCGTGTTGTAGACACCTTCGGCAGCGGCGGGCAAGCCGGCATTGAGTTGCACCGCATTGGCCAAGGCGTTGGCGTTGGTGGCGGTCACGGCGGCCTCGTCGATGTCCACCGCATCGACAGTCCGGGCCCCGAACTTGGCGGCCCCGATCGCCAGAATGCCGGAACCGCACCCGTAATCAAGCACACGGCCCAACGCCGAGCCTGCGGCAGGCGCACCATTCCGCGCGATCCAACGCAAACACATGCGGGTGGTGGGGTGGGTCCCGGTGCCAAAAGCCAGGCCAGGGTCAAGCCGGATCACCTGCTGCGCGGCGGCCGGGGGCTCGTGCCAGGTTGGCACGATCCAGAAGCTGGGCGTGACCTCCACCGGCGTGAACTGCGATTGCGTCAGCCGCACCCAGTCCTGCTCGGGCACCGGGGTGATGGCCAGCGTCTGGCAGCCGGCAAAAAAGTCCTGTGCCGACAACAGCGCCGCCGCTTCATGGGCGCTGGCTTCGGTCGGGAACAGGGCCAGCAGACGTGAGCGCTGCCAGCCGTCTTTGGGGGGCGGCATGCCAGGTTCACCGAACAACGCCTGCTCGGCGTCGGTCTGCGCATCGGCGTCTTCCACGCTGACGCTCAGGGCGTCCAGCGCCTCGAGCGCGTCACTGAGCGTTTCCACACCTTGCTCGGGGCACAACAGGCTGAGTTCAAACATTTTGTCGTGCCCGGCCAGGTTCAGCGCGCGCGCTGGCTCAGCCACTCTTCCAGGTAGTGGATGTTGGTGCCACCGGTCATGAAATTGGCGTCCACCATCAGTTCGCGGTGCAGCGGCACGTTGGTGTTGATTCCTTCGATCACTGTTTCGGCCAGCGCGGTCCGCATGCGGGCCAGAGCCTGTTCGCGGGTGTCGCCGTGGGCAATGATTTTGCCAATCATCGAATCGTAGTTGGGCGGCACAAAGTAGTTGGTGTAGGCGTGTGAGTCCACCCGCACCCCGGGCCCGCCCGGCGCGTGCCAGGTGGTGATGCGACCGGGCGATGGGATGAACTTGTACGCGTCTTCGGCGTTGATGCGGCATTCGATCGCATGCCCGCGGATCACCACGTCGCGCTGCGTGAAAGGCAGCCGTTCACCCGCCGCCACCATGATCTGCGTCTTCACGATGTCGATGCCGGTGGTCATCTCGGTGACCGGGTGCTCCACCTGCACCCGCGTGTTCATTTCGATGAAGTAAAACTCGCCGTTCTCGTACAGGAACTCGAACGTGCCTGCGCCCCGGTAGCCCAGCTTCTTGCAGGCGGCCGAGCAGCGCTCACCAATGCGCTCGATCAGCTTGCGCGGAATGCCGGGCGCCGGCGCTTCCTCGATCACCTTTTGGTGGCGCCGCTGCATGGAACAGTCGCGCTCGCCCAGCCAAACCGCATTTTTGTGCTGGTCGGCCATGATCTGGATTTCAATGTGCCGCGGGTTCTGGAGAAACTTCTCCATGTAGACCTCGGGATTGCCAAAAGCAGCGGCGGCCTCGGCCTTGGTGGTCTGTACCGCGTGGATCAGCGCGGCTTCGGTGTGCACCACCCGCATGCCACGGCCACCGCCACCGCCGGCCGCCTTGATGATGACCGGGTAGCCCACCGCCTTGGCAATGCGGCGGATCTGCACCGGGTCGTCCGGCAACGCGCCTTCGGAGCCAGGCACGCAGGGCACACCGGCCTTGATCATGGTCTGCTTGGCAGAGACCTTGTCGCCCATGATGCGGATCGATTCCGGCGTCGGGCCGATGAACTGGAAACCACTTTTCTCAACCCGCTCGGCAAAGTCGGCGTTTTCGCTCAGGAAACCGTAACCGGGGTGGATGGCCTCGGCGTCGGTCACCTCGGCGGCCGAGATGATGGCCGGCATGTTGAGGTAGCTCAGGCCCGAGGGCGCCGGGCCGATGCAGACCGCTTCGTCGGCCAGCTTGATGTACTTGGCTTCGCGGTCGGCTTCGGAATAGACCATCACCGCCTTGACGCCCAGCTCGCGGCAGGCACGCTGGATGCGCAGGGCAATTTCGCCGCGGTTGGCGATCAGTATTTTCTTGAACATGGGAAACGGGGGCCTGCCAGCGTCACTCAATGACGAACAAAGGCTGGCCGTACTCGACCGCCTCGCCGTTGTCGCTCAGCATCTGCACCACCGTGCCGCTCTTGTCGGCCTCGATCTCGTTCAGGATCTTCATCGCTTCAATGATGCAGATGGTCTCGCCTTCCTTGATCTGGCTGCCAATCTCAACAAAAGGCTTGGCACCGGGGCTGGGCGAGCGGTAGAAGGTGCCCACCATGGGCGACTTCACCACATGGCCTGCCGGTACAGCGGGAGCGGCCGGAACAGCGGCTACGGGCGCGGCGGCAGGTGCACTTTGCACCATGGGGGCGGCCATTTGGGCTGGACCGTAGGCGACCATCGGCATGGCACCCCCCCCCTTGACGATGCGCACTTTGCCCTCGGCTTCGGTGATTTCCAGTTCCGACACATTGGACTCGGACACGAGGTCGATCAAGGTCTTGAGTTTGCGCAAATCCATAGGCACCTCAGGTATTTTTGTTGACTATTTGTTGCCAAGTAGCATTTATTTGTATAGAAAACCACTCAATTGCAGTCAATACAAAATTGGCGACTTGGCAGAAGCACGTATTCTAGTGCATGCGGGTGCGGCCGATGTGCCGGACGCAGCGACAGGGAGCAGGCCGTTGTGGCCGGGTGGCGGGCCGTTGCCGCCACGAAAAAAACCAGCCGCGAATGTAACCCAAAAAATGCCGCGGTCGCCAAAAACAGCGATGTCAGCGCAATTGCCGCCACTGGGCCAGATCTTCAGGGTGGACCTTGCCCATCTTGCGCTGCAGCACACTGCCGGCCGCACCCAGCACCACGGTGAACGGCAAGGCGCCACTCACATTGCCCAGCGCCTTGCCCAACTCGGTGCCGCCAAACCCGGCCAGGCCACTGGGAAAACTGAGCGGCGTTTTCTGCAGAAAGGCCTTCACCGCACTGGGTTGGTCCACCGCCAGGCCCAGCACCTGCCAGCCATTGGCCGCGTTGTCGCGGTAGAAACGGTCGAGCAATGGCAGTTCTTCGATGCAGGGCGGGCACCAGGTTGCCCAAAAATTCACCAGCAGGGGCTTGCCCGCGAACAACGCCAGCGCCAGCGGTTCGCCCGCCGGGGTGTCAAAACGCTGCGACCACAGCAGGGTTTCCGCCGGGCTGAGCGCGGCGGCGTGCGGCGACGCGGCAGGTCCGCCTTGCATTTTCAAGCCCATCCCCACCCCGCCCGCCACCGCGAGCGTGGCCACACCGCCCAGCAGCAGGGTGCGCCGCGCGGTGGACGGTGGCGTGTCGCCGGCCATGGCGGTGTCGGGTGGCGTCTCAGGCGGGCGCATGGTTCGGGTCTTTCTGTAGCAGTTGGGTCAAGGCCTGCAGGTCACCCCGCTGGCTGCGGCCTTGCGCGTCCAGGCCGGGCGCGTGGCGCAGGTCGTCGTAGTCGTGGAGGGTCAGGTGCAGGCCAATGTCTTCGCCCAGCTCGGCCGCGTGCACGCTCAGGCTCAGCACCTGGGTCGGTTCGCCGCGAAAACTGCTGACCATGTTGGCGGTGTAGCGCAGCCTCTGGTCAATCAGCGCGATGTCGACCGCTTTGGCGTCATCGCAAAACAGATGCAGGTGGATGTCCGACAGCCGGGTGGCGGTGCCGCGCCAGACCGCGCCCACCAGATACGGCCGGAAAGGCGCCAGCCGCGCCATCCAGAGCGCGGCCAGCCGGCGCAGCGCCGCCAGTTCGCCCGGCTGGGTGTCGGCACAAAACAGCGCCAGGTACTCGCGCACCGCGTCTTCCACCGCAGCGTTGTCCGGCAGGCTGGCGCGGGCCGACAGGCCCATGTGCTTGACGGCACGGCGCTTGGCGGGCCCGAATTCCAGCCCTTCTTCCACCACCATGCGGGCGGCGGTGGCGGCGATCTCGGCTTTGAGGCTGTCCATGCGCGCATTCTGCATGGGTTGGCTGTGGCACGGCGGGGCGGGGCTTTTGACGCTTGCCAGCCGCGGGCTCGGCGCTATTTATTTCATAGCTGCATCGGTAAATCTGGCTAGGGCTGGCGCTTGAATTGGCGTGCAAAGCACTAAAATCCGGCCATGCACATCCATATTCTGGGCATTTGCGGCACCTTCATGGGTGGCGTGGCCGCCCTGGCCCGCGAAGCCGGGCACAAAGTCACCGGCTGCGATGCTGGCGTTTACCCACCGATGAGCGACCAGCTGCGCGCCCTGGGCATCGAACTGATCGAAGGTTTTGGTGCCGACCAGCTCACGCTGAAGCCCGACGTGTTCGTGGTCGGCAACGTTGTCAGCCGTGCCCACACCGCCGCAGGGCCGAAGTTTCCATTGATGGAAGCCATCCTCGACGCCGGTCTGCCTTACACCAGTGGCCCGCAGTGGCTGGCCGAACACGTGCTGCACGGCCGCCATGTGCTGGCGGTGGCGGGTACCCACGGCAAAACCACCACCACCGGAATGTTGGCATGGGTTCTGGAACAGGCGGGTTTGCAGCCGGGGTTTCTGGTGGGCGGCGTGCCATTGAACTTTGGGGTCTCGGCACGTTTGGGCACAGGCCACACCTTCGCGATTGAAGCAGACGAGTACGACACCGCCTTTTTCGACAAGCGCAGCAAGTTCGTCCACTACCGGCCACGCACCGCCATCCTGAACAACCTCGAGTTCGACCACGCGGACATTTTTGACGACCTCGCCGCCATCGAGCGGCAGTTCCACCACCTGGTGCGCACCGTGCCGGCGCAGGGCCAGGTGGTGTTCAATGCCGAGCAGGCCAGCCTTCAGCGGGTGCTGGCGCAGGGCTGCTGGAGCGGCCGGGCCGGTTTTGGCACCGGTGGCGACTGGGCCTTTGAAGGCCCCCCCAATGCGTTTGCGGTGCTGCACCACGGCCAGCGCGTGGCCGAAGTGGCCTGGGAACTCGCCGGGGTGCACAACCAGATGAACGCGCTGGCGGCCATCGCGGCGGCGGCGCATGTGGGTGTGGCGCCGGCCCAAGCAGCGCAGGCACTGGCCAGCTTTCGCAATGTGCGGCGCCGGCTGGAGGTGCGCGGCAGCGTGAACGGCATCACCGTCTACGACGACTTTGCCCACCACCCGACCGCCATAACCACCACGGTGGACGGCCTGCGCCGGCAGGTGGGCGCGGCCCGCATCCTCGCGGTGTTCGAGCCGCGCAGCAACACCATGAAGCTGGGCACCATGGCCGCGCAGCTGCCCGACAGCCTGGTTCAAGCTGACCTGGCGTTCTGCCACGCCGGCGGATTGGACTGGGATGTGCGGGCCGCGCTGGCCCCGATGGGTGCGCGGGCGGTGGTGGCCGACAGCGTGGACGCGCTGGTGGGCCAGGTGGTGGCCGCCGCCCGCAGCGGCGACCACATCTTGTGCATGAGCAATGGCAGCTTCGGCGGGATCCACGCCCGCCTGCTCACCGCACTGGCCTGAGGCCCTGGGTCAGCCCCGGCGCGCCTTGACCGCGTCGGACAGGATTTGCAGCGACTGCAGCGAGTCGTCCCAGTTCAGGCAGGCGTCGGTGATGCTTTGGCCGTAGGCCAGCTTGGACGCGTCGTCCTTGCCGGGGGTGAACTTTTGCGCGCCGCCGTTCAGGTGGCTTTCCACCATCACACCGAACACACTGCGCGAGCCACCGGCAATCTGGCCGCCGATGTCGCGCGCCACTTCCAGCTGCTTCTCGTGCTGCTTGCTGCTGTTGGCGTGGCTGAAATCGACCATCAGCGAGGCCGGCAGCTTGGCGGCTTCCAGGTCCTTGCAGGCGGCGGCCACACTGGCAGCGTCGTAGTTCGGACCCTTGCCGCCGCGCAAAATCACGTGGCAGTCCTGGTTGCCGCGGGTCTGCACGATCGCGACCTGGCCGTTCTTGTGGACGGACAAAAAGTGGTGCGGGCGCGAGGCCGACTGGATGGCGTCGGTGGCGATCTTGATGTTGCCGTCGGTGCCGTTCTTGAAGCCGATCGGGGCGGAGAGGCCGGAGGCCAGCTCGCGGTGGATCTGGCTTTCGGTGGTGCGGGCGCCGATGGCGCCCCAGGCGATCAGGTCACCGATGTACTGCGGTGAAATCACGTCCAGAAACTCGCTGCCGGCCGGCAGGCCGAGGCGGTTGATGTCGATCAGCAGCTGGCGGGCGATGCGCAGGCCCTCGTCGATGCGGTAGCTTTCGTCGAGGTAAGGGTCGTTGATCAGGCCCTTCCAGCCGACCGTGGTGCGCGGCTTCTCGAAGTAGACGCGCATCACGATTTCCAGCGTGTCGGCGTACTTCTCGCGCTGGGCTTTCAGGCGTGCGGCGTATTCCAGCGCGGCCTTGGGGTCGTGGATGGAGCACGGCCCGATGATCACCAACAGGCGGTCGTCTTCGCCCGCCATGATGTTGTGGATGGTCTTGCGGGTCTGCGTGATCAGCGTTTCCACCGGCGTGTTGCGGATGGGAAAGAAGCGGATCAAATGTTCGGGTGGGGGCAACACGTTGATGTCCTGGATGCGTTCGTCGTCGGTCTGGCTGGTCTTGTCGACGGTCGCGTACCAGGCGTCGCTGCTGGGCACGTTGGATTTGTTGGTCATCGGTCGCTCCTCAAAAAAATCGGGCATAAAAAAACCGCCGGGCTTGCAGGCCGGCGGTTGTTTCGAGAATCTGGTTCGCTTTACGCGCGCACCTCTCGTCCGCCGGAGACCGGGAACGTAAAGTAAAAATGGAAGTAGGCGCGTTGCATAGGTTTGAAATGTAGCACAGGCCCGGTCAGGCGGTGCCGCCCACCGTCAAGCCGTCAATCCGCAGCGTTGGCTGGCCAACGCCGACCGGCACGCTCTGACCTTCCTTGCCGCAGGTGCCGACACCGCTGTCCAGCGCCATGTCGTTGCCGATCATGGTGACTTTTTTCAGCGACTCGGGGCCATTGCCAACGATGGTGGCGCCCTTCACCGGGTACAGAATCTTGCCGTTTTCCACCCAGTAGGCTTCGCTGGCCGAGAACACGAACTTGCCGCTGGTGATGTCCACCTGGCCGCCGCCGAAGTTGGTGGCGTACAGGCCTTTCTTGATGCTGGCCACAATCTCGTCTGCGGTTTTGTCGCCGCCCAGCATGTAGGTGTTGGTCATGCGCGGCATCGGGATGTGGGCGTAGCTCTCGCGGCGGCCATTGCCGGTGGGCTTGACGCCCATCAGACGCGCGTTCAGGCTGTCCTGGATGTAGCCTTTCAGGATGCCGTCCTCGATCAGCACGTTGCGCTGCGAGGCGTTGCCTTCGTCGTCCACGTTCAGCGAGCCGCGGCGGTCAGCAATGGTGCCGTCGTCCAGCACGGTGACGCCCTTGGCCGCGACACGCTGGCCGATGCGGCCGCTAAAGGCGCTGCTGCCCTTGCGGTTGAAGTCGCCTTCCAGCCCGTGGCCAATGGCCTCGTGCAGCAGGATGCCGGGCCAGCCGGGGCCGAGCACCACGGTCATTTCGCCGGCTGGGGCCGGGCGCGATTCGAGGTTGGTCAGTGCGGCGGCCACGGCTTCGTCCACGTACTGGCTGATGCGCGCGTCGTCAAAATAGGCCAGGCCAAAACGCCCACCGCCACCGGCCGAGCCCATTTCGCGGCGGCCGTTTTGTTCGGCGATCACCGTCACGCTGAGGCGCACCAGCGGCCGCACGTCGGCGGCCAGCGTGCCGTCGGCCCGGGCCACCATCACCACGTCGTACTCGCCAGCCAGGCCGGCCATCACCTGCGCCACGCGCGGGTCCTTGGCGCGGGCCAGTGTTTCCACC
Source organism: Pseudomonadota bacterium (assembly GCA_040384665.1). Classification (GTDB taxonomy): domain Bacteria; phylum Pseudomonadota; class Gammaproteobacteria; order Burkholderiales; family Burkholderiaceae_C; genus PCRC01. The sequence goes on from JAZKIY010000010.1 coordinate 105,669, forward strand.
TTGCCGAGCAGCGCCACCTTGGAGGTGCTGTCGAGCGTGGCAATCGGGTCCATGCCACGGTACAGCGAGCGGCTCCTGGCAATTTTGTTGGCCGGCACCTTGATGCGGCCATTGCCAGCGCTGGCGCCAATGGTGCGCACGGTGCGCGCGGCGTCGAGCAGGGAGGCCTCGGAAATGTCGTCGGAATAGGCAAAAGCGGTTTTCTCACCGCTGACCGCGCGCACGCCCACGCCCTGGTCAATGCTGAAGCTGCCGGTTTTCACAATGCCCTCTTCCAGGCTCCAGCCTTCGCTGCGGGTGTACTGGAAATACAGGTCGGCATCGTCCACCTTGTGCGCCTTGATCTCTGCCAGCGCCTTGGCAATGTGCGACTCGTTCAGGCCGAACGGCGCCAGCAGCAGGCTTTTGGCCACCTCCAACCGCTCGGCGGTGGACTGGGCTTGGGGGGCGGCTTTGGAGGAAAGCGACGGGGTCTTGAGGCGTGGTGCAAGCATGGCCCCATTGTAGGGATTCACGCGCCGCACGGCTGGGGCAGGGTCACTATCAAATCAATAGCTACACCACAAGGTTTGACTATGGCTTGAAGGCCAAAAGGCTTTAAAAATGCCGCTGCGGGGCTTTTGACCGCCGCTGGCGGCGTTTTTGGGCCTCAGGACTGCAACAACTGCCTTGACCGGGCGATCGACATCAGGATGCCAATGGCCATGCCCAGCGTCACCATCGCGGTGCCGCCGTAGCTGATGAAGGGCAGCGGCACGCCCACCACCGGCAGGATGCCGCTGACCATGCCCATGTTGACGAAGGCGTAGGTGAAGAAAATCATGCACATGCTGCCGGCCAGCAGGCGGGCAAACAGCGTGGGGGCTTCCATCGCAATCACCAGCCCGCGCAGGATCAGGAAGATGAAACCGGCGATCAGCGCCAGGTTGCCGAACAGGCCAAACTCTTCGGAAAACGCGGCGAAGATGAAGTCGGTGGTGCGCTCGGGGATGAACTCCAGGTGCGTCTGCGTGCCCTGCATGAAGCCCTTGCCAAACAGACCGCCAGAGCCAATGGCGATCATGCCCTGGATGATGTGAAAGCCTTTGCCCAGCGGGTCGCGGGTGGGGTCGAGCAGAGTGCAGATGCGTTGCTGCTGGTAGTCGTGCAGCACCGGCCAGCGCACGCCGTCGGCGCACAGGCTGGGCTCAAACACCACGATCAGGGCAATGCCCGCCAGCCCCAGCAACACCGGCGGGATGATCAGCTTCCAGCTCAGCCCGGCGAAGAAAATCACCGACAACCCCGCCGCCAGCACCAGCAACGAGGTGCCCAGGTCGGGCTGCTTCATGATCAGACCAATCGGCACCAGCAGCAGCACAACGGCCACGGTGAAGTCCAGCGGCCGCAGCTGGCCTTCGCGTTTCTGGAACCACCAGGCCAGCATCAGCGGCATGGCGATCTTGAGGATCTCGCTCGGCTGGATCACCACCCCCAGGTTCAGCCAGCGGGTCGCGCCTTTTTTGGTGATGCCAAACAGCGCCACCGCCACCAACAGCACCACGCCCAGCGTGTACAGCGGCAGCGCAAACTGCATCAGCCGCCCGGGCGGCACCTGCGCCACCACAAACATGATGGCGGCGGCAATCAGCATGTTGCGGCCGTGGTCAGCAAACCGGCTGCCGTGGTCGTAGCCGGACGAAAACATGATCACCATGCCCGCCGCCGCCAGCAACAGCACCGCCAGCGTCAGCGGCACGTCAAAGCCCTCAAAGTACGGGGCGACCCGTTGCAGCACGGAGGGGCGGTTCAAAACAGCGGACATGGCCGAATTATCCCGCGCCGGTGCCTATCATGGCCGCATGCCGACCACCCATTTGCTCTACCTGCACGGTTTTCGCTCCTCGCCAGAGTCCATCAAGGCGCAAAAAGTCGCCCAGCGGGTCGCGCTTCAGCACCCCGGCGTGGTCTGGTGGTGCCCGCAACTCGCCATTTCACCGGCCCAGGCGGCCGTGCAGATCGCCCAGGACACTGCGGGCTGGCCGGCAGCGACCATGGCCGTCGTCGGCTCGTCGCTTGGCGGGTTTTACGCCAGCTGGCTGGCCGCGCGCCGTGGCTGCAAAGCGGTGTTGCTCAACCCCGCCGTGCACCCGGCCCGCGACCTGGCCAAGTACATTGGCGAACAAACCGCCTGGCACAACCCGCAAGAACGCTTTTTCTTCCAACCCGCCTTCGTGGACGAACTGAAGACGCTGGAAGCCGACACCCCGCCCCACCCCGAGCCCGGCCACGTGTTGGCCATCGTGGCCAAGGGCGACGAGGTGCTCGACTGGCGTGAAATGGCCGCCCGCCACGCCAGCGCGCGCCTGCAGCTGCTGGAAGGCAGCGACCACGCGCTGAGCGATTTCGACGCGCTGGTCGACGGGGTGTTCGACTTCCTGCGGCTGGCCTGAAACCGCACCGACACCCCGTGGGACAATCCCGCCCATGTTTGCATTGTTTGAAGAAGCCGGCAAGTTTCAGGCTGGCCGCATCCTGTCGGAAGCCGAGTCGTCGGCCCAGATCGAGCTGGACTCCGGCAAGCGGGTGAAAGTCAAGGCGGCCAATGTGCTGCTGAAGTTCGAGAAGCCCGCCCCGGCCGAGCTGGTGGCTCAAGGCCGGGCCCAGGCCGAAGAGATCGAGCTGGATCTGGCCTGGGAATTCGCCCCCGAAGACGAGTTTGGCTTTGCCGACCTGGCGCGGGTGTATTTCAGCGACAACGCCACGCTGGTGCAGCAGGCCGGCGCGCTGTTCCGGCTGTTTGACGCACCGCACTACTTCCGCCGCAGCGGCAAAGGCCGCTTCCGCAAGGCGCCGGCCGAAATTCTGCAGCAGGCGCTGGTGGCGATCGAGAAGAAAAAGCAGCTGCAGCTGCAGATTGACGCCTGGGCCGGCGCCCTGGCCGCGGGCGAGTGCCCAGAGCCGGTGCGCGAGCAGCTGTACAAGATTCTGTTCCGGCCCGACAAAAACGCGCCCGAATACAAGGCGGTGGTCGACGCCGCGCGCGCGACACAAACCGCGCCACTGGCGCTGCTGCAGAACGCGGGCGCCATCGACTCGCCCTACCAGTTCCACTGGCGGCGCTTTCTGTTCGACAACTTTCCGCGCGGCACCGGTTTCCCGGCACTCGATGCGCCGCAGATCGGCGACGCGTTGCCAGTGGCCAGCGTGGCGGCGTTTTCCATCGACGACTCGTCCACCACCGAGATCGACGACGCGCTGTCGGTGCAGGGCCTGGGCACCGGCACGGTGGTGCTGGGCATCCACATCGCCGCGCCGGGCCTGGCGATTGCCCCCGGCAGCCCGGTGGACGTGGTTGGCCGGGCTCGCTTGTCCACCGTTTACATGCCAGGCTACAAGCTCACCATGCTGCCCGACGCGGTGGTGCAGCACTACACGCTGCAGGCCGGGCGCGACTGCCCGGCCGTGTCGCTCTACGCCACGCTGGACGAGGCGACACTGGATATCCGCGCCACAGAAACCAAACTCGAACGCGTGCCGATCGTCGCCAACCTGCGGCACGACCAACTCGACACGCTGGTCACCGAAGACTGGCTGGCCCAACCGTCTGCCGACGACAGCCCCGCGCTGCAGGCTGTGCCCCAGAGCCATGCCACGCTGGCCTTTTTGCACCGCCTGGCACGCCACCTGAAAGCCGGGCGCGAGCTGGTGCGCGGCAAGCCGGAGAACTTCAACCGACCCGACTACAACTTCCGCCTGGTGGGCAACGGCGACGCGGAGCCGACCGGCAACGAAACGGTGCAAATCAGCACCCGCCAGCGCGGTGCGCCACTCGATTTGATCGTGGCCGAGGCAATGATCCTGGCCAACAGCACCTGGGGCCAGTGGCTGGCAGAACACGGCCTGCCCGGCATCTACCGCAGCCAGGCCAGCCTGGCACCGGGCGTCAAGGTGCGCATGGGCACCAAGGCCTTGCCGCACGCCGGCATTGGCGTCAAAAGCTACGCGTGGAGCACCTCGCCGCTGCGCCGCTACACCGACCTGGTGAACCAGTGGCAGATCATTGCCTGTGCCCGCCACGGCAAGACCGCCGCGCTCGCCGCGCCCTTCAAGCCGAAAGACGCCGAGCTGTTCTCCATCATCTCGGCGTTTGACGCGACCTACGCCGCCTACAACGGCTACCAGGCGGGCATCGAACGTTTCTGGACGCTGAAGTACCTCGAACAACACGGCATCACCGAACTGGAGGCCACGCTGTTCAAGGAGAACCTGGTGCGTGCCGACACCCTGCCACTGGTGCTGCCGGTGCTGGGCGCGCAAGGGCTGCCCCGCGGCGCCCGCCTGCGGGTGAAGCTGGGCGAGATTGACGCCATCACACTGGACATCCATGGCACGGTGCTGGAACGGCTGGACGTGGCCGATGCCCCCGAAGAAGGCGCCGACGAGGAAGAGGACGACACCGCAGCCGGCCCGATTGCGATTGCGGTGGACATGGCCCTCACCGCCGAAGACTCCGAGGCGGCACAGCCCGAGAAAGCCACGCCGTGAACCTGCGGGACTTCAGCACCCTGCACATCGCGCTGGGCGTGTCCCTCGCGCTGCATGCCGGTGTGCTGACCCTGCGTTTTGTCGACCCGGAACGCTTCAACCGCGTGTTCGAAGACACGCCGCTGGAAGTGATCCTGGTCAACAGCCAGTCCACCCAACCGCCCGACAAGGCCCAGGCCATTGCCCAGGCCGCGCTGGCCGGTGGCGGCGACGCCGAAGCCGGCCGGGCCACCAGCCCACTGCCCCCGTCGGCCCTGGTCAGCAGCGGCGACGAAGCCGAGGACGCGCAGCGCAAGCTGGAAACACTGCAGGAAAAGCAGGCCCTGATGCTGGCCGAGGTGAAGAAACAACTCGCCGCGCTGCCGCCGCCCGACCCCAAACTCGCCAGTGACACGCCCGAAGCCGTGGCTCGCGAGGAGAAGCGCCGCCAGTTCGTCAACCTGCTGGCCGAGATTGAAAAGCGCATCAACGAAGAAAACGCCCGGCCGAAGAAACGCTATATCAGCCCGGCCACGCGGGAAGAGGCCTACGCGATTTACTACGACAGCCTGCGCCGCCGAATCGAAGACCGCGGCACGCAGAACTTTCCCGAGGCCGGCGGCAACAAGCTGTACGGCGAGCTGACCATGATCGTGACGGTGAATTTCGACGGCCGGGTGATCGACACCGAGGTCGTGGTCCCTTCCGCCAACCGCGCGCTCGACCGCCGTGCCGAAGCCATCGTGCGCAACGCCGGGCCGTTCGGTGTGTTCAGCGAAGCCATGCGCCGCCAGGCCGACCAGATCGTGGTGGTGTCGCGCTTCCGGTTCACGCGCGACGAAACGCTTGAAACCAAACTCTCCAACCGCTAAGCCATGGACCTCTACTGTGTGATGGGCAACCCGATCGAGCACAGCCGCTCGCCCTGGATCCACGCGCGCTTTGCAGCGCTCACCGGGCAGTCATTGCAGTACAACAAGCAACTGGTGCCGCTGGACAACTTCACCGCCACCGTGGCGGCCTTTGCCGACAGCGGCGGGCGCGGCTGCAACGTCACCGTGCCGTTCAAGTTCGAGGCCGCCGCACTGGCGCACCAGCGCAGCGAGCGCGTGCAACTGGCCGAGGCCTGCAATGTACTGAGCTTTGCGCGCGATGCCGCCGGCGCACTGCAGGTGTCGGCCGACAACTCCGATGGCCTGGGCCTGGTGCGGGACATCGTGCACAACGCGGGTGTGCCCCTGCAGGAGCAGCGCGTCTTGCTGATTGGCGCAGGCGGGGCGGCGGCCGGCGTGCTGGGGCCCTTGCTGGACGCGCGCCCCCACAGCCTGGTGGTGGCCAACCGCAGCGTGGCCAAGGCCGAGGCCCTGGTGGCGCGGCATGCCGCACTGGCACAGCGCTGTGGCGTGCTGCTCAGCGCATCGGGTCTGGACGCGCTGCCCATGGGGTTTGACGTGGTCATCAACGCCACCGCCAGCAGCCTGAGCGGCGCCGGGGTGCCGGTGGCCGCCACGGTGCTCAAGCCCGGCGCGCTGGCGTACGACATGATGTACGGCCCGTCCGCACAGGGCTTTCTGGACTGGGCCCGCGCCCATGGCGCGCAGCCGCGCGACGGCCTGGGCATGCTGGTGGAGCAGGCCGCCGAAGCGTTTGCGCTCTGGCGTGGTGTGCGCCCCCCGTCGGCCCAGGTGCTGGCCGAACTGCGGGCGCTGGTGTTGCCATGACGTCGCTGGTGCGCTGGGTATTCTGGGTCGCGGCGGCCATGGTGGCGCTGCAGCTTTTTCTTCTCGGCCGGGTGGCGATGATGGCCGCCGTTGACCCGCAGTCCACCACCTTCCAGCGTTCGGAAGCCTGGCGGCTGTCGCAGTCGCCCAAAGGGCTGAAGTGGCGCCAGCAGTGGGTGCCCTACGCCCAGATTTCCGACAACCTGAAGCGCGCGGTGATCGCCTCGGAAGACGGCGACTTCGTCAACCACGACGGCGTGGAGTGGGATGCGATCGAGAAAGCCTGGCAAAAGAACGCGCAGGCCGAGGAACAGGCGCTGAAACGCGCCCGCGCAGGCCGCGCGGTGAAGATCGTCGGCGGCTCCACCATCACGCAGCAACTGGCCAAGAACCTGCTGCTGTCGGGCGAGCGCAACCTGCCGCGCAAGGGCCAGGAGTTTGTGCTGACGCTGATGCTGGAGAGCCTGCTCAGCAAGCGGCGCATCCTGGAGATTTACCTCAACAACGTCGAATGGGGCGAAGGCGTGTTTGGCGCCGAAGCCGCCGCACAGCACTACTTCCGGAAACCCGCGTCCCGCCTCAGCGCTTACGAAGCCGCACGCCTGTCGGTGATGCTGCCACGGCCGAAGTTTTTCGAGAAGCTGCCGAACTCGGCCTACCTGTCGGGCCGCAGCGCGACCATCGTGGCGCGCATGGGTGACTCCTCCCTTCCTTGACCAGCCCATGCGTGGTCATGGCATGAACGTATCATCCCGCCATGCTTGCCAAACTGATGAGCTTGTTCCTGCTGGGGCTGGTGCGTGTGCTGACCGGCGCGCAGGCGCGCTGGTACGGCTGCCCGCCCAAGGCCGAGCAACGCATCTACTTCGCCAACCACCAGAGCCATGCCGACCTGGTGATGATCTGGGCCGCGCTGCCGCAGGAGTTGCGCGGCATCACCCGGCCGATTGCCGCGAAAGACTACTGGACACAAACGCCGTTCAAGCAGTGGATCACCACCGCGGTGTTCAACGCCATTTACGTGGACCGCAGCAAGACCACCGACCAGGACCCGCTGGAGCCGTTGGTCGAGGCACTGACCCATGGGGATTCGATCATCCTGTTCCCCGAGGGCACACGCGGCCATGCCGAAGAACCACAGGCCTTCAAGGCCGGGCTCTACAACCTGACCACCCGCTTCCCTGACGTGGTGCTGGTGCCGGCATGGATCAACAACGTGCAGCGGGTGATGCCCAAGGGCGAGGTGGTGCCGGTGCCTATTTTGTGCTCGGTGACGTTTGGCGCGCCCATCCGGCTGGAAGCCGGTGAAGAACGCCGCGCCTTCCTGGACCGCGCACGGCAAGCGGTGATCGCGCTGCGGGAAATTTGAGCCATGGGCATCACGTCTTTCCTGCGCAGCCTGAATCCCAACGAGCAGGTAGGCCTGTTGTTTGTGGTGGTGTTCGGCATTCTGACGCTGGCCAGTGTGTGGACGCTGGTGTGGTCCATCCGTGAACGCGGGGACGACGCGCAGGCCGAAGCCCGGCAACTGGCGCTGCGCGACTTCAACGGCCTGCTGCGCACCTCGTGGTTCATGGTGGCGGTGTTCTGGATCGGCTGGGCCGCTGGCGAGCGGGTGGCCACGGTGCTGTTTGCGGTGGTGTCGTTTTTTGTGTTGCGCGAGTTCATCACCCTTTCGCCCACCCGGCGCGGCGACCACCGCAGCCTGGTGCTGGCGTTTTTTGTGGTGCTGCCGGTGCAGTACGCCTTGGTCATCAACGAAAACTTCGACCTCTTCACCGTGTTCATCCCGGTCTATGTGTTCCTGGCGATCCCGGTGGTCAGCGCGCTGGCCAACGACCCGCAGCGTTTTCTGGAGCGCAACGCCAAGCTGCAATGGGGCATCATGGTCTGCGTCTACGGCATGAGCCATGTGCCGGCGCTGCTGTTGCTGGATTTCCCACGCTACGGCGGCAAGAGCGCTTTCCTGGTGTTCTTTCTGGTCTTCGTGGTGCAAACCTGCATGACCGTGCAGCACCTCGCCAGCCGGCGCATGCAGCGCACACCGACCGCACCCAATGTCAGCCAGAGCTTCAACTGGGCGAGTTGGGGCGTGGGCGTGCTGGCGGGCTGTTTGTTCGGCGTGCTGCTGTCCGGCATCACCCCGTTCAAGCCTGGGCAGGCGTTGGGCATGTCGCTCATTGCCTGCGTGGCCGGCTCGATGGGCCACCTGGTGATGAAGGCGCTGAAGCGCGACCGCGGCGTGACGCACTGGGGTTCGCAGGGCGCCTCCACCACCGGCGCCAGTGGCCTGCTGGACCGCGTGGACGCCCTGTGTTTTGCCGCGCCGGTGTTTTTTCACTCGGTTCGGTGGTATTTCGGCCTCTAGCCTTAGTAAAACCTGCCGATTCAGCTACATAAATCATAGCAATGCGCATCCTCGGAATTGACCCTGGCCTGCAAACCACCGGCTTCGGCGTGGTGGAGGCCAACGGCAGCGCGCTCAGCTACGTGGCCAGCGGCACCATCCGCACCCACAAGGTGGCGCAAGGCGACTTGCCAGGCCGGCTGAAGGTGCTGTTTGATGGCGTGCGCGAGGTGGTGGAGCGCTACCAGCCCAGCGACGCCTCGGTGGAGATCGTGTTCGTCAACGTCAACCCGCAGGCCACGCTGCTGCTGGGCCAGGCGCGCGGCGCCTGCGTCACGGCGCTGGTGTCGATGGACCTGCCGGTGGCCGAGTACACCGCGCTGCAGATGAAGAAGGCGGTGGCTGGCCACGGCCGGGCTGGCAAGGCGGAGGTACAACAGATGGTGATGCGGCTGCTGAAGCTGGCGGGCGTGCCCGGCACCGACGCCGCAGACGCCCTGGGCCTGGCCATCACCCACGCCCACGTGGGCCAGGCCACAGCGCGGTTGAATGCCGCCGGCGACCTGCAGCGCCGGGCCAGCGCGATGTACAAGGGCGGCCGGAGTTATTGATTGGCCCCATGAATATGGCCTCCACGGTTGCTCACTGCATGTAATGCCTCGCCCCCGCACAGGCGCATGGCAGGGAAACTCACACGCTCTTGCGCAACTCACGCACGCCGCGCCCGAGCTTGTGCCTCAGCAGTGCGCGCAGTGTGGTGCCATCGGCATAACCAACGCGGCGGGCAATCTGGTCCACGCTGGCCTTGCTGGTTTGCAGCAGATGCACGGCGCGCTCCACCCGCAAATCCTGAAAGTACGACAGCGGCGTTTTGCCCAGCACGGCTTGAAGGCGCCGCGCGAGTGTGCGTTCACTGGAACCAATCGCCTGGGCCGCATCGCTGAGCGAAAACCCCCGTGACGTGCCCTCGGCCAGGCGCTTGCGGGCCCAGCGCTCGAAGCGCTCGACCACCGGGTCGTTGTGGGCCAGGTGGTCGGGGATGACGTAGGCGGCCTGCGACGAACGCACATCACCCAGCAGGTAGCGCGCGGTGATCGAAGCAAGGTCGGGGCTGCTGCGCCGCACCAGCCACAGGGCCAGATCCAGGTGCGCCATCGCAGCGCCGGCGGTGACAAAGCCACCCGAACTGATCAGCATGCGCGACTCGTCCAACTCAACCTGCGGAAAGCGCTCGCGGAACAGTGGTGCCAGCCACCAAGTGGTGGTGGCGCTGAGGCCGTCCAGCAGCGCGGTGTCGGCCAACAAAAAAGTGCCGGTACAGGCCGCACCGGCCAGAGCGCCCTCGCCGACCCGTTCGCGCAACAGCGCGGTGGCGTCTTTCACCTCGGCCCGCAGCAGTGATTCGGCCAGTGTTTGCGGCGTGATGGCGCCCAGCCCAGGCGCCAGCATCACGTCGGCACGGCCGGCCGATTCGGCCGGCGTGACCGGCACCCGGAAGCCGTGGCCGGTGTGCACGCGCCGCCGCAGGCCCAGCACCGACACCTCGAAACGCGGCGCCGAAATGGCGTGCGCCTCGGCCAGCTGGTTGGCAATGGCCAGCGTGTCGAGCAGTGTGGCGAGCCCGGTGTCAAACACTTTGTCCAAAGCCAGCAAATGAATCTTCATGGCAAGAATAATATCAAAAGAGTCGTTCTTGCCACTATGCGGTACCCGTGTACTCGCCCACAATAGGGTTGCGTTTCACAACACTGAGGAGAAATTCATGGTCACCGTCGGTCTATTCGTCAAGCTGCATGCCAAACCGGGCAAAGAAGCCCAGCTGGAAAATTTTCTGAAGAGCGCTTTGCCGCTGGCCAATGCCGAGGTGGGCACAGTGGTCTGGTTTGCGCTGAAATTCGGCCCGGCAACATTTGGCATTTTTGATGCCTTCGCCAACGACAGCGGGCGTCAGGCACACCTCGAAGGGGCGATTGCTGCGGCGCTGATGGCCAACGCCAGCGAACTGCTGGCCGAAGCGCCTGTGCTCGAGAAAGTGGAAACCATGGCAGTCAAGCTGCCCGCATAGGGCTGCGTTAGCTTGGGACTGCGTCAGTTGAAAGATTGAAAGGCCAGCACCGCGAAGAACACAAAGGCGGCCGCCAGCGTGCCGAACAACACCTGCAAGCCAAAGCGTTTGAAGCGCTGCTGGCTGGTGGCGGCAAAGAGAACAAACGACACCGCTGTTGCCAGCAGTGCCAGCAGAATCAGCCAGCGAAAGACCAGCATGGCTGGGCCTTACCAGGCCCGTGCCAGTTGGGCAAACCCGCGTGGCGCCTGCTTCTCGTCGTCAAACGTCACCACTTCGTAGGCGTCCTTGTGCGACAGCAGTTCGCGCAGCAGCTGGTTGTTGAGCGCGTGGCCCGAGCGGAACGCGCTGTAAGCGGCCAGCATGGGTTGCCCCAGCAGGTACAGGTCGCCCATGGCGTCGAGGATCTTGTGTTTGACGAACTCGTCGTCGTAGCGCAGGCCGTCGCTGTTCAACACCTTGTAGTCGTCCATCACGATGGCGTTGTCCAGCCCACCGCCGAGCGCCAGGCCGTTGGACCGCATCATTTCCACGTCTTTCGTGAAACCGAAAGTGCGGGCGCGGGCGATGTCGCGGCTGTAGGAACCGGCGCTGAGGTCGAACTCGACGCGCTGGCCAGTGGAGTCCACCGCCGGGTGGTCAAAGTCAATCTCAAAGCTGAGCTTGTAGCCGTGGTAGGGCTCCAGCCGTGCCCACTTGGTGTTGGCGCCCTGCCCTTCGCGCACTTCCACCGGCCGGGTGACGCGGATGAAACGCTTGGGCGCGCGCTGCCGCTCAATGCCCGCGCTTTGCAGCAGGAACACGAACGACGCGGCAGAGCCGTCGAGGATGGGCACCTCTTCGGCGGTGATGTCCACGTACAGGTTGTCGATGCCCAGGCCGGCACAGGCCGACATCAGGTGCTCCACCGTGTGCACCTTGGCGCCGCCATTGGAGATGGTGGACGCCAGCCGCGTGTCTGTGACCGACAGCGCCGAAATCGGGATGTCCACCGGCTCCGGCAAGTCAATGCGGCGGAACACGATGCCGGTGTCCGGCTGCGCCGGCCGCAGGGTCAGTTCGACCCGCTGGCCGCTGTGCAGGCCCACGCCCACGGCACGGGTCAGCGATTTCAGGGTGCGTTGCTGGAGCATTGCGACATTTTAATGACGGCGATTAGACCCTGCACCCCAAGGGACAGGGGCGCGGGCAGGGAGCCACACGCAGTGGGCGACCGTGGGGGCACGTTTCGCCGCCGGGCCGCCCCAAGGCGAAATGCGGCCCCCTTGGGGGGCAGCGACCCGCGCAGCGGCGGAGCGTGGGGGTCACATTTCAATCCGCTTGCTTGCGCAGGAACGCCGGGATCTCGAAGTCGTCCATGCCGCCCGACGACAGCGCGTCCACCTTGGCGGCGGCCTGCATGCGGTTGGTGCGCCAGACGCTGGGCGTGGCCATGCCGGCGTAGTCGGCCTGGTTGACGCTGGCGGGGGCACCGCCCATGGCCACCGAGTGGCCTGCGCCGTTCGGTTGCATGGTGGGCAGGGTGAAGCCCACGTTGTCGGTGCCGGTGCGTTGGGTGGTTTGAAGCACCTGCAGCGGCGGCGCATTGCGGCGCGCGTTCTGGCGGCTCAGGCCGGTGGCGACCACGGTGACGCGGATCTGGTCGCCCAGCTCGTCGTCGTAGGCGGTGCCGTAGATCACATGCGCGTCGGGCGAGGCGTAGGCGCGGATGGTGTTCATCGCCAGCTTGGACTCGCTCAGTTTCAGCGAGCCCTTGGCGGCGGTGATCAGCACCAACACGCCCTTGGCGCCGGACAGGTCGATGCCCTCCAGCAGCGGGCAGGCCACGGCCTGCTCGGCGGCGATGCGGGCACGGTCGGGGCCGTCGGCCACGGCGGTGCCCATCATGGCCTTGCCGGGTTCGCCCATCACGGTGCGCACGTCTTCAAAGTCGACGTTCACATGGCCGGGCACGTTGATGATTTCGGCAATGCCGCCGACCGCGTTTTTCAGCACGTCGTTGGCGTGGGCAAAGGCCTCGTCCTGAGTCACGTCGTCGCCCAGCACTTCGAGCAGTTTCTCGTTCAGCACCACGATCAGCGAATCGACGTTGGCTTCCAGCTCGGCCAGGCCGTTGTCGGCGTTGGTCATGCGGCGGCCGCCTTCGAACTCGAACGGCTTGGTCACCACGCCCACGGTCAGGATGCCCATTTCCTTGGCCACACGGGCGATCACCGGCGCGGCGCCGGTGCCGGTGCCACCGCCCATGCCGGCGGTGATGAACAGCATGTGCGCGCCGTCGATCGCGGCACGGATGTCGTCCACCGCCATCTCGGCGGCTTCGCGGCCCTTGTCGGGCTTGCTGCCAGCGCCCAGGCCGCTGGTGCCGAGCTGGATGGTCTTGTGCGCCGGGCTGCGGCTCAGGGCCTGCGCGTCGGTGTTGGCGCAAACGAACTCCACGCCCTGCACGCGGCAGTTGATCATGTGCTGCACGGCGTTGCCGCCACCACCACCGACACCGATCACCTTGATCTGGGTGCCTTGATCGAACTCTTCGACGTCAATCATTTCGATGCTCATGTTTCTCTCCTGAATGTCTGTTATCTGCAGTTGCCTAAGGTATTTTTATGCGATCGTTGTCATCGGATTGTCACCCTGTGGGCGGTCCTTTGCCACCCCATCGGTTGGATAAATTTCGACAGTACGGTGCGGGGTGTTGGGCCATGGTCAGAAGTTCCCGATAAACCAGTCTTTGACACGGCCCAGCGCGGTCTGCATCGACCCGTTCTTCTGTGCCACCTTGAAGCCGCGCAGCCGCGCCATCCGCGCTTCTTCCAGCAAACCCATCACCGTGGCCGCGCGCGGCTGCGCCACCATGTCGGCCAGCGAGCCCCGGTATTTCGGGATGCCACGCCGCACCGGCTTGAGGAAAATGTCTTCGCCCAGTTCCAGCATGCCGGGCATGATGGCGCTGCCACCGGTGAGCACGATGCCGGAGGACAGCACCTCCTCGAAGCCCGACTCGCGCACCACCTGCTGCACCAGCGAGAAAATTTCTTCCACACGGGGCTCGATCACACCGGCCAGCGCCTGTTTGCTCAGCATGCGCGGGCCCCGGTCGCCCAGACCGGGCACCTCCACCTGCGAATCCGGGTCGGCCAGCAGCTGCTTGGCGTAACCGTTCTCGACCTTGATGTCTTCCGCGTCCTTGGTGGGCGTGCGCAGCGCCATGGCGATGTCGCTGGTGATGAGGTCGCCGGCGATGGGGATGACGGCCGTGTGGCGGATCGCACCGTTGGTGAAAATGGCCACGTCGGTGGTGCCGGCGCCAATGTCCACCAGCGCCACGCCCAGCTCGCGTTCGTCGTCCGTCAGCACCGACAGGCTGGATGCCAGCGGGTTGAGCATCAGCTGGTCCACGTCCAGGCCGCAGCGGCGCACGCACTTGATGATGTTTTCGGCCGCGCTCTGGGCGCCGGTCACGATGTGGATCTTGGCCTCCAACCGGATGCCGCTCATGCCGATGGGCTCGCGCACGTCCTGCCCGTCGATGACGAACTCCTGGGGCTCCACCAGCAGCAGCCGCTGGTCGCTGGAGATGTTGATGGCCTTGGCGGTTTCCACCACCCGGGCCACGTCGGCCTGCGTCACCTCGCGGTCTTTCACCGCCACCATTCCGCTGGAATTCAGCCCACGGATGTGGCTGCCGGTGATGCCGGTGTACACATGGGTGATCTTGCAGTCGGCCATCAGCTCGGCCTCTTTCAGCGCCAGCTGGATGCTCTGCACCGTGGCGTCGATGTTGACCACCACACCGCGCTTGAGCCCGTTGCTCGGCGCCACGCCCAGGCCCGCCAGCTTCAGCTCGCCATTGGGCATGACCTCGGCCACCACCACCATCACTTTGGCGGTGCCGATGTCCAGTCCCACCACCAGGTCTTTGTATTCTTTTGCCATAAATAGCCTGCTCTTGTTGCCTGTTCGTTGAAGCTGTTGTCTTAGCGCTTACTTCTTTTTCGCGGCGTCGCCGGTCGTCACGCCGCGCAGCCGCACCGCGTAAGCGTCGCCATAGCGCAAATCGGCGGTCAGCAGGTCGCGGGAAGTGCGCCCCTGCTTGCCGGTCACCTGCGGCAGCGTGCGCACAAAACGCAGCGTGCGCTCCCGCACTTCGGCCACCGTGCCGCTGCCCAATTCAATCGTCGCGCCGCTGTCGAGCCGGGCGCGCCAACCACCCCGGGCCGACAGCTCCAGTTCGTCCAGCGTGGCCCCCAGCGGCTCGAGGGCCGGTGCCAGCGAACGCACCATGGTCAGCACCTGCGCCGCCTGCCCTTCTGGCCCGCTGAGGTAGGGCAGGTCGTCGGACTCCAGCTCGCCGATGTTGGCCTCGAACACCTCGCCATAGCTGTTGACCAGCCGCGAATCGCGCTCCTGGCCCCAGAAGGCCACGCCTTTGTGCTCTTCCAGCACCACCTTGAGCCGGTTGGGGAATTCGCGCTGCACCAGCGCCTTGCGCACCCAGGGCACGGTCTCGAAAGCCGCGCGTGCCTGGCGCAAATCCACCGTGAAGAAGTTGCCCACCAGCTTGGGCGCCACCTGCGTGCGGAGGCTGACCTCGCTGGTGTGGTTCAGGTCCCCCTGCACCGTGATGCCGGCCAGCGCAAACGCCGGGTGCCGCAGCGCCCACCACAAACCGGTTGCCAACGTGCCGAGCACGACCGCGCTGAACAACACCGAAGCGGTGAAGTTCATCAGGCGAACGTCGAACGGCATGGACACGGTGTTCATTTCTTGGCGGGGCCCTTCACATCACAGTCCAGGCTCGCACTGGCCAGCAAACGCACACACAGCGCCGGGTAGTCAATGCCCGCGGCCAGCGCCGACATGGGCACCAGCGAGTGGCTGGTCATGCCGGGGGCGGTGTTGATTTCCAGCAGATAGGGCGCACGCGTGGCGGCGTCGATCATCACGTCCGCCCGGGCCCAGCTGCGGCAGCCCAGCGTGCGGTAAGCCTTCAGCACCAGTTGCTGGATGGCGTCTTCTTCACCCGGCGGCAGGCCGCAGGGCACGATGTACTGCGTGTCGTCGTTGAAGTACTTGTTCTGGTAGTCGTAGTTGCCATCGGGGGCGACGATGCGCACCAGTGGCAGCGCTTCGGCGTCGGCACCGGTGCCCACCACCGGGCAGGTCACCTCGTCACCGGCGATGAACTGTTCGCACAGCACCAGCGGGTCGTGTTGGGCGGCCAGGGTGTAGGCGGCGGCGCACTGTGCGTCGGTGGTGACCTTGGTCAGCCCGATGGTGGAACCCTCGCGCGCGGGCTTGACGATCATCGGCGCGCCGATGGCGCCCAGGGCGTGGCGGGTGGCCTCGACGCTGTCCACCTCCAGCCAGGCCGGTGTGGCCAGGCCCTCGGCACGCCAGATGCGTTTGGTCATGACCTTGTCCATCGCGATGCTGGACGCCATCACGCCGGAGCCGGTGTAGGGGATGCCCAGCAATTCGAGTGCGCCCTGCACCGTGCCGTCTTCGCCAAAGCGGCCGTGCAGCGCAATAAAGCAGCGGTTGAACTGCTCGCGCCGCAGGTCGCCGAGGTCCCGCTCTGCAGGGTCAAAGGCATGGGCGTCCACGCCCTGCGATTGCAGCGCCTGCAGCACGCCGCGGCCCGACATGAAGGAAATCTCGCGTTCGGCCGACTGGCCGCCCAGCAGCACCGCCACCTTGCCGAAATTCATGTCCGATTGGCTCATAGCCCTAGTCCTGCCTGTTTGGTTTGCTCTTTAATCAATAGCAATTGTGGTGCCAGATCGATCACTTTGGCGGGCACACCACCGACCGAGCCTGCGCCCATGCACAACACCACGTCGCCGTCGCGGGCGTTGTCAAAAATCGCCTGCGGCATGGCCTCGATTTCGTCCACAAACACCGGTTCCAGCTTGCCGGCCACCCGCAGCGCGCGCGCCAGCGAACGGCCGTCGGCGGCCACGATGGGCGCCTCCCCGGCGGCATAGACCTCGGCCAGCAACAACACGTCCACCAGGCCCAACACCTTGACGAAGTCTTCAAAGCAGTCGCGCGTGCGGGTGTAGCGGTGGGGCTGGAAGGCCAGCACCAGCCGGCGGCCCGGGAAGGCACCGCGCGCGGCGGCCAGCGTGGCGGCCAGTTCCACCGGGTGGTGGCCGTAGTCGTCCACCACCGTCATGCTGCCGCCACCGGGCAGCGCCGCTTCGCCATAGCGCTGGAAGCGCCGGCCCACGCCCTTGAAGCTGGCCAGCGCCTGCAGCACCGCCGCGTCAGGGATGTTGAGTTCCACCGCCACCGAGATGGCGGCCAGCGCGTTGCGCACGTTGTGCTCGCCAGGCAGGTTGAGCACCACATCGAGGTCGGGCAGGGTCACGCCGTTGCGGCGCTGCACGGTGAAGTGCATTTGCCCGGCCGCCGCGCGCACGTTCACCGCACGCACCTGCGCCTCGGGCCCGAAGCCGTAACTGGTGATCGGGCAGGTGACCTCGGGGACGATCTCGCAGATCGCCGGGTCGTCGGTGCACAGGATGGCGGTGCCGTAGAACGGCATGCGGTGCAGAAAGTCAACGAAGGCCTTCTTCAAATTGTTGAAGTCGTGGCCGTAGGTCTCCATGTGGTCGGCGTCGATGTTGGTCACCACCGCCATCACCGGCAACAGGTTCAGGAAAGACGCGTCGGACTCGTCGGCCTCGACCACGATGTAGTCGCCGCTGCCGAGTTTGGCGTTGGTACCGGCGCTGTTCAGCCGCCCGCCGATCACGAAGGTCGGGTCCAGCCCGGCGGCGGCCAGCACGCTGGCCACCAGGCTGGTGGTGGTGGTCTTGCCATGGGTGCCGGCAATCGCAATGCCCTGCTTCAGGCGCATCAGTTCGGCCAGCATCAGCGCCCGCGGCACCACCGGGATGCGTTTTTCGCGCGCCACCAGCACCTCGGGGTTGTCGGCCTGCACGGCGGTGGAGGTGACCACCGCGTCGGCGCCCTCGACGTTGGCCGCCGCATGGCCCACATGGGTCTGGATGCCGAGGCTGGCGAGTCGGCGCAGGGTGCTGCTGTCGGTCAAATCCGAGCCAGAAATCTGGTAGCCAAGGTTGAGCAGCACTTCGGCAATGCCGCTCATGCCGGAGCCGCCGATGCCAACAAAGTGAATGTGACGAACGGCGTGTTTCATTTCACCAGCACCTCGCAGGCGCGCACCATCTCGCGGGTGGCCTGTGTTTTCTGCATGTCTTTGGCTTTCTGTGCGCACGCCAGCAAGGCGGCGCGGTCGGTCTGTGTCAGGAACGCGGCCAGGCGCTCGGGTGTCAGCTCGGTCTGGGGCACCAGCCAGCCGCCGCCAGCGTCCACCAGGAAGCGGGCGTTGTGGGTCTGGTGGTCGTCCACCGCCGAGGGGAAGGGCACGAACAGCGCGGCAGCGCCCACGGCGGCGATCTCGGTCACGGTGCTGGCACCAGCGCGGCAGACGACCAGGTCGGCCTCGGCAAAAGCACCGGCGGTGTCGTCAATGAAAGGGGTGAGTTCGGCGGCCACGCCGGCGGCCTGGTAGTTGGCGCGCAGCGCGTCGATCTGCGTGCTGCCGCTCTGGTGCAGCACATGGGGCCGTGTGTCGGCGGGCAACAACGCCAAGGCCTGGGGCACGATGTCGTTCAGCGCCTTGGCGCCCAGGCTGCCCCCCACCACCAGCAGCTTGAGTGGACCGCCGCGGCCAGCAAAACGCAGCGCGGGTTCGGGCTGGCTCAAAAAGGCCTCGCGCAGCGGGTTGCCGATCCACAGCGCGTTGTTGATGACTTTCGGGAAAGCGGTGAACACCAGGTCAGCGACCCCGGCCAGCACCTTGTTGGCCATGCCGGCGACCGAGTTCTGTTCGTGCAGCACCAGCGGCTTGCCCAGCAGGGTGGCCATCATGCCAGCCGGGAAAGTGACGTAGCCGCCAAAGCCGACCACCACATCGGGCTGGACGCGGCGCAGCACCTGGATGCTCTGCCAGAAGGCCTTCAACAACCGCAGCGGTAAAAACGCCAGCGACACAGCGCCCTTGCCACGCACGCCGGAAAAATCAATGCTCTCGAAAGCGAAGCCGCGCGGCGGAATCAGCGTGCTTTCCATGCTTGGGCGGCCAGCGCTGCCGCGCCCGCCGAGCCAGTGCACGGTCCAGCCTTGGGCGCGCAATGCGTCGGCCAGGGCCAACCCCGGAAAGATGTGCCCTCCGGTGCCGCCGGCCATGATGAGTGCGGTGTGGCTCATCGCCGGTTCCCCCGCATCAGCTGCCGGTTCTCGAAGTCGATGCGCAGCACCACCGCGAGTGCGACCATGTTCATCAGGATGGCGGAGCCGCCGTAGCTCATCAACGGCAGGGTCAGGCCCTTGGTGGGCAGCGCACCGAGGTTCACGCCCATGTTGATGAAGGCCTGGAAACCCATCCAGATGCCCACGCCCTGCGCCACCAGGCCGGCGAACACGCGGTCCAGCGCGACCGCCTGGCGGCCGATGTGCATCAGGCGGCGGGTGAGCCAGAGGAACAGGCCGATCACCACCAACACGCCGACCAGGCCAAACTCCTCGCCAATCACGGCCAGCATGAAGTCGGTGTGGGCTTCGGGCAGCCAGTGCAGTTTCTCGACGCTGCCGCCGAGGCCAACGCCAAACACCTCGCCACGCCCGATGGCGATGAGCGAGTGCGACAGCTGGTAGCCCTTGCCGAGCGCGTGCTCGGCGCTCCAGGGGTCGAGGTAGGCAAAAATCCGGTCGCGTCGCCATGGGCTCATCGCGATCATCATGCTGAAGGCCCCCACCAGCACGGTGGCAATCAGAAAGAACATGCGGGCGTTGACGCCGCCGAGGAACAGGATGCCCATGGCGATGATGGCAATCACCATGAAGGCGCCCATGTCGGGCTCGGCCAGCAGCAGCATGCCGGTCACAGCCACCGCAATGCCCATGGGCAGGACGGCGCGGAAGAACTTCTCCTTCACCTCCATCTTGCGCACCATGTAGTCGGCCGCGTAGATCAGCACCGCGAACTTGGCCAGCTCGGACGGCTGGAAGTTCATGAAGCCGAGCGAGATCCAGCGGCGGGCGCCATTCACACCCTTGCCCACGTGCGGGATCAGCACCGCGATCAGCAGCAGCAGCGACAGGATGAACAGCCACGGCGCCCAGCGCTCCCAGACCTTGAGCGGGATCTGGAACGCCACCAGCGCCGCCAGCATCGCCAGCACCAGCGACAGCAGGTGCCGCCAGACAAAGTGGTGGTGCGCGTAGTTGGCGAACTTGGGGTTGTCTGGCATGGCGATGGTGGTGGAATAGACCATCACCAGCCCCCACATCAGCAACGCCACCGTGACCCACACCAGCCCCTGATCGAACCCCAGCAGGCGGGCCGGCGTGCTGGGGGTGCGGGCGAATTCGGTGCCGCCGATGCGCACCGGCAACACGTCGGCTGCGGCGCGCTGCATCCCGCCCAGCAGGCCGCCGAGCCAACCCCACGCCGATGGGCTGGTGCGCTCGGTCATGGCATCTCCGCCAGGTCCACGCCGGCCTCGGCGGCCAGTTCGGCTACCGCCGCGCAGAACACGCGGGCGCGGTGGGCGTAGTCGTCAAACATGTCAAAGCTGGCACAGGCGGGCGACAGCAGCACCGCGTCACCGGCCTGCGCCAACTGGCTGGCCTGCTGCACCGCCTCTGGCAGTGTGGCGGCGCTGTGCAGCAGCACGCCGGCGGTGGCCAGCGCTTCGCCAATCAGCGGGCCGTCGCGGCCAATCAACACCACCGCGCGGGCGTGGCGGGCCACGGCCGGCAACAGCGGCGCGAAGTCCTGGCCCTTGCCTTCGCCGCCCAGGATGACCACCAGCTTCTGGTCCGCACCCAGGCCCTGCAGCGCGGCCACGGTGGCGCCGACGTTGGTGCCCTTGCTGTCGTCGTAATAGGCCACGTCGTTCAACAGGCCCACCAGTTCCACCCGGTGCGGCTCGCCCCGGTACTCGCGCAGGCCGTAGAGCATGGGCGCGAGGCCGCAGCCGGCGGCACTGGCCAGCGCCAACGCGGCCAGCGCGTTGACCGCGTTGTGGCGGCCACGGATGCGCAGCGCGTCGGCCGGCATCAGCCGCTGCAGCACGAGTTCGGCCGCGTCGTCTTCGCGCTGTTGGGCACGGGTGCGGCGGGTGTCGTCGGCCGGCATGGCACGCACCAGCCAGGCCATGCCGTTGACGGTCTCGATGCCGTAGTCACCGGGGCGCTGCGGCAGGCCACCGCCAAAGGTCACGTGGGCGCGAGGTGGTGCGGGTTTGGCAGGCTTGCCTTTGCCGGTGGTGGGCTCTGCCTTGGGCAGCATCGCCATCACGGCGGGGTCGTCGCGGTTCAGCAGCATCAGACCGGTCTGGCCGAAGACGCGCGCCTTGGCGGCGGCGTAGGCGGGCATGTCGCCGTGCCAGTCGAGGTGGTCTTGCGACAGGTTGAGCACGGTGGCGGCGGTGGGCTCAAAGGCGTTGGCGCTGTCGAGCTGGAAGCTGGACAGCTCCAGCACCCAGGCCTGCGGCAAGGTGCCGGCGTCGATGTGGGTGGACAAGGTGTCCAGCAGCGTGGGGCCGATGTTGCCGGCCACCGCCACGCTGAGCCCGGCGCGCGCCACCAACTGCCCGGTGAGCGAGGTCACCGTGGTCTTGCCGTTGGTGCCGGTCACGGCCAAAACGGCCGGCGAATAGCCGTTGTCGGCCTTCAAACTGCCCAAAGCCTCAAAAAACAAGTCCAACTCGCCCTGAGCCCTGGTAGAACCTTGCTGAGCAGCTACCAAAACAGGAGCAATGGCGGCGGGCGACAAACCCGGGCTGCGGTACACCGCGTGCAAGCCGGCCCCCGCCACCAATGCGGCGGAGAACGCGCCGGGCACAAACCGCGCGCCGGGCACCTGTTCGCGCAGCGATGCGAGTTGCGGCGGCGCCTCGCGCGTGTCGGCCACGGTCACCTGTGCGCCGTGGCGGGCGCACCAGCGCGCCATCGCCAGCCCGGACGCACCGAGGCCGAGGATGAGAACGCGTTGGTCTTGCAGGTTCAACACGGTTACCTCAGTTTCAAGGTAGAGAGCCCGACCAGGCACAGCAACATGGTGATGATCCAGAAGCGCACCACGACCTGCGTTTCCTTCCAGCCACTCTTCTCGAAGTGGTGGTGCAGCGGCGCCATTTTCAGAATGCGCCGGCCTTCGCCGTATTTCTTTTTGGTGTACTTGAAGTAGGTCACCTGCAGCATCACCGACAGCGCCTCCACCACGAAAATGCCGCCCATGATGGCCAGCACAATTTCCTGCCGCACGATGACGGCGATGGTGCCCAGTGCGCCGCCCAGCGCCAGCGCGCCCACGTCACCCATGAAGACCTGCGCCGGGTGGGTGTTGAACCACAAAAAGGCCAAACCGGCGCCGGCCATGGCCGAGCAGAAGATCAGCAATTCGCCCGAGCCGGGGATGTGCGGGAAAAACAAATACTTGGAATACACCACGCTGCCGGTGACGTAAGCGAAGACGCCCAGCGCAGAACCCACCATCACCACCGGCATGATGGCCAGGCCGTCCAGCCCGTCGGTCAGGTTCACCGCGTTGCTGGAACCGACGATGACCAGGTAGGTCAGGATCACAAAACCGAACACGCCCAACGGGTAGCTGATTTCCTTGAAGAAGGGCAGCAGCAAACCGGCCTTGGGCGGCAGGTCGACGTCAAAGCCGGACTGCACCCAGGTCAGGAACAGTTCCAGCACCTTGAGGTTGGAGCTTTCGGAAATGCTGAACACCAGGTACACCGCCGCCAGCAGGCCAATGACCGACTGCCACAGGTACTTCTCACGCGAGCGCATGCCCTCCGGGTCTTTGTGCACCACCTTGCGCCAGTCGTCGGCCCAGCCAATGGCGCCAAAGCCCAGCGTCACCAGCAGCACGATCCAGACAAAACGGTTGCTGAGGTCGAACCACAGCAGTGTGGAGATGGCGATCGACATCAGGATCAACACACCGCCCATGGTGGGCGTGCCCGACTTGGCGAGGTGTGTCTCCATGCCGTAGCCGCGCACCGGCTGGCCGATCTTGAGCGCGGTCAACCGGCGGATCACAGGCGGCCCGGCGATCAGGCCGATCAGCAAGGCGGTCAATGCGGCCATCACCGCACGGAAGGTGAGGTACTGGAACACGCGGAAAAAGCCGAACTCGGGCGAGAGCGACTGCAGCCACTGCGCGAGACTAAGCAGCATGGGCCGCTCCCTTGGTTTGGATGTTCTGTTGT
Organism: Pseudomonadota bacterium; assembly: GCA_040384665.1. Taxonomy (GTDB): domain Bacteria; phylum Pseudomonadota; class Gammaproteobacteria; order Burkholderiales; family Burkholderiaceae_C; genus PCRC01. Next base: position 128,571 of record JAZKIY010000010.1, read on the forward strand.
TGAGAGATGGCCGCGACCACGCGCTCCATCTTCATGAACCGCGAGCCCTTGACCAGCACGCTGGCCACGGTGGGCAAAGTGTCGAGCACGTCGGCGTTCAGAGCGTCCACGTCGGCATGGTGCTGGCCGCCGACGCCAAAGCCCACCACCGCTTCGGCCGACTGCGCGCCCAGTGCCAGCAGTTGCTCAATGCCTTGTTCTTTCGCGTAGCGACCGACCTCCGCGTGCAAGGCTGGCCCATCCGACCCCACCTCGCCCATGTCGCCCAGCACCAACAGGCGCGGGCCGGGCAGGCTGGCCAGCACGTCGATGGCGGCGCGCACCGAGTCCGGGTTGGCGTTGTAGGTGTCGTCCACCAGCGTGAGGGCATGGCCCGCCACCCGCACCTGCAAGGCGCGTGACCGGCCCTTGACCGGCTCAAACGCCGACAGGCCCTGCGCCGCTGCGGTCAGTGGCACGCCCGCAGCCAACACACAGGCCAGGGCCGCGAGCGAATTCTTGACGTTGTGGCGGCCCGCGATCTGCAGGCGGTAGGCCACGGGGCCAGCGGGTGTGCTGGCGCGAACCGCCCAGCCACCATCCACCCACTCGGCGGACTCGACGGTCACGTCGGCCATGCCGTGCTCGGCAAAAGTCAGTGTGGGCCGCTGCCCGGCCAGCGCCTGCCAGGTGGTGGTGTGGGTGTCGTCGGCCGGGAACACGGCCACGCCGCGCGCGGTCAACGCCGAAATCACCGCACCGTTTTCCTGCGCCACCGCCGCCACGCTGTGCATGAACTCCAGGTGCTCGCGCTGGGCGTTGTTGACCAGCGCCACGGTGGGCTGCGCCATCGCCGCCAGCTGGGCAATTTCGCCCGGGTGGTTCATGCCCAGTTCCACCACCGCCACGTCGTGCGCGGCGCGCAGGCGCAGCAGCGTCAGCGGCACGCCAATGTCGTTGTTGAAGTTGCCTTCGGTCGCCAGCATCGTGGCCGGTTTCCAGGCGCGCAGGATGGCCGCGACCATTTGCGTCACCGTGGTCTTGCCGTTGCTGCCGGTCACCGCCACCAGCGGCAGCGTGAACTGGCCGCGCCAGGCGGCGGCCAATTGGCCCAGCGCCTGCTTGGCATCGGCCACCTCCACGCCCGGCAGGCCACAGGTGGCCACGCCACGTTCGGCCAGCACCGCCGCAGCACCCTGGGCGGCGGCCTGGGGCAGAAAATCGTTGGCGTCGAAGCGCTCGCCGCGCAAGGCGACAAACAGGTCGCCAGCTTGCAGGCTGCGGGTGTCGGTGTGCACCCGCAGCACGCGGGTGTCGGCCGCGCCGATGCACCGGCTGCCGGGCAGCCAGGCCTGGAGTTGGGCCAACGTCATCATGCGCTAGCCCCTAAGGGTGTGGCCGGGCGCTGCGCGAGCGCGCGCCGGGCTTCGGCCTGGTCAGAAAACGGGTGGCGCACACCGGCCACCTCCTGGTAGGCCTCGTGGCCCTTGCCCGCCACCAGCACCACGTCGGCGGCGTCGGCGGCCCGCACGGCGGTGGCGATGGCCTCGGCACGGTCGGGCACCACGCGGGCACCGGTGCCCTGCAAGCCGGCACGCACCTGCGCGAGGATGGTGGCCGGGTCTTCGCTGCGCGGGTTGTCGCTGGTCAGCAGCAGCGCGTCGGCGCGTTGCTCGGCGGCGGCGGCCATCAGCGGGCGTTTGGACACGTCGCGGTCACCGCCGCAGCCAAACACGCACCACAGCCGACCACCCCGCGCCTGCGCCACTGGGCGCAAGGCGTCCAACGTCTGCGCCAGTGCATCGGGCGTGTGGGCGTAGTCCACCACCACCAGCGGTTGCCCTGGCTCGCCAAGGCACTCCATGCGGCCGGGCACCGGCAGCAGGTTCCTGCAGGCGGCCACTGCATCGGCCAGCGCCAGACCCAGTGCGCGCATCGCCGCAATGGCGCCGAGCAGGTTGGCCACGTTGTAGGCCCCAATGGCCTGGGTGTCGAGCGTGTGCACCGCCGCGCCGTCAGACGCCTGCACTTCAAAACGCAGGCCCCGCGGGCCCTGTGTGATCGCCTGTGCCTGCAAACGGGCAGGCCCCTGGCAAGACACGGTCCAGAGGTCGATGCCGCTGCCCGACAGCTCGCCGGCGAGTGCAGCGCCCTGGGGGTCGTCCACATTCACCACCGCGGCTTTCAAACCAGGCCAGCGGAACAGCGCGGCCTTGGCGGCCCAGTAGGCGGCCATGCTGCCGTGGTAATCGAGGTGGTCCTGGGTGAAGTTGGTGAACACCGCCACGGCCAGCGCGCAGCCGTCGAGCCGGTGTTCGGCCAGACCGATGGACGAGGCCTCGATGGCGCAGGCGGTGAAGCCCTCGTCCACAAAGCGGCGCAGCCATTGCTGCAACAGCACCGGGTCGGGCGTGGTGAGGCCGTTGTGGGCGAGTTCGGGCGGTTGGCCAATGCCCAGCGTGCCGACCACACCGCAGCGGCCATGCTGGCTCAGTGCCTGGGCCAGCCACCAGGCGGTGGAGGTCTTGCCGTTGGTGCCGGTGATGGCAACCAGCGGCAACTGCTGGCTGGGTTGGCTGTAGTAGTGCGCGGCGATCGGGCCACTGGCGGCTTTCAGCCCCCGGTAAGCGCGGACGCGGGTGTCGTCAAAGTGGAAGGCGTCCACGCCCTCGTCTTCCACCAGGCAGGCGCTGGCGCCGGCGGCCAGGGCGGCCGGCACGTGGCGGCGGGCGTCTGTGGCGGCACCGGGCCAGGCGATCAGGCCATCGCCGGCGCCAACCTGTCGGCTGTCGGTCCGCAGCTGGGCACGCACCTGGCCGCGCAACCAGTGCGCGGCCTGTTCCGGGCTGTGCAGGCGTTCGGGGGCGGCCATCAAAACGACTCCTCCACCGCGGTCGCCAGGATCTGCGGCTTCACCGCCATGTCGGGCTGGATGCCCAGCATGCGCAGCGTCTGCGCCACCGTGTCGCTGAACACCGGGGCGGCCACGTCGCCGCCGAAGTACTTGCCGTTGCTCGGCTCGTCGATCATCACCGCCACCACGATGCGCGGCTGGTCAATCGGCGCGATGCCGACGAAGAAGCCGCGGTACTTCTTGTCGGCGTAGCCCTTGCCTTCCTGTTTGTGCGCGGTGCCGGTCTTGCCACCGACCGAGTAGCCCATGGTCTGGGCCTTGGGCGCGGTGCCGCCGGGCCCGGCGGCCATGTGCAGCATGTGGCGCATGGCCACCGCGTTCTTGCCGCTCATGATCTGCACACCGGCCACAGGTTCGGGCGATTTCAGCAGCGACACCGGGATCAACTGGCCGTCCAGCGCGAACACGCTGTAGGCACGCGCCAGCTGGAACAGGCTGCTGGACAGGCCATAGCCGTAGCTCATGGTCGCCTGCTCGATCGGCTTCCAGGTCTTGTAGGCCCGCAGCTTGCCGCTCACGGCACCGGGGAACGCCACCTGCGGCTTCTGGCCGAAACCAACCTGGGTGTACAGCTCCCACATGTCCTGCGGCAACATCTGCATCGCCATCTTGACGGTGCCAACGTTGCTCGACTTCTGGATCACCTCGTTCACGCTCAGCACACCGTGCGGGTGCGCGTCGGTGATGGTGGAGCGGCCAATGCTGATGCGGCCCGGCGCGGTCTGGATTTGCGTCTCGGGACGGACCAGGCCCTTTTCCAGCGCCAGCGCCACCACAAAGGGCTTCATCGTCGAGCCGGGCTCGAAGGTGTCGGTCAAGGCACGGTTGCGCAGCTGCGCGCCGGTCAGGTTCTGGCGTTTGCCGGGCTCGTAGCTGGGGTAGTTGACCAGCGCCAAAATCTCGCCACTGGCCACGTCCAGCACCACCACGCTGCCGGCCTTGGCCTTGTTCTCGATCACGGTGTCACGCAGCTTCTGGTAGGCGAAGAACTGCACCTTGCTGTCAATGCTCAACTGCAGATCGCGGCCATCCACCGGCGGTACCTGCTCGCCCACGTCTTCCACCACCCGGCCAAACCGGTCCTTGATGACGCGGCGCGAACCGGCACGGCCGGCGAGGTCTTTGTTGAAGGTCAGCTCCACCCCCTCCTGGCCCGCGTCCTCGACATTGGTGAAACCCACCACATGGGCTGCGGCCTCGCCTTCCGGGTACTGGCGCTTGTATTCCTTGCGGCTGTAGATGCCGTCGATCTTCAGCGCGGCGATCTGCTGACCAATCGGGTCGTCCAGCTGGCGCTTGAGCCAGACAAACGTCTTGTCTTCGTCTTTCAGCTTGCGGTTCAGCTCGGCGATGGGCATGTCGAGCAGGTTCGCCAGCTTCTTCAGCTTCACCGGGTCGCGGTCCACATCCTCCGGGATGGCCCAGATGCTGGTGGCCGGCACGCTGGACGCGAGGATCAGGCCATTGCGGTCCAGAATGCGGCCGCGGTTGGCCGGCAACTCCAGCGTGCGTGCAAACCGCACCTCGCCCTGGCGCTGGAAGAAGGCGTTGCCAATCACCTGCACATAGGCCGCTCGGGCCGCCAGCACCGAGAAGGCGATGGCAATCCCCGCGACGATGAACTTGCTGCGCCAGACCGGCGTTTTGCTCGCCAGCAAGGGGCTGGACGTGTAGCGGATGCTGCGGCCGCTCATCGCACCACCTCGCTGGCAGCGGCACTGGCTTTCGCATCCGGGTCACCCACATACTGGGTGATGCCGGGCGTGGCCGAATGCATCTGCAGCTGTTGGCGCGCCATTTTCTCCACCCGCAGCGGCGTGGCCTGAGCGCGCTTTTCGACCTGCAGCCGCTCAAACTCCACCTCCAGCCGACGCGCTTCGTTGTTGGCCTTCTCCAGCTCGCCGAACAGTTGGCGCGACTCGTACTGCGTGCGCACCAAATACAGCGCGCTCGCCAGCACCGCCAGCAGCAGAACGACATTGATGCGGCTCATGCCGACGTCCTCTGCGCCACACGCATGATGGCGCTGCGCGAACGGGGGTTGCGGGCCACTTCTTCGGCACTGGGCTTGGTGCGGCCATGCGCCACCAGCTTCATCACCTTGGGGGGCGCAAACGGGTTGCGGCGGTCGTATTCCTCGCGGCTGTGCTGCGCGATGAACTGCTTCACGATGCGGTCTTCCAGCGAATGGAAACTGATGACCACCAAACGACCTCCGGGTTGCAACACGTCCAGCGACGCTTCTAGCGCCTGGCGGAGCTCTTCAAGCTCGGCGTTGATGAAAATCCGAAAAGCCTGAAATGTGCGCGTTGCAGGGTCCTGGCCCGACTCGCGGGTTTTGACCGAACCAGCCACGAGCTGGGCCAGTTCAAGGGTGGTGGCAGGCACGCCCCGTTCCTGTCGGCGAGCCACAATCGCCTTTGCAATCGGCCCAGCAAACCGCTCTTCCCCATAGTCACGAATCACCTCCGAAATCTGGTCGAGTTCCGCATGGGCCAGCCACTCGGCCACGCTCTCGCCCCGGGTGGGGTCCATGCGCATGTCGAGCGGGCCGTCGTTGCGGAATGAAAAGCCACGCGCCGGGTTGTCCACCTGGGGTGAACTGATGCCCAGGTCCATCAGCAACCCGGTGACGCTGCCGTGCGGCAACTCGCCCAGGTGGCTGAAACCCTGGTGCCGGATGGAAAAACGCGGGTCGGTGATGTGGGCCGCCTCGGCCAGCGCGTCGGGGTCTTTGTCGAAGGCCACCAACTGGCCGGCGGGCGACAGGCGGGCCAGAATCTGCCGGGCATGGCCGCCGCGCCCGAAGGTCGCGTCGACATACACCTCCGGCAGCGCGGGCGCGCCGTCGGGGAGGGGTTCCGCATTGCTGAACAGCGCTTCGACTGCTTCGTTCAACAAGACGGTGGTGTGTGTCCATGAGGTCGCCACCGCCGGCTTTCAGAAAGAGAAGTCCCGGAACACATCGGGCATCTCGCCCTGCATGGCCTGGGCTTCCTGAGCGTCGTAGGTGACTTTGTCCCACAGCTCGAAGTGGTTGCCCATGCCGAGCAGGATGGTGTCTTTGCCGATGTTGGCGGCCGCACGCAGCTCGGGCGACACCAGCACACGGCCGGTGCCGTCCATCTCCACGTCCATCGCGTTGCCGAGAAAGATGCGCTTCCACCACTGGGCCGACATCGGCAACTCGCCAATGCGCTCGCGGAATTTCTCCCACTCAGGGCGGGGAAACAGCATGAGGCAGCCGTGCGGGTGTTTGGTGATCGTGATCTGGCCGGCCGCGGTCGCGCTCAGGACGTCGCGGTGCCGGGTCGGCACCGACAGCCGCCCCTTGGCATCCAGACTCAGACACGAAGCCCCTTGAAACACGTTTTCCCCTCGCACGATCCAGATGGCGTGGCGAAACTACTTTTCACCACTTAAATGCACTTTTTTGCACTTTAGCAGGAAAAGCCGGGCTTGCAAGCGGGCTTGTGACTATTTTGGCAATGAAATCAACAACTTAGGAACGATTCAGAGAACCCGACTAAGGCAAAAATCGTTCAGAAATAAGCACTTAGCGGCGCCAGTCAATGTGATGGGTGAAATCACACCAGCGGCGGTGACGGCTCAAAGAATGTAGCGCGACAAATCTTCGTTCCGGCTCAGCTCCTGCAAGCGCGCGTCCACATAAGCAGCGTCGATGCGGATGGTCTGGCCATCGAGCCGGCTGGCGTCAAAACTCACCTCGTCCAGCAGCCGCTCCATGACGGTGGACAAACGCCGCGCACCGATGTTCTCGGTGCGCTCATTCACCTCGAAGGCGATCTGCGCCAGCCGGGTGACGCCTTCGGGCGTGAACTCCAGCGCCACGTTCTCGGTGGCCAGCAACGCCTGGTACTGCTTGACCAGCGAGGCGTGGGTCTGCGTCAGGATGGCCTCAAAGTCGCCCACGGACAGCGACTGCAGCTCGACGCGGATCGGCAACCGACCCTGCAGTTCGGGGATCAGGTCGCTTGGCCGCGCCAGGTGGAACGCGCCCGAGGCGATGAACAGCATGTGGTCGGTCTTGACGATGCCGTACTTGGTGGACACGCTGGTGCCCTCCACCAACGGCAGCAGGTCGCGCTGCACGCCCTGGCGCGAGACGTCGGCGCTGCCACCGCCCGAGTCCGACCGGCTGGCGACCTTGTCGATCTCGTCGATGAAGACAATGCCGTTCTGCTCGGCGCTCTCGATGGCCTGCGCGCGGATCTCTTCCTCGTTCACCAGCTTGGCGGCCTCTTCGTCGGTCAGCAGGCGCAAGGCCTCGGCGATCTTGAGCTTGCGCGTCTTGCGTTTGCCCTGCCCCATCTGGCTGAACAGGCCGCGCAACTGCTCGCCCATCTCTTCCATGCCAGCGGGGCCCATGACCTCCAGCTGCGGCTTGACGTCGACCAGGTCGATCTCGATGTCCTTGTCGTCCAACGCGCCTTCGCGCAGCTTCTTGCGGAACGCCTGCCGGGTGCTGCTCTCGGGCGAGGGCGTCAGTTCCAGCGGGTCGGCCACACCGCTCGGGCGCGGCGGGGGGATCAGCACGTCCAGCACGCGGTCTTCTGCCATGTCTTCGGCACGCATCCGCACCTGGCGCATGGCGCGTTCACGGGTCTGCTTGACCGCCACCTCCACCAGGTCGCGGATGATGGCGTCCACGTCCTTGCCCACGTAACCGACCTCGGTGAACTTGGTCGCTTCCACCTTGATGAACGGCGCGTCCGCCAGCCGCGCCAGCCGCCGCGCGATCTCGGTCTTGCCGACGCCGGTGGGGCCGATCATCAGGATGTTCTTCGGCGTGATCTCGGGCCGCAGCTTGGCGTCCACCTGCTGGCGGCGCCAGCGGTTGCGCAGCGCAATCGCCACGGCCCGCTTGGCCTGGGACTGGCCAACGATGTGTTTGTCGAGCTCGGAAACGATCTCCTGGGGGGTCATGGCGCTGCTCATGCCAGCGTCTCGATGGTGTGGTTCATGTTGGTGTAAATGCAGAGTTCGCCGGCAATTTCCAGCGACTTTTTGACGATTTCGGGGGCCGACAGCGTGGTGTTCTCCAGCAAGGCCTTGGCGGCCGACTGGGCAAAGCCGCCGCCCGACCCAATGGCCACAATGCCCTGCTCCGGCTCCAGCACGTCGCCGTTGCCGGTGATGATCAGCGAGGCCTCCCGGTCGGCCACGGCGAGCATGGCCTCCAGGCGGCGCAGCACGCGGTCGGTGCGCCAGTCCTTGGTGAGCTCAATGGCGGCGCGGGTCAGGTGGCCCTGGTGTTTTTCGAGCTTGGCCTCGAAGCGCTCGAACAGCGTGAAGGCGTCGGCGGTGGCGCCGGCAAAGCCGACCAGCACCTGGTCGCGGTACAGCTTGCGCACTTTGCGTGCGGTGCCCTTGATGACGATGTTGCCCAGCGTGACCTGGCCGTCGCCACCGATGGCGACCTGCCAACCCGTGGCCGTTTGGCGGCGCACGCTGATGATCGTGGTTCCGTGAAATTGTTCCATGCCGGGCAGTTTAGGGCACCGGCGCCCAATGCAAGGAGACCGGAGGGTTCAGTCGGTGCGCACCACCACCGTGGCACAGGCCGGGATGCCAATCACGTTGAAAAACGGCGCCAGCAGGCGGTGCACGTCGTTGAACTGGACGGTCCGCTTGTCGGCGTGCTGGGCCGACGCCCAGTTCAGCAAGGCACCGGCAGCCGCGAAATCGAGCCGGATCAGGTGGCTGCAGTTGATCTGCAGGGTGCCGGCATCGGCACAGGCGGCGGCAAGCTGGGCCAGTGCGGGCGGTGCGTCGCCGCTCAGCTGGCCACTCAGCGCGGTGCTCACCACCGTGCCCCCCGGCAGTGCGGGCAGGCCCATGGCCACGGTGTGCCATTCGGATTGCCGGTAGGCGCTGGGGCCGAGCAGCGCGGTGTCCACCACATTGCCCTTGACCTGGCTGAAGTCAATCGCCGGGAAACCCTGCGCGTTCACCGGGGTGTAGGTGCACAGCACCGGTTCCCATGATGGCGGCGACACCTCGTAGGTCACACAGTAGTCCAGCGCCACCTGGTCAAAGGCCTCCACCTGCCCCATCACCCGGCAGGCTTCCATGCGCAGCTGCCACCAGGCCGGGTCCACCGCCGGTTCGCCCGCCGGGGTGGCTTGCTGCAACACCCGCTCGAGCTTCTCAGGCTGGATGAACTGCAGCTGCACCGGCTGGCCACGCCAGCCGCGCAGCAGGCGCAGCAAGGCGTCTACTGCGCTCAGGTCGATTTCCTCCAGCAAGGTCCAGTCCAGCCGCCATTGGCCGGGTGTGCGCGGCTTGACCGCGGACAGCGTCATCACGGCAAAGCGGCTCAACGCGTCAGGGCTGCTCCAGTCGGTCGGCCGCGCGGCGGGCAACACCGCCGGCGGGGGCACGGTGGTCTGCACCAGTTCCGGCATGGAAAACCACTGTGGCGCAGAACGCCCAAAGTGCTGGGCAAATTCAACCGCCAGCGACTCAAAGCGGTTTGCGCGGCCGGTGGCACGGTAAAAATCAAACAGCGTTAACCAGGTGTCGGCATGGTCATGGCGGCCATTGTGGGGGGCAATGGCGTCCAGCAGCGTGGCCTCGGCGGCAGCGTCTTCGGCATTGGCGAACTGCATGGCCGCATCTTCCAGCCCAACGTCACGGGCGCCCTCTGCGACATCCACCGCCAACGATTTGGAGGTGGAGAAACTGGTGCTCGCGCGCGCGGGTTCGCTGTCCACCGCGAGGCTGGGCCACGGTGGCGCGGCGGGCACTGGCGTGGCCAACGCCGCCTGTCGCAGGTTTTCAGGTGGCGCCTCGCCCGGTGCCTTGGGCTGCCACCACTTCATCGACATGTCGGCCTCGATGTCGGCGATTTTTTTCAGCGTCTGCTGGGGCGGCTTGACCGGCGCCATGGAAGGCAGGCTGCTGTTGAAGAACGACGGGTGGCCCGCCACTTCCTCTTCGGCCTGTGGGTCATGGCGCCGCAGCTTGCGCAGCATGCCGAACTCGCGCTTGCGCAACAGCTCGTTGTGCCGCTTGCGCTCGACGATGGCCTTGAGCTGCTGTCTGGACAGGTTCTGGCGGTCGTCGCCAGTTTTGTCCAGCTCGGTCCATGGCGTGGCGGGCTGGCGGACAAAATTGACCACCTTGGAAAACAAACCGCCGGGAACGTCTTCGCTGGCCATGTGCTGTAAAGGCGAGCCGCTGGTGCGGTTCAGTCTCCGAACATCTTCTGCTTGAGTTCGCGCCGCTGTTGCGCTTCCAGCGACAGGGTCGCGGTGGGGCGGGCAATCAGGCGACCAACACCAATGGCCTCGCCGGTTTCGTCGCAGTAGCCGTAGTCGCCTGCGTCAATGCGCTGGATCGACTGCTCGATTTTCTTCAGCAGCTTGCGCTCGCGGTCGCGGGTGCGCAGCTCCAGCGCGTGTTCTTCCTCGATGGTCGCGCGGTCGGCCGGATCGGGCACGACCACGGTTTCTTCACGCAGGTGCTCGGTGGTTTCACCGGCGTTGGCGAGGATGTCGCGCTTGAGCACCACCAGCTTCAGGCGGAAAAACGCCATCTGCTTGTCGTTCATGTACTCTGAGTCGGGCATGGACAGGACTTCTGCGTCCACCAGCTCTTCGGCCGACTTGGTTTTCCAGTTGTTGGCGAGCTTGGGGTCTTTTTTGACCGGCATCGGGTGCGGGGCGCTGACCGGGGGCAGCGGCGCATAGGCCGACGGCATGGTGTAGCTGGCCTTGGCGGCGGTGGACGCCACCACCGGGGTGACCGGCGCCGCCGGTGCGTTGTTGCCAGTCAGACGCGAGGCGCGGGTCTTGGTGGGCTTGGGGGCCAGGGGGGCGTCGGCGGGAGCGGTAGAGGAGGTCAAGGGTTTACTTTTTTCGGTTGGCATCGTGGCGATGGTCGGGGCGGCAGGTTTGGACGGGGCCACCTTCTTGGCGGGCGGCGCCGGTACGGCCTGCACGGCCACAACGACCGGGGATTTCTTCTTGGCTTTTACGGCCGGTTTGGCAACGGCTTGAACCGGCGCCTTGGCCACCGGCTTGGGGGTGGCCTTCACCGTTGCCGGTTTGGCTTTTGCTTTCACGACAGCGGCCTTGGCCGGTTTGGCAGGCGCCGGGGGGGGCGCCTTTTTCACCGGCGGGGCTTTGGCAACTTTTGCGGTTGGTTTGGCGGCGGCTTTGCTGCTTTTCGCAGCGGCAGGCGCGGCCGCAGGCTTTTTGGCCGCAGTCACTTTTTTCGCAGAAGCTTTCACAACTTGTCTCCTCGGAGAACTGGCAGTGGCTCGAACAGGCGACCCGCCTGCTCTTGAATTGCCCGAAGTTATACCTGCTTCCACACGGGTTGCTGTTGCTTCACTGGCGCGCGATTCTAGCGGTTTACCCTCGTTCGATGGCTGACGGCCCCATCCGAACATCTGCAACATGGCAAGCATCATGGCGCGTTCCCGTCGAAAAGGATGGAGACTACCCTAAACCAGCGACTGCTCCAGCCCCTGCACAAAAATGTCTTTCGGCAGGTCGATGCCGATGAACACCATCTTGCTGGTGCGTTTCTCTTTGGGGGCCCATTGCGGCCCCAGATCGCTGCCCATGAGCTGGTGAACGCCCTGGAAAATCACCTTGCGGTCGGTGCCCTGCATGTTCAGCACGCCCTTGTAGCGCAGCATGCGGGGGCCGTAGATGTTGACGATGGCGCCGAGGAAGTCTTCCAGCTTTTCCGGGCTGAACTTGCGGTCGGAGCGGAACACGAAGCTCTTCACATCGTCGTCGTGCGCGTGGTGGTGGCCGTGCCCTTCGTGGGCGTGCGACGGGTGGTCGCAATGTTCGCCGTGTTCATGGTCGTGGTGCGCGTGGCTGTGTTCCTCGGCCTTCAGGAAATCGGGGTCGATGTCGAGCTTGGCGTTGAGGTTGAAGCCCCTGAGGTCGAACACCTGAATCAGCGGCACCTCGCCGAAGTGCACCGTCTTCATCGGTGCGCGCGGGTTCATGTGCTTCAGGCGGTGCACCAGCGCGTCCACCTCGTCTTTGGCCACGAGGTCGGACTTGCTGATGAAGATCTGGTCGGCAAAACCAATCTGGCGGCGCGCTTCCTGCCGGTCGTTGAGCTGCTGGTTGGCGTGTTTCGCGTCCACCAGCGTCAGGATGGCGTCGAGCGCGTAGGTCTCGGCGATCTCGTCGTCCATGAAGAAGGTTTGCGCCACCGGGCCGGGGTCGGCCAGGCCGGTGGTTTCGATCACGACGCGGTCGAAGTTCAGCTCGCCCTTGCGCTTTTTCTCGGCCAGGCTGTGCAGCGTGGCACGCAGGTCTTCGCGGATGGAGCAGCAGATGCAGCCGTTGCTCATCTGGATGATCTGCTCGGTGGTGTCGTTGACGAGGATGTCGCTGTCGATGTTTTCCTCGCCGAACTCGTTCTCGATGACGGCGATTTTCTGGCCGTGGGCCTCGGTCAGCACGCGTTTGAGCAGCGTGGTTTTGCCCGAACCAAGGAAGCCGGTGATGATGGTGGCGGGGATCAGGTTCATGGGGCGTTCCAGTGCACAGAAAATCAGCAGGTGGGGAGTGTAGCGGCCAATTCAATCGCCTGTGGCCGGCGCGTGTTCAACCCTTCTTCAACACGATCAAGCCCTTGAGGTACTCGCCTTCGGGGAATTCCAGCGTCATCGGGTGGTCGGGCGCGCCGCCCAGGCGCTCGGTGATGAAGCCATCCACCCCGGCGTCGGCCCCGGCCGAGGCGACGATCTTGTGGAACAGGTCGGCGCTGATGCCACCCGAGCACGAGTAGGTGAACAGCACACCGCCCGGCTCCAGCAGCTTGAAGGCCAGCCGGTTGATGTCTTTGTAGGCGCGCGCGGCGCGGTCGGCGTGGGCGGCGGTGGGTGCGAACTTGGGCGGGTCGAGCACGATGGCGTCAAACGTCCGGCCGGCGTCCAGAAAGCCGCGCAGCGAGGCGTTGACGTCGGCGTCCAGAAAGGTCGCGCGTTCGGGCGCAAAGCCGTTCAGCGCCACGTTGGCTGCGGCCCTTTCCAAGGCCGGGCCGGACGAGTCGATCGAGGTGACGTGCGCCGCGCCGCCCGAGAGCGCCGCCACGGTGAAGCCGCCGGTGTAGCAAAAGCAGTTCAGCACGCGCTGGAAGCCGAGGCGGCGGGCGTGCTCGGCAAATTTCTGGCGGCTGTCGCGCTGGTCCAGGTAAAAGCCGGTCTTGTGGCCGGTGGCGATGTCGAGCGACAGTTGCCAGGCGTGTTCGCGCAGGGTCAGTTCCACCGGGCCCTCGCCGCGCAGCCAGCCGGCGGCGGGTTCCAGCCCCTCCAGCTTGCGGGCGTTGGTGTCGGAACGTTCGTAGAGTTTGGACAGGCCGGTGGCGGCGAGCAAGGCGTCGGTGAGCACCGCTTTCCAGCGCTCGGCGCCGGTGGACAAAAACTGCGCCACCAGGGTGTCACCGTACTGGTCGACGATCAGCCCTGGCAAACCGTCGGATTCGCCGTGGACCAGCCTTTTTCCGTCACTTTTTATGTCAAATCGTGCCCGAGCCCTAGTGGAGGCTTGCACTTTAGCTATGAAAAAAGAAGCGTCGATGCGCTGCGTTTCGTCAAAGCTCCAGACCCGTGCACTGATTTTGGACGCCGGGCTGGTGAAGGCCCAGGCCAGAAACTGGCCGTCGCTGGACTCCACCCGCACCGTCTCGCCCGCGTCGCCACTGCCCTTGGCAATGGCCGAGTCAAAAATCCAGGGGTGGCGGCGCTGCAACGAGCGTTCTTTGCCGGGGCGGAGGCGGAGGGTTTTCATGTTTTCTTGGCGCGCGGGTGGGCCGCGTCGTAGGCCTTGGCCAAATGCTGGAAATCGAGCCGGGTGTAGACCTGCGTGGTGGTGATGTTGGCGTGGCCGAGCAGCTCCTGCACCGCGCGCAGGTCGCTGCTGGACTGCAGCACGTGGCTGGCGAACGAGTGGCGCAGCATGTGCGGGTGCACCGGCGTGGCCAGCCCGGCCTGCAAGCTGCGCTGGCGCAGCCGCTGCCAGATGGCCTGCGCACTGAGCCGGGTGCCATTGCGGCCGACGAACAAGGCGTTGGCCGCCGCCTGGCGGTCAGGGTCGGCGCGGGTGGTCTGGGCGGCCATGGGCGTGTAGCCCGCTGGCGCCGTGCCGCGCACCGCCAGCCAGCGTGCCAACGCTTCGGCCGCCTTGCGGCCCACCGGCACGCTGCGGCGCTTGCCGCCTTTGCCCAGCACATGGGCATCGCCGGACTGCAGGTCGACCCAGCCGCGTGCTTCACCACTGGCCACCACGTCCAGCCCCACCAGTTCGCCCACCCGCAGGCCGCAGCCATAGAGGAGTTCGACGATGGCCGCGTCGCGCGCTTCCAGCCAGGGGTCGTTGCTGGCCTGCTGGTGGCTGGCGAGTTGCACCGCGTCTTCCACCCCCAGCGCCTTGGGCAGGGGTTTGGCGGCTCTGGGGGCGCGCACGTCTTGCACCGGGTTGCTGGCGACCAACCCCTCCCGGCCCAGCCAGGTGTAGAAGCCGCGCCAGCCCGACAGGATGAGCGCGATGCCACGGGCGCTGCGGCCGGCACCGCGCATCTGCGCGGCCCAACGGCGGATGTGCGCGGTGTGCACCGCGGTCAGCGCCAGACCGGCCTGCTGCGCGTGGGCGCCGAGCTTGTGCAGGTCCAGCGTGTAGAGGGCCACGGTGCGCTCCGCCAGGCGTTTTTCCACCCGCACATGGTCCAGGTAGCGGGCCACCAGCGCTAGAGAAGCCGCGTCCAGCAGTGCTGCCGGCATGGCGTCTGGCGTGGCGGGTGGGGCCATCGGTTCAGCCGCGCAGGCGCGACAGCGCTGCCCCGGCCAGCTCGCCAATGCGCTCCAGAAAATCGGTGCCCATGGCGTTGTGGAAACGCTCCGGGTCGGGCGAGGCCAGCACCAACAGGCCAAAGGCGTTCGGGTCGGCGCCAGCGCGCAAGGCGATCAGCGCCACCGAGGCGGCCACGCTGGGGTCTTCCAGCCAGTTGGCGGCCTCGAAGCTGACGTTCACGCCGCAGTAGGGCAGGGTCAGCGACGCGGCAAACACCCGCACGTCGCCGCTCGCGCCCTGGGCAAAGGGCTGGTGGGCATGCGCCTCGGCCACGCCCCAGACCTTGATGGCGACCTGTGGCACCAGAAACTGCGTCTGGATTTCGGTGGCAATGCTGCGTGGCAGGTCTTCCGGCCGGCGCACCAGGAAAATGTTGCGCGCCCAACGCTGCAGCTTGTCGGCGATGGCCACGTTGTCGTGCCCGTAGCGGATCATGTCCACCGTTTTCAGCTCCAGCGCCTTGATCTTGTCGCGCAGCATGTCGGCCTGCCGCTCCTGCAGGCTGACCGAGCGGCCGTTGTAGGGGCTGGTCAGTTGCACGGTGGCCAGCAGCTCGGCGTGGCGCTCGAAAAAGTCGGGCGTGTTGACCAGGTAGTTGGCGATGTCGTCTTCGGTGATCGGGTGGTTGGTGTCCATGCGGCGCTCTGCGGTTCGGTGTTCGGGCAATGGGGGGATTGTGGCGTCAGGGGAGTGTGATGTCGCCGTGGAACACGGTGGTGGCGGGGCCGGTCATCGTCACCGGCGACCGACCACCGGCCCAGCGAATGGTCAGCGGGCCACCCCGGGTGGCCACGTCCACCGTGGCGTCCAGCAGGCCGAGGCGGATGCCCGCCACCACCGCCGCACACGCACCGGTGCCGCAGGCCAGCGTCTCGCCCGCACCGCGCTCGTACACCCGCAGCCGGATCTGCGAGCGGCTGACCACCTGCATGAAGCCGGCGTTCACCCGCCGGGGAAAACGCACATGGCTTTCGATCAGCGGCCCCTGGGTGGCCACCGGCGCGGTGTCCACATCGGCCACCAGCTGCACCGCGTGCGGGTTGCCCATGGACACCACCGCTATCGAAACAGGAGCTATATCGCCAGACTCCACTAGGGTCAGCGGCCACATTTGCCATAAATTGGCAGCTTCAGGCACCAAACCGGCGGCATCGAACGGGATTTGGGGCAGATCGAACACCGGCGCGCCCATGTCCACCGTCACCCGGCCGTCGGCGTCCATGTGCAGTTCGATCACGCCCGATCGGGTCTGCACCCGCACCGTGTCCTGGGTGGTCAGGCCGCGTTCGCGCACAAAGCGCACAAAACAGCGCGCGCCGTTGCCACACTGCTCCACCTCGCCGCCATCGGCGTTGTGGATCAGGTACTCAAAGTCAATGCCAGGGGCGGGCGACGGCCGCACTGTCAATATCTGGTCCGCGCCGACGCCAAAGTGCCGGTCCGCCAGAAAACGGTACTGCGCCGCTGTCAGGCCCAGGCGGCCTTGGGTTTCGTCCAGCACCACGAAGTCGTTGCCCGCGCCCTGCATTTTGGTGAATTGGATCCGCATGGCCGAATTATCCGCTGTACGCTGGCGGCACAGCACCCGAAAGGCCACCATGCGCATCCCCGACTGGACCCCTGCCGCCCACCCCCAGCCCGCCGAGCTGGTCAACGCCATCCTCGCGCGGCGCGGCGGCCAACTCATCAACCTCGACAAGGCGCTGCTCTGGAGCGAGCCGGTGGCACGCGGCTGGAACGTCTACATGAAGGCGGTGCGCAGCGAGCTGTCTGCCAGCCCCAAACTGCGCGAGTTCGGCATCTGCACCGTGGCGCTGCTGACCGGCGCCGACTACGAATACCACCACCACGCGCCCGACTTCCTCACCGCCGGTGGCACGCCACCCGAGCTGGACGCGCTGCAGGCCTTTGTGCAGGCGGGAGCGGGCACTGACTTCGCCGATGCCCGCCTGGGCAGCGACGAAAGCCTGGTGATGCACTACGCCGCACAAATGACGCGCAATGTGCAGGTCAGCGACGCGCTGTTTGCACAGCTGAAGCAGCGCTTCAGCACCCCCGAACTGGTGGAAATCACCACCGCCATTGCCGCCTACAACATGGTCGCGCGCATTCTGGTGGCGCTCGACATCCGACCCGAAAACGCCCCCTGACACCGCCGAGCCCCCACGTGCCCGGCGTGACACCCGGCCGGTGATTTCCCGGCAAAATGACCGCCATGGTCCGCCCCACCCAACTTCTCTACCCCCACCGCGAACCCGTTCGCACCCGCCCTGCCGCCACCGTGCTGCTGCTGCGCGACACGCCCGGCGGCTTTGAGGTGCTGATGACGCGCCGCTCGATGACGGCCAGCTTCGCACCCGGCGCCTACGTCTTTCCCGGTGGGGTGGTGGACGCCGCTGACGCCACCTCGCACGCGCAGGCCCGCCGCCGCCCCGGCCAGAGCGACCTGCATTTGACGCAGGCGATTGCCGCCATCCGCGAGAGCTTTGAAGAGCTGGGCATCCTGCTCGCCCGCCATGCCGACGGCCGCATGGCCGACGACAGCGACATCGCCGCGCTGGACCGCAAAGCCCCGTTCGTGGCCCAGTGCGCCGCACGTGGCCTGACATTGCCGGCCGACGAGGTGTTTGTGCTGGCCCACTGGACCACCGACCGCGACCTGCCGCGCCGCTTCGAGGTGCCGTTTCTGGTGGCCCGCATGCCCGCCGGCCAAAGCCCGGTGGCCGACGAGGCCGAGCAGTTCGAACCGGTCTGGGTCAGCCCCGCCAACGCGCTGGCCAAACACCATGCCGGCCGCTTCGAGATGATCTTCCCCACCATCCGCACGCTGGAGCGGCTGCAAGCCTTCCCCGACGTGGACGCGGTGCTGCAGGCCTGCGCCGCCACAGAACAACCGCTGTGGACCTCCAGCCCCCGCGCCGGTTTTTTGAACGGCGAAGAGTCGCGCCACATGGAACACGAGCCACCCTTCGGCGAACTGCTGATGGTCTGTCCCGACGGGCAACTCACGCATGTGCTGGACTGGCAACACGCGCGCCCCGTGCCGCTGCTGAAGAACCTGCAGCGCCTGACCGCGCCCAACGCCGGCATGATGACCGGCCCCGGCACCAACAGCTACCTGGTGGGCGACCCCGACACCGGCTACATTGCCATCGACCCCGGCCCGAACGACCCCGATCACCTGCAGCGCCTGTGGCAAGCCGCCGTCAACCGCGCCGGCGAGCCAGGGCAGATCCACGCCATCGTCTGCACCCACTCCCACCCCGACCATTCCCCCGGCGCCAAGCCATTGCAGGCGCTGTGCGGCGCCACCCAGCCGCCGGTGCTGGGCCTGCCCTCGGCCCCCACCGCACGCCCGGCCAGCCACTTTGTGCCCGACCGCCCGCTGGACGACGACGAGGAACTGGTGCTGACTGGCCGCGAGTTGGACGGCACGCTCGTCACCCACACGCTGCGCGTCATCCACACCCCCGGCCACGCGGCCAACCACCTGTGCCTGGTGCTGGAAGAAGACGGCCTGTTGTTCAGTGGCGACCACATCCTGAACGGCAGCACCACGGTGATCGACCCGCCCGACGGCGACATGACGGCCTACATCGACGCGCTGGACGCATTGAGCGCCGCCTGCACCGAACACGAGATTGCCTTCATCGCACCCGCCCACGGTTACGTGATCGGCAACGCGCCGCAAGCCATTGCCCATTTGAAAGCGCACCGCCTGAAACGCGAAGCCAAGGTGGTCGCCGCGATGAAAGCCAAACCCGGCGCAAGCGACGCCGAGCTGGTGCCACTGGCCTACGACGACACACCCAAAGCGCTGTGGCCGCTGGCGCAACGCTCGCTGCTGGCGCACCGGCAGCGCATCGAGGCGCTGGGGCTGGCGGTTTGAAAAAAGTGTGAAGCGGGCCGATACGCCGGATTCTGTGCGTCGGGGTTGCCCCCCACGTGACCGTCATTAATCTGGGCTGTTGGTCACCCAACAGCTCGGTGCTACCTACCCGCCAACTCGCCCTGCGGAGCCACAGGTCAGAACGTCGCGGCGAACCGCGCCGCTCCAGGCTGGCCTACTTGGTATTGCTGCGCGCAGAGATTGCCCGTTTCACCCGAACTGAATCGGCTCGTCTCTGTTGCTCTGATCCTCACCTCACGGTGGACAGCCGTTAGCTGCTGCGCTGCCCTGTGCAGTCCGGACGTTCCTCCAGTGCCTCCTTTCGGAGATTGCACCAGCGACGGCCTGGCCCGCTTCACAGCCTGATTATCGGGGAAAGACCGGCTGACCTGCGCAGCGGCCAGCCGCTCTGTCCCCGCGGTCTGCGCCACTCCTGAGACAATTGTCCGTTCCAGAACCCAAGGAGCCCCCATGCGCGCTGACAACATCCTCCAGACCATCGGCAACACGCCCCACATCCGCATGCAGCGGCTGTTCGGCCAGACGCACCAGGTCTGGATCAAGTCCGAGCGCGCCAACCCCGGTGGCTCCATCAAGGACCGCATCGCGCTGGCGATGGTGGAAGACGCCGAGGCCAGCGGCGCACTGAAACCCGGCGGCACCATCATCGAACCCACCTCCGGCAACACCGGTGTGGGCCTGGCCATGGTGGCGGCCGTCAAGGGCTACAAGCTGGTGCTGGTCATGCCCGACAGCATGTCCATCGAACGCCGCAGGCTGATGCTGGCCTACGGCGCCACGTTTGATTTGACGCCCCGCGCCTTGGGCATGAAGGGCTGCATCGCCCGCGCCCTGGAACTGCAGGCTCAGACGCCTGGCGCCTGGATTCCGCAGCAGTTTGAAAACCCGTCCAACGTGGCGGTGCACGCCCGCACCACTGCCGCGGAAATTTTGGCCGACTTCCCGAATGGCATTGACGTGCTGATCACCGGCGTCGGCTCCGGCGGCCATATCACCGGCTGTGCCCAGGTGCTGAAGGCCAAGTGGCCGCAACTCAAGGTGTACGCGGTGGAGCCGGTGGCCTCGCCGGTGATTTCTGGCGGCGCGCCCTCGCCCCACCCCATCCAGGGCATTGGCGCCGGCTTCATCCCCAAAAACCTCGATGTGAGCCTGCTCGACGGCGTGATCCAGGTCGACGCCGAACCCGCCCGCGAGATGGCGCGCCGCGCCGCCGCCGAAGAGGGCATGCTGGTCGGCATTTCGTCCGGCGCCACGCTGCAGGCCATCGCGCAAAAGCTGCCCGACATCGCGCCAGGCGCCACCGTGCTGGGCTTCAACTACGACACCGGCGAGCGCTACTTCTCCGTTGAGGGCTTCCTGCCCGCCTGACCTGTTTCCGTTTTCTCCAATGGCCTGCCCGATCACCACGGGCCCTTCACCATGATCCGACTCTCCGAACTCAAGCTCCCGCTGTCCGCCCTGCCGGTGGACGCCCGCCGCGCGTCCGACGCGCCCACCGAGACCGACGCCGACCGCACGCCACCACCGCATCCCGAAGCCGCGCTGCGCCAGCTGGCAGCCCAGGCGCTGGCGCTGCCCGAGGCGCAGATCGCCACGCTGCAGGTGGTCAAACGCAGCTTTGACGCCCGCAAGGCCGAGCTGCTGGCGGTCTACATCGTTGACGTGGCGCTGGCCGATGCCGCGCAAGAGCCCGCGCTGCTGGCCCAATTTGCCAACCACCCCCACATCCAGCCCGCGCCCGACATGGCCTGGCGCCCACCAGTGCAAGCGCCGGCCAACTTGGCCCTGCGCCCGGTGGTGGTGGGCTTTGGCCCCTGTGGCATTTTTGCCGCGCTGACGCTGGCACAAATGGGCTTCAAGCCCATCGTGCTGGAGCGTGGCCAGCCGGTGCGCCAGCGCACCAAAGACACCTGGGGCCTGTGGCGCAAGAAGACGCTGAACCCGGAGAGCAATGTGCAGTTTGGCGAAGGCGGCGCCGGCACCTTTTCCGACGGAAAGCTCTACAGCCAGATCAAGGACCCACGCTTCCTGGGCCGCAAGGTGATGCAGGAGTTTGTGTTGGCCGGTGCACCGGAAGAAATTTTGTACATGGCGCACCCGCACATCGGCACATTCAAGTTGGTGAAAGTGGTGGAGCAGCTGCGCGCACAAATCATCGCGCTGGGCGGCGAGGTGCGCTTCGGCCAGCGCGTGACCGATGTGCTGCTGGACGCCAGCCCCGAAGGCCAACGCCTGCGCGGCCTGACGGTGCTGGACCAGGCCAGTGGCACCACCACCGAGCTGGCCGCCAACCAGGTCGTGCTGGCGCTGGGCCACAGCGCGCGCGACACCTTTGCCATGCTGCACGAGCGCGGCGTGTTCGTGGAGGCCAAGCCGTTCTCGGTGGGTTTTCGCATCGAACACCCACAGGGCGTGATCGACCGTGCCCGTTGGGGCCGGCACGCCGGCCACCCGCTGCTGGGTGCGGCCGACTACAAGCTGGTGCACCACGCCAAAAACGGCCGCGCGGTGTACAGCTTTTGCATGTGCCCCGGCGGCACGGTGGTGGCCGCCACCTCGGAGCAGGGCCGGGTGGTGACCAACGGCATGAGCCAGTACTCGCGCAACGAACGCAATGCCAACGCCGGCATGGTGGTCAACATCGACCCACCCGACTTTCTGCGCGGCCCCGAACACGCGCTGGCCGATTGGCAGGCCGCTTTTGGCGAGGAGGCCGGTGCCCGCTACGCCACCGAAGCGGCGGCCATGGCCCGAAAAATGCCTCCGGCATTTCACCCGCTGTCGGGCGTGGTGTTGCAACGCCGCCTGGAAGCCAACGCCTACACACTGGGCGGCAGCAGCTACGAGGCCCCCGGCCAGCTGGTGGGCGACTTCATCGCCGGCCAGCCGTCCACCGCCTTTGGCAACGTGCAGCCCTCCTACAAGCCCGGCGTGAGACTGGGCGACCTGGCCCCCGCCCTGCCCGCCTACGCCATTGAGGCGATGCGCGAAGCGCTGCCGGTGTTTGGCCGCAAGATCAAGGGCTACGACATGCCGGACGCGGTGCTCACCGGCGTGGAGACCCGCACCTCGGCACCGCTGCGCATCACCCGTGGCGCCAACCTGCAAAGCCTGAACCTGCCCGGCCTCTACCCAGCCGGCGAAGGCGCGGGTTATGCCGGGGGCATTTTGTCGGCGGGGGTGGACGGCATCAAGGTGGCGGAGGCGCTGGCGCTCCAGGTCTGTGGCGACCACAGTGTTCCCTGACCAACGATTCGCCGAACCAAGGCCATCAAGAGCCCGAATGGGTGTGGGCCACACCTCATTTGATCTGGATGACCACCTTTCCCTTGGCACGACCTGATTCGACGTAAGCCAGCGCCTCATTGGTCTCCTCAAACGGAAAGACGCGATCCACCACCGCGCGAATGGCCCCCGCCTCGATGAGTTGGGTGATCTCGCGCAGTTGGCTCCCGTTGGCCTTCATGAACAGGAATGAGTAGGCAATGCCCAGGCCTCTCGCCTTGCGTCTGACCCCCGAACTCAGCAGCCGAATGACCAGTTTCACGAACCCGGGCACTGCGATGTGCTTGGCAAATTCGGGATCGGGTGGCCCAGAGATGGAAATGAGCTTGCCGCCGCCTTTGAGTACCCGAAGAGACTTGTCGAGCGTCTTGCCATCCTGGCTGTTCAGAACCACGTCGCAGTCGCGCAAAACGTCTCCGAAGTCCTGCGTCTTGTAGTCGACGACCAAGTCTGCGCCCAGGCGCTTCACAAGTGCCACGTTCGTTGTGCCGGCCGTCGTGGCGACGGTGGCGCCCAGGTGCTTGGCCAATTGAATCGCGAAGGTTCCAACGCCGCCGGAGCCGGCCTGAATGAAAACCTGTTGCCCTTTCTTCAGTTGCGCCTTTTCAACCAGTGCCTGCCAAGCCGTCAGTCCCACCAGGGGGATGGACGCGGCTTCCACCATCGTGAGATTTTTGGGTTTGTGCGCCAGCGAAGTCTCCTTGGCCGGCACGAATTCAGCGAACGTGCCGATTCGAAAGTCATCGACGCGCGCATACACCTCATCGCCCACTTTGAAGTCCCGGACCCGCGATCCCGTCTTGGCCACGACGCCCGCGACGTCGTGCCCCAATATGGTGGGCAATCGATAGGGCAGGATCAGTTTGAACTCGCCACCCCTGATTTTGGCGTCCAGCAGGTTCACACCAGCGGCATGGACTTCGACCAGGACCTCGTCATCTCGCAATTCCGGCGACGGCATTTCTGCCAACCGCAATGCGTGCTTCTTTCCATACCGCTCCAACAGAAACGCTTTCATGCTGTTTTCACGACGTGTGCCACGTCGAGCCGTAAATCTTTTCGAATCCCGGCATCCACCATGCCAGCAGGTGCAAATTTGCGCAACAGCCGCAGACGCCTCGCGAGCCCGCCAGCGGTGTATCGGAGTTTCGGGTGAGCGGCATTGGCCGCTTTCAGCACAACGTCCGCCACAACGCCCGGCAGGTCCGCAGTGGCCATCACCTCCTTCACACGCTGGTTCACTGCGGCACGGGCCTCACGGTACGCATCGAGCTTGGCGTCGGGCTCCAGGAAGTTCGCGTCAAACGGCGTCTTCGTGTAGGCCGGCTCAATGACCGAGACCCGGATTCCCCAGGTGCGAAGTTCATGGTCGAGCGACTCGGAATAGCCTTCGACGGCATGCTTGGTCGCAGCATAAAGTGCCCCGTACGGCATGGGCAAAAAGCCGAGGACCGAGCCGATGTTGACGATGCGGCCCGCACCGTGCGCACGCATGTGTGGCACGACGGCGCGCGTCATTCGCACGATTCCGAAGAAATTCGTGTCGAAAATGGCCTTGGCCTGCGCGATGGAGCTCTCTTCTGCGCCGGCAGGAGCGACGCCGAAACCGGCATTGTTGACTAGCAAATCGATGCGCCCCTCTCGCTGCACCAGCTTCTGAACGGCGGCATCGACGGATTCGTCGCTGGTCACGTCGAGCGACAACATCTCGAAAGACCGTCCGCCCGCATCGCCGCCACGGCGGCTCGTGCCATAGACCACGTACCCGGCCTTCGCCAGAGTCTCCGCGGTGGCTTGACCGATGCCCGACGAGGCCCCCGTCACGAGGGCAATCTTGCGCCTCTTGCTGTCTGTGTTCATCCCATTTCTCCTTCAGGTTTGGCGTTTGAAAACGCGTTGGTAAGCAGGGTCTTGTGCCATGCGGTGCGGAACAGTGTGGGCGGCAGCCTTATTTCACATGACGATCATCATATATAAAGTCGAACGAAAAGACAGCACCCTTCAGTGGATTCAATGAACGTCGGGTGTCAGGTGCTTGCGCGCCGCTTCGCGCAAGCCGTCTGACAGGGCCGGCTCGTCGACTGCGCGGGCCAACAGCAAGGCACCGACCATGGTGGCGATGGTCACCAGCGCGTGCTCGTGCGCACTCGGCTGCCCCCAGTCCGGCGACTGGCGGGCGATGAGGTCCACCATTTCCTTGATGTGCCGGGTCGCCACCCGGCGCACTTCGGGTGCCTGGCGCGACGTTTCAGAGCCCAACGCGGCAAGGATGCACCCACTTTCCGCCTGCTCGGCGTGCGCTCTGGAAAGGTAGGCACCGAGCATGGTAGCCAGCGCCATGCTGCTGGGCACGGTGGTCACCGCATGAACCGCAGCGGCGGCAGATTCGGCACACGCCTTTCCCGCCGCCTCGGCCAGCATGGCCTCGCGTGACGTGAAGTGGGAGTAGAAGGCGCCATGCGTCAGGCCGGCCTCCTTCATAATGTCCGCAACGCCGGTGCCATCGTAGCCGCTGCGACGGATGGCTCGGGAGGCCACCGCCACAATGCGTTCGTGCGTCACGTCTTTGGCCGCAGCTCTGGCGTTGATTTTTTCATTTCGCATGACGATCATCATACAAACATTTACAACCGCATGCAAGGGCGGTCCGAGAGAGCCGCTCAACACTGAGCAATGGCAGCATGAAGCGAGTGACGTCCGCAAGACTGAAAACAAAAAACCCGGCCAAAGCCGGGTTTCAAGGTCGTTGGAGAAGTACTCAAGGCATCAGCCCGGCTCCTTTTGCAGCGCCGCAATCCGCTCCTCAATCGGTGGGTGCGTGCTGAACAGCTTGCCAATGCCACCGGTGATGCCCATGGCCGCCACGCTTTTGGGCAACTCGCCGGGCTCCATGCCACCCAGGCGTGCCAGCGCGTTGATCATCGGCTGCTTGCGGCCCATCAACGCAGCGGCACCCGCGTCGGCGCGGAATTCGCGGTGGCGACTGAACCAGGCGACCACGATGGCTGCGGCAAAGCCGAGCACGATGTCCAGCACGATGGTGGTGACCCAGTAACCAATGCCGGGACCGGAGTTGTTGTCATTGCCCCGGCGCAAAAAACTGTCCACGGCGTAGCCAATCACGCGGCTGAGGAACACCACAAAGGTGTTCATCACGCCTTGAATCAAGGTCATCGTGACCATGTCGCCATTGGCGATGTGGGCCACCTCGTGGCCAATGACGGCCTCCACCTCTTCGCGCGTCATGCCTTGCAGCAGGCCGGTGGACACGGCCACCAGCGCCGAGTTCTTGAACGCGCCGGTGGCGAAGGCATTGGGCGCACCCTCAAAAATACCAACTTCGGGCATGCCGATGCCAGCCTGCTTGGCAAACTTCTCCACGGTGCTGACAATCCAGGCCTCGTCCGACGACTGGGGTTGGTTGATCACCCGCACGCCCGAACTCCATTTGGCGACCGGCTTGCTGATCAGCAAAGAAATGATCGCACCGCCAAAGCCCATGATCAGTGCAAAGCCCAACAGGGCGCCGAGGTTCAGGCCGTTGGCCGTGAGGTAACGGTTCACCCCCAGCAGGTTGGCGACGATGCCCAGCACCAGCACCACGGCGAGGTTGGTCATGACGAACAGAACGATGCGTTTCATTTTTTCTTTCAGACGGCCAGTGGAGCGGGCCGGTTACGCAAGATGGTAGGGGCGGGCCTGCAGAAATCAAGGTTCGGCGTGGTTTCGCCTACAAAGCGGGCGGGTATTCCGGTTATTCGTTCGGGGAGGGCGGAGCGCGCGGTGGCCTGAACACTTGAGGGTCGTCGTAAAAACCAGGCGCTTCGTTCGCAGGCCACCAGCCGGGCACGCCCAGCACTGGCAAGGGTGTGAACGGTTTGGTGGCGAGCCTCTCGGGGTTCAGGTCGTTCGCCACCCAGGCATCCAGCAACGCGAGGCTGTCCATCGGCGGATTCGCCAGGTAGACATGGGCGGTGATGGCCTTGCGCGGCGAGACCAGTTTTTCCAGCAAGGCGTGCCCAAACAGCACCAGCCGGGCGCCAGCCCAATCGGCACGCAAGTCCACAAACAGCCGCTGCCAGTTTCTGGCACGCAGGGCTTGCCACAGTTCTGGCGGCGCCTGCAGGAAGGCGGCGTTCTCGTCGAACAGGGTCAGCGCGTCGCGCAGCGGGCCGCGTTGCGGCTGTACCCCATGGCTGGCCAACTCGGTCGCCTGCAGCGCGTTCAGACGTGCCTTGGTGTGTGGAAAGTGCGCCCAGCACAGGCCATTGAAAAAGTCGTGCAAGCCCTCGCGTGTGGGGCACTGTCGGGCACGAAAGATGTGGCTTTCATAAGCCTCACCCTCCGGCAGTTCAGCTTGGGGAACGAAGCGCACTGGAACATCGCGGCACGTGTTCAGCGCTTCATGCAGCGGTCTGCCGGCACAGGCCAGCTGGGCCACTGGCTGGCCAAGACCCTGCAGACCCACCAGCCAGGGAACTTGCCAGTCAATGCTTTCTAGACCAGTCGCCACGGCAGCGCTTCGCCCGACCGCAGCGGCTTCAGTTCGGCATCCCCGAACGCAAAGCTGGTCGGCGGCGTCCATCTCTCGCGTTTCAGCGTCACCGTGCCCTGGTTGCGGGGCAAGCCGTAGAAGTCGGCGCCGTTGAAACTGGCAAAAGCCTCCAGCTTGTCAAGCGCACCGGCAGCGTCAAACGCTTCGGCATACAACTCCATCGCCGCGTGGGCGGTGTAGCAGCCAGCGCAGCCGCTGGCGTGCTCTTTCAGATGCGTGGCGTGGGGCGCGCTGTCGGTGCCGAGGAAGAAACGCGCAGCGCCGCTGGTGGCAGCCTCCACCAAGGCCAACCGGTGGGTTTCGCGCTTCAGCACCGGCAGGCAGTAGTAATGCGGGCGAATGCCACCGGTGAAGATCGCGTTGCGGTTGTACAGCAGGTGGTGGGCGGTGACGGTGGCGGCCGTGAAGCGGTCGGCCTCTGCCACGTACTGGGCGGCTTCTTTGGTGGTGATGTGTTCGAAGACGATTTTCAGTTCTGGGAAATCACGCCGCAGCGGGATCAGCTGGGTGTCGATGAAGACCGCTTCGCGGTCGAACAGGTCGATGTCGGGCGAGGTGACTTCGCCGTGCACCAGCAGCAGCAGGCCTTCGCGCTGCATCGCCTCCAGGGTCTTGTAGGTCTTGCGCAGGTCGGTCACGCCAGCGTCGCTGTTGGTCGTGGCGCCAGCGGGGTAGAGCTTGGCGGCGACCACACCCGCGTCTTTGGCACGGCGAATTTCGTCGGCGGGCAGGTTGTCGGTGAGGTAGAGCGTCATCAGCGGCTCGAAGGCCACGCCTTCGGGCACGGCGGCGGCAATGCGCTCGCGATAAGCCACCGCCTGCGCGGCGGTGGTCACCGGCGGCCTGAGGTTGGGCATGATGACCGCACGGCCAAACTGGGCGGCGGTGTGCGGCACCACGGTGTTCAGGGCTGCGCCGTCGCGCACGTGCAGGTGCCAGTCGTCGGGGCGGGTGATGGTGATGGAATCCGGGTGAACAGTCATGGCGGGAATTGTCGCATCGGCCACCCTGTCGCCTCCGTTTCAGGGAAAAGGGAAATTACGGAGGAAGAACAGCGACCGCTCCGCTACGATCCATCGGCTGCACTGACACGCCTGCGGCGAGCCTGAAAACCTTTCCCATGCCCACGCCCTCCGATCCCGCCGTCCTGCTGGACAACGCGACCCCTGCCCCCCTGGAGGCGCCGGACGAGCCCACCCGCGTGCCCCTGAAGATCGAAGACTGGCTCACCGTGCTCATCATGGGCGCGCTGGCGCTGATCACCTTCGCCAACGTGCTGGTGCGTTATTTCACCAACTCGTCGTTCGCGTGGACCGAAGAGTTCTCGGTGTTCCTGATGATCCTGCTGGCGTTGGTGGCCGGTTCGGCTGCCGTGGCGCGTGACCGGCACATCCGCATTGAGTATTTTGCCGAGAGCGGCTCGCCGCAGCGGCGCCGGCGGCTGGCCCAGTTTGGCGCGCTGATGGTGGCACTGCTGTTTGGCCTGGTGGCGGTGCTGAGCGTGCGGCTGGTGTGGGACGACTACAAGTTCGGCGAAACCTCGCCAGGCATTGGCGTGCCGCAGTGGTGGTACTCGATCTGGCTGCCAGTGGTGTCGCTGGGCATTGCGCTGCGCGCTGTGGGCCTCTTCATCCGGCGCAGCCGTGGCGAGCGGCCCGCACCATGATCGCCACGCTGCTGTTCGTGCTGTTCATCGTGATGATGCTGATCGGCGTGCCGATTGGCGCGGCGCTCGGCCTGGCCGGTGCGGCAGCCATTGCCATTGCCAATGCCGACACGCAGTGGTTTGGCCTGCTGGCGGTGCCCCAGAACTTTTACGCCGGGTTGGGCAAGTACCCGCTGCTGGCGATTCCGATGTTCGTGCTGGTCGGCTCCATCTTCGACCGCTCGGGCGTGGCGCTGCGGCTGGTCAATTTCGCGATTGCACTGGTCGGCCGTGGCCCGGGCATGCTGCCGCTGGTGGCCATCATGGTGGCGATGTTCCTCGGTGGCATCTCGGGCTCCGGCCCGGCCAACGCGGCGGCGGTGGGGGCCGTGATGATTGCGGCCATGTCGCGCGCCGGCTACCCGGCCGCGTTTTCGGCCAGCGTGGTGGGCGCAGCAGCCGCCACCGACATCCTGATTCCACCGTCGATTGCTTTCATTGTGTATTCGGTGCTGGTGCCGGGGGCCTCGGTGCCGGCCCTGTTTGCGGCCGGCATGATTCCGGGCATTCTGGCCGGCATCGCGCTGATCGTGCCGGCGGTGTGGCTGTCGCGCAAACACAAGATGGGCCACCTGGAAAGCAGCCTGCCTCGGCCACCGCTGCTGAAGAGCTTTCTCGACGCCATCTGGGGCCTGGCCGCACCGGTGCTCATTTTGGGTGGCATGCGCGCCGGCTGGTTCACGCCCACCGAAGCGGCGGTGGTGGCGGTGTTCTACGGCCTCTTTGTGGGCATGGTGATCCACCGCACCATCCGGCTCCGCGACCTTTTTATGATCCTGCGCGAATCTGGCGAGTTGTCAGCGGTGATTCTGCTGGTGGTGTCGCTGGCGGGGATTTTTGCCTATTCGTTGTCCACGCTGGGGGTGATTGACCCGATCACCCGGGCGATTGTGAATTCTGGTCTGGGCGAATACGGTGTGTTGTCGCTGCTCATCCTGATGCTGATTACCGTAGGCATGTTTCTCGACGGTGTGTCGATTTTCCTGATCTTCGTGCCGCTGCTGATGCCCATTGTGCAGCACTACCAGTGGGACCCGGTCTGGTTTGGCGTGATCCTCACACTCAAGGTGGCGCTGGGCCAGTTCACGCCGCCGCTGGCGGTCAACCTGATGGTCTCGTGCCGCATCGCCAAGGTGCGCATGGAAGAAACCATTCCCTGGGTGGGCTGGATGCTGGCGGCCATGTTCGTCGTGATGGTGCTGGTGATTGCGTTCCCGGAGCTGGCGCTGTGGTTGCCGCGGCAGCTGGGCTATTGATCTGTTTTTCACACAAGGAGACCCCACATGCAAGTTCGTCTGTTTCTGAAGTGCGCGCTGGCAGCAGCGGCGCTGGCCGTGTGCACCATGGCACCCGCACAAACCGCCTACAAAGCCGAATACAAACTCTCGCTGGTGGTGGGCACGGCCTTCCCCTGGGGCAAAGGCGGCGAACTGTGGGCCGACAAGGTGCGCGAACGCACGCAGGGCCGCATCAACATCAAGCTGTACCCCGGCGTGTCGCTGGTGCAGGGCGACCAGACGCGCGAGTTCACCGCGCTGCGCCAGGGCGTGATCGACATGGCGGTGGGCTCGACCATCAATTGGTCGCCGCAGGTGCGCCAACTCAATTTGTTTTCCATGCCCTTCCTCACGCCCGACTACGCAGCCGTGGACGCACTGACGCAGGGCGACGTGGGCAAGGAGCTGTTCCGCTTGATCGACCAGGCCGGCGTGCTGCCATTGGCCTGGGGCGAAAACGGTTACCGCGAAATCTCCAACTCCAAACACGAGATCCGCAAACCCGAAGACCTGAAAGGCATGAAGATCCGCGTGGTCGGCTCGCCGCTGTTCCTCGACACCTTCACCGCGCTGGGCGCCAACCCCACACAAATGAGCTGGGCCGACGCACAGCCCGCGCTGGCCAGCAAGGCGGTGGACGGGCAGGAAAACCCGCTGTCGATCTTCATTGCCTCCAAGCTGCCCACCGTGGGCCAGAAGTACCTGACCATGTGGGGCTACATGGCCGACCCGCTGATCTTTGTGGTGAACAAGGAGGTGTGGGCCAGCTGGTCGCCGGCCGACCAGGCCATCGTGCGCCAGGCCGCACTCGATGCGGCGCGGGAGCAGATTGCGCTGTCGCGCAAAGGCCTGGCCGAAGCCGACAAACCATTGCTCAAGGACGTGGCTGGCATGGGCGTGACCGTCACGCAGCTCAACCCGGCCGAACGCGAGGCCTTTGTGAAGGCCACGCGCCCGGTGTACGACAAATGGAAAACCCAGGTCGGCGCGGAGCTGGTCAACACCGCCGAGAAATCCATCGCCGCGCGCAAGCACTGACACCGCGACGTTCAACAAAAAGCCCCGCAGTGCGGGGCTTTTTTCTGGGGCGCAGCGTTGGTTCAGTGCTGCAGGATTTTGTTGAGGAAATCCTTGGTGCGCGGCTGGCGGTTCTCCGGGTGGCCGAAGAACTCGTCCTTGGAGCAGTCTTCCAGAATCTTGCCGCCCACGTCGATGAAGATCACGCGGTTGGCCACCTTGCGGGCAAAGCCCATTTCGTGGGTGACCACCATCATGGTCATGCCCTCCTTGGCCAGCGTGACCATCACGTCCAGCACCTCGCCCACCATTTCGGGGTCGAGCGCGGAGGTGGGCTCGTCGAACAGCATGACGATGGGGTCCATGCTCAGTGCACGGGCAATCGCCACGCGCTGCTGCTGGCCACCGGAGAGCTGACCGGGAAACTTGTCCTTGTGCGCCATCAGGCCCACGCGGTCGAGCATTTTCAGGCCACGGGTCTTGGCTTCTTCGGCGTTGCGGCCCAGCACCTTGATCTGGGCGATGGTCAGGTTTTCCGTGACCGACAGGTGCGGGAACAGCTCGAAATGCTGGAACACCATGCCGACCCGGCTGCGCAGCTTGGGCAAATCGGTTTTGGGGTCGTGCAGCGCAATGCCGTCCACCGTGATCTCGCCCTTCTGGAACGGCTCCAGCGCATTGACGGTCTTGATCAGGGTGGACTTGCCGGAGCCCGATGGTCCGCAGACCACCACCACATCGCCCTTGTTGATGTTCACCGAGCAGTCGTTGAGCACCTGCACCGGGCCGTAGAACTTGGATACGTTTTTGATTTCGATCATTTTTTCCGAACTCCTCAGCGAATGATGGCGATCTTGTTCTGCAGCCGGCGCACCAGCATCGACAGGCTGAAACAGATCACGAAATAGACAACCGCAGCCAGCAAATAGGTCTCAATCGGCCGGTTGAAGTTTTTACCGGCGACCTCAAAGCCCTTCAGCAGGTCGTAGGCGCCAATCGCATAGACCAGCGAGGTGTCCTGGAACAGGATGATGGTTTGCGTCATCAGCACCGGCAGCATGTTGCGGAAGGCCTGGGGCAAAACCACCAGTTTCATGCTTTGGGCGTAGGTCATGCCAACCGCGTAGCCGGCATTCACCTGCCCGCGCGGCACGCTTTGAA
The DNA here is from genome assembly GCA_040384665.1 of Pseudomonadota bacterium. Lineage (GTDB taxonomy): Bacteria > Pseudomonadota > Gammaproteobacteria > Burkholderiales > Burkholderiaceae_C > PCRC01. The sequence goes on from JAZKIY010000010.1 coordinate 160,220, forward strand.
TACCCGCCCGCATGATCTCCGAGTAGTAGGCGGCCTCGAACACGGTGAAGGTGATGATGGCCGACAGCTCGGCGCCCATTGGCCGGCCAATCAGCAGCGGGATCAGCAGGAAGAACCACAGGATCACCATCACCAGCGGAATGGAGCGCAGCGTGTTGACGTAGAAGGCGGCGGGTATGACCAGCCACTTCTTGCCCGACAGGCGCATCAGCGCCAGGATGGTGCCCAGCGCAATGCCGCCGACCATCGCAATCAGCGTGAGCTGGATCGAGAAGAACAAGCCCTTCAGGACAAAGCCTGAGATCACGTCCCATGTCACAAAGGAGAAATCGAAGTTCATCTTATTTCCCTCCCGCCGTGTGGCCGGGTATCTGCAAGCGGCCCTCAACGAACAGCATGACCCGGTTGATGGCAAACGCCGAAACAAAGTACAACGCGGTCACCGCCAGGTAAATCTCCACGCCGCGCGAGGTTTCTTCCTGTGCCTGCATGGCGAACATCGTGAGTTCGGTGACGGAGACCGCAAAGGCCACCGACGAGTTCTTGACGATGTTCATGCTTTCGCTGGTGAGCGGTGGCAACACGATGCGAAAAGCCATGGGCAACAGCACGTAGCGGTAGGTTTGTGGCAGCGTGAAGCCGACCGCCAAGCCCGCATAACGCTGGCCGCGCGGCAGGCTCTGGATACCGGCCTTGACCTGTTCGGACACCCGCGCCGATGTGAAAAAGCCGAGCGCCACCACCACCAGCAGGAAGCTGGGCACCTGCTGCAATGACGTGAACAGGCCGGGGATCACGTGGTACCAGAGGATGATCTGCACCAGCAAGGGGATGTTGCGGAACACCTCGGTCCAGGTGTTGCCGAGCAGCATCAGCCATTTGTTGGGCGCCGTGCGCAGAATGCCCATCAGCGAACCCACCACCAAAGCGATGGCCAGTGCCAGCAGCGCCACCGACAGGGTCCAGCCCCAGGCGGACAGCATCCATTGCCAGTAGGTCGGGTCTTTGCCGCCCGGGTCCTGTAAAAAAACCTGCCAATCCCACGTCATGAACGCTCTCCCATGTTGTGCTTATTGTCAAACCCCGTGTGGCGCTTCGCCCGAAAAAAACCCGCCCAGATGGTGTGTCGGGGCGGGTGTTGGTACTGTCAGTGCGCGTACCTGCCGTGCTTATTTCGCGGCGTAGTCTTCAGCGGGCTTGTTGTTCTGGTTTTTCAGCGCGTCCTTGAGCGTGTCGCTCATCGGCAGGCCCACTTTGGAGCCCGTCGGTGGCGTTGGCTCGAGGAACCACTTGTCGTACAGCTTGTTGATTTCGCCCGACTTCACCATCGTGGCGATGGTCTTGTTGACGACCTTCAGGAACTCGGTGTCGTCCTTGCGCACCATGATGGCGATGGGCTCGACCGACAGCACTTCACCCACGATCTTGTAGTCGGCAGGGGTCTTGGAGCGGGCGATCAGGCCAGCCAGCAGGCTGCCGTCCATCACGAACACGTCGGCACGGCCAGATTCGAGCAACAGGAAGCTGTCGGCATGGTCTTTGCCGAACACGTCCTTGAACTCCACGCCAGAAGCGCGTTTGTTTTTGCGCAGCGTCTGCACCGAAGTGGTTCCGGTGGTGGTTGCGACTGTCTTGCCGCCCAGGTCGGCCACCGACTTGATGCCAGAGCTGGCCTTGGTGGCAATGCGCACCTCTTCCACAAACGTGGTGTTGGCAAAGCTCACGTCTTTCTGGCGCGTGGCGTTGTTGGTGGTGGAGCCGCACTCGATGTCCACGGTGCCGT
>JAZKIY010000011.1:0-295291 GCA_040384665.1 Pseudomonadota bacterium
GACATCACCCTTTCACGGTGAGTACCGGGGTTCGAATCCCCGTAGGGTCGCCAAATTTCACCCCCAGGTGAAACAAGGCACAAGTTGATGGCGCTTGGCTCGCAAGAGCGAATGTCACCTACCGGGAGCGGTAGTTCAGTTGGTTAGAATACCGGCCTGTCACGCCGGGGGTCGCGGGTTCGAGTCCCGTCCGCTCCGCCAGAATATCGTTGGCAATCAACGACTTGCAAAACCCGCCCTTGTGGCGGGTTTTGTTTTTGTGGCTGGGCATGCATGCGTCAACACGGGTGCCTTTGTCAGGAGCCTTGTGAGCCAGCCCCTAACCCCCACGCCCCCGGCAACAACGCCCGATACCTCGATTCGCCATAGCGCTGGTCCATCAACAAGACCGTCCCGGTGTCGGTTTCCGTCCTGATGACCCGGCCTGCCGCCTGCACCACCTTCTGAATTCCCGGGTACACGTAGGTGTAGTCGTGCCCTCGGCCAAACTTCGCCTCCATACTGTCCTTGACGGCTTCACTCACTTGGTCGAACTGGGGAAACCCCATGGTGGCAATGAACACCCCGATCAAGCGGCTGCCCGGCAAATCCACCCCTTCCCCAAACACGCCCCCCAGCACCGCAAAGCCAATACCCCGACCCTCCGCCACAAACCGGTTCAGAAACACCTGTCGGCTCGGCTCGTTCATGGTCCGGGCTTGAGACCAGACCGGGATGTCAGGGTGGCGTTGTTGCAGGCGTTGTTGCGCCTTCTGCAGGTAGTCAAAGCTGCTGAAGAAAGCCAGGTAATTTCCAGGCGCTGCGGCGTACTGGTTCGCCATGGCCTTCACCAGGGTGCTCAGCGTTCGGCCCCGGTCTGCCATCCGGGTCGACACTGGCAGCACCTTGACCTGCAACTGCGTCGGGCTGAACGGGCTGGGCACCACCAGGTGCCGGGTGTCGTCCGGCAAACCCAACAGGTTCTGGTCGTAGTCCTGGGGGTACAGCGTGGCCGAGAACAGGACCAGCGAGTCGGTGGCCTCGATCCGGGGTTGCAGGAAAGACGCTGGCACGGTGTTGCGCAGGGCCAACCTGCCAGCCGCCCAATCGGCCGTTTGCAGTGCGCCAGTTTCCAGGCGCAGTTGGTGGGTTTCTGCCTCTGTGGTGGCCAGCGGTGCTGCCGTCCCCACCCTGTTGGTGCTGGTGTCCAGCTCGCACAGCGAATGGTCCCCAAAGCTGTCTACCAGCCCGGCAAAGCCCAGGGTTCGGAAGTAAAACGGTAACACCGGTCCATGGGCCTGGGTCGGGTGGTTGTTCAGGTGCTCACCGATGGCGCTGTTGAGTTTTTGCAAGGCACGCACCCAGTCTTCGGGCAGTTCGTGCAGCAGCGTCCAGGTGGTGCCAGGTGCTTCCCGCGCCTGACCGTCCAGCAGCAACTGCCATTCATTGAGCAGCGCATCGAGCTTGTTGCGGATGCTGGCCGTGACGTGGGGCCGCACCGCGATGGCCTCGGCCTGACTCAGGTCGGCGCTGTACATGCTGCAGGCACGGCTGTAGAGGTTGTGGGCCTCGTCTACCAGCACCGAAACCTTCCAGTCCTGGGCCACTGTCAGTGCGTAGAGCATGGCACTGCGGTCAAAGTAGTGGTTGTAGTCGCCCACCACCACATCGGCCCAGCGCACCATCTCCTGGCCCAGGTAGTAGGGGCAGACCGCATGCGCCAATGCCACGGTGCGAAGTTGGTTGCGGTCCAGCCAGCGCACCTGGGCGGCAGCCTCCCTTGCCTGTGGCAGCTTGTCGTAAAAGCCATGGGCCAGCGGGCAGGACTCACCATGGCAGGCTTTGTCCTTGTGCTCGCAGCTTTTGTCGCGGGCGACGAGTTCGACCACGCGGACGGGGAATGGCGTGGCTGGGTGTTCTGGACCGGCGGCCAACCCCAGTTTGGCCAAGGCGTTCAGCGCCACCTGACGGCCCGGTGTCTTGGCGGTCAGAAAGAACAGCTTGTCGAGTCCTCGGACGGGCATGGCCCTGAGCGCCGGGAACAGCGTGCCGATGGTCTTGCCAATGCCGGTGGGCGCCTCGGCCCGCAGTGTGTGGGACTGGGTGCAGGCGCGGTAGACGGCGCTGGCGAGTTCACGCTGGCCGGTGCGGAACGGCAGTTGGGGGAAGGTCAAGGCTTCGAGGTGGCGGTCTCTGGCCTGGCGGTGGGCCAGTTCCTGACGGGCCCAGACCAGGAAGGTGTTGCACTGGGCTTCAAAGAACTGCTGAAGTTCGTTGGCGGTGAAGACCTCGGTTTCCGGGGTTTCGGTCTGGGCAATGACGTCAAAGTAGACCACGCTGACGGCGATCTCGGCCAACCCCCGGCTCTGGCACATCAGGGCGCCGTAGACCTTGGCCTGGGCCCAGTGGAGCAGGCGGTGGTTGTCGGCGATGGCGTCGAGGCGACCCCGGTAGGTTTTGACCTCCTCCAACTCGTTGCGCTGGGGGTTGTAGCCATCGGCACGGCCCGCCACGCGCAGCGTCTGGTGCTGGCCGGAGAGCTTGACCTCGGTCTCATGCTCGGGGCCACGCCGCTGCGCGACCATCTGGTGGCCCAGCATGCCCTGCAAGGCCGTGGGCGTTGGGGTGAAGCGCCTGTCGAGGCTGCCGACCTTGGCGGTGAATTCGCACAGGTCGCGGACGGCAACCGAGTAGACCGACGCCCCCTCGGGGCCAGGAACAGCAGCGCTCATGCGTTCGGGGTGTTCTGCACCGGGCTGGCGGTGTCCATGGGATTTCCTTGACAGGCTGTCGAAATAACTGTGAATGTATCCAGTATATTCTGACCGTGAACCGAAGCCAAGCATGCGTGCCCGAGGTGTGTCAGCACGTAACAGATGGCGCAACCTCGCTGGCCGCGGCGCAAACTGGAGGCCGTTTTAACTTCCAAGGGCCTGCCATGACCCCCGCCTCTCACCTGCAAGGCGCTCCGGTCATTGACCAGCGCGTGGTTCAAAATGCCCACGATGTCACACGCTGGGCTTGGCTGCGCGACGAGTGCACGCCTGCGCAATTGCAATCGCTGGGCGAGGCAATCCAGAACGCGCGCACGCTTGAAGACCGGCAAAAAGCGGTGGAGCAAGTGGCTGACCAGTGTGTGGCCGAACTGTTGCTCGCGACCGATTTGCCGAGCAGCAAGCTGACTGGCGCGCAGTACTTCCGCACGCTGCTGGCAAACCACCTGCCACTGCTTCGCCGTTGAGCCGCTGCAGCCGCATCGGGGCTGTTTGAAGCGGGGGTGGCAGCGGCGCCTACCTTGGCGCGGTTTTCTGCCGGTACATCGACATGTCGGCCCGCTTCACCAGTTCGTCCAGACCCAGGCACCTGTCGTCCCAGAAGGCCACGCCGATGCTGCAGCCGAGGTCGTGGCCAAGCGCGGTCACCGCGCGGGAGACTTGCGCGCACAGGTTTGCCACCATCCCATGGATGTGCACCGTGTCGCCCGAGAAGGCGATCACGAACTCGTCACCACCCCAACGGGCAGGGATGTGCTCAGCCCCAGACAACGTTTTGAACGCGGCGCCGACCTGCATCAGCACCTGGTCGCCCACCTCGTGGCCAAAACGGTCGTTGACCGACTTGAACCGGTCCAGGTCCACAAACAGCAGCGCCAGCATCTGGCCGGGCAGCAGCGTGGCCTGGCGCGTCGACACGTCGTCGCGGAACTGGCCGCGGGCGCGCAGGCCGGTTAAACCATCCATGCGCGCCAGTTCCAGTGCCAAAGCGGCCTGGTCGCGTTCATTGAGGGTGTTCTGCAGGTCTTCCCGAATCAGCCGCGTGCTGGTGTTGACTTCGGTCAAAGACCGCGCCATCTGGTCGAGCTCCCGAACACCGCTGGTGTTGAGTTCGACCACATGGCCGGTCTTGATGGCGCGCACCACCACCAGCAACCGCACGGTCCAGCGTTCCAGTGCTTTGCCGGCAAAGGCCGCGCCGGCAAGGCCGAGTGCGAAGATGGCCAGTGTTGCCACCACCAGGTTCGTCAGGTTGCGTTGCAACGGTTCGGCCATGGTTTCTCTGGGCACACCAATGGCCACGTGCCATTGGTAAGGCGGTACCGACGACACATAGCCCAGCACCGGTATACCCTCTTTGGTGACGGCGTCGAGGTAGCCCACTTTGCGTGCGCGCAGAAAGTCCAGCACCATGGGGGCCGCTTCGCTGCCGACGTATTTGTCTGCCGCGCGAGAGCGCGCGACGATGTAGCCGCGCCTGTCCACAATGGCCGCTGTCCATTCCGACGGCAGGCTTTGCGCCACCAGCAGGTCCGACAGCGATTCACTGGTCAGCACCATGAACAAGACGTGCGCCACGTCTCCGTTGCGGAAAATGGGCACACCGAGCGAGACCACCGGCCTGCCTGTGAACGGCCCTGTGAACTGGCCTGACACGGCGGGTGCGCCAGTGGCAAAGACGCGTTGCGAGGTGCTGGTGTCTGGCGGGCTGGGCAGCAGCGTGCCAAAGGGTTTGGCCGTGATGAACTGCATCTTCAAGTCCGGGCCCATCAGGCCGATGCCCGTGACCCCGGGGTACATGTCGGCGACGCGTTTGGCCTGGGCGTACAGCGTGGGCAGGTCGCCATACAGTGCCGCGTCGCTGACGGCCAGCGCGTTGAGGTAGCTGATGCCCGACTCCAGCCGTTCCCGCACCGCGTGGCTGGTGGCCGTGGTGCGCTGGGCCAGTTCCCGCTGTGTGGCCGACTCGGCGGCCCGGTGCACCTGAAAGACCAGAAAAATCGCCAGCGCCACCATCGGGGCCAGCACCACGCCCCCCATCAGCACCAGCCACGTCCGGATGCCCGCCTGGTAGGCGCTTCTCACCCGCCTGGGGGCGGCGTGCTGGGGCGGCACCGGCAGGCTGGCCACCGCATGGTGGGGCAGAGACTTCATGGGTGGGCCTGCGCCGTGGGCGCTGCGGTGGCGTCAGGCCGCACGGTCAAATTCCATTTGGCCGGATTTCTTGGCGTCGTACAGCGCGCGGTCGGCACTCTCCAGCAGCTCGGCGGCGTTGATGCCGGACTCGGGGAACACCGCAATGCCGACGCTGATGCTGGCGCGGGGCAGCTTGTCGGGGAAGGGCAGGGCCATGTTGGCCATCAGCTTGTTGGCAATCGTCCAGGCGCTGTCGAGGTCGGCGCCAATCAGCATCACGGCGAACTCGTCACCGCCGATGCGGGCGGCCACGTCGGAGGCGCGGATGGAGCGGGTGATCCGCTCCGCCACGGTTTTCAGCACCCGGTCGCCGGTGCTGTGGCCGTACAGGTCGTTCACCGATTTGAAATCGTTCAGGTCAATCGCCAGCACGGTCAGGTTGGCGCTGTAGCGCTGGGCCAGCGCGAGCTGGCGCTTGAGCAGCGCGTCAAACAGCACGCGGTTGGCCAGGCCGGTCAGGCCGTCGTGGTGGGCCAGGTGCTGGGCGTGGGCCAGCCGCTGCGAGGCCTGGGTCAAGGCCTCGCCCACGGCGCGCACTTCGGTCAGGCGCGTGGGCTGGATCTCGACCGGCCGGCCGTTGCCCAGTGCCAGGGCGGGCGGGATCAGGCTGCGCACCGAGTGGGCAATTTTGCTGGCGAGCCGGTTGGCCAGGCCCAGGCCCAGGCCCACGGCCAACAGCGCGCCGGCAATCACAAGCGCAATCCAGCGGTACAACTCGGCCGACAGCATGTCCTTCGGCGCGGCCACCATCACGCTCCAGCGCGACATCGGTGAGCGGCTGAACGACAGCACCACCGGGATGCCTTCCTTGGTCAGGGTTTCCATGGTCGCTTCGCGCTCGGTGGTGACGCGTGCGGCAATCGGCCCGGCGGCTTTTTTGCCGACGAACTTGTCTGCGTCGCGGGTGCGGGCGACGATGGTGCCGGTGCCGTCCATCACCGCCGCAATCCAGCCGTCGGGCAGTTCCTGCCGTTTCAGGATGTCGCCCACGCGGTCGGCCGAGAGCCCCACACTCAGGGCGTAGGGGACGCTGTCGTCCTTCACGACCGGCACGCTGATGGCCAGCGTTGGCTTGCCAGAAGTGGGCTCGGTGAACAAATTGGTCAGCACCGGCTTGCCGGTGGCGATGGCCTGCTGGATGTCGGTGGGCGCCACGGCAGACGGCAAGGTGTTGCCGTGGGGGACGAGGGTGTTGAGGAGCTGGTGGCCCCCGGTGTCGGTCAGCATGTAGGTGCTGGCCATCTGGAATTTGAGCGCCTGGGTGGCGCGCTGGTGGAACGAGGCAAGGTCGCCTGCCGCGAGGTCAGACGAGGTGGCCAGCACCCGCAGGCCCGACTCGATGCCGGAAAACTCCCGGTCCATGGCCGAGGTGAGCACCCGGGCCAGCACCACGGTTTCGCGGTACAGCGCCTCTTTTTGCATCCAGTAGTTTTGCGCCACCAGCGCGGCTGCCACCAGCATGGCCGGCACCACACACACCAGCACCAGCGCCGTCAGGCTGGTGCGGATCGTGTACGCGCTGGCCTCCCCGGTGGTGGCTGTGGGGGTGCCAGCGCTGACAAAGCCGGTCTGGAGGAATTTCATCGGAGCGGTTGCGGGGGGTGTGCGGGGGGCTTTGTCCGAAGTGTGCGTCAGGAGCCGGGCCGCCATTCCCCGGAATAACGGGCACAAACCGGCCTTGCAGGCCCACCGGCCGGCGGCAGCGCGTAGGACACCGCGCACGCCACCGGGAGGCGATGCCGCACGGGCACAGCCGCGCCTGTCTGCTGTCTGGCGCGGGCCAGTTTGGCGACAGTAGAGGTACGCCCTGGCCAACGCCAGCCGTCTCAAACCACCAAGGAGTCAACATGACCACCCAAGCAGACATGAACAGCACCCTGATCGACACGCTGAACGACCTGATCACCACCTCGCGCGACGGCGAATTCGGTTTCCGCGCCTCGGCCGAACACGCCAAGGACGAGACGCTCCGCGCCCTGTTCAGCCGCCGCGCCGACGGCTGTGCCGCCGCCGCCGAGCAACTGCAACAGCAGGTCATCCACCTTGGTGGCGAACCCGACACCGGCGGCAGCGCCACCGGTGCCATCCACCGTGGCTGGGTGGCGGTGCGCGCCAAACTGACCGGCTACACCGACTTGGCGATGCTGGAAGAGTGCGAACGCGGCGAAGACGCTGCGCTGGAGACCTACCGCGAAGCCCTCAAAACCCTGATGCCAGCCGACATCCAGACGCTGGTGGAAACCCAGTACCAGGGCGCCAAGCGCAACCACGACGAAGTGCGCAGGCTGCGCGACCAGCTCGAAGCGACCGCCAGTTAAGCAAGAAGGTGGTGCGTGCAAGGGGCCACAATCGGCCCATGCGCCAACACCTGTCTGAAACCACCGGCCACCAACGGCTGCTCTACGGGGCGGTTGTTGGTGGCCTGACGGCGTTGTTGCCGCTGCCTTTGCTGCCGCAAACGCACGGGCTGCTGGCCTGGTGCCTCGGCACCGCCACCTACCTGGGTCTGGCCTGGTGGCTGGCCACCGTGTTTGATGCCGAACGCACCCGGGCCCGCGCCCAGGCGCAGGACGAACCCGGCGCGGTGCTGCTGCTGGTGATGCTGGGCGCGGTGCTGGCCTCGGTGGCGGCGATTGCTGTGATGCTGCAGCACGCCAAGGACCTGCAGGGCCTGCAGCGCAGCGTGCACATCGTGCTCTCCATGCTGGCCCTGACCAGCGCCTGGCTGGTGATCCACACCCTGTTTGCCTACCGCTACGCGCACCGCTACTACCAGGAAGAAATGCAGCACGAGCCCGACGGCCCCGGCCTGGTGTTTCCCGGCGGGCGCGACCCGGACTACTTCGATTTTCTGTACCACGCGCTGGTGGTTGGCATGACCTCGCAGGTGTCGGACGTGCAGGTCACCTCGCGCGAAATGCGCCACCTGACGCTGGTGCACAGCGTGCTGTCGTTCGCCTTCAACATGCTGGTGCTCGCCTTGAGCATCAACGTGATCGCCGGCGCCGTGCAGTAGGTCAGCGGCGCAGCGCCAGCAGGCCGGTGGACAGCGCGGTGCCCAGCACCACCACCGCACCGCAAGCCACCATCCACGGTGTGACCACCTCGCCCAGCAACACCGCGCCGTAGGCCAGCGCAAACACCGGAATCACAAACGTCACCGCCAGCGCGCGGGCCGGCCCGGCGCGTTCGATGATGCGGAAGTACAGCACCAGCGCCACCCCGGTGCACACCACCCCCAGCACCGCCACCGCCAGCCAGGCCTGCCAGCCGGGGGTGACGGCGGGCCACCACCACAGCGCCGGCAGCGCCAGTGCGATGGTGGCGCCCAGCATGCTGCCGGCGGTGGTGACCAATGGCGAGAGGCCCGCCAGGTGGCGTTTGGTCAGGCTGGCGGCCACGCCGTAGCAGCACGTTGCCACCAGGCAGGCGCCAATGGCCCACGCGGGCGCGATGCCCGAGGCGTTGGGCTGCAGGGTGGCCTGGTCCCAGGTCAGCAGCGCCACGCCGGCAAAGCCGACCACCAGACCCGCAATGCGGCTGCCTTGGGGCCGGTCTTTCAGCCAGAGCCAGGCCACCAGCGCGCCAAACAACGGTGTGGTGGCGTTCAAAATGGCCGACAGGCCGGTGGGGATGGCCAGCAGCGCAAACGCGTAACAGGCGAACGGGATCGCCGAGTTCAGCACCCCCACCAGAAACACCACCCGCCAGTGCCGCCGCAGCTCGGGCAGGCCGTTGCGCCACCACAGCAGCGGCAGCAGAAACAGCGCCGCAATGCCCACCCGCAGCGCTGCCGTGGGCAGTGGGCCAAAGGCGATGGCGCCCAACCGCACAAACAGGAACGAGGCGCCCCAGATGGCCGCCAGCAGCACAAAGTCGGTGACCCAGGGTTGGGCCGGGCGGGCTGTGGTCAAAGCGCGCCTTCCAGTTGCAGCAGCGCGGTTTTGCGGTCCAGCCCGCCGGCGTAGCCGGTGAGCGCGCCGTCTTTGCCCAGCACCCGGTGGCAGGGCACGACGATGCTGACCGGGTTGCGACCCACCGCCGCGCCCAGCGCACGCACGGCGGCGGGGTGGCCTATTTGCTGGCTCAACGCGCCGTAGCTGGTGGTGTGCCCGCGCGGTATCGCCAGCAGCGCCTGCCACACCGCCTGCTGAAAGGCGGTGCCGCCGCGCAGGTCCAGCGGCACGGTCCAGGCGGTGGTGTCGCCGGCAAAGTAGGACTGCAGTTGCTCGTGTGCCTGCTGTAACACCGGGTGGTTGGGCGCGGCCACAGGCCAGGCGCTGCTGTCGGGCTGGTGTTTCTGCCCGTCAAACCACAGGCCACACAGGCCCACGGGCGACGCGGCCAGCGTGATGGCCCCCAGCGGGCTCTGGAAGCGGCTTTGAACGGTGTGGGGGTCGAATTTCATGCCAAATGCCTTTCAAGCCTTAGTCGAATCTGGCGACTGCGCTATTGATTTGTGAGTAGACGGTGCTGCCAGCGTGGCCCAGGCGCGCAGCACCGCGTAGCTGCGCCAGGGCTTCCAGGCGTCGGACGCGGCCTGTGCTTCGCGTTCGCCCTTCACGCCCAGCGCCTTGTGCAGCGCCACGTCGCCGGCGGGAAAGGCGTCGGGCCAGCGTAGGGCGCGCATCGCGATGTACTGGGCCGTCCAGTCGCCAATGCCAGGGAAGGTTTTCAGCTGGGCCACGGTGGCGGCCACGTCCACCCCCGCGTGCAGCGCCAGCGAACCGTTGGCCACGGCCTGTGCCAAAGCCAGGATGGCGGCCTGCCGCTGCTTGACGATGCCGAGCTGCCCCAGCGCCTCGCCCCCGGCGTGCGCCAGCACGCTGGCGCTGGGGAACAGCCGCGTGACGCCGGGCAGCGGTGTGTCCACCGATTCACCAAACGTGGTCACCACCCGCTGTGCCAGCGTGCGCGCAGCCGCCACGGTGATCTGCTGGCCCAGCACGGCGCGCACCGCCAGCTCAAAACCGTCCACACAGCCGGGCACACGCAGGCCGGGTGTGTCGGGGAAACGCCGGCCCAGCACGGCGTGGATGGCGTGGGGGTCGGCGTCCAGGTCCAGCAGCGCGCGCACGCGGCGCATCACCAGCGGCAGCACGCCGCGCAGGCTGTCGCTCACCTGCAGCAGCACCTGGTGCTGCGCGGCGTTGAAGGTGCAGACCACCCAGCCGGTGTGGCTCTGGCCGCCCGAGGCCACGCGCCAGCTGCGGGCCAGTTGGCCAGGCTGGTCGGTGGTGGCCAGCGTGACCGCCTCCACACCGTCCAGCTGCCGCTGCCGGAAAAACGCCAGCATCGCCGCCACGTCGTACGGTGGCCGGTAGCCGAGCCGAACGGTGGTGCTGTGGGGCATGGCGGTTGCCGTGTGCCCCGTGCGCCGCAGCTGCGTCGGGCTGAGCCGGTAGTGCGCCAGGAACGCCGCGTTGAAGCGCCGCACGCTGGCAAAGCCGCTGACCAGCGCCACCTGGGTCACCGGCAGCGGGGTGTCGGTCAGCAGCTGCTTGGCGGTGAGCAGGCGGCGCGTCTGCAAATACTGCAGCGGCGAGACGCCCAGGTGCGCCTCAAAAATGCGCCGCACGTGCCGGTCGCTCACGCCCAGCCGGGCGGCCAGCCGCTCCACCGTGGGCGGTGCATCGCCCCAGGCCTCGGGCTCGTCCAGCCAGCGCGCGGCCTGGCCGGCCAGAATGCGGCCCGCGTCTTCAATGGACCAGGCGCCTGCCCCCGGCGCCAGCTCGGGCCGGCAGCGCAAACAGGGGCGGAAGCCCGCGCTTTCGGCCTGCGCCGCGAGCTGGAAGAAGCGGCAGTTGTCGCGCTTGGGCGTGCGCACCCGGCACACCGGCCGGCAGTAAATGCCGGTGGAGGTGACGCCGGTGAAGAAGCTGCCGTCAAACCGCGCGTCGCGTGCCGCCAGCGCCAGGTAGCAGGCGTCGGCGCTGGGTGGGGTGGTGGCGGGGGACATGGGGCCATGATACGGTTGCCACAGGCGCAGACTCGCCGTTTCCGGACCTGTGGCTCACACAGACCCGCCACCTACAATCCGGGTCAACCTGACAGCCATTCCCCAGCGCCCCATGACATTCCATCCCGCGATCTTCAAGGCCTACGACATCCGTGGCGTGGTGCCCACCACCCTGAACGAAGGCGTGGCCGAAGCGCTCGGCCTGGCCTTTGGCGCCCACGCGCTGGCCCAGGGCGAACGCGTGGTGGCGGTGGGCCGCGACGGGCGCTTGAGCGGCCCGGCGCTGGCCGCAGCGCTGGTGCGTGGTTTGGTGGCCGCCGGCGTCGAGGTGATCGACATCGGCCAGGCCACCACGCCCATGCTGTACTTTGCCGCCAGCACGCTGTGCCAGAGCGGCATCGAGGTCACCGGCAGCCACAACCCGAAGGACTACAACGGCTTCAAGATGGTGCTGGGTGGCCGGGCGATTTACGGCGACGAGATCCAGGGCCTGTACCGCGCCATGGTGGACGGCACCGCGCAGCGCCGCCCCGGTGGCAGCGTGCGCCACGCCGACGTGCTGGCCGACTACACCGCCCGCATCGTGGGTGACGTGAAGCTCACCCGGCCGATGAAGATCGTGGTCGACTGCGGCAACGGCGTGGCCGGTGCCAGCGCGCCGGCGATCTTCCGTGCGCTGGGCTGCGAGGTGACCGAACTCTTCAGCGCGGTGGACGGCAACTTTCCCAACCACCACCCCGACCCGAGCAAGCCCGAGAACCTGCGCGACCTGGTTGCCGCGCTGCAGGGCGGCGACGCCGAACTCGGCCTGGCCTTTGACGGCGACGGCGACCGCCTAGGCATCGTCACCAAAGACGGCACCAACATCTACCCCGACCGCCAAATGGTGCTGTTCGCCCAGGACGTGTTGTCCCGCGTGCCGGGCGGCACCATCGTGTTCGACGTGAAATGCTCGCAGCGGCTGGCCCCGGCGATTGAGGCCGCAGGCGGCACCGCGCTGATGTACAAGACCGGCCACTCGCTGATCAAGGCGCGCATGAAAGAGGTGCAATCGCCGCTCGGTGGCGAGATGAGCGGCCACATCTTCTTCAAGGAACGTTGGTTCGGTTTTGACGACGGCACCTACGCCGGCTGCCGCCTGCTGGAGATCGTCAGCCGCGCACCCGATGCCAACGCCGTCTTGAACGCGCTGCCCACCAGCCATTCCACGCCCGAACTTAACGTGCTCTGCGAAGAAGGCGAGCCCCACCGCGTCACCGCCCTGCTGCAAAGCGCCGCCGCGGCCCACTTCTGTGCGCCCGCCGTGGTCAACACGGTGGACGGCGTGCGGGTGGACTGGCCCGACGGCTTTGGCCTGGTGCGCGCCTCCAACACCACGCCGGTGCTGGTGCTGCGTTTTGAAGGCCACACCGCCGACGCCCTGCACCGCATCGAAGCCGCCATGCTCGCGCTGCTGCACAGCGTCAAGCCCGACGCGCAGGTGCAGGCCAGCGCGCACTGAACCCCCTATGCAGCGTGCGGTGCTCGCCCTCTACACGCTGCTTGCCCGGCTGGCCCAGCCGCTGCTCAAACGCAAACTCGCCCGCCGCGCGCAGGCCGAACCCGGCTACGGTGTGGCCGTGCCCGAGCGGTTTGGCCACTACACCCACCCGCCCACCGAAGGCGTGTTGTGGCTGCACGCGGTGTCGCTCGGTGAAACCCGCGCCGCCGCCGTGCTGCTGGACGCGCTGCGCCAGCGTTGCCCCGGCCTGCGCCTGCTGCTGACCCACGGCACCGCCACCGGCCGCGCCGAAGGCGCGAAGCTGCTGCGCCCCGGCGACCTGCAGGTCTGGCTGCCCTGGGACACACCCGAAGCGGTGCAGCGTTTTCTGGCCCACCACCGGCCACGCGTCGGCGTGCTGATGGAAACCGAGGTCTGGCCCAACCTGGTGGCGGCCTGCCACGCCAACGCGGTGCCGCTGGTGCTGGCCAACGCGCGGCTGAACGAGAAGTCCTGGCAGTCGGCGCGGCGCCTGGGCTGGCTGTCGCGCCCGGCGTATGCGGCGCTGCACGTGGTGTACGCCCAGGGCGAGGCCGACGCGGTGCGGCTGCGCGACCTCGGCGCGCCGGTGCAGGCGGTGCTGGGCAACCTGAAGTTCGACGCCCGGCCCAACGCCGGCCAACTCGCGCAGGGCCAGGCCTGGCGCGCGCTGCAAGACTGCCCTGTGGTGGTGCTGGCGAGTGCCCGGGAGGGCGAAGAAGCGGCTTTGGCGCAGATTTTGAAGCCTTTTAGCGCGCAAGCCTTAGTGAAACCTGGTGGTGTAGCTATTCATTCAGGAGCAAACACCGCCCGCCAGCCGGTGCAGTGGCTGGTGGTACCGCGCCACCCGCAGCGCTTTGACGCGGTGGCCGAGCTGCTGCAGAGCCGGGGGTTCAGTGTCTCCCGCCGCAGCAGCTGGGGCGAACACCCCGAGCCGGCCGACGTGTGGCTGGGCGACTCATTGGGTGAGATGGCGTTGTACTACGGCCTGAGCGACGTGGCGTTGCTGGGCGGCAGTTTTGAGCCGCTCGGTGGGCAGAACTTGATCGAGGCCACCGCCTGCGGCTGCCCGGTGGTGATGGGCCCGTCGGTCTTCAATTTTCAGGAACCGGCCGATGCCGCGTTGCGCGCCGGGGCCGCGCTGCAAACCGACTCGCTGGCCGATGCGGTGCAGGAGGTGGTGGGGCCGCACGGCGTGCTGCGTGCGCCGGGGCGGCTGGCGGCGCTGCGCCAGGCGGCCAGCCGGTTTGGGGCGCAGCAGGGCGGGGCTGCTGCTGCAACGGCCGAGCGCTTGGCCCCGCTGCTCAACGAAATCAATTCGCCAGCAAACCGTTGACCGACTGCAGGTCGGACGGCTGCAGCGTGCCGCTGGCCTGGCGCAGGCGCAGGCCGTTCACCAGCACGTCGTAGCGCGCCCGGGCCAGGTCGCGTTTGGTCTGGAACAGCTGGCTTTGTGAGTTCAGCACGTCGATGTTGATGCGCACGCCCACCTGGTAACCCAGCTTGTTCGCGTCGAGTGCGCTCTGGGTGGACACCTCGGCCGCTTCCAGCGCCTTCACCTGCCCGGTGCCCGACTGCACCCCAAAAAACGCGGTGCGGGTGGCGAGTTCCACCGAGCGGCGGGCGGCCTGCAGGTCGGACTGCGCTTTCTCTTCCAGCGACAGCGTTTCGCGGATGCGGTTTTGCGTGGCAAAACCGGCAAACAGCGGCAGGTTGAAGTTCACGCCCAGCGTGCCGGTGTTGACCCGGGTGCCCAGCGCCGAGGTGCCGCTGCTGCTGTTCGGGTTGTTGGACTGGTTGTAGTTCGCCACCAGGTCCAGCGTGGGTTTGTGGCCGGCTTCGGCGCGCTGGGTTTCCAGCTGCGCCACGTCCAGCGCGGTTTGCGCCAGGCGGATGTTGGGGTGGGCGGCCTCGGCCTGCTGCACCCAGGTGTCCGGGCTGTCGGGCAGCAGCGCCGGCAGGGTGGCGGGCAGGGCCAGCGGTTTCGGGATGGCGTTGGGCGTGCCGGTCAGCGTGTCCAGCGCGATCTTGCGCACCCGCAGGTCGTTCTCGGCGGCAATCTCCTGTGCGATCACCAGGTCGAACCGGGCTTGCGCCTCGCGGCTGTCGGTGATGGTGGAGGTGCCCACCTCGAAGTTGCGCTTGGCAAAGGCCAGTTGCTCGTTGGTGGCGGTTTTTTGCGCCTGCACAAACAGCAGGCTGTCTTGTGCGGCCAGCACATCAAAGTAGGCCTGGGTGACGCGCACCAGCAGGTCTTGTTCGGCCACCTGCAGCTGCGCCTGCGCCGCGTCCACGCCCTTCAGGCCCTGGCGGTACAGCGCCACGTTGGCAGGCCGGTACAGCGGTTGCGACACGCCCACGCTGGCGCTGCGCGCGGTGTACTGGCCGGTGCCGCCCTGGCCGTTGGCCAGGCGCACTTCCTGGTCCACCCGGTTCACGCCGGCGGTCAGGTTGGCGCTGGGCAGCACGTTGGCCTTGGCCTGCGCGGCACGGAACAGGTTGGCGTCGTACTGCGCCTTGGCGCTGAGGTAGGTGGCGTCGTAGGCGCGTGCCGATTCGTACAGCGTGACCAGGTTTTGCGCAGCGGCGGGCAGCGCGCAGGCGGTGGCCAGTGCGGCCAGCAACAGACGAACAGGCAGGCGGGTAGGGGTCATGGGCGTCCTTGAAGGCGTCAGTACAGCGGCACGCGGGCATCGACCTCGCGCGACCAGGCGTCGATGCCGCCGCTGATGTTGGCCACCTGGTCAAAGCCGCTTTGCACCAGAAAACCGGCCACCCGCAGGCTGCGTGCGCCGTGGTGGCACAGGCAGGCCACCGGCTGGGCCGGGTCCAGCTCGGCCACACGGCGGGTGATCTCACCCATGGGGATGGCCACCAGCGCGAAGCCGTCGGCGGTGACGCTGGCGGTCTGCAGTTCCCAGGGCTCGCGCACGTCGAGCACCACCGGATTCGTGCCGGCGGGCAGGGATTGCAGCCAGTCGGCCAGGTTGGCGGGGCGGACGTGGTCGATCATGGGGGGCGTTTCAATTCAAGGGACGTTCGGGGGTCAGAAGCTGAAGCGCGACGGCTCGGCAAAGCCCAGCAACTTGGGCGCCACCGTGTCCCAGGGTTGTTCGGTGTGGAAGCCAGCGTCGCTGCTGCGCGTGACAAAGGTGGCGCGCATCACCGGCTCCTGGCCGACGATGGCGGCCAGCCGGCCACCCGGCTGCAGGTGGGCCAGCAACGCGGCCGGCACCTCGGCCACTGCGCCGCTCAGCACGATCACGTCAAACAGCGCGGTGGCGGCCAGTGGCTGGGCGCCATCGGCCTGCAGCACTTCCACGTTGTGCACGCCAGCGCGTTGCAGGTTGTGGCGCGCCTGGGTGGCGAGGCCGGCGTCAATCTCCAGCGTGGTGACGTGCTGGGCCCGGTGCGCCAGCAGCGCGGCCATGTGGCCAGAGCCGGTGCCGATTTCCAGCACCCGGTCGCTTTTTTGCACCGCCAGCGCCTGCAGGATGCGCGCTTCCACCTTGGGGGCCAGCATCACCTGGCCGGCGCGGGTGGCGGCGTCGGTGTCGGCCTGCAGCGGGATTTCCATGTCCACAAATGCCAGGGCGCGCACCGCGGGCGGGCAGAAGTCTTCGCGCTTGACCACCGACAGCAGCTGCAGGATGCCGGCGTCCAGCACCTCCCACGGGCGGATTTGCTGCTCGATCATGTTGAAGCGGGCTTGTTCGATGTTCATGCTGGGTGTCATGGTGCGGTTCTCGGTGGGTGTGTACAGGTCAACCCGTGATTTTAGGAGCCTGTGGCGCCAGGATGCCGTGCACCATCACATCCACCTGGCTGGCCAGGAACGCGGTGGGGTCGATCTGCACGTCGGTGCTGCACGGGCCCATCGAGTTCTTCCACATCATCAGGAAAATCATTGGCGCAATCACGCTGAAGACCGCGTTGTCCAGGTCCAGCGGGCGGAACTCGCCCCGGTCGATGCCGCGCTGCAAAATCTTGCGGATCAGCTCGCGGCCGGGCTGCATCACCTCTTTTTGGTAGAAATTGGCCAGTTCCGGGAAGTTGCGCGCCTCCGACATCATCAGCTTGGTGATGCCAGAGGCTTTGGTGGCGCCCACCCGTTCCCACCAGCTGGCCATCGCGTACTTCAGCATCTCGGTGGTGTTGCCGGGGAAGGTGGCCAGCTCGGCGTTCCACTCCACAAAACGGTTGGCGATGTTTTCCGTCACCACCGCCTTGAACAGGTCTTCCTTGCTGGCGAAATACAGAAACAGCGTGCCTTTGGACACGCCCGCCCGGGCCGCCACCTCTTCCACCCGGGTGCCGGCAAAGCCTTTTTCCACAAACAAATCCAGAGCGGCCTCCAGCAGCTCACCCGGCCGCGCTTCCTTGCGGCGCTCGCGCTTGGTCAGCGGGTCAGCCGCGGAGGTGTCGGGTGGGGTGGGGGTGGAAGGCATATTAATGACTGACTGGTTAGTAATATAGCGCTGCAGGGTGTGGGCGTCAAGTGCGCGGGTGACGCGGCGTGCCGGTAGCGCCGTTGTCCTACTTGTTTATCCGTGGCTTCCGACACGGCGCCGGATTGCCGCTGCCTACATTTGTACACACGTCTTCAAAACCAGAACAAACCAGAACGAGTTCAGGACAACAAGGAAACAACCATGCAAGCGTTCCGCGCCGACACCTCCGTTGTAACGCCATGGCCAAAGCCGCCCAGCAACGCCATGGTGTCCAGGCACTGCGGTGTTGCCAGTGCCCGCACCGCCCCCGCCCGCGCGGCCTGGCCGTTCATGGTCGCCTCCGACGTGGCATTCGCCAACGCACCGCCAAGCGCTGCGGAAGACGGCAAGCTGGGCTGAGCCGCAGCAACAGCCGCACCCACATTCCATTTCAAAACCTGTTCGGAGTGAAGCATGCAGACCAGCAGTGCACCCCATGCGACGCCGGTGTTGTTCCGCAACCCCATTGCCCCCAGCCCCCGACTCGCCCAGGCCTGCCTGTGGAGCACCTGCCGCGAGACGCAATTTGAGGCCATGCTGGACGCGTACCGCCGTTCAGGCGGCGTTGTGCCTGCGGAAGAGTTGAGCATGGGGGCTTCCATGCCCGGTGGCCCGGCCATTTCTTCGCTGGCCCGGTGGATCGTCGAGCGCCAGGTGATCTGCTTTGAGCGCGACAAGCAACACTGGCTGCCGCTGTTCCAGTTTTGCCCAGACACCCTGTCGCCACGCCCTGAGATGGTGGGCGTGGTTCAGGAACTGTCGGGGGCGCTGGACGCGTGGGAACTGGCCCTGTGGTTTGTGCGGCCCAACGCCTGGTTGCACGGCCGTGCGCCCGTGAACGCCACACACGACGACCTGCCCAGCATTCTGGACGCCGCCCGGGCCAGCCGGTTCGCGGTGAACGGGTAACCACTGCCCACGCGGTTTGTCTTCGTGCATTGTTTAAATACAATGTACGTATGATCAAGTTCGAATGGCATCCAGCCAAAGCCGAGACAAACCTCAAAAAGCACCATGTTTCTTTTGAAGAAGCACAAAGCGTTTTCTACGATGAATTCGCTGTCCAGTTTTTTGACGAAGAGCACGCGAACGAGGAGGAGCGGTTCATCATGCTGGGCATGAGCGCCCACCCCAGGCTGCTCATTGTCATCCACTGCGAACGCGAAGGTGGTGAAGTCATTCGAATCATTTCAGCCCGCAAAGCAACAAAGCGTGAGAGCGCTTTCTATCGAGGCAAATAACATGAAAAACGAATACGACTTTTCAAAGCTCAAGGCGCGCAAAAACCCCTATGCATCCAAGCTCAAAAAGCCTGTCACCATGCGCCTGTCTGAAGACGTTTTGACGTACTTCAAAGGCATGGCCGATGAGGCGGGTGTCCCCTACCAGAGCCTCATCAACCTGTACCTGCGGGATTGCCTGTCCCAAAACCGAAAAGTGCACATCAACTGGCCCAAATCGGCCTGACGGGTTGGCTCAGCCAGCCGGACGACGTTCCCCACGCCACAGCCGTCGGCACCAGGCCGCAAAGTCGTCCAGGTAGCAGTACACCACTGGCACCACCACCAGCGTCAGCAGCGACGAGGTGATCACCCCGCCAATCACCGCCTGGCCCATGGGCGCGCGTTGCTCGGAACCTTCGGTGAGGGCAAAAGCCAGCGGCACCATGCCGAAGATCATGGCCAGGGTGGTCATCAGAATCGGGCGCAGCCGCACCTTGGCCGCCAGCAGCAGCGCGTCTTCCCGGCCCAGGCCGTCGCCACCGGGCATGCCATCACCCTCACGGGCGCGGATGGCAAAGTCCACCAGCAAAATCGCGTTCTTGGTCACCAGGCCCATCAGCATCACCACGCCAATCACCGAGAACATCGAGAGTGTGGAGCCGAACATCAGCAGCGCCAGCACCACGCCAATCAGCGTGAGCGGCAGCGCGGTCATCAGCGCCAGCGGCTGCAGAAAGCTCTTGAACTGGCTGGCCAGGATCATGTAGATGAACACAATGGCCAGCAGCAGCGCCGAGATGGCGTAGCCAAAAGACTCCTGCAAATTCTTGGTGGAGCCACCAAACTGGTAGCGGTAGCCGGGTGGGAATTTGATGCTGTCCAGCGCGGAGCGGATGTCGTTTGACACCTCGCCCGCCGAGCGGTTGGCCACGTTGCCGTTGATGGCCACTTCGCGGTTCAGGTCGCGCCGGTTGATCTGGTTCGCGCCGGTGGATTCTTGGAGGCTCGCCACCTGGTTCAGCCGCACGGTGCGCTGGCTGCCATCGGCCGCAGTGAGTGCAAACGGCAGGCGCTCCAGGTCTTGCGGTGCGTTGCGTGCGTCGGGCGCCAGGCGCACGTTCACGTCGTAGGTCTGGTCGTCGGGTGCTCGCCAGTTGCCCACGGTCTGGCCGGCCACCAGAATGCGCAGCGCGCTGCCAATTTGCCCTACGCCCAGGCCGAGGTCTGACGCGGCGTCACGCCGCACCACCACGTTGAGCGTGGGCTTGTCGGCCTTGATGCTGGAGTCCAAATCGACCAGGCCGGGCACGTCGCGGATCTTCTCGTTCACCAGCCGGGTCAGGCGCTCCAGTTCTTTCAAATCAGGGCCTTGCAAAGAGAACTCGATCTGTTTTTGCCCGCCCACCGAGTCCAGCAGCCCCACGTGGGTGACGGTGATGCCCGGCACCTGCCGCAGCCGGTCGCGCAGCACGGTGGACATCTGGTCCACACTGCGGCTGCGGTTGGCCCTGTCAACCAGCCGGATGTAGACGCTAGCGTAGATTTTTCCCTGTGCGGTGCCGGTGTTCACCGTGGCCAGCGTGTACTTCACCTCGGGGAATTCGTGCAGGATCGCGTCCACCTGCCTGGCCTTTGCTTCTGTGACTTCAATGGACGAACCCACCGGCGTGTAGAAGCTCAACGACGTTTCAGAAAAGTCGGCCTTGGGCACAAACTCGGTGCCCAGCAGCGGCACCATGAACAGGCTGGTGACAAACACCGCCACCGCCACGCCCACCGTCAACAGCTTGTGCCCGAGCGACCAGCGCAGCAGCCGCTGGTACCCGTCGGACAAACGCTCGGTGCCCCGGTCAAACGCGCCAGTGACGCGGCCAATCGTTTTGTCGTACCAGGTGACGGGCGGACCGTGTTTGCCATGCTGGTCTATGGCCGGGTCGTGCCAAACGCTCGAGAGCATCGGGTCCAGCGTGAAGCTGACGAACATCGAGATCAGCACCGCCGCGACGATGGTGATGCCGAACTCGTGGAAGAACTTGCCGATGATGCCGCCCATGAAGCCAATCGGCAAAAACACCGCCACGATGGAGAACGTGGTAGCCAGCACCGCCAGGCCAATCTCCTGCGTGCCCTCCATCGCCGCCGCATAGGGCGTCTTGCCCATTTGCACATGCCGCACGATGTTCTCGCGCACCACAATCGCGTCGTCGATCAGCAGACCCACACACAGGCTGAGCGCCATCAGCGTGATCATGTTCACCGTGAAGCCGAACATGTACATGAACAAAAACGTGCCAATGATGGCAATCGGCAATGTCAGCCCGGTGATGACGGTGGAGCGCCACGAGTTGAGGAACAAAAACACAATCAACACCGTCAGCAGCGCGCCCTCAATGAGTGTGCGGCGCACGTTGTCCACCGCAATGCGAATGGGGCGCGAGCCATCGCTGATCGGTTCCAGCCGCACGCCCGGTGGGAGCTGGGGTGCGATGTCGGCAATGGCTTTCTTCAGCCCGTCGGTGACGGCAATGGTGTTGTCGTCTTGCGTCTTTTGCACCTGCAGCACCAGCGTGCGCTGGCCGTTGTAGAGCGCCAGGCTCTCCACCTCTTGCGCGCCGTCGGCCACGCGGGCCACCTGGTCCAGCCGGATGGGCGCCGCCGTGCCGCGCTTGGCCACCACGATGCGGTTGAAGTCTTCGGGCCGCACCATGCGCGAGACCACCTGCACCACCCGCTCTTGCTCCAGCGAACGCACCGCGCCCACCGGCAGGTCTTGGTTCTCGTTGCGCACCGCGTTGGCCACCTGCTCGGCGGTGACGCCCAGCGCCTCCATGACCTGCGGGTTCAGGTAGATGTTGATCTCGCGTTTGGTGCCCCCCACCAGCGTGACAGAGCCGACGCCACGCACGTTTTCCAAGCGCTTCTTCAGCACCTGGTCGGCCCAGCTGGTCAGCTCTACCGGCGTCATGCCTACCTGTGCGCCTTTGTCAGCCGGCAGTACCGCCACAGACCAGATCGCCCGGCTCGCCGGGTCAAACCGCAGCACACGCGGTTCGTCTACCTCGTCGCGGAAGGTGGGGCGGATGGCGGCAATGCGTTCGCGCACGTCTTCGGCCGCCTTGCGCCCATCCACCGAGAGCTGGAACTCCACAATCACCACCGACTGGTTCTCGTAGCTGCGCGAGGTCAGCGCGTTGATGCCCGCAATCGCGTTCACGCCTTCTTCCACCTTCTTGGTCACCTCGCTCTCCACAATCTCTGGCGAGGCACCGGGGTAGGTGGTGGTGATGACGACCACCGGGAAGTCGATGTTGGGGAACTGGTCTACCTGCAGCCGCTGGTAAGAGAACATGCCCAGCACCACCAGCGCGAGCATCACCATGGTCGCAAAGACCGGGTTCTTCAGACTGACCTGTGTGAACCACATGGCTCAGCGCGCCGGGGTGCTGGCGGGCGCGGCGTTAGCGGAAGACGCCGCAGCGCCGGGCCGCCCCAAGCAAGGCACGGCCCCCTCGGGGGGCAGCGAACCACACGGAGTGGGGAGCGTGGGGGTCTGCATCGTCAGCTTGACTTGTGTGCCCTCTCGTAGCGGCCCCAAAGAGCCGCGCACCACCTGCGTGCCCGCTGGCAGGCCAGTCACCGCCACATAGCGCTCGCCCGCCTGTTCCCCGCTCTGCCCGGTGGTCACCGGCAGGTGGGCGACCTGGTTGTTTTGCACCACCTGCACATAGGGCGCGGGCTTGTCGGTGCGCACCGCTGTTGCCGGCACGGCCAGCGCAGTGGCTTCACCCGTGCCCAGCACGCCCTGCAAAAACGTGCCCTGGCGCAGCCCTTCGGTGGCGGGCAGGGCCAGGTACACCACCACGCTGCGGCTGCCCGCCTGCACCGTGGGGTTGATGCGCGCCACCTTGGCCGTGAGGGTGCGCGGGGTTTTATTGCTGTCGGTATCCAGCTGCAGCACAGCGCTTTGGCCCACCCGCACGTCCAGCGCGTCGCTGGCGCTCAGCGTGGCCTCCAGCTCCAGTTGCCGCAGGTCAACAATTTCCACGATGCGCGTGTCTACGCCCACCCGTTCACCGGGTTGCACCAGCCGCTGCGCCACCAGGCCCGCCATGGGCGCCAGCAGCACGCTGTCTGTCATGGCCTTGCGGGCAATGTCCACCGCCGCCACCGCCGCCTGGTAAGTGGCCTGTGCGCCCGCCAGGCTGGCCAGGGACGTGTCCAGCGCGGTGCTGGAAATAAAGCCCTGCTTCACCAGCGCCTGGTTGTTGTCCAGCTGGCGCTGCGCCATCGTTACTTGCGCCTTGGCCGCGTCCGCCTGCTGTTGCGCCTGCCGCTGGCGCGCCTGGTATTCGCTCGGCTCAATGCGCGCCACCACCTGGCCCGCCTTCACCGCGTCGCCCTCGCGTACCACCAGCGCCTGCACCTCACCCGCCACACGGGCCTTCACCACGGCCGAGTTCACCGCCCGCACCGTGCCCGAAATGGGCACACCCACCTGCAAGGCCCGCTCGGTGGCGGCCACCAGGTCTGCCGGGGTGAGTTCCACCACGGTTTGGGCTTGGGTGTTGGCGGCCAAAGCGGCCTGTTGGACTTTGCGGCCAGAGAGGGCGCGGAGGACGCCTGCGGCGAGCAGGGCCAGGAGCAGGGCGGCGATGGCCCATTTCCACCAGCGTTTCATTAGGTAGCCTTCGTTCTTATGTGGTGTTCAGTGTTGAAGCGAGGTCGATTTGACTTCGAGCCAAAGCTGTTTGAGCTTTTGCAAGCCGACGTCAGAAAAGGCGTGCCTACTAGGATGTGGCACTCCAAAGTAAACAACTTTGTTGCTTCCTTCATGTACGAAATATTTACCGTCTTTGTAGTTGTTTCCAACCCAACGAACCTCTTTGCTTGGAACCGCTAAGGCATCTCTGAATAGAGCAAAGGAGCTTTCTTCTTCACCGTTACCCAAGCAGATGACAAGCCGCGTATTGCACTTGTCAAAAAACTCTCGGAAGAATCGAAAAAAGTATGTGCAGAACACTGATTGCATGGAGTCTAGGTGCAACTTGTCGAGTAAATCGACCAGAGCCTCGGCATCTTTTGTCTGTAACCAAATCGCGTTGAATGCTAGCGACGAACGTAAATCAAATCCAACCGACCTGGAAATTTGCAGCACTCTCTTTTGATGGGGCTGCAAATGAACATGACCAAGTTCAGGGTCTTCCAGTGAGGAGCAGCACCTTTCGCACGTTCGTCTTTCAGAGAAAAAAGGTTCGTGCCAGCACATATCGAGGTATGCAACCGAGTCGACCCTTTGTTGACTTTTCTCCCAATGCACTAAATCTTGACTAAGGGTGTCAAGACCTGTCCCGCCTGGGTTGAGGCCAACAAGAGCTATCCCGTTGGGGTTTGAAAGTGCACTTTGACTCCCAAAGTAGATTTCGCCTTTGTGCTGAAGTAATGCTTTGCAGTGCTTCTCCACAAGCTGGCAAAGTTCATCGAAATCCATAACTTGAGAGCCAATATTGGAAAGCTGAGCAAAGAGTTTATAGATGGTTCGTCAATAAAACGCCTGCAACCCCGTCTGCGCCCTACCCAGAATCAGCGCATGCACGTCATGTGTGCCTTCGTAGGTGTTCACGGTTTCCAGGTTGATCATGTGGCGGATCACGTGGTATTCGTCGTGGATGCCGTTGCCGCCGTGCATGTCGCGGGCCAGGCGGGCAATGTCCAGCGCTTTGCCGCAGCTGTTGCGTTTGATCAGGCTCACCATCTCGGGCTGGTCTTGGCCTTCGTCCATCAGGCGGCCCACGCGCAGGCAGCCTTGCAGGCCGAGTGCGATTTCGGTTTGCATGTCGGCCAGTTTTTTCTGAATCAGTTGGGTTTGCGCCAGTGGGCGGCCAAACTGGATGCGGTCCAGGGTGTACTGGCGGGCGCGGTGCCAGCAGTCTTCGGCCGCGCCCAGTGCGCCCCAGGCAATGCCGTAGCGGGCTTTGTTCAAACAGCCAAACGGGCCTTTCAGGCCGGCCACGTTGGGCAGCAGGTTGGCTTCGGGCACAAACACGTCGTCCATCACAATTTCGCCGGTGATGCTGGCGCGCAAACTCATCTTGCCTTCGATCTTCGGGGCGCTCAGGCCTTTCATGCCTTTTTCCAGCACAAAGCCGCGGATGCACTCCTGCCCGCCCACCTTGCCGTCGGGGTCGGCCAGCTTGGCCCAGACGACGAAGATGTCGGCAATCGGGCTGTTGGTGATCCACATCTTGCTGCCCTTGAGCTGAAAACCCCCGTCCACCGGCTTGGCCCGCGTCAGCATGCTGCCGGGGTCAGAGCCGTGGTTGGGTTCGGTCAGGCCAAAGCAGCCGACCCATTCTCCGGTGGCGAGCTTGGGCAAATACTTCTGCTTCTGCGCTTCGCTGCCGTAGGCGTTGATGGGGTGCATCACCAGCGAGCTTTGCACGCTGATGGCGCTGCGGTAGCCGCTGTCCACCCGCTCCACCTCGCGGGCAATCAGGCCGTAGGCCACGTAGCCCAGGCCGGCGCAGCCATAGCCTTCGATGGTGGAACCCAGAAAGCCCATGGCCCCGGCTTCGTTCATGATCTCGCGGTCAAACTTTTCATGGCGTGCGGCCATCAGCACGCGGGTTTGCAGCTTCTCCTGGCAAAAGGTGTGGGCCGCTTCCACCACAGCGCGTTCGTCGTCGCTGAGCTGTTGCGACAGCAAAAACGGGTCTTCCCAATTGAACTTGGCCTTCATGGCGCGTCTCCGGTGGTGAGGGGGTTGTTGGGGGCCTATTGTTGGCGAATCATGAATAGCTGTCTAATATTGAATACCAATTCAACAATACAAAATTCGTATTCATGGAATTCCGCCACCTGCGTTACTTCCTGGTGCTGGCCGACGAGCTGCACTTTGGCCGGGCCGCGCGGCGCCTGGCCATCTCGCAGCCGCCGCTGTCCACCAACATCCAGCAGCTCGAAGCCTCGGTCGGCGCGCAGCTGTTCACCCGCAACAGCAAAGCGGTGCAGCTCACCGAAGCCGGCCGTGCCTTTGTGCCAGAGGCGCGTGCGCTGCTGGAGAAGGCGCAGCACGCCGCCCGCCATGCGCGCGACGTGGCCGACGGCCTGGCCGGCAGCCTGCAGGTGGGTTTTGTCGGCACCATGCTGTACTGCGGCCTGCCGGCGTTGCTGCAGCGCTTCCAGGCCACACACCCCCAACTGCGCCTCACCCTGACCGAGCTGAGTTCCAGCGACCAGCTGGTGGAGCTGGCGCACGAACGGCTCGACGTGGGGTTTGTGCACACCACCCGCGTGCCGCCGGGGCTGTCGCAAATTCTGGTGGTGAGCCAGCCTTTTGTGGCCTGCCTGCCCGCCGGGCATGCGCTGGCCGGGGCGCCGGTGCTGGCGCTGTCGGCGTTGCAGGGCGAGCCGCTGGCCTGCATCTCGCCCGCGGTGTCGGCCGACTACCACGCCCGCATCGTGGCGCTGTGCACCGACGCGGGTTTTGTGCCCGAGATCCGCTACGCGCTGCGCCACTGGCTGAGCGTGGTGTCGCTGGTGTCGCAGGGGCTGGGGGTGGCGCTGGTGCCGCAGGCGCTGCGCCAGTCGGCCGTGCCGGGCGCGGTCTTTGTGCCGCTGGCCACGGCCAATGCGCCGTACGATACCCATTGCTTGTGGAAAACCGCGCGCAGCCACGTGGCAATGGGCGCTTTTCTGGACGCGGTGCGCGAAGGCGACGCACCTCCGGCCTGAAAGATCAGGACCCACAAACGCACTAAAGTGGGAACCGATTCCCGGTTTGGCGATTCAAGGAAACCCTATGACAACAGAAACCATCATTCTCGGCGGCGGCTGCTTCTGGTGCACCGAGGCGGTCTTCGTCAAAGTGCGCGGCGTGACCGACGTGGAGTCGGGCTATGCCAACGGCCACACCCAGAACCCGACCTACGAACAGGTTTGCAGCGGCAGCACCGGCCACAACGAGGTAGTGAAGCTGGAATACGACACCACCCAGATCACGCTGCGCGAGCTGCTGGAAATTTTCTACCTGGTGCACGACCCGACCACCCTGAACCGCCAGGGCAACGACGCCGGCACCCAGTACCGCAGCGGCATCTACACCACCACGCCCGAGCAACTGGCCGAGGCCGAGGCCTTTGTGCGCGAGCTGGACGCGAGCAAGGTCTACGGCCGGCCCATCGTCACCGAAGTGTGCGCTTTGCAAAGCTACACCGCCGCCGAGGCCTACCATCAGGATTATTTCGAGCGCAACCCTTACCAGGGCTACTGCGTGGCGGTGGCCGGCCCCAAGGTCGCCAAGTTCCGCAAGACCTTTGCCGACCGCGTGAAGGCCTGAGCCTGGAGCCACCGGTTTGATCTCGACCCGCGCGCTGGCCTACCGCTATGCCAATGGCCCGGCCCTGACTTTTCCCGACGTGGCCGTGCCCCAGGGCGGCACGCTGCTGCTGCGTGGCAACTCCGGCAGCGGCAAGTCCACCTGGCTGGCGCTGGTGGCCGGCCTGCGCAGCGCCACCAGCGGGGCCGTGGCGGTGGCCGGCCAGCCGCTGGCCGACTTGCCCCCGGCCGCGCGCGACGCCTGGCGCGCCCAGGCGCTGGGCCTGCTGCCGCAACAGCTGCACCTGAGCGAGGCCCTGACAGTACAAGACAACCTGGCGCTGGCCTACTACGCCGCAGGGCAGCCGGTGGACCAGCAAGCGATTGCCGACACCCTGGCCGCGCTCGACCTCTCTGCGCTGGCCCAGCGCAAGCCGCACGCGCTCTCGGGCGGGCAGGCGCAGCGGGTCGCGCTGGCCCGCGCGGTGCTGCGCCGCCCGCGTGTACTGCTGGCCGACGAACCCACCGCCAGCCTGGACGACACGGCAGCAGCCGCCAGCCTGGCGCTGCTGCGGATGAGCGCCCAGCGCTGCGGCGCCACACTGGTGGTGGCCACCCACGACGCGCGTGTGCTGCGGGCGTGGCCTGACGCGGCTGTTGTGACGCTTGAAACTGCCTCCACAGAGGAAATTTCAAGCCAAATCGGCAGGGAGCCCTAGTGAAAACTGGCGGTCCAGCTATGAATACCGTAGCACTGTCATGGAAGTACCTGGCTTCCCGGCCGCTGGCGGCTGGCCTCAATGTGCTGCTGCTGGCGCTGGCGCTGGCGTCCATCACCGTGGTGCTGCTGACCCGCGCGCAGGTAGACCGCGCTTTTGAGCGCGACCTCGCCGGCATCGACGTGGTGGTGGGCGCCAAGGGCAGCCCGCTGCAGCTGATCCTGGCCGGGGTGTTCCACATCGACGTGCCGCCCGGCAACATCGCATTGGCCGACGTGAAGGCGCTGCAAGCCCACCCGCAGGTGGCCGAACTCATCCCCCTCAGCCTGGGCGACAGCTGGCGTGGCCACCGCATTGTGGGCACCACACCGGCCTATGTGTTGCACTACGGCGCCACCTTGGCGCAGGGCGGGCTGTGGGCTGCGCCGCTGCAGGCGGTGCTCGGCGCAAACGTGGCGCAAGCCAAAAACGGCGCACCGACTTTGAAGGTGGGCGACCAGTTCGTCGGCTCGCACGGCCTGGGCGGTGGTGGCCACCTGCACGGCAACCAGCCCTACACGGTGAGTGGTGTGTTGGCGCCCTGCGGCTGCGTGTTGGACAGGTTGGTGCTGACCAGCCTGGAGTCCGTCTGGGCGGTGCACGAAGGTGACATGGCCCAAGACGACGAAGACCGCGCCGCGTTGGCCGCCGAGCGCGAGGTCACGCTGGCGCTGATCCGCTACAAAAGCCCGCTGGCGGCGGTGAGCTTCCCGCGTTTTGTGAACACCACCACGCCGATGCAGGCCGCCGCCCCGGCGGTGGAAGTCACCCGTTTGCTGCGGCTGGTGGGTGTGGGCAGTGATTTGCTGCGCGGCTTTGGCGCCGTGCTGCTGGCGGTGGCCTCGCTGAGCGTGTTCATTGCGCTGTGGCACGCGGTGCGCGAGCGCCGGGCCGACCTCGCCATGCTGCGCATGCTGGGCGCGCCACCCCGGCGCGTGGCCGCGCTGCTGTTGGCCGAGGCGTGGTGGCTGGCGCTGCTGGCCACCGTGCTGGGGCTGCTGCTGGGCCATGGCTTGACAAGCCTGCTAGGCTGGTTGATGCCAAGCGATCAAGCCATGGGCCTCGGTGGCGCGCTGCTGCTGGCCGACGAGCTGTGGGTGCCGGTGTGGGCCTTTGGCGTGGCCACGCTGGCGGCGCTGCTGCCCGCCTGGCAGGCCTACCGGGTGGACGTGGCCGAGCTGCTGAACCCGGTTTGAGCCCCTCCAGCCCTGTTTTTGACCCGTTTTTGACTTTCCAGAGAGATTTTTATGCCAAATCACCGCTCAGCCTTAGTGAAACCTGCTTTGTTTGCTATTCTTTTGGGAGTAACTTCCGCCTGGGCTGCGCTGGACGCCGACACGCAGAAAGACATCGAGCGCCACCGTGCCATGGCCGCCGCGCACGAAGCCGCCGCCCAGTGCCTGGCCGCTGGCAAGAAGCACGACGACTGCGGCAAACAGCTGCAAGCCGCCTGCAAGGGC
Source organism: Pseudomonadota bacterium (assembly GCA_040384665.1). Taxonomy (GTDB): domain Bacteria; phylum Pseudomonadota; class Gammaproteobacteria; order Burkholderiales; family Burkholderiaceae_C; genus PCRC01. The sequence goes on from JAZKIY010000011.1 coordinate 28,672, forward strand.
TTGGGAATTGGCAAATACTGCGGCATGCGCCACGAACACTGAACCCCACGGAGACCCCCATGACATGCTTGTCTTCTCGCCGTTGGTCCCTGCTGCTGGCAATGGTGTTGGCCGGCCCGGTGCTGGCCCAACTGACGTCGCCGTTGCCTCCGGGTACGGTGAAAAATGCCAAACCCGCCGCCAGCGGTAGCGTGGTCAACCCGCCGTTGGGCAGCATCGACGGCGTGGCCGGCACCGGCCCCGGTGTGCACAGCCCCAACAGCCCGTTCGCGCCGCTGCCCGAGCGGGCCGACGTGGTGCCCTGGTCCACCCTGACCACGGTGAAAACCAGGGTCGTGAAGAACCGCATCCTGCCGGAGTTCACCGCGCCGGTGCTGGCGCTCAACCGCAAGACCCAGCGGGTGCAGGGCTTCATGATGCCGCTGGAGCCGGGCGAGAAGCAGCGCCACTTTTTGCTGACCTCGGTGCCCATGAGCTGCTCGTTCTGCCTGCCTGGCGGGCCGGAGAGCATGGTGGAAGTGCGCACCAAAACGCCGATCCGTTACTCGCTGGAGCCGGTGGTGGTGGAGGGCGAATTCGCCGTGCTGGCGGACGACCCGCAAGGCCTGTACTACCGCATCACCGACGCGGTGAACGCGCGCTGACCCTTTAACATCGCTGCCATGCACACCCGCACCATGCCCGCCGCTTTGCGCCTGCCCACGCTCGCGCTGTGGCTCGCCTGGGCGCTGAGCCTGGTGCTGTGGCAGGGCTATGCGCAGGTGCACGGCGTGGTGCACGCACCCGGTGTGCACACGCTGGCGGCTGCGCACGACCATGGTCATGTGGATGACCATGGACATGACCATGGCGGGCTGGCCGAGCTGCTGGCCACCTTGATGGGCAGCCACAACCCCGGCGCCGACTGCCGTTTGCTCGACGCTGCCGGCCACTGCGACGCCTTGCCCACGCTCCCGGCGCTGGCGCTGCCCGTGGTGCTGAGCAGCTGGGCGCTGCACCGTTTCACCGGTGAAGCCACCGCCCGCTGGGCCGCGCTGTTCGACGCGCGCGGCCCGCCCAACTTCCGCTGAATCCCCTGTAGTCCACCGTGTGCGCTGGCCGCTGTGCCAGCGCGTGCGGTGGTGTCTTTGATTCATCGGAATTGTTCATGAACCCCTTTTTCTCCCGCAGCGCCATTGGCGTTGCCGTGTTCTCGGCCGCCTGCGGCCCCGCGCTGGCCCAAAGTGGCGCGGCGCTGTCTGAAGTCACTGTCACCGGCAACCCGCTCGGCAGCACCGAGCTGACCGCCCCGGCCACCCAGCTCAGTGGCGACGCCTTGTTGCTGCGCCAGAAAACCACCATCGGCGAAACGCTGGACGGCCTGCCCGGCGTGTCCAGCACCTACTTTGGCCCCAACGCCAGCCGGCCCATCGTCCGTGGGCTGGACGGCGACCGCATCCGCATCCTGCAAAACAGCGGCGCCAGCATCGACGCCTCTGGCCTGAGCTTTGACCACGCGGTGCCGGTGGACCCGCTGGTGGTGGAGCGCATCGAGGTGCTGCGTGGCCCCGGCGCGCTGCAGTACGGCGGCAGCGCGGTCGGCGGGGTGGTCAATGTGATCGACCACCGCATCCACGGCGAGCCGCTGTTTGGCGCCGAAGGCGGCGTCACCGGACGGGCGCAGCTGCGCTACGGCGGGGCCGAGCGCGAACGCGGTGGCAGTGCGCTGCTGGAAACCGGCACCGACAAGTTCAACCTGCACGTGGACGCCTTCAAGCGCGCCACCGACGACACCCGCGCCCCGGTGGACCTGGCCTGCAGCCGCCCGGGCTCGCCGTCGCTGGCGCGCCGCATCTGCAACTCCGCCGCCGACAGCGACGGCCTTGCGGTGGGCGGCACGCTGCTGTTCGACAAGGGTTACCTGGGCCTCTCCACCAACAGCTTCAACAGCGTCTATGGCACCGTGGCCGAAGACGAGGTGACGATCAACCTGAAGAGCCGTCGCACCGCGCTGCAGGGCGAGCTGCGGGGCCTGAGCGGGCCGTTCCAGTCGGTCAAGCTGCAGGGCAGCCACACCGACTACCGGCACGGCGAGTTTGAAGGCGCCGAGCTGGGCACGCTGTTCACCAACCGCGGCAACGACCTGCGCCTGGAGGCGCGGCAAACCCAGTGGGGCGCGCTCGACGGTGTGCTGGGCCTGCAGATTGACAACAACCGTTTTGCGGCCGACGGCGAAGAGGCCTTCGCGCCGTTCTCGCGCACCCGGCAGCGCGCGCTGTTTGCGCACGAGGAACTGGCCACCGGCTGGGGCAAGCTCAGCTTTGGCGCACGGGCCGAGTCGGTCCGCGTGGCGTCGCTCGGCAACCCGGCGCTGGACCGCTTTGAGGTTGGCGGCCGGGAGTTCAACCCGCGCAGTTTTGCGCTGGGCGCGCTGGTCAAGCTGTCGCCCGGGTGGGACTTCACCGCCAACCTGGCGTCCACCGAGCGGGCCCCGAAAGACCACGAGCTGTTTGCCAACGGCCCGCACATCGCCACCGCCGCCTACGAGGTGGGCAACAGCGCCCTGGGCAAGGAAAAGTCCACCAACCTGGACATCGGCCTGGCGTGGAAGTCGGGCGCCAACCGCTTCGCCGTGAACGCGTTTGCCAACCGCTTCAAGAACTTCATCAGCCTGGAGTCCACCGGCAACACCCGTGGCGCGGACGGCGAATCGAACCCGGCCAACCCGGCCGACGCCTTGCCCGAGTTCGCCTACCAGGGCGTGCCCGCGCGTTTTCGCGGACTGGAGGCCAGCGGCAGCGTTCGGCTGCTGCAAAGCGCCGCCACGGTGGACCTGGAACTCAGCGGCGACCTGGTGCGCGCCACCAACGCCAACACCGGCCAGCCCTTGCCGCGCATCGCCCCGGTGCGGCTCGGCACGGCGCTGGTGGTGGCCAGTGGCCCCTGGGGCGGCCGCCTGGGTGTGACCCGGGCAGAAGGCCAAAACCGGGTGCCCAGCGGTGAACAGCCCACCGGCGGCTACACCCTGCTCAATGCCGCTGTGACCTACACAACCAAGGTGGGACCGAGCCACCTGCTGTGGTTTGCCCGGCTCGACAACCTGACCAACGAGCTGGCCTACAGCGCCAGCTCCATCCTGACGCAGACCGCGCCGGGCAAGTCGCCGCTGCCCGGAAGGGGCCTGAAAGTGGGTCTGCAGGCGTCATTCTGAAAATTTAGGTAACGCGGCAGTAAGAATCTGCCGCCCCGACAGACATAGCTCTGGGTTGGGTCTTCAGTTGTTACAGTTATGAACAAGTAACTGAATCTGCTAAGAAAACGCCTGCGTAAACTGGTTCAGCGGTCAGGCAGATGCTTGAATTTGTCCATGCTGCTGTTTCAACATTCACACACCGAAGGAGTACTACACATGAGCTCGAAAATCGTTAAAGGCCTCGCCATCGCTTCCGCCGCTGCCGGCCTGTTCGCCATGTCCGCTGGCGTGACCACCGTTGCCGCACAAGACGCCAAAGTCGCCTGCACCGGCGTGAACGCCTGCAAGGGCACCAGCGAGTGCAAGACCGCCAAAAGCGCTTGCAAAGGCCAAAACGCTTGCAAGGGCACCGGCGTCTCCTCGATGACCAAGGCCGATTGCGACAAAGCACAAGCCGCTGCCAAGAAGTAATCCACTTTCTGGCACTGAGCTGCCCCTTCAGGCGACTGCAGGGGCAGTTTTTACTTTGCCAGCCGGTTTTCAATGACGTCTTCTCCCACAACCAATGCCAGCACGTGGCCTGAACTGGGCTACGGCCTGGGCCTGCGCACCACGCACTACGAAGAGATCTTTGCGGGCAACCCGCAGGTCGACTGGTTTGAGGCGGTCTCTGAAAACTACCTGGTGCCGGGCGGCAAACCGCTGAAGATGCTGGAACGTGTCCGCGAGCGTTACCCGGTGGTGCTGCACGGTGTCTCCATGTCGATTGGCAGCACCGACCCGATCGACACCACCTACCTGAAGCAGCTCAAGGCATTGGCCAAGCGCATCGAACCCGCCTGGGTCTCTGACCACCTCTGCTGGACCGGGATTGAGAAACAGAACCTGCACGACCTGATGCCGCTGCCCTACACCACCGAGGCGGTGCGCCACGTGGCCAACCGGGTGGCGCAGGTGCAAGACTATCTGGGCCGGCAAATCCTGTTGGAGAACGTGTCCAGCTACCTGACCTACAGCAGCTCGGAGATGGACGAGTGGCAGTTCATTGCCGCCATTGCCGAAGAGGCCGACTGCCAGATACTGCTCGACATCAACAACATCTACGTCAGCGCCTTCAACCACGGCTTTGACGCGCACACCTACCTGGAGCGCATTCCCGCCAAGCGGGTGCAGCAGTTCCACCTGGCCGGGCACGACAACTGCGGCGACTACATCGTTGACACCCACGACGCCCCGGTGATCGATGCGGTGTGGGACCTGTACGCCGCCGCCGTGCGCCGCTTCGGCCCGGTGGCCACGATGATCGAGCGCGACGACAAGATTCCCCCATTGGCCGAACTGGTGGCCGAGCTGGACCACGCCCGCGCCATTGGCGAAGCCGCGCTGCTGCGCCGGGCGGCCTGATGGCCGGCCACACCACCAGCACGCTGCGCAAGCTGCAGCGCGACGTCCAGCACCATGTGCTGGTCACCAACGGGCACAGCCTGCAGCAGGTCACCCGCCATGTGGTTGGCACCGCCCGGGTCAGCGCCGACCAGCGTTTGTCGATCTATGCCGAAGGCTACCGGCTGCGCCTGATTGAGGCGCTGGGCAGCGAATTCGACACCCTGAAAGCCGTGGCCGGCGACGCGGTGTTTGACCGGCTCTGCCGCAGCTTCATCGCCGCCCACCCGTCGCGCACGCCCAACCTGCGCTGGTACGGTGGCCAGCTGGCCGACCACCTCGCCACCACGCCACCGTTCAGCCGCCGCCCGGTCTTTGCGGAGATCGCGCGGTTTGAGTGGGCCATTGGCCTGTGTTTTGACGCGGCCGACGACGCGGTGCTGGGCTTTGAAGCCCTGGCCGCTGTGCCGCCCGCACACTGGCCTGGCCTGCGCTTCACGCTGCACGCCTCGGTGCAGCGGCTGGAACTGGCCTGGAACGCCCCCGACCTGTTCCAGGCGCGGGACAGCACGCCCGCTTTGAAACCCAAACGCGCCCGCCGGGCCGCGCCCTGGTGCATCTGGCGCCGCGACCTGACACCCCGTTTCCGCCGCCTCCCCGACGACGAAGCCTGGGCGCTGGACGCGGTGGCGCGGGGCGTGCCGTTTGCCGGCATCTGCGAAGGCCTGGCCCGCTGGGTCGGCGACGACACCGCCGCGCTGCGCGCCGCCACCCTGCTCCGGACCTGGGTCAACGAGCAGATGGTCAGTGCGGTGCAGGTGGACGAAACCGACGACAGCGATTCCTGAAAGCCCCCCATGTTGCGACGTTTTTTGCTCTGCTGGCTGGCCACCTTGGCCGTGTTGTCTTGGCCCGTGCAGGCCGCAGCGCCTTCCAAGATCCAGTGGCTGCCCTGGTCTGACGCGCACTTCGAGCGCGCCAAACGCGAGAACAAGTTCATCCTGCTCGACGTGGAAGCCGTGTGGTGCCATTGGTGCCACGTGATGGACGCGAAGACCTACACCGACCCGACCGTGCAAAAGCTGATCCGCGAGCGCTACATCGCGGTCAAGGTGAATTCCGACGCCCACCCCGAGATCGCCCGCCGCTACGAAAACTACGGCTGGCCCGCCACCGTGGTGTTCGACGCCACCGGCCAGGAGATCGTCAAACGCCGGGGCTTCATGCCGCCGCAGGTGCTCGGCTCCATCCTGGAAGGCATCATCAAGGACCCGAGCCCGATCGAGTACCTCGACAGCCAGCCCGTCACCGCATTCGCCACCAGCGTCAGCCTGTCGGCCGAGGTGCGTGACGCACTGCAGAAACGCTATGTGGAGACACACGACCCGGTGCTCGGCGGCCTGAACCAGAACCAGAAGTACATCGACCGCGACACGGTGGAGTACGGCCTGCTGCGCGCCTCACAAGGCGATGCCAAAGCCGGGCTGATGGCGCGCCAGACGCTGGACGGCGCGCTGGGCCTGATCGACCCGGTGTGGGGTGGCATCTACCAGTACTCGACCGACAACGACTGGCAACACATCCACTTCGAGAAAATCATCCAGTCGCAGGCCGACGCGCTGCGGCTGTACGCGCTGGCCTGGGCCCGCTTCGGCGAGCCGCGCCACAAGCAGGCGTTTGAGGCCATCCACCGCTACCTTCGCACCTTTCTCACCTCGCCGGAAGGCGTGTTCTACGTCAGCCAGGACGCCGACCTGGTCAAGGGCCAGCACAGCGAGTCGTACTTCGCGTTGAACGATGCCGGCCGCCGCGCGCTCGGCACCCCCGCGGTGGACAAAAACCTCTATGCGCGCGAAAACGGCTGGGTCATCCACGCACTCGCCACCGCCTACGCCGCCACCGGCGAGCCCCGCTATTTGAGCGAAGCCATCACCGCCACGCGCTGGGTCATCGCCAACCGCAGCCTGCCCGGCGGCGGCTTCCGCCACGCCGCCCGCGACAGCCACGGCCCCTACCTGGAGGACACCCTGGCCATGGGCCGCGCCTTGCTGGCCATTTACGAAGCCACCGGCGACCGCGCCTGGCTGGCCCATGCACAGCGCGCCGCCGACTTCATCGACCAGCGTTTCCGTGTGCCCCAACAACCCGGTTTCGCCACCTCGCCCTACAGCGCCAAGGCGGTGCTGAAGCCGAAAACCGTGCTCGACGAGAACATCGCCACCGTGCGTTTCGGCAACGCCCTGGCGCGCTACAGCGGCAACAAAAAGTACCAGCGGCTGGCCGAACACGCGATGCCCTACATCGCCACGGCGCAGGTCGCCCTGTTGCGCAACACCGATCCCGGCATCCTCCAGGCCGCGGCGGAGCTGGGCAGCGACCCGACCCACATCACCGTGGTCGGCGCCAAAAAAGACCCGGCCGCCGCCGCGCTCTTCCGTGCCGCACTGGCCAAGCCCGCGGTCTACCGCCGCATCGAGTGGTGGGACCAGCGCGAAGGCGCCATGCCCAACCCCGACGTGCGGTACCCGAGCATGGACCGCGCGGCGGCGTTTCTCTGCACCAACGGCGCCTGTTCCGCCCCGATCTTTGACGTGACCGAACTCGACCGGGTGGCACGCGAGTTTGAAAAACTCTCGCAGCGCTGAGGGCGGGCCAGCGACCCACACGCAGTGGGCGAGCGTTGGGGCACGTTAGCATTGGGGCATGTTCCAACCCGTTGTTGACGCACTGATCCCGGTTGTTTTGCTGATCGCGATCGGCTTCCTCTCGGGGCGGCTGGGTTTCATCAAGGCCAGCGCGGTCAAAGACCTCTCCAACCTGGTGTTTCTGGTGCTCACGCCGGCCTTGCTGTTCCGCACCATGAGCACGGTGCACATCGAGCAGCTGGACTTCCGGCCGGTGGCGATTTACTTCGTGGCCGCCGGGCTGATTTTTGCCAGCATCCTGGTGTTGCGCGGCTTCAACCGCCGCGCGGCGGTGCTGGCGCTGGCCAGCACCTTCAGCAACACCCTGATGATCGGCGTGCCGCTGGTGGGCCTGGCCTATGGCGAGGCGGGATTGGTGGTGCTGTTCACCCTGGTGTCGGTGCACGCGCTGGTGCTGCTGACCTCGGCCACGCTGGTGCTGGAATTTGCGGTGGCGCGCGAAGCCGCAGGCGGGCAGGCCACGCCGCGCCACATTGCGCTCACGGTGGCCCGCGCCGCCCGCAGCGCGGTGCTGCACCCGGTGCCGCTGCCCATCATCGCCGGGCTGCTGTTCGCGCAGACCGGGCTCAGCCTGCCGGCGGTGGTGGACAAACCGCTGCAGCTGCTGGGCAGCGCCTTCAGCCCGCTGGCGCTGGTCTTGGTGGGCGTGACGCTGGCCAGCACCGCGATTGGCCCGCACCTCAAAGGCGCGCTGGCGCTGTCGCTGGTCAAGAACGTCGTTCACCCCGTGCTGCTGGCACTGATCGCCTGGGCGCTGGGCCTGTCGGGCCTGACGCTGCTGGTGATGGTGGTCACGGCGGCACTGCCGATTGGCGCCAACGTGTTCCTGTTCTCCCAGCGCTACCAGGTGGCCGAAGAACTGGTCACGGCCAGCGTGGCGGTGTCCAGCCTGCTGGGGCTGCTGACGGTCTCGGCGGTGATGGCGCTGCTGACCGCGTTCCCGAATTTCACAGGAGGCTGAGCATGGCGTGGGTGTTGCTGGTGGTTGCCGGTGTGCTGGAAGTGGGTTGGGCGATAGGCCTCAAGTACACCGAGGGCTTCACCCGCTTGTGGCCCACGGTGGGCACGGTGACGGCGATGGTGCTGAGCGTGGCCTTGCTGGGCGTGGCCATGCGCACGCTGCCGGTGGGCACGGCTTACGCGGTGTGGACCGGCATTGGCGCGGTCGGCACCGTCATTCTGGGCATCGTGCTGTTTGGCGAACCGGCCACGGCCGCGCGGCTGGCCTGTGTGGCGCTGATCGTCAGCGGCATTGTCGGGTTGAAGGTCACCGCCTGAGCCGCTGTTAAGGGGCGAGCCGCTCGCGCACCCACTGGCCACCGTCCAGCCGGTAACGCAGCCGGTCGTGCAGGCGGCTCTTGCGGCCTTGCCAGAACTGCCAGGTGTCGGGCTGCAGCCGGTAGCCGCCCCAGTGCGGCGGGCGCGGCGGTTGCAGCAAAAATCGGGCACCGTATTTGGCGGCGTTGGCCACCAGCACACCGCGGTCGGGAATCACCTCGCTCTGCGGGCTGGCCCAGGCGCCAATGCGCGAGTCGAGTGGCCGGCTGTGGAAGTAGGCGTCGCTCTCTTCGCCGCTGACCTGGCTGACCACGCCTTCGATGCGCACCACCCGCTCCAGCTCGACCCAGTGGAACTGCAGCGCGGCATACGGGTTGCCGGCCAGTTCCTGCCCCTTGCGGCTGTTGTAGTTGGTGTACCAGACGATGCCGCGTTCGTCGTAGCCCTTGACCAGCACCACCCGGGTGCTGGGTCGCAGGTCGCTGCCCACGGTGGCCAGCGTCATGGCGTTGGGTTCGGGCAGTTGCCCGTCGATCGCCTCGTTGAGCCAGCGGGCAAACTGCTTCAGGGGATCGGCGTCGGAGGCGGATTCGTTGAGTTCGGCGCGCTCGTAGCTTTTGCGCAGGTCGGCGATGTTCATTGAACCAGTATAGGCAGGCGTTCTCGGTCGCGTGACCCGTACGGTATAAAGCGGCATGGAAAACCTTGATTTACGGGTGCTGGCCGACGCACTCGCCTGGCGACAACAGGGTCACCCGGTCACGTTGGTCACGCTGCTCGAAACCTGGGGCACCTCGCCCCGGCCACCGGGGGCCTTGCTGGCGTTTCGGGGCGATGGCCAGTTCAGCGGTTCCGGTGCCGGCGGCTACGCCGAAGACGACCTGATCGCCCGCACCCGGGCGGCGCTGCAGCTGGAAGCGCGCAGCGATTTGCCGTCTGAAATCATCCATGCACTCACACAGGAAGAGGCCGAACGCCAGGGCTTGCCCTGCGGTGGCAACCTGCGCCTGGTGCAGGAACCCGTGGCAGACGCCAGCTGGATCGCCGAGCTGCTGCAGCGCACCGAGGCGCACCAGAAAGTGGCGCGCACGCTCACGCTGGCCACCGGCACGGTGATGCTGGGCGAGGGCGAGGCCGCCTGCACCGAACGGTTTGCCTTTGACGGGCTGACGCTGACGCATTGCCTGGGCCCGCGCTGGCGGGTGGTGGTGATTGGCGCCAGCCAGCTCGGCCAGGCGGTGGCCGGCATGGCGCGCCAGCTCGACATGGACGTGCTGGTCTGCGACCCGCGCCCCGGCTATGGCCCCGGACGCGACGGCCCCGGCATCACCCGCCTGACCGGTACCCCCGACGTGGCCGTGGCCGCCGCCGCACCCGACCAGCACACCGCCGTGCTGGCGCTGAGCCACGAACCCGCGCTGGACGACCCGGGGCTGTACGCGGCGCTGGCGTCGCAGGCCTTCTACATTGGCGCTTTAGGTTCGCAGCGCAACCAGACCCTGCGCAAGCAGCGCATGGCCGACCGCTACGGCAGCACCGAGGCCGAACTGGCCCGGCTGATTGGCCCGGCCGGGCTCAAGCTGGGGGGCAAGACGCCGTCGGAAATGGCGCTGTCCATCGTGGCGCAGCTGGTGCAGGTGAAGAACGGCCTGGCGACGGTGTCATGAAACCGACCGTCATCGTGCTGGCGTCGGGCAAGGGCGAACGCTTCAAGGCCTCGGGTGGCGAGGTCTACAAACTCAAGGCGCTGCTCGGCGGCAAGCCGGTGCTGCAGCACACGCTGGACGCGGTCAGGGCCAGCGGTCTGCCCTGGCATCTGGAAGACAAGGGCCACCCCGGCATGGGCGACTCGATCGCCGCCGCCGTGCGCGCCACCCAGCACGCCGCCGGCTGGCTCATCTTGCCGGGCGACTTGCCGCTGGTGCGCGGCAGCACGCTGCTGGAGCTGGCGCTGGAACTCGCCAATTACGACATCGTGGTGCCGCTGTACGAAGGCCAGCGGGGCCACCCGGTGGGGTTTTCGGCCGCCTGCGGGCCGGCGTTGATGGGCCTGAGCGGGGCGGAAGGCGCGGCCTCGGTGCTGACCACACGGCCGGTGGCGCGCATCCCGGTGGAGGACGTGGGGGTGGTGACCGACGTGGACACGCTCGACGCGCTGGCCGCCGCCGAAGCGCTGTGGCAGGCACGCCAGACCGGCGGTTAAACCCCGTTTAAGCCCGGTTCTGCTCGGCCAGCTGCAGCAGCCGGCCCAGGCGCCGGTCCACAATGCCGTGCGCGAGCAGGCACTCGTAGGTCTGGCTGGCGTAGTCCAGTGTGGTGCCGTAGCGGCCACAGGCGGCAGAAAACACCTGCCGGTAGTGCGACTCGCTGAGTTCACCGGTGTAGTTGGGGCTCTGGCGCGACAGGGTGAAAGCCAGGGCCTTCACCGGGCCTTGCGGCGTGGCGCATTGGAGCCATTTCGGGTCGTACACGCCGGTCACCATCTCGCGTTGCCAGAGTTTGTCGAGCACCGCATGGGCGTCTTTCTGGGGAATGCGGAACGCCACGCCCTGGCAACTGCCGCCGGAGAGCAGCGCAAACACCAGGCCCGGGCATTCCGGCGAGCCGCGGTTGATGCGGCTCCACATCTTCAGCGCCCGGTGCCAGCCGTGCACTTTGGCGGGCCGGTGTTCGGCGGCTTCAAAGTCGGGCCGCCAGATCAGCGAGCCGTAGCCAAACACCCACAGGTCCGAGTTGCCGCCCCAGACCTGGTGCACCGCGGCCAGCATCGGCTCGGGGTCGCGGACGGGGGAGGGCCAGGCGGTCATGGGGTATCAACGCGGCATGGCTTTTGGGCGATGACGGGGCCGTTTAAATGGCGTTGCAGGCCTCCAACAGGCAAAAATAATGCCAAATCGGCCTTGAGCCCTAGTGAAACCTTGCGGTACAGCTATCAAAAAAGGAGCTTTGGACCGGCTGCCCGCCATGGCTTTCAGCGCAGACCTTGCCCACCCGCGCCCTCGGCACGCTGGATCAGCTCGATCTTGTAGCCGTCCGGGTCGGTCACGAAGGCGATCACCGTGCTGCCGCCGGCCACCGGGCCGGCTTCGCGGGTGACGTTGCCGCCGGCGGCCTTGATCTTCTCAACGGCGGCGTAGGCGTCGGGCACGCCCAGTGCGATGTGGCCGTAGGCGGTGCCCATGTCGTACTGCGCAACGCCGTAGTTGTAGGTCAGTTCGATCTCGGCGTGGTCTGGGTTGCTGCCGTAGCCCAGAAAGGCGAGGGCGTACTTGTACTCCGGGTTGTCCGAGGTGCGCAGCAGTTGCATGCCGAGCACCTGGGTGTAGAAGTCAATCGAACGCGGGAGGTTGCCCACGCGGAGCATGGTGTGGAGGAGTCGCATGCCCCCATTTTGCCGTGATGGCTCAGGCGCTGCGCGGCGGAAACTCAAACACCAGGCAGGTGGTGGTGGCATGGGCGTACAACTTGCCATCGGGCCCGACGATGCGCGCCTCGGCGGTGGCGAGTTGTTTGCCGGCGTGCAGCACCGTGCCAATGGCCCGCAACGGGCCCGACTTGTGCGAGGCCGAGCGCACGATGTTCACCCCCAGTTCGGCGGTGGTGTAGGCCCGGCCCACGGGCATGGTGGTGTGCACCGCGCAGCCGAGTGCCGAATCGAGCAGCGTGGCGTACCAGCCGCCGTGCACCGTGCCCAGCGGGTTGTAGTGCTTGAGCTGCGGCGTGCCCTGGAACACCGCCTTGCCGGGGGCGATCTCCACCAACGCGAAATCCATCGTGTCAGCGATGTGGGGGTAGGGTGAGTGGCCGTCGAGCATGGCCTGCATCTGCTCCAGCCCGGTTTTGCCAACCAGCATGTCGGGCGTGGCCAGCCCGGCCTTGCCGCCTGCGGCCAGCATGCGGGCACGCACCGCTTCGACTTCCATCAGCCACTGGGCCTGGATCTGTTCAGCACTCATCGGGTAACTCCTACGGTTGTATCTACAACAATTGTAGCTACAATCAAAAGACGATGAAAGTCACCCAGGCGTCAGAGCCCACCGTCCAGCCGCAAGGCTGCACCAACCTCAAGCTGCGCCAGCTGATGCGCCGCGTGACGCAGCACTACGACGCCGAGGTCGGCAAGTCGGGCCTGAAGGGCACGCAGTACTCGCTGCTGTCGCACGTGGTGCTGCTTGGGCCGATCCGCCCGGTGGATTTGGCCGCGCAAATGAAGGTCACCGCCTCCACCCTGTCGCGCAACCTGCAGCCCCTGGTGGCCGCCGGCTGGCTGGAAGTGACGGCCGGGGACGACGCGCGCAGCCGCCTGGTGCTGGCCACCGCCGCCGGCCGCGAGAAACGCACCGAGGCGCAGCGCCGCTGGAAAACCGCGCAACTGCAGATCAACGCCGCGCTCGGCCCGGCCAATGTGGTGGCGCTGCACGCGCTGATTGACGGCGCGCTGCAGCGGCTGTAGGGTGTGGGCCACGCGTCCCGGGGCCCCCGTCGGGGCCACCCTTTTTCTCAGGACGTTTTCCATGCATTTGTTGTCACACAGCCCCCTGCCAGTGGCTGTTTTCTGGGGCTGTTTCTGTTGTCTGGCGTTGGCCATGCGGAACGCCCGATGAATGTGGACGATGCCGGCGTGGGTACGACCCGTACCGGCTTTGTGGAAACTTGGTACGCCCGCGAGCCAGGTGGGGGCAGGGTGTGGAACGTGGCGTCAACCTACGTACCGCTGACCGGTATGGAGTTCACAGTCACCGGCTCCCGCGACCGAACCGAAGGCCTGACCACCACCGGCCTGGAAGGCAAGTTCCAACTGACCCGGCCACAGGCGGGCGGGTGTTACCAGGCGGTGGCGCTGGAGCTGACCCACCCACGCGGCCAGCGCGGCCCCACGTCGTTTGCGAACGGCATCATGAGCTGCGATGTCGGTCGGAGTGCGGTGCACATGAACCTGGGCCTGGTCCGTGCGCCTGGTGGGCCGTCATTGCCCATCGCCGGGGTGGCGTGGGAGCGGGCCTTTGGCGCGGTGACCGGGTAGGTGGAGTGGCAGGTGCAACGTGACGAGAAACCCACCCTGGGCATGGGCTTGCGTACCGAGCTGGTGAAAGACGTCGATCTGGGTGCCAGCGTGGGACGCAACGGCGGTGAAACGCTCTACAGCGTGGGCATGAAGTTCGAGTTCTGACCGCCTGATGGCCATTCGCCCGTTTGACGGCGGGTTCTCCTACACCCAGTCAGCGCTTTGGATTGGAACGCCTGGCCTTGCAGGCCCACGCTGTGCGCCAGGCTGCCGGGGTACCTTAGGCGTTGACCTGTTCCGCCGCCGCAACCATTCTGGCCAGCGGCAGGGTGGGCATCACACCAAGGAACAACTCCATGAAATATTCCATCGCATTGGCCGCCGCTCTGGCGGTCTTCACACTCAGTGCCTGTGACCGCACCCCTGTGGCCGCACCCACCGTGATCACGGTGCCTGGCCCTGCAGGCGCCACGGGCGCGACCGGCGCCACCGGTTCGTCTGGCAACACCGGCGCGCCTGGCGAGGCGGGTGCCATGGGCATGACCGGCGCCAGCGGTGCCACCGGCAACACGGGTGATACGGGCGCCACCGGCCAACGCGGCCGCACTGGCGGTGACACGCTGGTGATCGTTCCCCCACCAAGCCGTTGATTCGGTTGACGCGCCGTTCCGCTGGCGGGACGGTGTAGCGCACAAGAGGGCTGGCGAATCGCATTCGCCAGCCCTCTTTTTTGGTCTGTGGTCACCGCCCTGCAAGCGGGCGGCGTGGTGCGTCAGCGCCCGAAAGAGCGTGTCGGGTTGCCTGGGCCACGGGGGCCAAAGCCACCACCGCCACCCGGACGACCACCCCGCCCGCCGGGGCCGCCACGGCGACCGCGGTCGGCCATGCTGTCCACACTGGTGCGCAGTGGATCGGGCTGGACCGCATTCTGGTTGCCCCCGTTACCACGGGACTGGCCGTAGCTGGCGGGCGGTTGGTCTTGAATGGACGAGCGCTGGCCACCATCCGGGCGCGGGCCACGGCTGTCTGCACGTGGACCTTGTCCTTGCGGACGTGGGCCCTGGCCGCGTGGGCCTTGGCCGTGTCCATCTGGGCGTGCCGCGTTGTGACCCTGTCCCTGGCGCGGGCCAGCGGAGCGGCCACCACCGCCGCCACCACCATTGCCACCACGACCACCCTGGCTGGCCTTGTTGTCGCGCACGCGCGCCATCATTTCGGTGCGGGCGGCCTTGGCGGCGGCCTGCATCACGTCGCGGCTTGGCGGTTTGCCAATGCCACCCCAGATGGTCTGGCGGCCCATGGCCAGCGGCTCGGCTTTTTCGCCTGGCTCGGGACCAAAACCTTCCACCGTCTGAACCGGGATCTGTTGCTTGGTGAAGCGCTCGATGTCCTGCATGAAGCCTTCTTCGTCCAGGCACACCAGGTTCACCGCTTCGCCGCTGTTGCCGGCGCGGCCGGTGCGGCCGATGCGGTGCACGTAGTCTTCCGACACGTTGGGGATTTCGTAGTTCACCACGTGTGGCAGCTCGTCGATGTCAATGCCGCGGGCGGCGATGTCGGTGGCCACCAGGGCGCGCACGTCACCGCTCTTGAAGCCGGCCAGCGCCTGGGTGCGTGCGCCCTGGCTCTTGTTGCCGTGCAGCGCCATGGCGCTGATGCCGTTCTTTTCCAGAAACTCGGCCACGTTGTTGGCGCCGAACTTGGTGCGGGTGAACACCAGCACCTGGCTCCAGTTGTGTTCTTTGATGATGTGCGCCAGCAGCGCTTTTTTCTTGCCCCGGCCCACCGGGTGGATCACCTGGGTGATGCGCTGCACCGTGGTGTTGCGCGGCGTGACCTGGATGTGCAGCGGGTCGTGCAGCAGGCCGCTGGCGAGGTCGCGGATCTCGTCGCTGAAGGTGGCTGAGAACAGCAGGCTCTGCTTGTTCTTGGGCACCACCGCCAGCACTTTTTTCACGTCGTGGATGAAGCCCATGTCGAGCATGCGGTCGGCTTCGTCGAGCACCAGCACTTCCACGGTGGACAAATCGAGCTTGCCCTGGCCCATCAGGTCGAGCAGGCGGCCGGGGGTGGCCACCAGCACGTCCACACCGCTTTTCAGCTTGCTGATCTGCGGGTTCATGCCAACGCCGCCAAAGACGACGGTGGAGCTGAGTTCGAGGTACTTGCCATACACACGCACCGACTCTTCCACCTGCGCGGCGAGTTCACGGGTGGGGGTCAGCACCAGGGCACGGATGCCGGTGCCGCCGAATTTGTTCTTGACGCCTGCGTTGACCGACAGGATTTGCAGGATGGGCAGCACGAAGGCGGCGGTCTTGCCGGTGCCGGTCTGGGCGCCGCCCAACAGGTCACGGCCTTCCAGCACAGCGGGAATCGCCTGGGCCTGGATGGGGGTGGGGGTTTCGTAACCGTGCTCGCGCACAGCTTTGACAATGGCCGGGGCCAGGTTCAGTTCTTCAAAGTTCATGGATGAGCGCCCGTCTCGGACGCCTGGGACCGGCCTGTCGGGGTGTCTGGGACACCGCGTCAGTCAAAGACCGGGTGGTTTCAGGGTGGGCAATTTGCCAGACCGGAGGTCGGCGGCGCAGCCCCAGCAAGATGCTGACGTGCAGGTCACTGATGCCTGCACAGCCCGCATTGTCGCATGCTGGGATAATCCGCGTTTTCCCCTCACACAGAATTGCAGAGCTTCAAATGGCCCAGTACGTCTTTACCATGAACCGCGTCGGCAAGATCGTGCCGCCCAAACGCCACATCCTCAAAGACATTTCCCTGAGTTTTTTCCCCGGCGCCAAGATCGGCGTGCTGGGCACCAACGGCTCCGGCAAGTCCACGCTGCTGAAGATCATGGCGGGCCTGGACAAGGAAATCGAGGGCGAGGCCATGCCGATGGCTGGCCTGAACATCGGCTATTTGCCACAGGAACCGCAGCTCGACCCGACCCAAACCGTGCGCGAGAGCCTGGAATCGGCGATGGAGAAGGTCTACGCCGCCAAGGCCCGCCTGGAAGAGGTCTACACCGCCTACGGTGAAGAAGACGCCGACTTCGACGCGCTGGCCGCCGAGCAGGCCGAGCTGGAGGCGATCATCGCCACCGCCGGCACCGACTCCGAGCACCAGCTGGAAATTGCCGCCGATGCGCTGCGCCTGCCGCCCTGGGACGCCAACATCGGCGTGCTGTCCGGCGGTGAAAAGCGCCGCGTGGCGCTGTGCCGGCTGCTGCTGTCCAAGCCCGACATGCTGCTGCTCGACGAACCCACCAACCACTTGGACGCCGAATCGGTGGACTGGCTGGAGCAGTTCCTGCAGCGCTACTCGGGCACCGTGGTGGCCATCACCCACGACCGCTACTTCCTCGACAACGCCGCCGAATGGATTCTGGAACTCGACCGCGGCTCCGGCATTCCCTACAAGGGCAACTACAGCGACTGGCTGAGCCAGAAGCAGGCCCGCCTGGAAGGCGAACAAAAGGGCGAAGAAGCCCGCGCCAAGGCCTTGAAGAAAGAACTGGAATGGTCGCGCCAGAACCCCAAGGCCCGCCAGGCCAAGAGCAAGGCCCGTCTGGCCCGCTTCGAGGAACTGAGCGATTTTGAATACCAAAAGCGCAACGAAACCCAGGAAATCTTCATCCCCGTGGCCGAGCGCCTGGGCACCCAGGTGTTCGAGTTCCACGGCGTCAGCAAGTCGTTTGGTGACCGCCTGTTGATCGACAACCTGAGTTTTGCCGTGCCCGCAGGCGCCATCGTTGGCATCATCGGTCCGAACGGCGCCGGTAAATCGACGCTGTTCAAGCTGATTGCCGGCAAAGAAAAACCCGACAGCGGCGAGGTGGTGATCGGCTCCACGGTGAAGATGGCTTTTGTGGACCAGAACCGCGACGATTTGGCCAATGAAAAGACGGTGTGGGAAGACGTTTCCGGCGGGCTGGACATGCTGACCGTGGGCAAATTTACCATGGCCAGCCGCGCCTACTGCGGCCGCTTCAACTTCAACGGCGGCGACCAGCAGAAGCGCGTTGGCAGCCTGTCAGGCGGTGAGCGTGGCCGCTTGCACCTGGCCAAGACACTGATCGCCGGTGGCAACGTGCTGATGCTCGATGAACCGTCGAACGACCTCGACGTGGAAACCCTGCGGGCGCTGGAAGACGCGCTGCTGGAGTTTGCCGGCTCGGTGATGGTCATCAGCCACGACCGCTGGTTCCTTGACCGCATTGCCACCCACATCCTGGCCGCCGAGGGCGACAGCCAGTGGGTGTTCTTCAACGGCAACTACCAGGAGTACGAAGCCGACAAGAAGAAGCGCCTGGGCGAAGAGGGTGCCAAGCCCAAACGCGTGCGCTTCAAGTCGCTGAAGTAAGCCTGGCTCAGGCCGGGGCTGCCGCAGGGCTGGTGTTGGTTGCGCCACCCTCGGCCCGCTTCAGCCGCTTGCGCACCAGATCGATGTTGTTGCGCAGCGCGTACAGCTCGTCGGTGTACGACAGCGGCACGTGGATGTTGCCCGCCACCCGGTCGAGTTCGTCGATCTCCTTCAGCAGCCCCTCGGGCGCCTCGCTCTGGGCGTTCAGCCGCTCTTCAATGTCGCGCAGCTGCGCGTACCAGCGGTAGACCCGCGAGCGCACCCGCAGGCTGTAGAGCGGTGGCACCACCCGGCTGAGTGGCAGCAGCAGCACCAGGATGGCACCCAGCGCCAGCCACATCCGGTCGATCAGGTTGGCCAGCCAGAAGGGCAGGTAGCGCTGCATCAGCGGTGCACCGTTTTTGATGGTGCGGTCGGCCTGTTTGGCCACCGGCAGCTCGTTGTTGTCGATGTTGGGGAACTGGCGTGCGCGGTTGAACCAGCCCGCGCCGCTGTGCAGCGTTTGCGCGGTTTGCGAGAACAGCTGCAGCAGGGCGGGGTGGGTGTCGCTGCGGGTCAGCAGCGCGGTGGTGGTGGCCACCAGCCGCAAGTTTTGGGGTGGCACATCGTTGGCCAGATCGACCACACCGCGCGGCAACTGCGCGGGGGTCAGAAAAGGGAAGCGGCGGGCGTAGGCCTCGCTTTGCGGAAAGTCCATCAGGCGCACGCCGGGGGTTTGCAGCAGCAGCTGCACCATCAGCGACTCGGGCGCGGAGGCGAACACCAGCGCGTCCAGCTCGCCGCCCAGAAACGCGGTGACGGCCGGGGTTTGCGACAGGTTGCTGAGCTTGAGCGTGGCCTGGTCGATGCGGTTGGCTTCCAGCAGCCGGGCCATCAGGTTGGGCACGCCGCTGCCGGCGGTGCCGACGTTGACGCGCAGGCCCTGCAGCTGGCCCAGGCCACTGAGGGGCTTGAAGGTGCCCGGGTCTTTGGTGTCTTTCGGTGCGGCTTCTTCGCGGTAGAACAGCCACAGGGGTTCCACAAACAGGCTGCCGAGCGACTCGATGTCTTCTTCGTCTTCCATCTTGCGGTCGTTCGTGCCGCCCTGCACGAAGCCCAGGTCGGCACGGCCGCTGCGCAGCAGGTCCAGGTTCTCGGACGAGCCTTCGCTGGGCAGCAGCTTGACCTCAATGCCGTAGGCCGCCAGCGCTTTGGCGTAGCGCTTGCCAAACTCGTCGTAGGCGCTTTGCGCCGGGCCGGTGGCCAGCGTCACCGTCTTGGGCGGGTTGGGGTCGAGCCACCAGTAGGCCAGCGCCAACAGGCCGGCAGCGAGCAGCAGGAAGGGGCCGAACGACACCGCGAGATCGCGGATCGACAGCAGGGTGTAGCGGATGGCTTTTGGCATGGTTTGACCTTAGCACGGGCCCGTGAAGGCCCGCCAGAGGCTGTGCAGGCCAATTTTCAAGCCAAATTGGCACTGAGCCTTAGTGAAGCCTGAAAAGTTAGCTATCAAATCAGAAGCAAGGTTTGGCGACAGTCGCAAGCACCCTGTTGGCCAAGGGCGCGCAGGTTATTTGAGTTCAAACCGCGCGGTCGCCGGGGGCTTGCCCGCCAGCGTGACGACGGCCACGCCTTTGGTGCCTTTGGCCACCTTGAAGGCGCCTTTGGCTTCCAGTTTGTCGCCGGCGGGCGCCAGTGCCACCTCTGATTTTTCAGTGCCGTTGAGCAGCGTGACCTTGGCCTTGGCGCCGTCGAGGTTGACCGGTTTGCCGTGGTCGTCCACGTAGATCTGGATCAGGTCGGGCCTGGCGACGATCTCCAGGTCGGCCTGCTTGGTCTCTACCGCAATGCCGCCGTGTTTGGCCGTGTGGTCGTGCCCGTGGTTGCCCGCTGCAAACGCGGTGGACGCGACGGCCAGCAGCGCTGCGAAGGTGATGGTGTGAAATGGCATGGTGTTTCCTTTCAAAGGGTTGGGGTAACAATCAGAATGCTTCGTTGCCTGAGTCCGCTGCCAGCGCCTCAATGGGTTGGCGGCCAAACAGCCAGACCATGGCCGGCGTCAGGAAAGAGTCGAGCAGTGTGGAGGTGATGAGGCCCGAGAAGATCACGACGGCGACCGGGTGAAGAATCTCGGTGCCCGGCATTTCGGCCTCGAACAGCAGCGGCGCCAGCGCAAAGGCCGCCACCAGCGCCGTCATCAACACGGGCGTCAGGCGTTCCAGTGAGCCGCGTACCAACATCCTGGTGTTGAACTGCTCGCCTTCAAACGCACACAGGTTGACGTAGTGCGAGACCTTCAGAATGCCGTTGCGGATGGCAATGCCCGCCAGCGTGATGAAGCCGACCAGGGCGGCCACACTGAGGGGTTGACCCGACAGCCAGAGCCCGATCACCGCCCCCACCAGCGCCAGTGGAATGTTGGCCATGATGATGGCCGCCAGCACCGCCGAGCGGTAGCGCGAATAAAGGATGAAGAAGATCAGGGCCGCAGACGCCAGCGACAGCAGGCCGATCAACCGCGAGGCCTCTTCCTGCGCCTGGAACTGCCCGCCGAGCGTGATGAAGTAGCCTGCCGGCAGCGTGGTGTCGCCGGTGACTTGGCGGATGTCGGCCACCACCTCACTGAGTGCACGGCCTGAGGCGTTGGCCGACAGCACGATGCGCCGGCGACCATCGTCCCGGCTGACCTGGTTGGGGCCATCGCCTTCCTCGATGCTGGCCATCTGCGACAACGGAATGCGCCCGGCCGGTGTGTCGATCAGCAGGTTGCGCAGGCCCTCAATGCCACGCGCCGTCTCGGGCAGGCGCAGCACCAGGTCAAAGCGGCGGCTGCCCTCCACAATCTGCGTCGCCTTCTCGCCGTCGATCAGCATCTGCAGCTCTTGCAGCAATTTGGGCGCTGCCATGCCATAGCCGCGTGCGCGGTCGTAATCGACCGCCACCTTGATTTGTGGCGTCAGCACCTGTTTTTCGACTTCCAGATCGACCAGACCGCCAATGCGTGACAGCCGCTGCCGCAGCGCCTCGGCCTGGCCACGCAGCGTGTCCAGGTCGTCGCCGTAGACCTTGATCGCGATTTGCGCGCGCACGCCCGACAGCAAATGGTCGATGCGGTGGCTGATCGGCTGGCCGATGCTGATGGCCGCCGGCAGGCTGGCGATGCGGCTGCGGATGTCGGCGTAAATTTCGGCCACGCTGCGGTCGCTGCGCTTCAGGCGCAGGTCCAACTCAGAGACGTGGACGCCTTCGGCATGCTCATCCAGTTCTGCGCGGCCCGAGCGGCGGCCAACGTGTTCCACCTCGGGAATGCCCACCAGGGCTTTTTCAGCCACCGCGCCAATGCGCGATGTCTCGGCCAGTGTGGTGCCAGGGTTCAGCCGCAGGCCGACCAGCGCCACACCTTCGTTGAACGGTGGCAAAAAGGTGGTGGGGAAAAATGGCACCACAGCCCCTGCCAGCAGCACCGCCAGCCCCCCTGCAAGCACCCAGCCTTTGGGCGCGTTCAGCACCTTCTGCAACGCACCGGCATAGCGCGTCTTGACCCACGCCTGCACCTGGGTGTCGCCATGCGCCAGCCCTTTGATGTTGGGCAGCAGGTAGTAGGCCATCACCGGGGTGACCGTCACCGACACCAGCATCGACGCCAGCAGCGACACGATGTAGGCCACCGCCAGCGGCTGCATCAGCCGCCCTTCGATGCCCGGCAGGAAGAACAGCGGCAGCAGCACCAGCACGATGATGGCGGTGGCGTACACGATGGCCGACCGCACCTCCAGCGTGGACTTGGCGATCAGCGCCAGCGGGCCCAGCCGGGCATCGGGAGGGGCCGCGCGGTCTTCCTTCAGGCGCCGCAGCACGTTTTCCACCCCCACCACCGCGTCGTCCACCAGGCCGCCAATGGCAATCGTCAGGCCACCCAGCGTCATGGTGTTGATGGAGAAGCCGAAGTACTGGAACACCACCACCGTCAGCATCACCGACAGCGGGATGGCGGTCAGTGCGATGAGCGTGGTGCGCAGGTTGAGCAAAAAGAAATACAGCACCACCGCCACCACCATGCCCGCCGCGATCAGCTTGCCTTTGAGGGTGTCGACCGACGACTCGATGAAGCTCGCCTGCCGCATCGTGATCTGCGGCAGGCCCATGCCCGCAGGCAAGCCCTTCTTGAGCTCTTCCAGCGCGGTTTCGATCTGTTGTGTCAGCTTCACCGTATCCGCGTCGGGCTGCTTCTGGATGCCCAGAATCACGGCAGGCTGGCCGTTCAGGCCCGCATCGCCGCGTTTGATGGCGGGTGCGAATTTCACCTCTGCCACCTGGCTCAGTTGAATCGCCTGCTGGTTCTTGAAAGCCACAGGCATCTTGGCCAGGTCTTCAAGCCGGGTGGTGCGGCCGATGTTGCGGATCAGGTACTCGCGTGAATTGAGTTCCAGAAAGCCACCACTGGTGTTGGCCGAGAACCCTTTCAGGGCTTCTGAGATCTGTTCCAGTGTCACGCCCAAAGACGCCATGCGGGCGCTGTCGGGTTGCACCTGGTACTGGCGCACCTCGCCGCCAATTGGCGCCACCTGTGCCACGCCGGGCAGACTCAACAAGCGCGGACGGATCACGAAGTCGGCGTACTCGCGCACCTGCATCGGATCGATCTTGTTCACGTCAATCGGCAGCGCCAGCAGCATGATCTCGCCCATGATCGAGCTGATCGGCCCCATGCCCACATGCGACACCCCGGGGGGCAAGGCCTCGCGCGCCGCAGCGAGCCTTTCCCCCACCAGTTGGCGGGCGCGGTAGATGTCGGTCTTCCAGTCAAAACTGACGTACACGAACGACAGCCCCACGCTGGAGACCGAACGCGTGCTTTCCACGCCGGGAATGCCGGCCATGGCCGTTTCCAGCGGGAAGGTGATGAGTTGCTCCACCTCCTCCGGCGCCATGCCACCGGCTTCGGCCTGGACCGTGACGGTGGGTTTGTTCAGGTTGGGGAACACGTCCACCGGCAGCCGGGTCAAGGTGTAGCCGCCATAGAGCAGCAGCACCAGCGACGCCAGAACGACGATCAGCCGGTTGTGCAGCGAGAAGTCAACCAGTTTGTTGAACATGGCTTACCTCACCTGGTTGATGAGGGCCGCGCCCTGTGTCACCACCCGCTCGCCCGCCGTGAGGCCGTCCAGCACCGACACCCGCGCACCGTCGAGTGCGACAGAGCGAACAGGCCGTGGCACAAAGGTTTCTGCCCCGGTATGCACCCACACAATGTCCTGATTGCTTGGGTTCTTGGCAATGGCAGACGCCGGCACGGCGAAGCCTTGAACCAATTCTTTGGTCTGGACAATGACCTTGACCGGCTGGTTGACCGCCAATGGCAGCGGTGACTTGCCGGTGGTGCGGAACTGCAGCGGAATCGCCCCTTCGCGCAGGCTGCGCCCGGCACCGGTGAATTGCAGAGGGATGCTGTCCTTGCCACCCGGCGTGCCAACACTGGCCCCCGCAATGTTGCCGATCAACGAGGCGTCAAAAGCACTGGCTTCGATGGTCAGGCGCGCCGGGTCGATGATCTCGAACAGCAGTTCGCGTGCCTCAACCACCTGGCCCGCCACCACGTTGCTGGTGGCCACCACGCCGGCCACCGGGGCGACCAGGGGTTCGGTGGCCGACACGCTGGCTTGCACCGCCACGAGCCGCTGTTCCAGGCTGAACACATCGCTTCTGGCGGCGTCCTGGTCTTTCTGCGCGATGGTGCCTTCCAGTTGCGCAAAGCGGGCTGCACGCTTTCTGGCCAGGTCGAGCTGGGCACGCAGTTCAGCGCTTTGCGCCACCTGGTTGGCGCGCTCAATCGGGCTGGCCGATGCGCGCACGACAGCCAGCACCTCCCCTTTGCGGACAGGCTGTCCCAGAGCGGGAAAGCCCCGTGGCCCTGGTTCAATGCGGCCCGCGATGCTGGGCTGCACGCGCCCGCCCGCGTTGGGGTCCATCACGACGTGCCCTGCCAGTTCCATGGTTTTGGGCAGGCTGTCGGCGGTGGCCACCACGGTGCGCACACCGAGCTGGCGCTGCGAGATTTTGGGCAGGAACACGCCGCCGTCGGGCAGGCGGCGTGGCGCGTTGGTGCCAGCGCTTGGCGCAGCGTCGCCATGGTCGTGGCCTTCACCGGCTTGTACCGGTGCGCTGAAGAACATGGCCAGCAGGGCGGCCAAGGTGAGGTGTTTCAATGTCTGTTGCATGGTGAATTCCTGGGCATCAGCCGCGAAGGCCAGTCGATGGGCGGCGGCCCCATGGGCGGCGTGCCAGCACGGCGAGCACTGCCAGCCCCACCAACGCGGCCAGCCATGCGCCCCAGCGCGGCCAGGGGCGCGTTGCAGACTCCTTGGCATGGTCGATGTCGGGGGCGGGCACCACCAGTTCAGCGGCCAGCAGATCGGTCTGGTCGCCGGCCATGACGGTGAGCGTGATGGCATAGGTGCCTGGTTGGTTGAACGTGTCGCCAGGCACGCTGTAGTCGCCGTGGTCGGCGCGGAATGCGGCTGGGGACTTCAGGCTGCCCGATTCGATGTCTACCTTGGCGCCGAGCACCGGCGCGTTGCTGTCGAAGCTGTCGATCAGGATCGACAGCTCCTTGCCGTTGAGCACACCCACGGCCTCGAACAGCTCGGAATGGGCCGCAAAACGCGGCAGTGCCGGGCCGCTGGCGGCAGCGGGTGCCTCGCCGTGGTCGTGGCCTTCGCCGGCAAAGGCCGGTACCGCCAACACCAGCAGCAACACGGCTACCGCGCGGCAAAAAAACACGGGCTGCAAACGCAGGCTGGACATTGAGGAGGGGGCGTTCATGGCAAGAGTCCCAGGGCTTGGTTGAGGCGGGCAGTGGCGCGTTGCACTTCGCTGCGGGCGCGTGCCAGCGCGAGTTCGGCGTCGAAGCGGTCGTTGTCGGCGCGCAGCCGGGTGGGCAGGTCGCTCTCGGCGAGCTGGTAGGCCTTGACAAACAGGGCCTGCGCCTCGGTGCTCAGCGCAACGCGTTCTGCGGCCAGTGCCTGCGCCTGTTGCGCCGCGGCGAGGCTGCCGCGCGCGCCGGCAATGTCGTTTTGCAGCTGGCGCTGCGTCGCATCCAGCTCGGCCTGCGCGGCATCCAGCTCGGCGCGGGCGGCGGCCAACCGGGATGCGTTGCGGCTGTCGCCACCGAACGGGATGCGCAGCGACAGCCGCAGCGCGTTCTGGGCCGGGTCGCCGAACACCGCGCGTTCGCGGCTGACGCCGATGCCCAACTCCAGCGGGTCGCTTCGGTCGGCGTCGGCCAGGGCCAGCCGGGATTGCGCGGCCTGCACGTCGGCCAGCCGCGCTGCCGCCAGCGGATGTTCTGGCGATGCGGTTCCTGGTGTCTCGCTGGCGTGGGGTAACTGTGCCAGACCGGTGAGCGTGCGCCACTGGCCGAGAAGCTGGGCCAGGGCGTTGTCGGCCTGCGTTTGCTGTACGGCGGCCTGGCGTTCCAGCGCCTGCGTCTGCAGCAGATCGACCCGCGCGGTGTCGCCACTGCGGACCCGCCGCTCGACGTCCCTGGACAGGGTGCGCGCTTCTTCAAGCCGGCGGGCGGCCAGCGTGCGCTCCAGCGCCGCCTGCTCGCCGCTGGCCACCAGTTCGCGCAACTCCGATGCCAGCTTGAGCCGTGCTGTCTGTTGCTGCGCATCGAAGGCCGCGCGTTCTGCACCCACCCGCGTGGCGCTGGCACTGCGAACACCAGGGCGCCACAACGGCAGTCCCAGTTCGGCCTCGTGTTCGCGCAGTCCCTGGTTGTGGGTGGGCCGGTCGCTGCGTTGCGACAGGGTCAGGCTCGGTGGACTGGCCAGCCAGGATTCGCTGGCGCGCTTGCGGGCGTCGAACTCGACTTGGCGGTTGGCCAGCGCGCGCGCGGCGGGGCTCAGCGCCCAGGCGGCATCGAGTGCCTGCGCCAGCGTGGGCGGTGGGGCGGTTTCCTGCGCGCCAGCAACGGCGGCAGTACAGGCCAGCAACAGGGCGCAACAGGCGCGCCAGTGCGGCAAAAGTCGGTGAGGGGCAAACAAGGTGTTCTCCGAAGCATGGAATGACTTCGGTGAACCTTCGAACGCGGGAGGTCAGGCTCCCGGGGGCAGCGGAAAGGGCGCGATCAAAGGCTCACCACGGCGGGCGTGGTGGGCCATTTGGGGCGTTCTATGCGGGAAAGTGCGGGGCTGCGGACGCACACGCCGGTGGTCCGAATCCGCTCGGCGGTGGCCGGCGGGTTGAAAGCCATGGCCTCCATGTTGCCCAGTCCCAGTACCGTGAGGTGGTGGCTGTGGTTATCGTGGCAATGGTCGCCATCGCCAGCGTGGCTGAGTTCGCAGGTGGGCGCGATTTCCAGCGTGGTTTGCACCTCGGCCGCGTGGCCATGGGCCACCATGTGGCCGGTGTCGGCCGTCGCATGCGCCGTGGTCCAACCCCATTGCAGGGGCTGGAAAACCAGCAGGAGGACGAGAAGCAGGCGGCGCATGGTGCCAATCGTAACGTCATCCGGACCGGCGTTTTGCCCGAAGGCCTTTGAACGGCTGAGGCTTTTGCCCCGCCTGGCTGCTGGCTGCGGCCTTGTTGGCCGGGGCAAGGTCCAGGTCATCGAGGATGGGGCAGTCGGGTCGGCCATCGCCCCGGCAGCACGCCACCAGGTGCTGCAGGGTGTCGCGCATGGCCTGCAGTTCAAGCAGGCGGCGGTCCATGTCGGCCACATGGCTCTGGGCAATCTTCCGCACATCGGCGCTGGCGCGGCTTTGGTCGTGCCACAGCGCCAGCAAGCGGGAAATCTCGGCCATGCCAAAGCCCAGATCGCGTGCCCGGCGGATGAAGCGCAGGGCGTGAACTTCGCGCGCGGTGTAGAGCCGGTAGCCGGCTTCGGTGCGGGCCACCGGGGGCAGCAGGCCCAGCGTCTCGTAGTGGCGCACCATCTTGGCCGACACACCGGCCTGTGCAGCGGCCTGGCCGATGGTGAGCGGGGTGGTGTTGTCCATCGCGGGCGTTGTCATGTCATCATGCCTTTCCAGCGGCGCAGCAGCAGCGCGTTGGACAGCACGCTCACACTGCTGAGCGCCATGGCCGCACCCGCCAGCACCGGGTTGAGCAGCCCGAACGCTGCCAGCGGAATGCCGACCAGGTTGTACACAAAGGCCCAGAACAGGTTTTGCTGGATCTTGGCGTAGGTCCGTCGCGAGACATCGAGCGCATCGGCCACCAGTGCCGGGTCGCCACGCATCAGCGTGACGCCAGCCGCCTGCATGGCCACGTCGGTGCCGGTCGACATGGCAATGCCCACATCGGCCGCTGCCAGCGCCGGCGCGTCGTTGATGCCGTCGCCCACCATGGCCACCGGCCCGTGCGCCGCGCGCAATTCGGCCACGATGGCGGCCTTGTGTTCCGGCAGCACCTGGGAACGCACGCTGTCCAGTCCCAGCAGGCTGCCGACCGCATTGCCGCTGCCGGCGTTGTCGCCCGTCACCAGCACGGTCTGGATCCCCAGCGCACGCAGCCGCTGCACCGCCGCGCGGGCGCTTGGCTTGACTTCGTCACCAAACGCCAGCAGGCCGCGCAGTTGCGGGCTGTCGGTCACATCGGCCAGCCAGGAGACGGTGCGGCCTTGCTGCGCCAGTGCATTGCCCCTGGCCTGCAAGGGACCGAGGGCCACGCCCAGTTCCTGCATGTAGCGCTCGCTGCCCAACCGCAACGCGCGGCCGCCTGCGGTGGCGGCCATACCGCGCCCCGCCACGGCGTGCACGTCGGTTGCGTGGACCGGGCTGCTGCCGGCCTGCGCAGCGTCCAGCACCGCGCGGGCCAGCGGGTGTTCGCTGCCGGCCTGGATGGCGGCGCTGTCGGCCAGCAGGCGGGCGGCGTCACCGTCCACCGCCTCGCAGGCGACCAGTGTGGGATGGCCGGCGGTGAGCGTGCCGGTCTTGTCGAACGCCACCACCCGGATGCGGTGTGCCACTTCCAGCGCTTCCGGGTCTTTGATCAGGATGCCGTGCCGCGCCGCCACACCGGTGCCAACCATGATGGCCGCTGGCGTGGCCAGCCCCAGCGCACACGGGCAGGCAATCACCAGCACCGCCACCGCGTTGAGCAGGGCCTGCTCCCAGTTGCCGCTGGCCAGGCCCCAGCCCAGCAGCGTGACGGCGGCCAGGCCCACCACCACCGGCACAAACACCGCGCTGACCTGGTCCACCAGCCGCTGCACCGGCGCCTTGTGGGCCTGGGCCGACTCCACCAGCCGCACCATGCGCGCCAGCGTGGATTCGGCGCCCACTGCGGTGGTGTGCACCAGCAGCAGGCCCTCGGCGTTGACCGCACCTGCGGTCACGTGGTCGCCCACGTGTTTGGCCACCGGCAGGCTCTCGCCGGTGATCAGCGATTCGTCCACCGTGCTGCTGCCTTCGTGCACCCGCCCGTCCACCGCCAGCCGTTCGCCGGGTTTCACCACCACCAGGTCGCCCACGTGGACGCTGGCGATGGGCACGGTCTGGTCTTGCCCGTCGCGGCGCACACAGGCCACTTCGGGCCGCAGCGCGTTGAGCGCACGGATGGCTTCGGTGGTCTGGCGCTTGGCCCGCTGTTCGAGCCATTTGCCCAGCAGCACCAGCGTGATGACGACCGCCGAGGCTTCAAAGTACAGGTGGTGGCCACTGTCCAGCCCATGCCGCAGCAGCAGGTACACGCTGAGGCCGTAGGCCGCGCTGGTGCCCAGTGCCACCAGCAGGTCCATGTTGCCGGCACCGGCCCGCAACGCGGCCCAGGCCGCGCGGTAAAAACGCGCGCCCAGCCAGAACTGCACCGGCGTGGCCAGCGCCCATTGCCAGGCTGCCGGCAGCATCCAGTCGGCGCCAAACAGCAGGCCAAGCATGGGCAATGTGAGTGGCAGCGACAGGGCGGCTGCCCAGACCACCGGCCAGGGCGTGGCCGGCTTGGCCGACCCCGGTGCGGGCGCCTCGGGCGCCATGGGGGTGGCGCCGTAACCGGCTTTCACCACGGCGGCGGTGAGTGGCCCGGTCTGGCCGGCCTCGGGCGTGCCCGGTGACCAGACCACATGGGCGGTTTCGGTGGCCAGGTTGATCTCGGCCGAGGCGACGCCGGGCACCCGTTTCAAGGCCTTTTCGACCCGGGTTGCGCAGGAGGCGCAGGTCATGCCGGTGATGGTGAGCGAAACCGCTTGGGGCAAGGGAATGGATGTCATGGCGGTGAGTGTGAACCTTGCCATCATGGCAAGGTAAAGCGCCGCACCACATGACCCTGATCAAGTCAGGGCGATACGCGCCTGGGGCCTTGACCTTGCCCTCGTGGCAAGGTTTAGAGTGGTGTGGTCTTTCACTCTTTGCGGAACACCCATGCTTGAATTCAAACTGCCCGACATGAGCTGCGGCCACTGTGTGGGCGCCGTGACGCAGGCGCTGAAGCAGGTCGACCCCGAGGCCGAGGTGGTGGTGGACCTGCCGCAGCGCACGGTGCGCGTGGCCAGCGCCACGCCCGCCACCACGTTGGCCGACGCACTGGCCGAAGCCGGTTACCCACCGGCCTGAACCACGCCACCGTGCGTGTCAGGGCGTGGCGGGCTGGATGTCGCTGGCCATGTAGGCGCCGCCGTTCGATTTTCCGGCGCTGAATTGAACCGTGTCGCCGGGTTTGACCCGGTCCAGTGCGGCCACGTCCTGCACCTGGAACACCATGGTCATCGGTGGCATGCCGAGGCTTTTGATCTCGCCGTGGCGGATGGTGATTTTCTTTGCTTCCTTGTCGATCTTGCGGACCACGCCGTCGGTGCGTTCTGGCGTCTGGGCCCATGCGGTACTGGCGAGAAGGGCAAGTGCCAACGTGAGGGTGAAGTTTTTCATGGCATCACCCATTCATGAGCGGGGTTGAACAACAATTTTTCCGACCATGCCGGCCTGGTAATGCCCGGCGATCAGGCAGGCAAATTCAAAACTGCCGGTGCGGTTGAAGGTCCAGACGATCTCGCCGCTTTTGCCCGACGGCACATGGGCCATGTAGGGCTCGTCGTGTTCCATGCTGGGAAATTTCAGCATCAGCGCGGCGTGTTCGTCGAGCTCTTTCCGGGTGCCGATCACCATCTCGTGGCGCAGTTTTCCTTCGTTTTTGAGAACGAAGCGGATGGTCTCGCCCTGCTTCGCCGTGATGCGGTCGGGCGTGAAGCGCATTTCTCTCATGCCGATCGTGATGGTGCGGCTGACGGCTTTGGCGTCACCGGCAATGCCCCATTCTTTTTGTTCCTTGACCACCGCAGTGGCGGGCGTTTTGCCGTGGGGTTTGTCGCTGTGGGCGAATGCGGGTGCGCAGACAACGCCCAGCGCCATGGCGAGTGACAGTGTTTTCATGGTGTTCCTTCTGTGGCGGGGTGGTCAATGGCCGGCATGGCCGGTGGGCTTGCGGGCATCCACTTCGATGTTGGGCAGCTTCTTCGTCAGTGGCATGGACGACCCGCCTTCGGCCTTGAAACGCGCCGGGTTCGGCAGCTCGCCCGTCCATTCAAAGGCCTGGGTACCGGGCGGCTGCTTGTACCAACCAGGGTCGGAATAGTCGCCCGGTTTCTGGTCACGGCGCACCTTGACCATGCTGAACATGCCGCCC
This sequence comes from Pseudomonadota bacterium, assembly GCA_040384665.1. GTDB lineage: Bacteria > Pseudomonadota > Gammaproteobacteria > Burkholderiales > Burkholderiaceae_C > PCRC01. Next base: position 59,171 of record JAZKIY010000011.1, read on the forward strand.
ATTTCCACCGGGCCATAAGGGCCGGCGCCGGTCATCATGGGCGCGGTGTTGTCGGGCAGCGGCATTTCCATCTCACCCATGTCGGCCATGCCACGCTCGCCCATGACCATGTAGTCGGGCACCAGCTTCTGGATCTTTTTCACCAGGCCGCGGTGGTCCACGCCGATCATGGTGGGGAAGTTGTGGCCCATTGCGCCCATGGTGTGGTGGCTCTTGTGGCAGTGGAAAGCCCAGTCGCCTTCTTCGTCGGCCAGGAACTCGATCTGCCGCATCTGGCCGACCGCGATGTCGGTGGTGACTTCGGGCCAGCGCGCAGGCCGCGGCACCGGGCCACCGTCGGTGCCCGTCACCTGGAACTCGTGGCCGTGCAGGTGGATGGGGTGGTTGGTCATGGTCAGGTTGCCGACGCGGATGCGCACCTTGTCGTTTTTGCGCACGTTGAGCGTGTCGATGCCGGGAAAGACCCGGCTGTTCCAGCTCCAGATGTTGAAGTCCAGCATGGTCATGATCTTGGGCGTTTGGGTGCCGGGGTCCACATCGAACGCGTTCAGCAAAAAGCAGAAGTCGCGGTCCACCGTGTCGATCTGCGGGTGGGTGCCCTTGGGGTGGGTCACCCACATGCCCATCATGCCCATCGCCATCTGGATGGCCTCGTCGGCATGCGGGTGGTACATGAAGGTGCCGGGTCGGCGCGCGACAAACTCGTAGACAAAGGTTTTGCCCACCGGGATCTGCCGCTGCGTGACGCCGCCCACACCGTCCATGCCGTTGGGCAGGCGCTGGCCGTGCCAGTGGATGGTGGTGTGCTCGGGCAGCTTGTTGGTGACGAAGATGCGCACGCGGTCGCCTTCCACCACCTCGATGGTCGGGCCGGGGCTTTGCCCGTTGTAGCCCCACATGTTGACCTTGAAGCCGGGCGCCATCTCGCGCACCACCGGTTCGGCCACCAGGTGGAACTCCTTGATGCCCTGGTTCATGCGCCAGGGCAGGGTCCAGCCGTTGAGGGTGACCACCGGGTTGTAGGGTCGGCCGGTGGCGGGCACCAGCGGGGCGGCGGTGGCGGTGTTGTCCATCAGCACCGGCTCGGGCAGGGCGGCCATGGCCACCTTGCTCACAGACGCCACCGCGGCGGCAGCGCCAGCGGCACCGGCCACAAAATTTCTGCGGTTCATGTCAATGTCCTTTGGCTTCGGTTGCGCCGGAATTGGGTGTGCGTTGCAGGGCTTGCAGGCTGCCCGGCGAGGTGGCGGTCAGCGCGGTTTGAAGGTCGGTGTCGGCCAACCAGAAGTCGCGCTGGGCCTCGATGGCGGCGTTGACCGCCAGCACGCTTTTGGCGGTTTCGCCCAGCAGGTCCCAGACGCTGGCGAACATGCCGTTGTAGCGCAGCACCGTCTCGTCGCTGATGAACTTGCGCAACGGCACCACCTCGTCGCGGTAGGCCACGGCCAGGTCGTACGCGGTGCGGTAGCCAAAGTAGGCCTCGCGGGCCTCGCTGCGGGCATGCCCGGCCACCTCGTTCACCCGCGCCACCGATTGCAGGTAGATCGCCTCGGCCCTGGCGTTGCGGGCGCTGCCCCAGTCGAAGGTCGGCAGCACCAGTTCCAGCTCGAAGCCGCGCTCGGTGTCGCGGTCGCCGGTGGCGTTGTTGAACGTGGTGTTGCGTTGGTAGGCAATGGCCAGCGCATTGATGTAGCCGCTGGCCTGGGTGTAGCCCAGCGAACCGGCCACGTAGCGCGACTCGTCCACCGCGCTTTTCACGTCCAGCCGCTGGGCGATGGCCTGGGCCTCCACGTCGTTGATTTCGCGCGCTGCCTTGGGCAAATCGGGCAGACGTTCGGCCAGCGTAAAGTTGGTTTGCGTGCCCCACAGGCCCATCAGGCGGATGAGCCGTTCGCGGTGGACCTTGGCCGCCAGTTCTGCGCGCGCCAGCTGTGCGGTGGCGTCGGCCAAGGTCATTTGCTCCTGCGCCTGGCGCAGCCGTGACCAGTTGCCCACACGCGCCATGCGGCGGGCCAGTTCGCCACCGGCCTCGGCGCCTTCTTTCACATCGCGCATGTAGGCCACGGTTTGCTGCGCGGCCACGGCGTTGACCCAGGCCTTGCGGGTGTTGGCGGCCAGCAGAACCACTTCTTGCGCGGCCTTGAGCTTGGCGAGCTCGGTCTGCTGGCTTTGCCATTCGCTGCGCCAGGGCAGCGTCAGCAGGCCCAGCACGTCAAAGCCCAGCGCGCGTTCGATGCTGCGGACCTGCCCCTCGCGGAAAGCGCCTACCGCGAGGTGCGGGTTGGGCAAGCGGCCGGCCTGGGCACGGTCGGCGTCGCTGATGGCGAGCTGCGCGAAGGCGGCTTGCAAACCCGGGTTGTTCAGCAGCGCAATCCGCACGGCCGCGTCGCCGGTGAGGGGTTGTGCCAGCAACGCGTCCACCAGCCTGGCGCTTTCGGTGCCGGGGGCGGCCGGCGAGGCATCGACCCCACCGGTCTTGCCCTGGGTGAGCTGGGCCACGGCGCTGCGCTGGCCGTCCTGGGAAATGCTGGCGCAGCCGGCCAGGACCAGCACGGCCAGTGCCATGCATGTTTTTTGGAAAATCATGGCGAGCCTAGTGGTGGTGAACCGGCGCGGCGGTGGGGGTGGCGCCAGGGTACTTCAAGGCTTCTTGCGCCGACTCCCATTTCAGGATGTCGACAAAGCCATTGCGGAACTCGCCCACATCGGTGTTGGCTTTTTTCCAGCCCACGCTGTCTTGCTCGACGCCGGTGGGAGTGTCGGCAAAGACCGAGCGGTAGCGTGCCGGCGGCACAAAGGCGGCCGGGTCGGTGATGTGGGGCGCAGGGTCGGGCGCGAGGGGGTTGGCGTGCGCTGCCAGCGGTGCAGACAGTGCGCACACCAGGGGCGCAATCAAACGGATGGCCATGGGCGATCTCCTGAAACAGACAGACTGCCGCGTGCTCCGGCGGATGCCGGAATCGCGGACGGACTTAGGGCCTGGAGATCAGGAGATGGGTGGCTTGAAACTGGCGGCGGCTTCGGCGCTGCTGAAGGCGCGGGTGCCGGGGTGCGGCACCGCGGCGGGCATGACATCAGGGAGCGGCATGGCCACGACCGGCACAAACGCCAGCGCGTGGCAAATGTTGCAGGCGGTGCAGTTGTGCTGCGTGCTGTCGCTGCCATCGGTGGCGGCTGGGTGTCCCGGGCATTCGGCTGCGGGGGGCTGCTTTTGATGCGCCAAGGCACCGGTGGCTGGCGTCACATCTGATGTCTCAGCGGCATGTTGTGCGGCGGCCACCTGCTGCGCCAGCAGGCCGGTGGCCATGGCGTCGCCCACCCAGCCACGCAGGGGCAGCAGGGCAACGAGCAGGGCGAGCAGCAAATGGCGCATGGGATGGATGATACGAGGGCAGTGTAAAAGTTCAGCCGTGCGGGCCGTGGTCGTGGCTGTGGCTGTGCGGCACCCCGGCGGGCAACGCTAGCTCCTGCCGCGCCTGGCGCAGCACCTGCGCCCCCCCCCAGATGGCCAGCACCGCCATGATGGCGGCCACGGCCAGATCGGGCCAGGCGCTTCCGGTGCCCAACACGCCGAGCGCGGCCAGCATCACGGCCACGTTGCCAATGGCGTCGTTGCGCGAACAGAGCCAGACGCTGCGCATGTTGGCGTCGCCCTCGCGCCAGGCGTAGAGCATCCAGGCCACGCCGACGTTGGCCACCAGCGCCAGCGTGCCAATGGCGCCCATGGTCAGTGCCTCGGGCGCCACGCCCTGGTTCAGCGCCCAGAGCGCACGGCCGAGCACAAACACGCCAAAGCCCAGCATGCACGCCGCCTTGAAAATGGCGGTCCGGGCCCGGGTGGCCAGCGACAGGCCCAGCACCCACAGGCTCAGGCCGTAGTTGGCGGCGTCGCCAAAAAAGTCGATGGCGTCTGCCAGCAGCGAGACCGACCCCGAGCTGAAGCCCGCGCCCAGCTCGATGGCGAACATCAGCGCGTTGACGGCCAGCGCAATCCACAGCACGCGGCGGTAGCGCGGGCTGTTGCTGGCATCTGGTGCGGGGTCGTGTTGGCAGTGGGCTGACATGGGGCTATTTTGGCGGTGCAGGGTTGGCCTTGCCGTGCGCCGGTCAATCGTTTGGCAGCTGCGCGCCGGCTTTGTCGAACCAGAGCTGCAGGCTGTCGAACAGCTCCTTCTGGCTGAAGGAGCAGCTCTCTTCTGAAAACAACGCGGCCGACTCCAGCCGGTCCAGCAACTGCAGCAGCACGTCGCCGTAGCGCGGTGGCAGCGCAGCCAGCAGGGCCGTCTGGCTGCGCACGCCGTCGGAGAATTCGCTGATGCGGATCTCGCTGCCCCGCAACCGGGCAAAGGCGCTGCTGGCCGCAGCAAACTGGTCGTGTGCGCTCATCGCATTTTTCTCCACAAGGTCAGGGCCCCCATCGCGGCAAATACGGCACCGAGCCAGGGCAGTTTGTCAAAGCCAATGGCGCTGCTGGCGGCACCACCCACCGCCGCACCGAGCGCGGTACCGAAGTACAGCATCGACGAATTCAGGCTCATCAGCATCGGTGCCTGGGCCGGGACGGCTTCGGCCAGGCGCGTCTGCTGCGGCGTCATCATGCCAAAACCGCAAACGCCCCAGACCATGAAAACCAGCACCGTGGCCAGGTAGCTGCCGTGCGTCAGCGGCACCAGCAGCATGGCGCACAGAAAACCACCCAGTTGGATGCGCAGCGTGGGCAGGGTGCCAAAACGGTCGGTGGCCCAGCCGCCCGACAGCGTGCCCACCATGCCGGCCACGCCAAACAGCATCAACGTGAACGACAGTTGCGTGCCCGGCATGGGGTTGAGTGCCAGCAGCACCGGCCCAATGTAGGAAAACACGGTGAAGATGGCGCCGAAATACAGCAGTGTCAACAGCATGGTGCGCAGCACCTCGCTGTTGCGCAGGGTGCCGGCCAGCCCGGCAAAGCTGGCCCCCGGCGCATTCACATGGCGCGGCACCAGCAGGCTGACCAGGGCCAGCATCGCCACGCCGGCGCCGGTCACACCGAACAGCGGCCAGCGCCAGCCAAAGCGCAGGCCCAGCCAGGCGGTCAGCGGCAAGCCCACCACGTAGCTCATGCTCATGCCCAGAAAGGTCAGCGACAGCGCCTTGCCGCGCCGCTCGGGCGCCACCAGCGCCACCGCCAGCCCGGCGGCCACCGGCGTGAACACCGCGCCGGCGCCCATCAGCACCCGGCCCAGCAGCAGCGCGAACAAATTGTCGGCCAGTGCTGTGGCCAGCGTGCCGGCGGCAAACAGCCCCAGGCCCAGTTGCAATACTGCCTTGCGCGGCCAGCGACCGGTGAGCAACAGGACCAGCGGCGCCAGCAGCGCGGTGGCAAAGGCGTAAACCGTCATCGACTGGCCGGCCGCCGCCACGCTGGTGTGCATCGCCTCGCTGACGGGCAGCAGGATGCCCGCCAACCCGAAGGCGCCCGTGCCGATGACCAAGTTGCAGGCGGCCAGCAAATACAGGATGCCCGGCATCAGACGCCAGCCCCGTTGGCACGGAACGAAAAAAGGCCCCCCAAACGCCGTGGCGAGCCTGGGAATGGCGTCAAGACGGGAATTTCAAGCATAAACAGGCTCTAGCCTTAGTGAAAACTACAAAGTTAGCTATTTAAATAGTAGCAAATGATGGGCCGACAACCTTGACCCGGCAGACCGGGTCAAGGTGTTTGCAAACGTAAAAATGCGGTAAAAAGTACTGCAATGTACCGCCGCTGCACCCAGGGCACTGTAAGGGCGGTGATAGACTGGTTCACACCCGTTACCCGACTCGCCTTTCTGTTTCATCAAGGACACGCTGCAGTGAAAGTCTCTTCCCTTCCCCTGATCGCCGCCAGCCTGCTGCTGGTGTTGTCTGGCTGCGCCACCAAGGGCTACGTGAACGAACAGAACGACGCCCTGACGACCCGCGTCAATGGCGACCTGATGCGCCTGGACACCCGACTCAACTCGCTCGATGGCCGTGTGGCCAAGGCCGAAGGCGACCTGGCCGGCACCGCCAAGCTGAGCCAGGAAGCCCTGGACCGCGCCAACGCCGCGTACCGCCTGGCCGAAGGCAAGCTGCTGTACGAGGTGACGCTGACCGACGACCAGTACAAGTTTGGCGCCAACACCGCCACCATGGGCGAGCCAGCATTCGCCGCGCTGGAAGAACTGGCCAACAAGCTCAAGACCGACAACAAAAACGCCTTCATTGAAATCCAGGGCCACACCGACGCCCGGGGTGACAAGACCTACAACAAACAGCTCGGCCTGCGCCGTGCCGAAGCCGTGCGCGATGCGCTGTATGGCCTGGGCATCCCGCTGCACCGCATGAGCACCATCAGCTACGGCAGCAGCCTGCCCGCCGTCAAGGGCAAGGGCCGCGACGCCAATGCGCAGAACCGCCGCGTGGTGCTGCTGGTGCTCTCCTGAGCTGAGAGCCGTTCCCACTGCCATCTGTCAAACCCGCCGCGAGGCGGGTTTTTTCATGGCCGCAACAACCTGTGGGCAATGGCCTGCGGCGTGGCCGCCAAGGCGCCGTCCGAAGTTTCGACCTGTGTGGTCAGAAACTGTTCGCTGGCGGCCAGCAGCCCTCGGTACAGCGTGGCCCAGAGTGCGCGCGCGCGCAGACCGGGCCAGTCGGCGGGCAGCAGCGCCTGTGGCAGGCTGGGGTCGCGCAGAAGCACCCGGCGGTATTCATGGACCAGCAGCGTGCGCACGAAAAAAGCCTCGGCCGGGTTCAGCGCCTGCATGTCCTCCAGCAGCGGCGCGAAGCGTGCGATGAACTGCTGCCAGGCCCGCGCCACGTCGGTGAGCTGAAAGGTGTCGTGCATGATGGTTTGCAGCGGCTTGCGCGCGTAGCCCTCGATGCTGGAGGCGCGCAGCACCGCCGCCTGGTCTTCGGCCTGCGCCGTCTTGAGGATTTCGGCCAGCGACGGGTGCTCGGCATGCGGGTGCGCAAAGAGCTGCGGCGAAACCTGGCCAAACCCCTCCCAGAGCAGCTCGCGGCGCAGGTGCTGCCGGGCGCTGGCGCGCATGCCACCGTCCAGCATCACCAGTGTCCAGCAACCATCCCAGGCGGGCGGATCGCGTTCGTAGATGCGCCGGTCGGCATGCTGTACCCGTTGTAGGCCAATGGCAGACAAACCGTAAAAACTGCGCCGGCCCATGCGGCTGGTGGCAAACCAGTCGTCGGCCGCGAGCCGGAAGGCGCTGGTGCGCACCAGCCGCGACGACAGGCCAAAGGGCTCGGCCAGCGCAATCAGGCTGCCGAGCCAGGCCGCCTGATTGCGCGGCGCAATCGCATCGCCATAGACCGTGATCAGCAGCGAGTTGGCGCGCACCACCAGGCCACGCCTGACGCGGGCAACACGGGCGGAAACGGGGCTGTCTGCAGCAGGGCGGGGCACGGTCTGGTTTTCAAAAGTGATACACGAAATTCAATTGTATGAATCTTTTTGTATCACTACTATCCGCTCCAGACAAGGAGACAGGCATGTACGCACAGCTGGTTGAAACAGGGGCCAAGGCGGTTCGCACGCTGGAACAGATGGAGCCGCAGGAGCGCGCCTTCCAGGAAAAAATCAATGCCGGCATCAAGGTCGAACCACGCGACTGGATGCCCGACGCCTACCGCAAAACCCTGGTGCGGCAGATCTCGCAACACGCGCATTCCGAATACGTGGGCATGCTGCCCGAAGGCAACTGGATCACCCGCGCGCCCACGCTCAAACGCAAGGCGATCCTGATGGCCAAGGTGCAGGACGAAGCCGGCCATGCGCTCTACCTCTACAGCGCTGCCGAAACCCTGGGCGTGACGCGCGACGACGTCTACCGCGACCTGCTGTCGGGCAAAGCCAAGTACTCCAGCATCTTCAACTACCCCACGCTGACCTGGGCCGACATCGGCGCCATCGGCTGGCTGGTCGATGGCTCGGCCATCGTGAACCAGGTGCCGATCTGCCGTTGCTCTTACGGTCCCTATGCGCGGGCCATGGTGCGGGTTTGCAAGGAGGAGTCTTTCCACCAGCGCCAGGGTTTCGACATCATGCTGGCGCTGTGCCGTGGCACGCCCGAGCAGAAACAGATGGCGCAGGACGCGCTGAACCGCTGGTGGTGGCCTTCCATTGCGATGCACGGCCCGAAAGACGAGCAGTCAATCAACAGCGCGCAGTCAATGGCCTGGAAGATCAAGCTCAGCAGCAACGACGAGCTGCGCCAGAAGTTCATCGACCAGACCGTGCCGCAGATCGAATTCCTCGGCCTCGAATTGCCCGACCCTGAACTGAAATGGAACGACGACCGTGGCAGCTACGACTACGGCGAGATCGACTGGGTCGAATTCTTCAACGTGGTCAAGGGCAAGGGCCCCTGCAACGAAGAGCGGCTGGCCGCCCGCAACAAGGCCTGGGACGACGGCGCCTGGTTCCGCGAGGCGTTGACGGCGCACGCCGACAAGCAGGCGCAGCGCTTGGCCGAACAGCAACAGAAAGCAGCTTGAGATGACCGACAGCAACCTGCCCCAGCGCGAATGGCCGCTGTGGGAAATTTTCATCCGCAGCCAGCACGGCCTGGCGCACAAACACGTGGGCAGCCTGCACGCGGTGAACGGCGCCAGTGCCATCCAGCATGCGCGCGATGTGTACACGCGGCGCAACGAGGGGGTGAGCATCTGGGCGGTGCGCGCCGCCGACATCGTGGCCAGCAGCCCCGGCGACAAGGAGGCGCTGTTCGACCCGGCGCAGTCCAAGGTCTACCGCCACCCCACCTTTTTCCCCACGCCCGACGGCGTGAAAAACCTGTGAGGCAGCAGCGAATGGACGCCAAGTTCGAGTACCTGCTGCGCCTGGGCGACAACACGCTGGTGCTGTCGCAGCAGCTCGCCGAATGGTGTGGCCACGGCCCCGCACTGGAAGAAGACCTGGCGCTGACCAACACCGCGCTGGACCTGCTGGGCCAGGCCCGCCTGTGGCTGTCGTATGCCGGAGAGGTCGAAGGCCAGGGCCGCGACGAAGACACGCTGGCCTATGGCCGCGACGGCGCTGCCTTTCGCAACCTGCTGCTGTTGGAGCAGCCCAACGGCAACTACGCCGACACGGTCGCACGGCAGTTCTTCTTCGACGCCTGGCACCAGCACCTGCTGGCCGCGCTCACCCATTCCAGCGACCCGCGCATCGCCGAGATCGCGCAGAAGGCGGTGAAGGAAGTGCGCTACCACGTGGAACGCAGCGCGGGCCTGGTGGTGGCGCTGGGCGACGGCACCGCCGAGAGCCATGCGCGCATGCAGGCGGCGGTGAACAGGCTCTGGTCCTACACCAACGAATGGTTCGATGCCGATGCGGTGGATATGCAATGCGCTACCGAAGGCTGGGCACCCGATGCGGCCAGTCTGTCAGACGCCTGGCACCGCGACGTGCGCACCGTGCTGGCGCAGGCCACGCTGGAAATGCCCACTTACGCCGGCCACCAGCGCGGTGGAAAACAGGGTCTGCATTCAGAACACCTGGGCCATTTGCTGACCTCGCTGCAGTTCGTGCAGCGCGCCTATCCGGGAGCGCAGTGGTGAGCGGCGCTGTCGCCATGCGGCCCTCGCGCGAAGCCCTGCTGGGTTGGCTGGGCGCGGTGATGGACCCCGAAGTACCGGTGGTCTCCATCGTTGACCTCGGCATCCTGCGCGACGTGCAATGGCTGGGCGACACCGTGGTGGTCACCGTCACGCCGACCTATTCAGGCTGTCCTGCGACCGAGGTGATTGCACAGTCCATTCGCGACGCATTGACCGCACACGGCATCGCACAAGTGAACGTGCAGACGCAGCTCGCTCCGGCCTGGACCACCGACTGGATGAGCGAACAGGGCCGCAGCGCCTTGCGTGCTTACGGCATTGCGCCGCCGGTGCACCGCGCGGCAGCGTCCGATGGCGGCCAGGTCATCGACATGCGCGCGTTGCTGCCGGGCCAGGCCGTGGTGCCGTGCCCGCAATGCGGTTCGCACACAACGCGGCTGCTGTCGCAGTTCGGCTCCACCGCCTGCAAGGCGCTGTACCGCTGCAATGCCTGCCTCGAACCCTTCGACTATTTCAAGCCGCACTGAGAGCGCCATGGCCAGCCCCACATTCCACAGCCTCAAAGTCCGCGACGTGCAGGCCGCCACCCGCGACGCGGTGGCCATCACCTTCGACGTACCCGAGGCGCTTCAGGACATTTTTGCCTACACCCAGGGCCAGTACCTGACGCTGCGCACCACGCTCGGTGGCGAGGAGCTGCGCCGCTCGTACTCCATCTGCTCGGCCGTGCAGGACCGGCGCCTGCGCATTGGCGTCAAGCGCGTGGTAGGGGGGACGTTTTCCAACTGGGCGGCCGAGCATCTGCAGCCGGGGACAACCATTGAAGTGATGCCGCCGCAGGGGAACTTCCACATTGCGCTGGCGCCCGAAGCAGCGCGGCACATCGTCGCCTTTGCCTCGGGCAGCGGCATCACGCCTGTGCTGTCGATCGTCAAGACCACGCTGCTGGCCGAGCCCCACACCCGCGTCACGCTGGTGTACGGCAACCGGTCATCGAGCGGCGTGATGTTCAAGGAAGAACTGGAAGACCTGAAAGACACCTACCTCGGCCGCTTCAACCTGGTCTGGGTCATGAGCCGCGAGTCGCAGGACATTCCGCTCTTCAACGGCCGGCTCGACTACGACAAATGTTGCCAGCTGCTGGGCCAGTGGATCGACCCCGCCGGCATCGATGCTGCGTTTATCTGCGGGCCCGAGGACATGATGCTCGCCACCTCGCGTGCGCTGCAGGAAAAAGGCGTGGCAAAAGAACGCATCAAGTTCGAACTGTTCGGCACGGCCAACGACAAATCGCGTGTGGCGCGCGCTCCGGTGCAGGACAACGGCGAATGCGAAGTCGAGGTGGTTCTGGACGGCACACGCCGCAGTTTCATGATGCGCAAGAACGGCGACAACGTCATCGACGCCGGCCTGAAGGCGGGGCTGGAGATGCCCTATGCGTGCAAGGGTGGCGTCTGCTCCACCTGCCGCGGCAAGGTGTTGCAAGGCGAGGTCGACATGGACAACAACTTCGCGCTGGAAGACTACGAAGTGGCACGCGGCTTTGTGCTGTGCTGCCAGAGCTACCCGGTCACCGACAGGCTGGTCATCGACTTTGACCAGGAACACGCCCACAACTGATTTTTATCCGAGACACAAATGCAAAGAGACATCCCTTCCAGCCACGCGCTGTTCGACAAACACAAACCCCTGCTCGACCAGGCCCTGAACGCGCTGGCCACCCGTGGCTACTGGGCCCCTTTCAGTGAAATGCCGAGCCCCAAGGTCTACGGCGAAACGGCGGCTGAATTGGGAAAACAGGCCTTCGGCGCTTACCTCGGCAAACCCTTCGTGCTCGACCAGCCCGGCCAGACCGGTGTGCACGCCGGTGAGCGTTCTCCCTATGGCATTGAAATCAATGTGAGTTACCCCGTGTGCGATCCCGAGGCGCTGGTGCAAGCCGGGCTGGCTGCCATGCCCGCCTGGGGCCGCCTGGGTGCCGAAGGGCGTACCGGCGTCCTGCTGGAAGCCCTGCAGCGGCTGAACCAGCGCAGCTTCGAGATTGCCCATGCGGTGATGGTCACGACCGGCCAGGGCTGGATGATGGCTTTCCAGGCCGGCGGTCCGCACGCGCAGGACCGTGGCGTGGAAGCCGTGGCCTGTGCCTGGCGCGAACAGGCCGCCATCCCGCGTGAGGCGCTCTGGGAAAAGCCGCAGGGCAAGAACCCGCCGATCCGCATGCGCAAACAGTTCGAGATCGTGGGCCGTGGCGTGGCACTGGTCATTGGCTGTGGCACTTTTCCGACCTGGAACACCTACCCCGGTGTTTTTGCGGCGCTGGCCACCGGCAACCCGGTTATCGTGAAGCCGCACAGCGACGCCATCCTGCCGGCCGCCATCACGGTTGCGGTGATCCGCGAGGTGCTGGCCGAGAACGGCATCGACCCCAACCTCATCACGCTGGCCGTCACGCCGCACCGCAGCACCACGCAGGCGCTGGCCACGCACAGCGAAGTGAAATCGATCGACTTCACCGGCAGCAACAGCTTCGGCAACTGGCTGATGGAGAACTGCAAACAGGCGCAGGTCTATGCGGAGCTGGCCGGTGTCAACAACGTGGTCATCGAGTCCACCGATGCCTACCGGGCGATGCTGAAGAACATGGCGTTCAGCCTGTCGCTGTACTCGGGCCAGATGTGCACCACCACCCAGGCCATCATCGTGCCGGCAGGTGGCATCGCCACCGACGAAGGCGCCAAAAGCTTTGACGAGGTGGCTGCCGACCTGGGCGCCGCCATCACCGCGTTCGTGTCTGACCAGAAGGTCGCCTGCGCGGTGCTGGGTGCCATCCAGTCGGAGGACACGGTGCGCCGCATCGACGAATCGCAGACGCTGGGCGAGGTCGTCATTGCGCCGCAGAAGCTGGTCAACCCCGAGTTTCCGCAGGCCCAGGTGCGCACGCCCACGCTGCTGAAGTGCGATGCAGCCGACGAGCAAGCCTACATGCAGGAACGTTTCGGTCCGATCAGCTTTGTGGTGCGGGCGGCCGATGCCGCAGCCGCCATTGCGCTGTCGGAACGCATCGTCCGTGAGCATGGCGCGCTGACCACCGGCATCTACGCCACATCGGACGCAATCATCGACGCCATGGTGCAGGCGACCTGGCGCGCCAAGGTAGCGCTGTCGATCAACCTCACCGGCAACATCTACGTCAACCAGTCGGCCGCGTTCTCGGATTTCCATGGCACCGGCGGCAACCCCTCGGCCAATGCCTCGTATGCAGACGCCGCGTTTGTGGCCAACCGCTTCCGCGTTGCGCAACGGCGCGTCCACCTCTAAGCTGCGACAAGGGAGCCGCACATGATTTACCAGAACATCACTTACGCCGTGGACGACGGCGTGGCCCGCCTCACACTGAACCGCCCCGACAAGCTCAACAGCTTCACCGGTGCGATGCTGCTGGAAATCCATGCGGCGCTGGACGAGGCGGCCGCCGACCTGCAGGTGCGTGTCGTGTTGTTGACCGGTGCCGGCCGCGGCTTTTGTGCGGGGCAGGATCTGAGCGATACCGGTGTGTCGGCCAGCAGCGCCGGCCCGGCCGATCTGGGCGCCACCATTGGCACTTACTACGGCCCGCTGGTACGGCGTCTCCGCGCGCTGGCCAAACCGGTGGTCTGTGCTGTCAACGGCGTGGCAGCCGGCGCGGGCGCCAACATCGCGCTGGCCTGCGACATCGTGGTGGCAGTAGAAACTGCCAAATTCATCCAGCCCTTCTGCAACCTCGGCCTGGTGCCCGATGCCGGCGGTACCTGGCTGCTGCCGCAACTGGTGGGCCGCGCCCGCGCATTGGGCTTGGCCCTGCTGGGCGATGTGCTCACCGCGCCGCAGGCCGCGCAGTGGGGTCTGGTCTGGAAAAGTGTGGCTGCCGCCGAGTTCGAGGCCGAGGTCAATACCATCGTCCGCAAGCTGGCCAGTGGCCCGACGCTGGGGTATGCCCGCACCAAACAGGCCATAGACGCCGCAGTGACCAGCACGCTGGATGCGCAGCTGGACCGCGAACGCGACCTCCAGCGCGAACTCGGTTTCAGCCACGACTACACCGAAGGCGTGACCGCGTTCACCGAAAAACGCCTGCCTAAATTCATCGGGAGCTGAGCATGCCGCAGCACACCACGCCCACCGCGCTGCTCGACCCCGTCGAGCGCGCCAGCCGCGACGAGATCACCGCGCTGCAGATCCAGCGGCTGCAGGCCACGCTCCAGCGCGTTTACGACAACGTGCCGCATTACCGCAAGGCCTTTGACGATGCCGGTGTGCACCCCGGCGACCTGAAGCAGCTCAAAGACCTGGCTAAGTTTCCTTTCACCACCAAGAAAGACCTGCGCGACAACTACCCCTTCGGCCTGTTTGCGGTGCCGCGCACGCAGGTGGCGCGCATCCATGCGTCGTCGGGCACCACCGGCAAACCCACGGTGGTGGGGTATACCAAACAGGACATCGACCACTGGGCCGACCTGGTGGCGCGCTCCATCCGCGCCGCCGGTGGGCGGGCGGGCGACATGGTGCATGTGGGCTACGGCTACGGCCTGTTCACCGGCGGGCTGGGCGCGCACTACGGTGCAGAACGCCTGGGTTGCACCGTGATTCCGATGTCCGGCGGCCAGTCCGAAAAACAGGTGCAGCTGATCCAGGACTTCAAGCCGCGCATCATCATGGTGACGCCGTCGTACATGCAGGTGCTGATCGAAGAGTTTGCGCGGCAGGGGCTGGATGCGCGCGACAGTTCGCTGGAAATTGGGATTTTCGGCGCCGAGCCATGGACCGAGGCGATGCGCCGTGAGATCGAGACCAGCGCCGGCATCGACGCGGTTGATATCTATGGGCTGTCGGAAGTGATGGGCCCTGGCGTGGCCAGCGAATGCATTGAATCGAAAGACGGTCCAGTGATTTGGGAAGACCATTTCTATCCGGAAGTGATCGACCCCCTCACCGGCGAATTGCTGCCCGACGGAGAAGAGGGCGAGCTGGTTTTCACTTCGTTGACCAAGGAGGCCTTCCCCGTCATCCGCTACCGCACCCGGGACCTGACGCGGCTGCTGCCCCCCACCTCGCGCGCCTTCCGCCGCATGGGAAAAATTGTTGGCCGTTCAGACGACATGCTGATCATCCGCGGCGTCAATGTGTTCCCCACGCAGATCGAAGAGCTTGTGCTCAAACACGGCAAGCTGTCGGCGTTGTACCAGCTCATCGTTACCCGCGATGGCCGGATGGACGAGGTCGAGGTGCTGACCGAACTGCAGCCGGCCGAATCGGCCATGCCGGCCAGCGAGGTGGCCGACATCAGCCGCTGGTTGCAGCAGCGCATCAAGACCATGGTCGGTATCAGCTGCCGCGTCACGGTACTGCCGCCGCATTCCATCGAGCGCACCCAGACCGGCAAGTCGCGCCGGGTCATCGACAAACGGCCCAAGGCCTGAAGCACCCCGTTCACCACCCCCAAAGAGGAGACACCACCATGAAAAAACGCAACCTTCTTGCTCTGGCCGCAGCCCTTGCGCTGGCACACGCGGTTCCTGTATTCGCCCAGACCAAGGAGCCCATCCGCATTGGCGCCGTGTTGTCAACCACGGGCCCGGCTGGCTATTTGGGAGACCCGCAGCTCAGGACATTGCAGACCTACCTGGCGCAGATCAACCAGGAGGGCGGTGTGCTCGGCCGCAAGCTGGAACTGGTGCACTACGACGACGCGTCCGAGGCCGGCAAGGCCAACGGTTTTGCCAAGCGGCTGATCGACGACGACAAGGTCGATCTGTTGATTGCCGGCACCACCACCGGTGCCACGATGGCGATGGCACCACTGGTCGAGAAAGCCGGCATCCCGCTGATCTCGCTGAGCGGTGCGGTGGTGGTCATCGAGCCGGTGAAAAAATGGATTTTCAAGACACCGCACACCGACCGCATGGCTGCCGAGAAGGTGTTTGAAGACATGAAGAAGCGCGGCTTCACCAAGGTGGGCCTGCTGAGCGAGACCAGCGGTTTTGGCCAGTCGGGCGCCAAGGAGACGCGCGCGGTGGCGCAGAAGTACGGCATCACGCTGGTGGCCGATGAAACCTATGGCCCCAAGGACACCGATGTGACCGCGCAGCTGACCAAAATCCGGGGCGCTTCGGGCATCCAGGCGCTGTTCGTGTTCGGTCTGGGGCAGGGGCCGGCGGTGGTCACGAAAAACGCCGCGCAGCTCGGCATGGCCTTGCCGCTGTACCAGTCGCATGGTGTGGCGTCGAACGAGTACATCAAGCTCGCTGGCAAATCGGCCGAAGGCGTGCGCCTGCCGTCGCCCGCCTTGCTGGTGGCCAATGCGTTGCCGGCCAACGACCCGCAGAAGCCGCTGGTGGTCAGTTACACCACCACCTACTGGAAGCAGTACAAGGACGAGCCCTCCACCTTTGGCGGCTACGCACTCGACGCGCTGATGCTGGGCATGGCCGCCGTCAAGACCGCGGGCGGCACCAACAAGGAAGCCGTGCGCGACGCGCTGGAAAAAACCAAAGGCTTCATGGGCACCACCGGACGCTTCAACATGTCGGCCACCGACCACATGGGGCTGGACCTGTCGGCCTTCCGCATGGTTGAGGTGAAAGACGGCGGCTGGGTTTTGCTGAAGTAAGCGATAAGCCATGCTTGCCCAGTTCCTGCAGTTTCTTTTCTCCGGTTTGACCGTCGGCGCGACCTATGCGCTGGCAGCGTTGGGCTTTGCCATCATCTACAACGCCAGCGGCGTCATCAACTTCGCCCAGGGTGAATTCATCATGCTGGGCGGCATGGCAGCGGTGGCGCTGGCCGCGCTGGGGCTGCCGTTGCCGGTGGCGATTGTGCTGGCGATTGGCGTGGCCGCGCTGGTGGGCGCCATTGTGGAGAAGTGTGCGATCGAGCCCGCGGGCCGGGCCGACGTGGTGCCGCTGATCATCATCACCATCGGCGCAGCGCTGGTGCTGCGCGGGCTGGTGCAGGTGGTCTTTGGCAAGGGCACGCACGCGCTGCCGGCGTTCTCGGGTGAGCAGCCTTTTGTGATTGCCGGCGCCACGTTGCTGCCGCAGAGCCTGTGGGTGCTGGGTGTGGCTGCTGTGGTGGTGGCCGCGCTGGGCTGGTTCTTTGGCCGCACCGCCTACGGCAAGGCCATGCTGGCGACCTCGCACAACCGTCTGGCGGCGGAGTTGGTGGGCATCAACACCAAATCGGTGCTGCTGCTGTCCTTTGTGCTGTCGGGCGCGCTGGGGGCGGTGGGCGGTGTGCTGCTCGCGCCCATCACCTACACCTCGTACGACGTCGGCATCATGCTGGGCCTGAAAGGTTTTGTTGCGGCCACCCTCGGCGGGCTGGGCAGCGGCGTGGGTGCGGTGGTGGGTGGCTTGCTGCTCGGCGTCCTGGAGGCCATGACCGCCGGCTACATCTCGTCGGCCTACAAGGATGCCATGCCTTTCGTGCTGATCCTGCTGGTGCTTTTCGTGATGCCGAACGGCCTGTTCGGCAGAAAATCCAGCGACCGGGTCTGAGCCACCGCATGAACAAATTTTCCTCTTCCACGCTGGGCCTGCTGGGTCTGGCGGCGGTGTTGCTGTGCCTGCCGCTGCTGCTGCCCAACAGTTTCTATTTCGATGTGGCCATCCGCATCGCCATCAACGCGGTGGTGGCCATCGGCCTGAACCTGCTGATTGGCTACACCGGCCAGATCAGCCTGGGCCATGCCGGATTTTTTGGCCTGGGCGCCTACGCATCGGCGATTCTGACGTCGCAGTACGGCTGGCCGCCGGCAGTGGCCTTGCTGGCCGCTGCGGCTGGCATTGCCGTGCTGGCCATGCTGGTGGCCCGCCCGGTGCTGCGGCTCAAGGGCCACTACCTGGCGATGGCCACGCTGGGCCTGGGTGTGATTGTGACGATTGTGCTGACCAACGAGTCGGCCTTTACTGGCGGGCCGGATGGCATGGCGGTGCCGGCATTCACGCTGGCCGGGTGGGAGATCAGTGGCGAAAGGGCCTGGTACGCGGTCTGCGCCACGGCGCTGCTGCTGATGGCCTGGGCTGCGACCAACCTGATCAACGCACCGGGCGGCAGGGCGCTGCAGGCCATCCACGGCTCCGAGATTGCCGCG
This sequence comes from Pseudomonadota bacterium, assembly GCA_040384665.1. Classification (GTDB taxonomy): domain Bacteria; phylum Pseudomonadota; class Gammaproteobacteria; order Burkholderiales; family Burkholderiaceae_C; genus PCRC01. Next base: position 76,878 of record JAZKIY010000011.1, read on the forward strand.
TTCTCAGTGGGTGTGGACGTCACGGCCATGAAGGTGCGCGTGTTCGTGCTGTCGGCCGTGATCGCCAGCGTGATGGGCAGCCTCAGCGCGCACTATGTGGGCTTCATCTCGCCGGGCATCGCTGGCTTTCAGCATTCGATTGAACTGGTGACCATGGTGGTGCTGGGCGGCATGGCGTCGGTGTTCGGCTCCATCGTTGGCGCGGCGGTGCTGACGCTGCTGCCGCAATTGCTCTCCACGCTGGAAGGCTGGGAAACCGTGGCCTTCGGCCTGGTGCTGATGGCCAGCATGATTTTCCTGCCCAAAGGCATCGTGCCCACGCTGCGCGCCAGGCTGCGCCGGAGGGCGGCATGAGCCTGCTCGAAGTCAAGGGGCTGACCAAGGTGTTTGGCGGCCTGCGTGCGGTGCAAGAGGTCAGCTTTGCGGTACGCCAGGGCACGGTGCATTCGCTGATCGGCCCCAACGGTGCGGGCAAGACCACGCTGATCAACCTGGTGACGGGCATGTACACGCCGAGTGCCGGGCAGATCCTGCTGGCGTCGCGCGACATCACCGGCCTGCCGCCGCAAAAACTGCCGGCGCTGGGCATGGCGCGCACCTTCCAGAACCTGCAGGTCTGCATGAACATGGGTGCTGTAGAGAACGTGATGGTCGGTGCCCACCTTCGGCAGAACACCAGCCTGCTGGCCGGGCTGTTGTCGCTGCCACGTTTGCGCGCAGCCGACCGCCTCTGCCGCGCACAGGCACTGGAAAAGATGGCCGAGGTGGGTGTTGACGCCTACGCCGGCGCGCAGGCCAGCCAGATGTCCTACGGTGCGCTCAAACGCCTGGAGATTGCCCGTGCGCTGATGACGCGGCCGCAACTGGTGCTGATGGACGAGCCAGCCGCCGGCCTGAACCCAACCGAAACGGCCGAGGTGGGCCAACTGATCCGCCGCCTGGCCGACCAGGGCACCACGGTGCTGCTGGTGGAGCACGACATGCCTTTGGTGATGGCCATTTCCGACACCATCACCGTGCTGGACCATGGCAAAAAACTGGCCGAAGGCACGCCGGCTGAAGTGCGCGCCAACCCCGTGGTGGTGGCGGCCTATTTGGGGGCCGAGCTGGACGCACCCACAGAGGCCTTGCCATGACCGCGCCGCTGCTGTCGGTGCGTGGGCTGACCAGCCACTATGGCAGCGTGCAAGCGCTGCATGGTGTTGATATCGATGTGCCGGCAGGGCAGATCGTGGCACTGGTGGGCGCCAATGGCGCGGGCAAGACCACGCTGCTGCGCGCCATCTCCGGCGTACAGCCGGCAAGCAGCGGCAGCCTGACCTTTCTGCAGGACAACCTGGACCAGAAGACGGCCAGTGCGCGGGTGCGTGCGGGCGTCAGCCAGGTGCCCGAGGGCCGACAGGTCTTTGCGCCGATGGCGGTGGAAGACAACCTGAAGCTGGGTGCATTCACCCGTGCCAAAACCGAGATCGCCGGCAGCCTGGAGGCCGTGTACACGCTGTTCCCCATCCTCCATGAAAAGCGGCACTTGCCTGCTGGCGCGTTGTCGGGCGGTCAGCAGCAGATGCTGGCGATGGCGCGCGCACTCATGGCCAAGCCGCGCCTGTTGCTGCTGGACGAGCCCAGCATGGGGCTGGCGCCACTGATCGTGCGCGAGATCTTTGATCTCATCCAGAAGCTGCGCGACCAGGGCATCACCGTGCTGGTGGTGGAGCAGAACGCGCGTGCCGCGCTGGCGATTGCCGACCAGGGTTACGTGATGGAACTGGGCCGCATCGTGATGGCCGGGCAAGGCCGCGAGTTGCTGCGCGACGAAAAAATCCAGCAGGCCTATCTGGGCATGTAATTGTCCCCATTCAGCGCAAAAGGAATCCAGATGACTCCGCAGCAAACCGCAGAAGCCGTGGCCATCGACATGATGGCGAAAGACCGGGCTTCGCAAGGCCTGGGCATGCGGGTGGCGCGCATCGCGCCTGGCACGGCCGACATCGAGATGGTGGTGCGCGAGGACATGCTGAACGGCTTTGCCATCTGCCACGGCGGCTACCTGACCCTGCTGGCCGATTCGGCCTTTGCCTTTGCCTGCAATTCGTACAACGAGTTCACGGTTGCTTCTGGATTGAGCATCGACTTCATGGCGCCGGCGCACGCCGGTGATGTTCTGACCGCACGCGCCGTGGAAGTCAGCCGTCGCGGCAGAACCGGTGTCTACGACGTGGATGTCTGCAACCAGCGGGGTGAACGGTTGGCGGTTTTTCGCGGACGATCACACAGCGTGAAGGGCCGGCCGGTGGTGGCCAGCCCGGATGCGGACGCCTGATACCCGTTCATACTGGGTGATCGCGCGCCCGCGTGCACGGGCCTCCTTGCAGACTCGTCTCTGGCGGGACAATGCTGGGCTTTGTGTGCGACAGACTCCTATATTCTGGTGCCTGTGCCATTGGCTGTTTGGAGATACCGCATGACCACGCTGCCCCACCACCGCTTCTGGCCCAAGCGCCTGCCGCACCAGATCACGCCGCCCGCCACATCGCTGTGGCACAACCTCGCGGTCAACGCGCTGCGCTACCCCGAGAAGCCGGCACTGGTGTTTTTTGGGCGTGTGCTGAGCTATGCCGAGGTGCGCGACCAGGCCGAACGGCTGGCGGCGTTTCTTGCGCAGTGCGGCGTGGGCAAGGGCGACCGCGTGCTGCTGCTGATGCAGAACTGCCCGCAGCTCGTCATTGCGCATTTCGCCATCCTGCGGGCCAATGCGGTGGTGGTGCCGGTGAACCCGATGAACCGCGCCGAAGAGCTCCAGCACTACATCACCGACCCCGACGCCAAAGTGGCGCTGACCACCGGTGACCTGGCCGCCGAGCTGGCCCGCACCAATGGGGGCCTGCCCGCCGCCGAACGCTTGCAGCACATGGTTGTCACGCAGTTCACCGACGCCTTCGACGCTGCGGTCAGTGGCCCCGGTGCGCCACCGCCGGCCTGGCGCGACTGGCTGCTGACGCGGCACCCGCTGCCCACGCTGGCCGGTGGCGAGGCCCACGCGTGGACGGCTGCGATTGCCTGCGCGGCCGACTTGCCCGAGCTGACCACCGGCCCCGACGACCTGGCCCTGCTGCCTTACACCAGTGGCACCACCGGCCTGCCCAAGGGCTGCATGCACCCGCATTCGGGCGTGATGCACAACGCGGTGGCGGCCAGCCTGTGGGTCGGCGGCAACGCGCAGAACGTCATGCTGTCGGTGGTGCCGATGTTCCACATCACCGGCATGGTCTCGGGCATGCACACCTCCATCTACGGTGGCACCACGCTGGTCATCATGCCGCGCTGGGACCGCGACCTGGCCGGTTGGCTGATCTCGCATTGGCGTGTGACGCACTGGACCAACATCCCCACCATGGTGATAGACCTCTTGGCCAGCCCGCGTTTTGCCGAGTACGACCTCTCCAGCCTGCTCTACATCGGCGGTGGCGGTGCGGCCATGCCGCAGGCGGTGGCGCAGCGGCTGTTCGAGCAGTACGGCCTGCGCTACAGCGAAGGCTACGGCCTGACCGAGACCGCCGCGCCCTCGCACAGCAACCCGCCCGACGGCACCAAACAGCAGTGCCTGGGCATTCCTTTCGTCAGCACCGAAGCCCGCATCATCGACCCCGACACGCTCAAGGAGCTGCCGCAAGGTGAGCAGGGCGAAATCATCGTGTGCGGCCCGCAGGTGTTTCGCGGCTACTGGAAGCGGCCCGAGGCCACGGCCGACGTTTTCATCACCTTTGAAGGCAAGCAATTCTTCCGCACCGGCGACCTGGGCCACGTGGACGAAGACGGTTATTTCTTTTTGACCGACCGGCTCAAACGCATGATCAACGCGTCGGGCTTCAAGGTCTGGCCGGCCGAGGTGGAAGCGCTGATGTTCCGCCACCCCGCCATTCAGGAGGCCTGCATCATCGCCACCAAAGACAGCTACCGAGGCGAGTCGGTCAAAGCCGTGGTGGTGCTGCGCGCCACGCACAGGGACTCGACCACAGAGCAGGACATCATCGACTGGTGCCGTGAGCACATGGCGGTCTACAAAGCGCCGCGCGTGGTGCAGTTTGTGGAGGCCCTGCCCAAGAGCGGTGCCGGCAAAGTGATGTGGCGCACGCTGCAGGAAGCCGAAGGCTAAGCCTTACGCCGGCGGTGGTGTGCTTTCGCCACCCGCCACCACGCGGGCCTGCCGCTGGAAGCTGAAGTAGGCCGACGCCCAGTCGATCATCACCACCATGCGGTTGCGGAAGCCGATCAAAAAGTACACGTGGGCAAACAGCCAGAACAGCCACGCGAAGTAGCCGCTGAAGCGCCAGTGGCCCATCGGCGTGGCCAGGTCCACCACCGCCGCGTTGCGGCCAATGGTGGCCAGGTTGCCGTAGTCGCTGTAGCGAAAGGCCTGCACCGGCTCGCCGCGCAGTGTGCGGCGGATGTTGGCCGCCACGCAGCGTCCCATCTGCTTGGCGCCCGGTGAAACGCCTGGCACCGGCTTCGGTTCCTTGCCCGGCACGTGGCTCATGGCCGCTGCCAAATCGCCAATCACCGCCACCTCCGGGTGGCCCGGCAGCGTGAGTTCGGGCGTGACCATCACCCGGCCTGCGCGGTCGATCAAGGCATCGCCCTCCGGCAGCTGCGAGGCCAGCAGCCGGCCCAATGGCGAGGCCGCCACCCCTGCCGCCCACACCATGCAACCGGTCTCTATTTGATAGCGGGAAACGTCTGCTGCTTGGTGGCCAGCGGCCGACTCAATCCACAAACCACCGGCGTCAATGCCCGTGACCCGCGCATTCAGCCGCACCTCCACGCCCAGCTTTTCCAGTTGCTGGCGGGCCTTCTCGCTCAACTCGTCGGGCATGGCCAGCAGCACGCGCGGCCCACCTTCCACCAGCATCACGCGGGCCTGGGCCGGGTCAATGCGGCGGAACTCGCCCGGCAGCGTGTGCCGCGCAATCTCGGCCATCGTGCCCGCCATTTCCACGCCTGTGGGGCCGGCGCCAATCACCACAAAATTCATCAGCGCCGCGCGGCGGGCCGGGTCTTCCTCCCGCTCTGCGGCTTCAAAGGCCAGCAGGATGCGGCGGCGGATCTCGAACGCGTCTTCCAGCGTCTTCAGGCCCGGCGCATGCGCGGCCCAGTCGTCGTGGCCAAAGTAGCTGTGCGTGGCGCCCGCGGCCACCACCAGCCGGTCGTACGGCAGCACCTGCCCGCTGCGCAACGCCACCGTGCGCACCGCCAGATCAATGTGCGTGACTTCGCCCATCAGCGTCGTCAGATTGGCCTGGTCGCGGAACAAATGCCGCGTGGGCGCCGCAATGGACGGCGCCGACAGTCCCGCCGTCGCCACCTGGTACAGCAGCGGCTGGAACAAATGGTGGTTGGTGCGGTCGATCAGCGTGACCGATACCGCCTCGCCAGCCAGCGCCTTGGCGGTTTCGAGACCGCCGAAGCCGCAGCCGATGATGACGATGTGGGGGTTGCCGGCGCGGGGGGCGGCACTTTGGGGTGATTCTGCAGAAGCCATTGCCGAATTATCGGGGAGTGCATTGCAGTTGAGGGGGTGACTGTGGGTGCCAGCCCATTCGGAGGGAGGGACGCATCGAGGCGAACTTCTTGAACCAACCATCTGTTCCGTGGCCCAAAATTTGATTTCACTTATTGGCCACAAGGTATGTGAGTCAAGTTCGAAGTCGCCTTAGCGTTTCCGATGGCAGTTCGCCAAAGTGTTTTCGATACGATTCAGCGAAGTCCCCAAGGAAAAGAAATCCCCATGCGTTAGCGATCTGTTGAACAGTGGTTCCTGCGCGCGCAGCGAGCAGGTCAGCGCGGGCACCCTCAAGTCGAATCTTGCGCAAAAACTTGGTCGGTGAATAACCCCGAAAACGGGTGAACGCGCCATTCAATGCCCGAACACTCATCCCCACGGCTGCCGCGACCTCTGTTCGGCTCGGCACACTTTTCGCATTGGCATGCAGATACTCCTCTGCCGCCTTGACGTAGCGTGGCGCAAGACCAAAAGGCCGGTTGTTGCCCAAGGTCTCTCCCACGGACTCCTGCAGTTGCTGCAGCAGGTGCAGGAGCAGCATCTCTTCCAGATGTTTCCCCAGCGTGCCATGCATCGCCTCCTCTGGCATCTCAATCAGACACCTGCAGCAATATTCCAACAAGGCGCTCCAACTTGAGCCAGGCCCGCCAAAACGGAACTTGTGCGTCCAAAGGAGCGGGTGCGCAGAGTGCCCGGTCCAGCGTTCGTAGAGTTCTTCCAGCATTTGATGCTGGTAAACAAGGTTGAGCTGCATGTGGTTGCCGTTGAGCGCCTCGAATACATAGTCGGTCCGCGCCATGTCGACCATAAAGCTCTCGCCGACGCGCATCTGCACGGGCGCAGCGTTCGATCCTGAATGCTGGATATTTCCGGCCAGCGTGGTGAGCACCACCCCCTTGCCCGGCGCCGGATCGAACTCGTCGATGTACACCGGCACGCCATAAGAGAATCGGCTTAAGATGAGCTGGCCGATGTGCGCGGTATGGTGCGTTGACCGTGGCTGGATCAACTTTCCCATCGGCTTCACACGATAGGGCATGTAAACGGAGTTGGTAACGGACGTGATCTCGTCCCAGTTGTTGGACTGTCCGGCCAGGTAGCGGTTGTTGGCGCAATCGCCGTCATTGGCAACCAGGACGTCGGCCAGTGGTCGATACAGTCGCATGATCTTCCTTGGCCAAGCCTTGCGGAGTGAATGAACTCAGCATACTGAGGTGTCGGCGAAACTTCAACATCAAAAAAAGAGCGGTTGACTCCAGCGGGCCAGGGATTTTCTCGACTGAACACCGAAAAAGTAAGAGTGCTGCCGGATTGCGCGTCAACCGCCTGAAAAACAAAATCGAGTCAAGCCTTTCTACGGGCCCGACTCGACAGAAACCATCAACGCGGTTGCAGGCTCAGTTCCAGCGGCGGAATGAGGCGACTCGTTTCCGGTAGCGCATCGAAGAACGTTGCCGGTCGACTTGCGCAGCCCGCGCGGTAGGCAGTGGCGTTCTCCCCGTGTTTGCCGATTGCCTGGTCCGCAAAGTAGGCAATCTGGGCGGCAAACTGTCCCGCGTTCTTTTCTAGGCTCAGGTCATGGCCGGCGTTTGGGATCACCGCCATGCGGGCACAGGCCCGTGGCGAGAAGAACGGCGCCTCGGCGGCGCGGAACGCGACCGACGCCTTTTCCACCACCTCCGGGCTGTCCGTTGTCTGGGCCGTCGTCGTGCAGTTGGCAACGCTGTTGCCGCAGAACAGCGCGTCAAACTGGCCGGTGAGAATGAAGGTGGGAACTTTGATCGCTTTGCTCGCACCGGTGTATTGCGGCGGCGCGAATGTTCCCAGTTCAGGGAGCGTCACCGAGTTGGCGTACTTTTCGTCAAGGGCGAGCACTTCCTTCTCCGTGTTGGGCGGGTAGTGCAGGGCAGTCTGCCCGCGCGATCCTGGGAGCGGCATTAGATACCCGGGATCGAGCGACCAAGGTTCAGAGGAAACGCGGGAATCCAGCGCGGCGGGTTGCGAGCCCAGGCCCGGCGCGACCAACTGGACCAGCGTGTCGGCGGTCAGGCGATGGCCCCAACCCGTGAGAAACACCGCGTCGGACGCGTTGTAGGTGGCCGCGTTGAGGTGGCTGATGCCGCTGCCGTAGGAGTGACCCACCGTGCCCACGTTGTTGAATTTGACGTCGAAGATCTTCCCGGACTTCAGCTTCGAGACGAGTTGGTTCGTGATGTTGGCCTGGTTGCCCATCAGGGTCAGCACGCTGGGCGGGTGTGCGGAGCGGCCATGTCCCAGGCGATCAATTGCCAGCGTGGCGTAGCCGGCCTTGTTCAGGTGGTTCACGATGGAGTAAACCTCGGGTTTGTACGGGAAGTCCCAGTACCAGGTGCCATAGGTGATGCCATGCGTCAGCAGCAGGATGGTTGGCGGTTTGCGCTTGGCAACATCGGAATCTGTGGCTGCCAGCAGATCGGCTTGTTGCATGCACAGCTCGCCGTAAACGTAGCTCGGCACTTTGGGTGACAGGGCCGCCAACGACGAAAGATCGACAAGCGCGTTGTTCGTCGGCGGAGTCAGCAGCGGCAGATCAATCGGGATGTTGCCTTTGAAGCAACGCTTGCCGGGCGCTTCGGTAGGCGTAGCCCACGTGCGGGTAGGGCGTGTGCCCAGATCGCCGAGATTGGTTTGGGGAATTTTTCGAAGCAGATCTGACAAACCCGGTAGGGCGGGCAGACCAGGAAGCGTGGATGAGGACGCAGATGCGCCAGCAGAAGAACCTCCCGCATTTGCCGATGCATTGCCAGAAAGCAGCGGCAAAGAAGGCAACGTTTGCGCGCCGGCAAGACTGGAAAACGTTAACAAGGCGATGGCCGTTTTCCAGCGCCTACCCGAATGCAACACCCCGCTGGTGCTGAAAGAAAGTTTGGACATACCTGTCTCCATCTGTAGAAATTGACCCTTACTGAGCATGTGGTGCACGTCGAGATTCGCGCACCTGCAGTCTAGAAACGAGGTCTAAATAACGACACGTCGTTTGGGCACGCGGGTATGGAACGCGGGCATTTATTTCAATACAGAGCGATGATCCAAGTGAAAAACTCCTCTTCACGGGGGTAACCCTGCCGTTTTGGGCAGGTAACTGCAACCGTTCAAAGTCGAGCTCGCACCAAGCCGATGACAGCGCCTGCGTTACTTGACGCCGTGTCGGCCAGACGGAGTGGCTGCTTTGGGCGCTGTAGCTCAATGTCATTTCTGGGTCGAAAGCCCTCATTCACCGATGCCCTCAAAGCTGCCAGAATGATCCGCAGACAACAGGAGACACACCATGTTCGAAACCGCCATCGCCGGCAGCCTGCCCAAACCCGCCTGGTTGTCCGAAACCAACAAACTGTGGCCGCAATGGAAGCTTGAGGGCGACGCGTTGCGCCAGGCCAAGGCCGACGCCACGCTGCTGTGGATCAAGGCGCAGGAAGACGCGGGGCTGGACATCATTGGCGATGGTGAGCAGTCGCGCCAGCATTTCGTGCACGGTTTTCTGGAGCAGGTGGATGGCATTGACTTTGAGCACAAGGTCAAGATGGGCATCCGCGACAACCGCTACGACGCGATGGTGCCGCAGGTGGTGTCAGAGCTCAAGCTCAAGGGCCGCGTTCATGCGTTCGAGGCGCAACTGGCCCGCGCCCACACCCGGCACAAACTCAAGTTCACACTGCCGGGGCCCATGACGATTGTGGACACCGTGGCCGACCGTTTTTACGGCGACAAGGTGAAGATGGCTTTCGCCTTTGCCGAGCTGCTGAACCAGGAAGCGCTGGCGCTGCAGGCCGACGGCGTGGACATCGTCCAGTTCGACGAGCCGGCCTTCAACGTCTACATGAAAGACGCGGCCGACTGGGGAGTGAAGGCGCTGGAGCGTGCCGCGCAGGGTCTCACCTGTACCACCGCCGTGCACATCTGCTACGGCTACGGCATCAAGGCGAATGTGGACTGGAAGAACACGCTGGGCGACGAATGGCGCCAGTACGAACAAATCTTTCCCGCACTCGCCAAAAGCAGTATCCAGCAGGTGAGCCTGGAGTGCTACCACTCGCATGTGCCGCCGCATTTGATGAAGCTGCTGGAGGGCAAAGACGTGATGGTCGGCGTGATCGACGTGGCCAGCGACGTCATTGAAACGCCCGAGCAGGTGGCCGACACGATTGGCCTGGCCTTGAAGTACGTGTCCAAACACCACCTGTTCCCGTGCACCAACTGCGGCCTGGCGCCGATGGACCGCGAGGTCGCACTGAAAAAGCTCGATGCATTGGCCAAGGGCGCCGCACTGGCCCGCAAGCGCCACCGCGAAGCCGCACAAGACTGATGCAGGCCGCTGACCCCGCTGCGCTGGGTTTTTGCCCGCAGCGCCTCGCCCGTTTGCGGCAGGTGTTTCAGGCCCAGATCGACCGTCAGCGCCTGCCGGGCGCGGTGATGGTGGTGGCGCGCCACGGCCAAACCGTGGTGTTTGACGCGCTGGGTGTGCAAGACCCGGCCACCGGCACGCCGATGGCACCCGACAGCCTGTTCCGCATTTACTCGATGACCAAGCCGGTGGTGTCGGTGGCCACCCTGATGCTGATGGAACGCGGCCAACTGCTGCTGGGCGACCCGGTGGCCAAGTACCTGCCCGAATACGCCCGCATGCAGGTGGCGACCGACGACGCTGGCCTGCAACTGCGCCCCGCACAGCGCGTGGCCACGGTGCAGGATTTGTTGCGCCACACCGCAGGCTTCACCTACGAGTTTCTGGGCAACAGCCGTGTGCAGCAACAGTATGCGCAGCGCCGCATCGGTGCACGCTCGCGCAGCAACGCCGAGTTCTCCCAGGAGTTGGCCCGCCTGCCGCTGCAGTTTGAGCCCGGCACGGTGTGGGAGTACAGCCGCGCCACCGACGTGCTGGGGCGGTTGGTGGAGGTGGTCAGCGGGCAGACGCTGGGCGCCTTGCTTCACCAGGACATCTTCAAACCGCTGGGCATGACCGAGACCGCGTTTGCCGTGCCTGCGGCCCAGCACCACCGCATCGCCGAACCCTTTGGCCACGACCCCGATGGCGGTGTGCCCATGCCGGTGATCGACGTGCGGCGTGCCGCCGCCATGGAGGGTGGTGGTGGCGGGCTGGTGTCCACTGCGGCCGACTACGCGCGCTTTCTGCAGTGCCTGTTGAACAAGGGCGAACTGGACGGCGTTCGGCTGCTGGGCCCGCACACGGTGGGCCTGATGCTGGCCGACCACCTGGGCAACATCCCGGTCAACGGCAGTCTGTTGTCGCCGGGTTTTGGCTTCGGGCTGGGCTTTGCAGTGCGCACGGCCCCGGGCATTGCAGCCGGTCCCGGCTCGGTGGGCATGGCGCACTGGAGCGGCATTGCCGGCACCACCTTTTTTCTGGACCCAGCCCAAGACCTGTGGGCCATGCTGATGGTGCAGGCACCCAACCAGCGCGACGAATACCGGCAGCTGTTCCGCAACCTGGTGTACGCTGCCTTGACCGACTGACACCCACGGAGCCCCGCGATGAGCCATTCGCACGACCATCCCCATCCCCACAGCCACCCACACGATGAACCATGGAAGCACAACGGCGTGCGCGTCGTACCTGGCAACCAGCTCGACAGCAACACCGCCCAAACGCCGGGCATGGACCGCAAGGCGGCCATCAATTTCGCCAGGGTTGGTGCCGAGAAGCTGTGGGCGGGCACGGTGACCATCCATGCCAATGCCAAGACCGGCGCCCACCACCATGGGCACCTGGAAAGCGTCATCTACGTCATCAAGGGCCGGGCCCGCATGCGCTGGGGGGATGAACTGCAGTTCACTGCCGAGGCCGGCCCAGGCGACTTCATATACGTGCCGCCCTATGTGCCGCACCAGGAAATCAACGCCAGCGCCACCGAGCCGCTGGAGTGCGTGCTGTGCCGCAGCGACGGCGAGGCGGTCGCGGTCAACCTCGACATTGCGCCCGCAGAGCAGCCCGAAACCGTGCTCTGGGTGGACCCCACCCACCCCACCGGCGCGGTCTGACGCGCGATTGGCGGCAGGCGCCGGCAGGCCCTGTGCCTGCTGTCCTACAGACCACAGCGCCTGCGCACTCCAAACTGGCAACAGTTACAAACAAGGAGTGAGCCATGAACCCCAACAACACCCCCTACACGCAGCCCGGCGCAGAGCTGGGCTTGGCCGAGCGCGTGCGCGGCAGCAAGGCACTGATTCCCGTCATCGCTGTACTGACGGTAACGGTCCTGGCGTTGGCCGCCTTCCTGGTGGCTGGCCGCCTGGAAGCCCAATCCGACGCCCGGCTGGCGGCGCAAGATGGCGAAATCATTGAGAGCAAGCAAGACGGCAAAGCGGTGGTCAAGCCACCCGTCGCCATCGCCCGTACACCAGTGGCCAATGCCCGCCCGGCAAGCCCAGTGGCGTGCAGCAACTGCGGCACCATTGAATCGGTGACGCCAGTGCAGCACGCAGCGCCTACCAGCGGCCTCGGCGCTGTGGCTGGTGGTTTGGTGGGGGGCCTGCTGGGCAACCAGGTGGGTGGTGGCACAGGCCGTACCGTTGCCACGGTGGCCGGTGCAGTGGGCGGCGGTTACGCTGGCAACGCCATTGAGAAAAACACCCGCAAGACGACCACTTACCAGGTGCGTGTGCGCATGAACGACGGCTCGGTCCGCACGATTGAACAAGGCACGGCCGCCACCACTGGCGCCCGTGTGGTGGTTGACGGCAACGTGTTGCGCCCCGCCTGACCTGCGGCCAGGTGGCCTCAGTGGTCTGCGACCTTGAGCACCAGCTTGCCGAAGTTCTCCCCGGTGAACAACTGGGTCAGGGCTTTCGGGAAGTTGGCCAGGCCATCCACCACATCCTCCCGGCTTTTCATGCGACCGTCTTTCAGGTAGCCGGCCATTTCTGCCACCGCGAGGTGGTAGCGGTCGGCGTAGTCAAACACCACAATGCCTTCCATGCGCGCGCGGTTCACCAGCAGGCTGAGGTAGTTCTTCGGTCCCTGCACGGCGGTGGTGGCGTTGTACTGGCTGATGGCGCCGCAAATGACGATGCGTGCCTTGCGGTTGATGCGCGCCAGCACCGCGTCAAGAATCTCACCGCCGACGTTGTCGAAGTAGATGTCTACGCCCTTGGGGCAGTGCTGCTTCAGCCCGTCTTTCACGCTGCCGTTTTTGTAGTCGATGCAGGCGTCAAAACCGAGTGTGTTGACCACCCAGTCGCACTTGGCCTGGCCACCGGCAATGCCCACCACCCGGCAGCCCTTGATCTTGGCCATCTGGCCCACCGTTTGCCCCACCGCGCCCGACGCGCCCGACACCACCAGCGTTTCCCCCGGCTGCGGCTGGCCCACGTCCATCAGGCCGAAGTAGCCGGTCATGCCGGGCATGCCCAGCACGTTGAGCCACTGGGTCAGGCTGCCGAGCGCCAGGTCGATCTTCACCAGCCCGCTGCGGCGAATCTGGTCGGCCGGGATCAGCAGGTACTCCTGCACGCCCAGACCGGCAGACACGTGGTCGCCCACTGCAAACGTCGGGTGTTTCGAGGCGATCACCACCCCCACACCACCGGCCCGCATCACCTCGCCCAAGCCCACCGGCGGGATGTAGCTTTTGCCTTCGTTCATCCAGCCGCGCATTGCGGGGTCGAGCGAGAGCGCCAGCGTTTTCACCAGCACGCCGCCGTCGTCGGGCTGCGCCACCGCTTCGGTGGTGTGTTGCCAGTTGGCGTCGGTGGGCAGGCCCACCGGCCGTGCGGCCAGTCGGATCTGGTGGTTGGTGGGTGAGGTGGTCATGGTGTGTCTCCGCAAAGGTGTGGCACCCGGCGCATCTCGGCGGGTGGCTGCAAAAGCGCATGGTAGCCAGCCTGCCGCCGGCAACCGGTAGCGCACGCGACAAGCCGGTGCACAAACGGCAGTGCTGTGTTGTAATAAATTCGACTGGCCAAGCGACCCACTGAATCGCTGCTGGCGCAACGCGCCAGCATGCCCTACCCGACTCTGGAGAACCTTGCCGCGTGTCTGTCCTTTCCCCGCCACCGCTGTTGTCTGACGCCGAACTGCGTGCCGCGCCTCGCCACATGAGCTTGCTGCGCCGCTTCACCGAGGTGCGTGCCCACAGCCTGGCACTGGCGGCCCCGTTGTCGGCAGAAGACCAATGTGTCCAGTCGATGCCCGACGCCAGCCCCACCAAATGGCACCTGGCCCACACCAGCTGGTTTTTCGAGGCCTTCATCCTGCAGCCCAAGGTGTCGGGCTACACCGCCTTTGACCCGCGTTTTTTCTACCTGTTCAACTCCTACTACGAAGCGCTGGGTTCCCGCCACCCACGCCACCAACGTGGCCTGTTGACGCGGCCCTCGGTGGCCGACGTGCGGGCTTACCGCCAGCATGTGGACGCTGCCATGATCCGCCTGCTGCAATGCTGCAGCGACGCCAACTGGGAAACACTCGCCCCCCTGGTCACCCTGGGCTTGCACCACGAACAGCAGCACCAGGAACTGCTGCTGACCGACATCCTGCACGCGCTGTGGTGCAACCCCTTGCTGCCCGCTTACCAAGCGGCCACAGACGCGCCTGCTGCCACGCCGGCCGAGCCTGTGTGTTGGTTGCCAGTGCCCGGTGGTACCACACAGGTTGGTCATGCTGGCGGTGGTTTTGCCTTTGACAACGAGGCACCCCGCCACACCGTGCTGCTGTCGCCGTGCGAATTGGCCCACCGGCTGGTGACCTGTGGCGAGTACGCGCAGTTCATGGCCGCTGGCGGCTACCAGCGCGCCGAATTCTGGCTGGCCGACGGCTGGGCCGCGGTGCAGGCCGGTGGTTGGCAGGCGCCGCTGTACTGGCTGCGGGGTGACGACCCGCGCCTGCTGGCGCGCCCCGGCATGGCGGCACCGGGCTGGCAGGTGTTTGGTTTGTCCGGTGTTCAACCGCTGCAGCCGTCCGCGCCCGTCAGCCAGATCAGTTTTTACGAGGCCGCCGCTTTTGCCGAATGGGCGGCCACCCAACCCGACACCGCCGGTGCACGCCTGCCGACCGAGTTCGAGTGGGAGGCCGCGACCAGCCTGCCGGGCCTGGCGCAGGCGACCGGTGCCGTGTGGCAATGGACGCGGTCGTCCTACGACCCTTACCCCGGTTTCCGGCCCAACCCTGGCGCAGTGGGCGAGTACAACGGCAAATTCATGGTCGGCCAGCTGGTGCTGCGCGGTGGCAGCCAGGCCACCCCGGCGGGGCACACCCGGCCCAGCTACCGCAACTTCTTTCCACCGGCCGCACGTTGGCAGTTTTCTGGCCTGCGGCTGGCAAAGGACGCCCCGTGCTGAACACCACCGGCGCAGCCGTGCGGGCCGATGGCGCGCGGGACATCCAACCGGCCGCCCCGCGCAGCGGTTTTGAGTACGACCTGCTGGCCGCGCTCGGCCAGCGACCGCGCAGCATTTCACCCAAGTACTTCTACGACGCGGAAGGCTCTGCGTTGTTCGACGCGATCTGTGACCTGCCCGAGTACTACCCCACACGCACCGAACTGGGCATCTTGCGCCGCCATGTGCCAGAGATGGCCGAATGCATCGGCCCACACGCCGAGATCGTCGAGTTCGGCGCTGGGTCACTGCAGAAAGTGCGCCTGTTGCTGGACGCGCTCGACCAGCCCGCTGCCTATGTGCCGATGGACATTTCCGGCGAGCACCTGTTTTCCGCCGCCCAGACGCTGCAGCGTGACTACCCGCGCCTGCACATCACGCCGCTGGTGGCCGACTACACCCGGGCTTTTCAGCTGCCGGCGCTGCGCCGCAAGGGCGGACGGCGGGTGGGTTTCTTTCCGGGGTCCACACTGGGCAACTTCAGTCCGACCCAGGCACTGGATTTTCTGCGCATGGCCGCCGGCAAGCTGCAGGGGGGCGGGCTGTTGCTGGGCGTGGACCTGATCAAATCGCCCGCCGTGCTGCACGCCGCCTACAACGACGCGGCCGGTGTCACCGCCGCTTTCAACCTCAACCTGCTGGCCCGTGCCAACCGCGAACTCGGCACCCGGTTTGACCTGAACCAGTTTGCCCACAGTGCTTTCTACAACGCGCCATTGCACCGCATTGAAATGCACCTGATGAGCCTGAGCCGGCAGTCGGTGGCGCTGGCAGGCCAGACCTTCGAGTTTGCGTCGGGCGAAACCCTGCACACCGAGAACTCGTACAAGTTCACCGTTGACAGCCTGCGTGCACTGGCGCGGCAGGCTGGCTTCACCCCTGGCCCGGTCTGGACCGATCCAGACCATTTGTTCAGCCTGCACTGGCTGCAATCCCCTTGACATTGAACATCCGGAGCACCCGATGAAAGCAACCTGGAACGGCGCCGTGATCGCCGAGAGCGACGACACCGTGGTGGTCGAAGGCAACCACTACTTCCCCGAAAGCGCCCTCAACCGCGCCTACGTGAGCTTCAGCAACCACAAGACCACCTGCGCCTGGAAAGGCCAGGCCAGTTACTACTCGCTGATCGTCAACGGCGAGATGAACACCGATGCGGCCTGGTACTACGCCGACCCGAAACCCCAGGCCGAAGAGATCCGTGGCCGCGTCGCGTTCTGGAAGGACGTCAAAGTCGGTCCTTGAGCCCGGCTTTGGCCGGGCTGTCTGTCGCACAGCCTGGCCCCGGCGGTTAAGCTTGGCGCATGTCCATGGCTGCGCTGCCCCCTCTGTTCAACCTGCCAGACCAGGTCTTGCCCGCACTGCACGGGCGAGGCTATGCCGTGCTCGACGCGGCCGGTGTGGCAGCCCTCACCGCCTGCCCGCTGCCCGCACTGGATGCGTTGCGCAGCGACTGGCACGATCTGCCCCCCGACGCCCACCTGAAAGACGGTGGCCGCTACCGCCGTCGCCGGCATGCCTGTGCGGTGGTCACGGCCGGCACGGTCACGCCTGTTCCCCACCGCGCGCATTGGCAACCGGTGGAGTACAACGCACTGCATGGCGGCATGTCGCGCTGGTTCGAGCCGATGCACCCCGCGACCCTCAACAGCCCGGTATGGCACCAACTGCTGCTGGCCCTGGCCACCGTGTTTGACGGTGCGGTGGCCAGGGCCAGCGCCTGGCATGTGGAGGCGCACCAGTTTCGCATCGACACCACCGACGGCATTGGCCGGCCCACCCCCGAAGGGGCCCACCGCGATGGCGTGGACTTTGTGGCGGTGTTCCTGATCGACCGGGTGCGGGTGAAGGGTGGTGAAACGCGTGTGTTCGAGGCCGACGGCCCGAATGGCCAGCGCTTCACGCTGAGCGAGCCCTGGTCGGTGCTGCTGCTGGACGATGCACGGGTGATCCACGAGTCCACGCCGATCCAGCCGGTGGGCGAGGGCGGCTACCGCGACACCTTGGTGCTGACCTACCGACGGGGCGGTTTCCAGGGCGAGCAGACATTGGTTACAAATTAGGGGCGGCCTGTGCCCACGGTGGTGCCCGTTCGCGCGTTAATACAGGGTGCGACAATTGCACAGAGGAGTTAAAAATGAACAAAACACTGTTTTCCATTCGCCACTGGTGGGGTGCCTTCGCGGCGCTGGCCACCGTTTTCGCGCTGTCGGCCAGCCCGGTCCAGGCGGCCGACGCCTACGTCAATGCCACTGTGGGGGGCGTGTTCGCACCCGGTGTTTATGGCCAGATCCAGATCGGCAACAACCCGCCGCCACCGGTGCTCTACCGGCAGCCGGTGGTCATCACCCGTGGGCCTGCCTACGTGGCCGAACCGCTGTACCTGTATGTGCCACCTGGCCATGCCAAGAACTGGGGCAAGCACTGTGGCCGCTACAACGCCTGCGGCCGCCCGGTGTACTTCGTGCGGGCCGACCAGAACAACCGCTGGTGGGATGGTGACCGGCGTGGTCACAACGACCACCGCGATGACCACCGCGACCGCAAGCACGACAAACATGACAAGCACGACAAGCACGACAAACATGGCCGAGGCCACGACCGCTGAATTGTCTTTTTAGCCAATCCAATGAAAACGCCCGCAATTGCGGGCGTTTTGCATGGGGCGAAGCGCTTGTTTACATGCGCTCGAAAATCGCCGCGATGCCCTGGCCACCGCCAATGCACATGGTCACCAGCGCGTAGCGGCCCTGGATGCGCTCCAGCTCGTACAGCGCCTTGACCGTGATGATGGCGCCGGTGGCGCCGATGGGGTGGCCCAGCGAGATGCCCGAGCCGTTGGGGTTGACCTTGGCCGGGTCCAGGCCCAGGTCGCGGGTGACGGCGCAGGCCTGCGCGGCAAAGGCCTCGTTGGCCTCGATCACGTCGAGATCGGAAATCTTCAGGCCGGCCTTCTTCAGCGCGGCCTGCGTGGCGGGCACCGGGCCAATGCCCATGTACTTCGGGTCCACGCCGGCGTGGGCGTAGGCCACCAGGCGGGCCAGCGGCTTGATGCCACGGGCCTTGGCGGTGGCGGCCTCCATCAGCACCACGGCGGCAGCAGCGTCGTTGATGCCAGAGGCGTTGCCGGCGGTCACGGTGCCGTTTTCCTTGGCGAACACTGGCTTGAGCTTGGAGAAGTCTTCGGCCTTGGCGCCCACGCGCACATGCTCGTCGGTCAGGTAGGGGGTGTCACCCTTCTTGCTTTTGAGCATGACCGGGACGATCTGGTCTTTGAACAGGCCGGCGGCGGTGGCACGCTCGGCACGCAGGTGGCTCTCCAGTGCCAATGCGTCCTGGTCGTCGCGGGTGATGCCCCACTTGCCAGCAATGTTCTCGGCGGTCACACCCATGTGGATGGTGTGGAAGGGGTCGTGCAGCGCGCCGATCATCATGTCGGTCATCTTGGTGTCACCCATGCGCGCACCCCAGCGCATGTTGAGGCTGGCAAATGGGGCGCGACTCATGTTCTCGGCACCGGCGCCGATGGCGATGTCGGCGTCACCCAGCAAAATGGACTGGCTGGCGTTGATGATGGCCTGCAGGCCAGAGCCGCACAGGCGGTTGACGTTGTAAGCCGGTGTGCTCTGGGCGCAGCCACCGTTGATGGCGGCCACGCGCGACAGGTACATGTCTTTCGGCTCGGTGTTGACCACATGGCCAAACACGACGTGGCCGACGTCTTCGCCTGGCACACCCGCGCGGGCCAGCGACTCGCGCACCACCAGCGCCCCCAGCTCGGTGGGCGGAATGTCCTTCAGGCTGCCACCAAAAGTACCGATGGCGGTGCGAACACCGCTGACGACGACGACTTCACGACTCATGGGAGACTCCTGTTTGAATTGAATGTCCCGGCGTTTCGGGTGCGCCGGCCAACAACGAATTGTCGCTGATGCCGCGTTTCAGAAGGGGGCAGGGCAGGTGAAGTGCAGTGCCTGCCCCGAGACGGGGTGGGTCAGCGCCAGCGCGCTGGCATGCAGCAGCAGCCGCGGTGCGCGCGCCTGCTGCGCGGGGTTGGCGTACAGCGCATCGCCCAGGATGGCGTGGCCGATGGCGGCCAGGTGCAGCCGCAGCTGGTGGGTGCGGCCGGTGACGGGGGCGAGGTCAAGCCGGGTGCCGCCGGGCCAGTGTGGGTCGGCCGCCTGGCGCACGCGCCAGCGGGTGACGCTGGGTTGGCCGCTGGCGTCAATCACCCGCAACGGGCGGCGTGGCCAGTCCACCGCAATGGGCAGGTCAATGGTTTGCCAGCCACCGTCGGCAGGGGCAGAGACCGGTGGCGTGCCGTCCACCACCGCCACGTAGTGCTTGGCCACCGCACGTTCTGCAAAAGCCGCGCTGAACACCCGCTGGGCGTCTGCGCCGCGCGCCATCAGCAACAGGCCTGAGGTGGCCATGTCGAGGCGGTGGACCACCCGGGCGTCGGGCCAGACAGCCTGCGCGCGGCTGGCGAGGCAGTCCTGCTTGTCGGGGCCACGGCCGGGTACCGACAGCAGGCCCGTGGGCTTGTCGAACACCAGCAAAGTGTCGTCTGCGTACAGCGGCTGGAGGCCGCTGGCGGCAGTCAAAGAGCCGTCAGAAGGCATTTTTCAAGCAAAAAGTGCCTCGGGCCTTAGTGAAATCTAGCGGTTAAGCTATGAATTAAATAGCAAATGGCGCGGAGTTCACTGCGCTGTCCAGCCGCCATCCACCTGCCAGGCCACGCCGCGCACGTTGTTGCCCGCCGGAGAGCACAGGAACACGGCGAGTTCGCCCAGTTCCTCGGGCGTGGTGAACTGCAGCGAGGGCTGCTTTTCGCCCAGCAGCTCTTTTTTGGCTTCCTCGTTGGTCTGGCCATTGGCGGCGGCGCGCGCGTCCACCTGTTTCTGCACCAGCGGCGTCAGCACCCAGCCGGGGCAGATGGCGTTGGACGTCACGCCGGTGGTGGCGGTTTCCAGCGCCACCGACTTGGTGAAGCCGACGATGCCGTGTTTGGACGCCACATAGGCCGACTTCTGCGCCGACGCCACCAGCCCGTGGGCCGACGCCACGTTGATGATGCGGCCCCAGTTCGCAGCGCGCATCGCCGGCATGGCCAGCCGGGTGGTGTGGAAGGCGCTGGTGAGGTTGATGGCGATGATGGCGTCCCACTTCTCTACCGGAAAGTCTTCCACGTTGGCCACGTGCTGGATGCCGGCGTTGTTGACCAGGATGTCCACCCGGCCAAAAGCCGCAGCGGCCTGTTTCATCAGGTCTTCGATCTCGGCCGGCTTGCTCATGTCGGCACCGTGGTAGAGCACCTTCACGCCGTGCGCGGCCACCTCGGCCTTCGGGCCTTCGGCGTCGCCAAAGCCGTTCAGCACGATGTTGGCGCCCTGGCGGGCCAGACTCAGCGCAATGCCGAGGCCAATGCCGCTGGTGGAACCGGTGACGAGGGCGGTTTTGCCTTGAAGCGAGCGTGCGGTCATGGGGGGTTCTCCAGATGAATTACGATGCAATATGACAATGTAAATGGGGTCTGCAATGGCCCATTATCCAGACCTTGGTGCCTTTTTGTGCACCGCACCAGAACATGACCGAACCCCGCCTGCACCACATCACCTGCCCCGACGCCCATGGCGGCCACCGCATGGCCTACTGGGAGTGGAACGCCACCGGCCTGCCGCACCACCCGCACGTGGTGGTGTGTGTGCACGGCCTGTCGCGCCAGGGCCGCGACTTTGACACCTTGGCCCAGGCGCTCAGCAGCCACGCCCGGGTGGTGTCGGTGGATGTGGCTGGTCGCGGCCAGAGCGACTGGCTGAAAGACCCTGCCGCCTACCAGGTGCCCACCTACGCCAGCGACATGCTGGCCCTGATCCACCACCTGCAGCCCAAGACGCTGGACTGGGTTGGCACCAGCATGGGCGGGTTGATTGGCATGGCGGTGTGCGGCACGCCCGGTTTGCCCTTGCCCGTGCCGGTGCGCAAACTGGTGTTGAACGACGTGGGGCCGGTGTTGCAGTTGCAGGCGCTGCAGCGCATTGGCACCTACATCGGCAAGACCGGCCAGTTCGCCACCCTGCAGCAGGCGGCTGACGCGCTGTGGGCCATTTCGCAGGGCTTTGGCCCGCACACGCCGGCGCAATGGCTGGCGTTGTCCACGCCCATGGTCAAGCCCAAAGAAGGTGGCGTCACACTGCACTACGACCCGGCCATTGGCGAGGCTTTCCGCCACGTCACGGCCGAATCGGTTGCGCAAGGCGAAGCGGCGCTGTGGGCGTTGTACGACCACATCAGCGCCGACACGTTGCTGCTGCGCGGCGCGCAATCGGACCTGCTTTCGCCCGACACCGCACGCGCCATGGCGCAGCGCGGGCCCAAGGCGCGGCTGGTGGAGTTTGCCGGCGTCGGGCACGCGCCCACGCTGGTGGCCGACGGGCAGGTGCAGGTGGTCAAGGACTTCCTGTTTCCGTGACGTGAAGGCACCACGCACATGAAGAGCGAGCCCGCCATCTTGGGAGCAGGGGCAGGCGTAGGCTTGGCCTCGCCATTGCCGGAGTTGATTGCCGCCACCAGCGCCAGCCTGCCGGTCGAGGCCGATGCCAAAGCCCGCGCGCGTGCCTTTGCCGAGCCGCTGATCGCCAGCGAAACGCTGGACACCGGCGAAAACACGCTGGCCCATGCCGACGCGGTGGCCCGCATCGTGGCCGACATCGGCGGCTCTGAGGCGATGCAGGCGGCCAGCTACCTGGTCTACGCCTGCGAGCACCTGAACAGGCCACAAGACGTCATCACCAAGGCCTTTGGCCCCAACTACGCCGCACTGGCGGTGGAAACCACCCAGCTGGTGCGTGTGCAGCGCCAGGCGCGCCTGACCCAGGCCAGCGCCAGCGGTAGCACCACGGCGGTGCCCATGGCGCAGAGCGCCGCCGCGCAAACCGAGAACGTGCGCAAGATGTTGCTCGCGTTCTCGCGCGACCTGCGGGTGGTGCTGCTGCGCCTGGCCTCGCGGCTGCAGACGCTGCGCCACTACGCCGCCACGCGGCTGCCGGTGCCACCCAGCCTGGCGCGCGAGTCGCTGCAGGTGTTTGCGCCGCTCGCCAACCGGCTGGGCATCTGGCAGATCAAGTGGGAGATGGAAGACCTCGCCTTCCGCTTCCTGGAGCCCGACACCTACCGCGAGGTGGCGCGGCTGCTGGACGAAAAACGCGTCGAGCGCGAGGCCTATGTCGAGCAACTGCGCCAGCAGCTTGAGGCGCAGCTGCGCCAGCAGGGGGTGCAGGCCTCGGTGCAGGGGCGGCCCAAACACATCTACAGCATCGTCCGCAAGATGCGCGGCAAATCCCTGGGTTTTGGCCAGGTGCACGACATCCGCGCGCTCAGGGTGGTGGTGCCCACGGTGGCCGACTGTTATGCCGCGCTCAGCTGGGTGCACACGCAGCTGCCCCCTGTGGCCAACGAGTTCGACGACTACATCGCCAAGCCCAAGGCCAACGGCTACCAGTCGCTGCACACCGTGGTGCGCAACGAACAGGGTCAACCGATCGAGGTGCAGATCCGCACCCAGGCCATGCACGACCATGCCGAACACGGTGTTGCCGCGCACTGGGCCTACAAAGAGGCGGGCAGCAAAGGCTACAGCGGTGTGTCCGCCAGCGGCGAGTACGACGCCAAGATCGCGGTGCTGCGCCAGCTGCTGGCCTGGGAGCGCGACCTGTCGGGCGGCGATGGCCACCAGGGCTTGTTTGAAGACCGCATCTACGTGCTGACGCCCGACGCCGCCATCGTCGAGCTGCCGCAGGGCGCCACGCCGGTGGACTTTGCCTACAGCGTGCACACCAGCCTGGGCCACCGCTGCCGTGGCGCACGCGTGGACGGCGCGATGGTGCCGCTCAACACGCCGCTGCAAAACGGCCAGACGGTCGAGGTCAGCACAGTGAAAGAAGGCGGACCGTCGCGCGACTGGCTGAACGCCGAGCTGGGCTTCCTGGTCAGCCACCGGGCGCGGGCCAAGGTGCGTGCCTGGTTCAACCTGCAGCAGCAGCACGAGACCACCGCCCGGGGCCGCGAGGCGGTGGAAAAACTGCTGCAGCGCGAAGGCAAGACCGCCACCAAACTGGAAGACCTGGCCTCGCAACTCGGCTTCAAATCGGCCGATGACCTGTTCCACGTGGTGGGCAAAGACGAGTTCTCGCTGCGCAGCATCGAGGCGCTGTTCAAGCCCGCTGAACCGGTGCTGCCGCAAGACGAATTCCTGCTGCTGAAGAAATTCCGCCAGGGCGACAAGGCCGCCAGCGCGTCCAGCAAAGGCGGCGTGCTGGTGGTGGGCATCGACTCGCTGATGACCCAACTCGCCAAGTGCTGCAAGCCAGCGCCGCCCGACGAGATTCTGGGCTTTGTCACCCGCGGCAAAGGCGTCAGCGTCCACCGCGCCGACTGCAGCAACTTCCGTGAAATGGTCGCCCGCAACGGCGAGCGCGTGATCGAGGTCGAGTGGGGCCGCCCCAAAGGTGCCACCGATGCGGCTGTCTACCCGGTGGACGTGACCGTTGAAGCCGCCGACCGGCAAGGTTTGCTGCGCGACATTTCCGAGGTGTTCGCACGCGAGAAAATGAACGTCATCGGCGTGCAGACCCAGACCGTCAAAGGCACGGCGTGGATGACCTTCACCGTGGAGGTGGCCGATGCAGGTCGCTTGCGCCACGTGATGGCACAAGTCAACGGCGTGGCCAATGTCCGCTCTACCCGCCGACGTTGAGGCAAAACAATGGCTTGTCTGCTGCTATAATTTGAGGCTGAATTGATTCAGGCGCGTAGCTCAGCTGGTTAGAGCACCACCTTGACATGGTGGGGGTCGTTGGTTCGAGTCCAATCGCGCCTACCAATAACACCACGTTATTGGTAATTGCCAGATGCCTTTCAGGCATCTTCTTGAAAGCCACTTCGCTTTCAATTTTCCTCTCCCGCACCACGCATTGGCTTCCAGGCTCAGGGTAATCCTTAGCGGGTCTTTTGACGGCCCTCCTAGAATGTGTTGCACTGCAATATGTCAATTTCGTTAACCCTGTGGAGGCCCGCCCGTGGCAGATAAACCGGCAGACGCTGCCCAAGGCGCCCAGCGCGTCATCAAGAAGTACCCGAACCGCCGGCTGTACGATACCAACACCTCGTCTTACATCACGCTGGCAGAGGTCAAGCGGCTGGTCATGGCGAGCGAACTGTTTGTGGTGCGCGACGCCAAGACCGGCGAAGACCTGACGCGCAGCATCCTGCTGCAGATCATTCTGGAAGAAGAGGCCGGCGGCGCGCCGATGTTCACCGAGGCGGTGCTGGCCAACATCATCCGTTTCTATGGCCATGCGATGCAGAGCTTCATGGGCCCCTACCTTGAGAACAACGTCCAGGCGCTGATGGACATGCAGACCAAGCTGACCGAACAGTCCAAGGGCCTCACGCCCGAGATGTGGGCCCAGTTCCTGAGCATGAAGTCGCCGGCGATGCAGGGCATGATGGGCAGCTACGCCGAGCAGTCCAAGGGGCTGTTTGTGCAGATGCAGGAGCAGATGCAGAAGCAGGCCGAGCAGATGTTCGGCGCGTTTGGCCTGAAGCGTTGAGGCCATTCACAACGGTCTGGGTGCCGCGCCGATTGCGGGGACAATAGAGGGATGAGTGAAACCATTTCCCCAGCCCGCGCC
Organism: Pseudomonadota bacterium; assembly: GCA_040384665.1. Lineage (GTDB taxonomy): Bacteria > Pseudomonadota > Gammaproteobacteria > Burkholderiales > Burkholderiaceae_C > PCRC01. Next base: position 101,499 of record JAZKIY010000011.1, read on the forward strand.
CCTGCCGGCCAAACAGCCCCTCGCGTGGGCTTCGTCAGCCTCGGTTGCCCCAAGGCACTGACCGATTCCGAACTGATCCTCACGCAACTCAGCGCCGAGGGTTACCAGACCTCCAAGACCCTGGTAGGGGCCGATCTGGTGATCGTCAACACCTGCGGCTTCATTGACGACGCCGTTCGGGAAAGCCTGGACACGATTGGCGAGGCCCTGGCCGAAAACGGCAAGGTGATCGTGACCGGTTGCCTCGGTGCCAAGGCCGGCGATGGCGGCGGCAACCTGGTGCGGCAGATGCACCCCAGCGTGCTGGCGGTCACCGGCCCGCACGCCACACAAGAAGTGATGGACGCGGTGCACGCCAACCTGCCCAAGCCGCACGACCCTTTCATCGACCTGGTGCCCAACAGTTTCGGCGTGGCGGGCATCAAGCTCACGCCGCGCCATTACGCCTACCTGAAGATCAGCGAGGGCTGCAACCACCGCTGCACCTTCTGCATCATCCCGTCGATGCGTGGCGACCTGGTCAGCCGGCCGATTGGCGAGGTGCTCAACGATGCGCGTGCGCTGTTCGAGGGCGGTGTGAAAGAACTGCTGGTGATCAGCCAGGACACTTCGGCCTATGGGGTGGATGTGAAGTACCGCACCGGATTCTGGGACGGCAAGCCCGTCAAGACCCGCATGCTGGAACTGGTGCAGACGCTGGGCGAGATGGCCGAGCCTTACGGCGCCTGGGTGCGGCTGCACTATGTGTACCCCTACCCGAGCGTGGACGATGTGATTCCCTTGATGGCCACCGGCAAGGTCCTGCCTTACCTCGATGTGCCATTCCAGCACAGCCATCCCGATGTGCTGCGCCGCATGAAGCGGCCTGCCAGCGGTGAAAAGAACCTGGAGCGCATCGCCCGCTGGCGCGAGGTGTGCCCCGAGATCGTGATCCGCAGCACCTTCATTGCCGGTTTCCCCGGTGAGACCGAGGCCGAGTTCGAAGACCTGCTGACCTTCTTGCGTGAAGCCGAGATCGACCGTGCAGGCTGTTTTGCCTACAGCCCGGTGGAAGGGGCTTTGGCCAACGCCATTCCCGGCATGTTGCCAGCCGAGTTGCGCGAAGAGCGGCGGGCGCGTTTCATGGCGGTGGCCGAGGCGGTGTCGGTGGCCAAACTGCAGCGCCGCATTGGCGCCAACATGCAGGTGCTGGTGGATTCGGCGCCAGGCATGGGCCGCAAAGGCGGCGTGGGCCGCAGCTATGCCGATGCGCCGGAGATTGATGGCACAGTGAAACTGCTGCCACCCGAGAAAGCCAGCAAGACGCTGAAGGCCGGTGAGTTCACCCGCGCCCGCATTGTGGGCGTGCAAGGCCATGATCTGGTGGCGGTGCCGGTCTGACAACCGGAACTGCGCCACACAAGAAAAAAGCCGCTGGATCACAGCGGCTTTTTATCAACAACCCAACCAGTCAATTGTATAAATGACTGCCTTAAGATGGTGCCCAGGAAGGGACTCGAACCCCCACGAAGTTACTCGCTAGTACCTGAAACTAGTGCGTCTACCAATTCCGCCACCTGGGCATTTCAGGAAAGAGAGAATTGTATCAAAACTATGAGCACTACCAGCGGATTGCTGGATGAATTTGATGGAACCGTTCAAGGCCACCGCGATGGCCACGGTTTTGTGGTCCGCGATGACGGTGAAGCCGACATCTATTTGCCCCCCAATGAAATGCGCGCCGTGCTGCACAAAGACCGGGTCAAGGCCCGCATCGTGCGGCAGGACCGGCGCGGCCGGCCAGAGGGCCGTGTGGTGGAAATCACCGAGCGGCCACCGCACGCCATCATTGGCCGACTGTTGCAGGAAAGCGGTGTCTGGCTGGTGGCCCCGGAAGACAAACGCTATGGGCAAGACATCCTGGTGCCCAAGACCGGTACCGGCTCGGCCAAGCCGGGCCAGGTGGTGGTGATTGAACTCACCGAGCCGCCGAGCCTGTTTGGCCAGCCAGTGGGCCGTGTGAAAGAGGTGCTGGGCGAGGTGGACGACCCGGGCATGGAGATCGAGATTGCGGTGCGCAAGTACGCGGTGCCACACGAGTTCTCCGAGGCTTGCATTGCACTGGCGCGCACGCTGCCGGACAAGGTGCGCCCGCAAGATAAAAAGCACCGCATCGACCTGACCGACGTGCCGCTGGTCACCATCGACGGCGAAGACGCGCGCGACTTTGACGACGCGGTCTACTGCGAACCGGTGAAAACCGGGCGCGGCAAGTCGGCTTTCACCGGCTGGCGTTTGCTGGTGGCGATTGCCGATGTGAGCCACTACGTGGAAACCGGCAGTGCCATTGACGTGGACGCCTACGACCGTGCCACCAGCGTGTACTTCCCGCGCCGCGTCATTCCGATGCTGCCGGAGAAGCTGTCCAACGGCCTGTGCTCGCTCAACCCCGAGGTGGAGCGGCTGTGCATGGTGTGCGACATGCTGGTCACCGCCACCGGCGACGTGCATGCCTACCAGTTCTACCCGGCGGTGATGTTCAGCCACGCGCGCTTCACCTACACCGAGGTGGCCGCCATCCTGGCTAACACCCGTGGCCCGGAAGCCGCCAAGCGCAAGACGCTGGTGCCGCAACTGCTGAACTTGCACGACGTGTACCAAGCGCTGTTGAAGGCGCGGGCGGTGCGGGGCGCGGTGGATTTTGAGACCACCGAGACACAAATCGTTTGTGACGACAACGGCCGCATCGAAAAGATCGTGCCGCGCACCCGCAATGTGGCGCACCGCGTGATTGAAGAAGCGATGCTGGCGGCCAATGTCTGCAGCGCCGACTTCATTGCGCAGAGCAAACACCCTGGCCTGTTCCGGGTGCACGAAGGCCCGACGCCGGAGAAAAAAGACATCCTGCGCGGCTACCTGAAGGCCATGGGCGTGGGCCTGACCATCAGCGACGACCCGGCGCCGGGCGAGTTCCAGAAAATCGCCGAGGCGACCAAGGAGCGGCCCGACGCGCAGCAGATCCACACCATGCTGCTGCGCTCCATGCAGCAGGCGATTTACACGCCGATCAACAGCGGCCACTTTGGTCTCGCCTACGAGGCTTACACCCACTTCACCAGCCCGATCCGGCGCTACCCCGATCTGCTGGTGCACCGGGTCATCAAGGCCACGCTGGCGAAGATCAAGTACCAGCTGCCGACGCTGCCAACACCTGGCGAAGCGCACGCCAAGCTGGGCAAGCGCCTGCTGAGCCAGAAAGTGAAGAACCCTTCCCAGAAGCCGGTGAAGAAGCTGACGGCCGAACAACTGGCCTGGGAGGCTGCCGGCCTGCACTGCAGTGCCAACGAACGCCGTGCCGACGAAGCCAGCCGCGACGTGGAGGCCTGGCTCAAGTGCAAGTACATGCGCGAACACCTGGGCGAGGAGTTTGGTGGCGTGGTGAGTTCGGCCACCAGTTTCGGCATCTTCGTCACGCTGGACGCGCTGTATGTGGAAGGGCTGGTGCACATCACCGAACTGGGTGGCGAGTACTTCAAGTTCGATGAGGCGCGCCAGGAGCTGCGTGGCGAGCGCACCGGTATCCGCTACGCGATTGGCACCCGTGTGCGCATCCAGGTCAGCCGGGTGGACCTGGACGGCCGCAAGATCGACTTCCGCCTGGTGCGCGAAGGCGAAGAGTTGCTGGGCCGGGCGATGAAAGACAAAGGCGTTCTGCCGCCGCTGGACGATTCGGGCAAGCCGTCGGGGCGTGCGCCCAAACGGGCGGCCAAGGCCGCCGCAGGCCCAAGCAAATCGCCGATCCAGGCGCTGAAAGCGGCGGTCAAGCTGGCAGCCGGCGCGGCCAGCAAGAAAAAAGGGCGCAAGCCGCGCCGCTGAGCTGTCAGGCGGCGATGGCGCGGGCCAGTGCCTGCGCCGTCAGCGCCCGGTCGGCTGGCCACCGGTCGGCCAACTGGCCGTGGTGGAAGACCACCTCGGCGGCGCACTGCTGTACCTGCGCGGTGCGCGCCATGGGGCCAGCCTGCGCCAGCCGCGCACCCAGCCACCCTGCGAGCACGTCGCCGCTGCCGGCGGTGCCCAAACGGCCATTGCCAGTCGGGTTCAACAGCGGCACCTGGCCGGGCGCGGCCACCACGGTGCCCGAGCCTTTGAGCACCACCACGCAGTTCAAACCAACGGCCAGTGCCTGTGCTGCCGTCAGCCTGTCGGCCTGCACCTGGGCGGTGCTGCACCCCAAAAGGCGCGCGGCTTCCAGCGGGTGGGGCGTCAGCACCGTGGTGCGGTGGCGTGCGCCACGGGCCAGCAACAACTGGCGCAGTGCGGTGTCGGTGGCAATGGCGTTCAGGGCGTCGGCGTCCAGCACCAGCGCAGCCGGTGTGGCGAGCGCGCGCGGCAGCAGTGTGCGAACCGCCTCCCCGCCGCCACAGCCGCACACCAGCGTGCTGCGTTGCCAGTCCAGCGCATCGGGCGAGCGGAACATCAGCTCGGGTTGCTGCGGGTCCACCGTGGGGCCGTGGTTGTCGAGCAAGGCCACAAACACCCGGCCTGCGCCAGCGTGCAGCGCGGCGGTGGCGGCCAACAAGGCTGCACCGGTCATGCCGGGCGCGCCACCGAGCACCGCCACGTCGCCCCGCGTGCCCTTGTGGGCCGCGTGGTGGTGCCCCACCGGCAGTGCTGGGCCGGTCACCCGCGCATCGGCAGGGTGGGAGGCCGGTGCGACGCCGAGGTCGTCGAACCACAGCGTCCCAGAGGCGTCCCGACCCTCGCCCATGAGCAGTCCAGGCTTCAGCGTGAGCAGTGCGAGTGTGTTTTTTGCATGAAATCGTGCTCTCGCCTTAGTTGAATCTAGCGATTCGGCTCCTGAAAATGTAGCAAATTGGCCGTTGTCGGCGTTCAGGCCCGAAGGCACATCCACGGCCAGCACAGGCGCCGCGCCGCCTGCGAGCGCCGCAAGGCAATCGGCTAGCGGGCTGGCGGGGTCCATGGGCCGCGCACCAATGCCCAGCAGGGCGTCGATGGCCAGGTCTTGCGGGCCGAGGTCGGGCGGTGCATGGGGTGCAAAGCGCACGCCGGCCTGCTGAGCGCGCTGCAGCGCGGCCGCCGCGTCGGGGGGCAGGGCCTGGGCCGGTGGCAGGTGCGTCACGGTCACGTCCCAGCCCCAGGCCTGCAGGTGCGCCGCAGCTTCCAGGCCATCGCCGCCGTTGTTGCCGGGGCCACAGGCCACCCAGCCCACGCGGGCATGGGGTGCGAGCGCCATCGCCAGCCGGGCGATGGCCAGCCCTGCGCGTTGCATCAGCGCGTGGGGCGGCAGCTGCGCCTGGGCAAGCTGCTCGATGTTGCGGGTGCTGGCAATGCCGTGGACCGGCCACGCCAGGCCGGGAGTGAATCGAATGGTCATGGTTTGTTTTTACGGTCTGTACCCATACCGGTCAGGTCGACGGCGGGCGGCCGTTGCATGACGCAGTCGGCCAGCGCCCGTGCGGTGCCGCTGGCGAGTGCCCAGCCGCTGGCGCCATGCCCGAGGTTGAGCCAGACGCCCGGCACGCCGCTGGCCCCCAGCAGGGGCAGGCCGTCAAGCACCGTGGCCTGCTCGGCACGCCATTCCTGTACGTCGCTGCCAATGCGGGCCGCGCCAGGGAACCAGTCGTGCAGCACCCGGTAGAGGGTTTGCAGGGCGGCACTGCGGGCGGTGTGGTCGCCCATGCCCATTTCGGCCCCGCCGGCCACCCGCACGCGGTGGCCGATGCGGGCGATGCTGACGCGGTGGCGCATGTCCAGCACCGCGCTGTGTGGGGCATTGAGCGGCTCGCGGATTTGGGCGCTGATGGAGCAGCCGTGCACCGCCACCAGCGGCAGCCGCAAGCCCAGTGGCTTGAGCAGTGGCACCGCCGCCGCACCGGCACAGACCACCACCGCGTCGTGCCGATGGGGGGTGGGGTCGTTGGCCAGCCTCAACTCCGTTGGCGCATGGCGTTGCAGCGGTTGGACGGTGGTGCCCATTTGGAAGCGCACCCCCTTGGTTTGTGCGGCGCTTTTCAGCAGCAGCGCGAACTGGCGGCAGTTGCCCGCGCCGTCTTCCTGCAGGTAAACGGCACTGTGCAGGGGGGTGTCGGTGTTGAGGGCGAGTTCCAGCTTGCAGGCCAAGGTGGGTGACAGGGGCTTGGCGACCACACCGGCGTCGCGCAGGGCTTGCAGGCGCGGCTGCGCCAGCGCTTCGTCTTGCGCGGTGCGGAACAACAGCATCAATCCCTCGCGCTGGTCGAAGGCGAGTGACAGCGCCTGGGCGAGTGTTTCCCGGCAACTTCGGCTGTACAAGGCCAGTGGGATCAGCCGGGCATGCGCAGACGGTGACTGGCCCGCCGGCAGCTTGCGCCGTTGCCAAAGCCACGCCATTTCGTGGGCAGACAGCCTCAGGCCCACGTCAATCGGTGTCAGCGCCGGTTCGACATAGCCGGGCCCCAACAGGCTGCCACAGGCAAAACTGGCCTCTTCGGCCACCGCGCTGCGGCGGTCGTAGACCACCACCTCGTGGCCGTCACAGGCCAGCTCGTAGGCCGTGCTCACGCCGACAATGCCCGCACCAACGACGGCAATTTTCATGGAAACCTTGGTGTCATCAGGCCGCTATTCTGGGGCCAGTTGCGGACTCAGCGGCGGGTTTGCAGCGCGGCTTCCACCGCCAGTGCAAGGTTCAGCACCGCGTCGTCGCGCAGGGCACCGTGCCACAGCATCAGGCCCACGGGCAACTCGCCGGGCTGGTGGCAAGGCAGCGAGATGGCGCAGCCATCCAGCAGGTTGACCACGGTGGTGTTGCGCAGCAGCAGGGCGTTCAGGCGGAAGTATTCGGCATCGTCGTGTTGCACACTGGCCAGCGGTGGGGCCACCACAGGCACCGTGGGGGAAACCACAGCGTCAAATCCTGCCAACCGATCGGTCATGCGGACCGCCCAGATTCTGCGGGCCAGCAGAAGGTCAATGTAGTCGGCCGCGCTGATGCTGGCCCCGCGCAGGAGGCGGCTGACCACGCGCGGGTCGTACAGGGCTTTGTGTTCGGCGATCAGCGGGCGATGCCAGGCGTAACTTTCAGCGGCTGTCAGCCCACCACTGGCCTGCAAATGGGCGATGTCGGCCAGTTCTGGCAGGTCAACTTGTTCCACCGTCGCGCCGGCTGCGCGCAACAAGGCCAGGCTGCGTTCAAAAGCGCGGGCCACGGTGGCATCGGTGCCGTCCAGCAAGGTGTGGGCGGTCCACGCCAGGCGGTAGCTGGAGAGGGGTCGGTGGGTGCGCAGCACGCCAGTGGCCGACAACACTTCGTGGGCGACGATGGCGTCGCGCACCGAGCGGGTCATGGCGCAGGCGGTGTCGAGGGTGGTGGAGAGCGGCAGCGCGCCGTCGGTGGGCACCAGCCGGGCGGTGGGTTTGAAGCCGACGATGCCGTTGAGGGCGGCCGGGATGCGGATCGAGCCACCGGTGTCCGACCCCAACCCCACAAACACCGCGCCGGTGGCGACCGACACCGCCGCTCCCGACGACGAGCCACCTGGAATGCGCGGTGTGACCGGGTCGGCCACGTTGTATGGGGTGCCAAAGTGTGGGTTGAGTCCGACGCCAGCGTAGGCGAACTCGACCATGTTGGTTCGGCCGAGCACGGCGCCACCGGCGTCGCGCAGGCGGGCCACTGCAGCCGCGTCGTGTTCGGCTGGCCGTGCCCCGGCCAGCGCCCGCGAGGCCGCACGGGTGGGCCAGCCCTGCATGTCAAACAGGTCTTTCACCGAAACGGGCAGGCCAGCGAGCGGCGACGTTGGGTTGGCTGCGGCGGACGCGGCGCGGGCTTCGTCGAACTGGGTTTGCAGAAACACGTGGTCGCAGGCGCTGCTTTGGGCGGTTGCAATGCAACGCTCGAGAATCTCGGTCCGACCGGCTTGCCCGGTGCGCAGCCGCGCGCGCACGGTCACCAGATCGGCCAGCGGGCCAGTGGCTGGGTCAGGGGAGGCCGGGGCAGTGGAAGGTGGCATGCGGTGCTATAATCGAACGGCTGTGCAGAAGGCGGGTAACCGCTTTTGGCGCGGTAAATCGCAAACCAGTCCTACAAGGTGTTGCCCGTTGCGTCTGAACCTTTTTGGGTGTTCGGCCGGCAGTGTGGCAAAGCGGACTGGATTTTAGACCCAACCTTTGGAGTAATTTATGGCAACGACCATGCGTCAAATGCTGGAAGCCGGTGTGCACTTTGGCCACCAGACGCGCTTCTGGAACCCCAAGATGGCCCCGTTCATCTTCGGTCACCGCAACAAAATCCACATCATCAACCTGGAAAAATCGTTGCCGATGTTCCAGGAGGCAACGAAGTTCGTTCGCCAGCTGTCCGCCAACCGCGGCACCATCCTGATGGTCGGCACCAAGCGCCAGGCCCGTGAAATCGTCGCCACCGAAGCGCAGCGCGCTGGCGTGCCCTACGTGGACCAGCGTTGGCTGGGCGGCATGCTGACCAACTTCAAGACGGTCAAGACCTCGATCAAGCGCCTGAAGGAACTCAAGGTCCAGCAGGAAGCCGGTCTGGACACGCTCAGCAAAAAAGAGCAACTGATGTTCAGCCGCGAAATCGAGAAGCTGGAAAAAGACATCGGTGGCATCCAGGACATGAGCGCCCTGCCGGACGCCATTTTTGTGATCGACGTGGGTTACCACAAGATCGCCATTGCCGAGGCGCGCAAGCTCGGCATTCCGCTGATTGGTGTGGTGGACACCAACCACTCCCCGATCGGCATCGACTACGTGATCCCCGGCAACGACGATTCGGCCAAGGCCGTGGCGTTGTATGCCCGTGAAATCGCTGACGCGATCATCGACGGCCGCACCAATGCGTCGCAGGACATGGTCAAAGCCGTGGCCGCCACCGACGACGAATTTGTTGAAGTCGAAGAAGCCGCAAGCTGAACTGCGACCCGTACCAAAAAGGGGCTCGTGTAGCCCCTTTTTTTCAACCGAATTGAACTGACAACCGCGAATCTGGAGAAACGACATGGCAATCACTGCAAGCATGGTGGCTGAACTGCGCGCCAAAACCGACGCCCCAATGATGGAATGCAAACGGGCCCTGACCGAAGCCAATGGCGACATGGACAAAGCCGAAGAGCTGTTGCGCGTCAAGCTCGGCAGCAAGGCTGGCAAGGCCGCTGGCCGCGTGACCGCCGAAGGTGTGGTCGCCAGCGCCATTGAAGGCACTGTCGGTGCGCTGATTGAAGTCAACTGCGAAACCGATTTCGTCACCAAGAACGACAGCTTCCTGGCCTTGACCAAGGCTGCAGCCGAACTGGTGGCCAAGCACAACCCGGCCGACATTGCGGCCTTGGGCGCGCTGCCTTACAGCCAGGACGGCTTCGGCCCGACGCTGGAAGACGTGCGCAAGGGCCTGATTGGCAAGATCGGCGAGAACATGAGCTTCCGCCGCTTCAAGCGCTACGCTTCCGGCAACAAGCTGGCCGCCTACCTGCACGGCACCCGCATCGGCGTGCTGGTCGAGTACGAAGGTGACGACGTGGCCGCCAAGGACGTGGCCATGCACGTGGCCGCGATGAAGCCGGTGTCGCTCTCCAGCGCCGAAGTGCCCGCCGAGCTGGTGGCGCGCGAGCGTTCGGTGGCGGTGGCCAAGGCCGAGGAAGACAAGCAGAAAGCGATTGCCGAAGGCAAGCCGGTTCAGTCCGACGAGATTGTGGCCAAGCGTGTTGAAGGCGGTGTGCAGAAGTACCTGAAAGAGGTGTCGCTGTACAACCAGTCCTTCGTCAAGAACGACAAACAGACCGTGGAGCAGATGCTCAAAGCTTCCGGTACGACGGTCAAGTCGTTCACGCTGTACGTGGTTGGTGAAGGCATCGAGAAGAAGGTGGACGACTTTGCTGCCGAAGTGGCCGCACAGGTCGCCGCCGCCAAGGGCGCAGCCTGACTTTGACCTGCGCCGGGCCCTGCCTGGGCTTGTTCGCAGGCGCTAAACTACGCGCAATTTATGGAGCCTGCCAACATGCCATCTGACCGTCCAGTCCACAAGCGCATCTTGCTCAAGCTGTCCGGCGAAGCGCTGATGGGCGACGACGCCTTCGGCATCAACCACGCCACCATCGTGCGCATGGTTGACGAGATCGCCGAGGTGACCCGTCTGGGCGTGGAGGTGGCGGTGGTCATTGGCGGTGGCAACATCTTCCGCGGTGTGGCCGGCGGATCGGTTGGCATGGACCGCGCCACCGCAGACTACATGGGCATGCTGGCCACCGTGATGAACGCGCTGGCGCTGGCCGACACCATGAACAAGGCCGGTCTGATCGCCCGCGTGATGTCGGCCATTGCCATCGAACAGGTGGTGGAGCCCTACATCCGGCCCAAGGCCTTGCAATACCTCGAAGAGGGCAAGGTCGTGATTTTTGCGGCGGGCACCGGCAACCCGTTTTTCACCACCGACACGGCCGCCGCACTGCGTGGTGCCGAAATCGGTGCCGAGGTGGTGCTGAAGGCGACCAAGGTTGATGGTGTCTACACCGCCGACCCCAAGCTCGATCCGACCGCCACCCGTTACAGCGCACTCACCTTTGACAAGGCCATGGCCGGCAACCTCGGCATCATGGATGCGACCGCGTTTGCGCTGTGCCGTGACCAGAAATTGCCGATCAAGGTGTTCTCGATCTTCAAGCACGGCGCGCTGAAGCGCGTGGTGATGGGCGAAGACGAAGGCACGCTGGTCCACGTTTGAGCCTGCGCTTTCCCCATCTGGCAGGCATGGCCTGCAGACACGATCTCACTGGAGTTCGCCATGACGATAGAAGACATCAAAAAGAACACTGAAGCCCGCATGCACCAGTCGGTGGAGGCTTTCAAGGTCAACCTGACCAAGATCCGCACTGGCCGTGCCAATCCGGCATTGCTCGACACCGTTCACGTGGACTACTACGGCTCGATGGTGCCGATCAGCCAGGTGGCCAATGTGGGCCTGCTCGATTCCCGCACCATCAGCGTCCAGCCCTGGGAAAAAGGCATGGGTGCAAAGATTGAAAAAGCCATCCGCGAGAGTGATCTGGGACTGAACCCGTCGTCACAAGGCGACCTGCTCCGCGTGCCGCTGCCATTGATGTCGGAAGAGCGCCGCAAGGAACTCACCAAGCTGGTCCGCGCCGAAGGTGAAAGTGCCAAAGTGGTGGTGCGCAGTCTGCGCCGTGACGCGAACGAAGCGACCAAGAAGCTGGTCAAGGACAAGCTGGCGTCTGAGGACGACGAGCGCCGCAGCCACGACGATGTGCAGAAAATCACCGACCGCACCATTCTGGAAATCGACAAACTGGTGGCCGGCAAGGAACAAGACATCATGGCCGTTTGATGCCACCGGTTGCCAGACTGTCCGCCATGAAGCCCGCGCACATCGCCATCGTCATGGACGGCAATGGGCGTTGGGCGACCAACCGGTTCCTGCCACGTGTGGCCGGACACCGCCAAGGTGTGGAGTCGCTGCGCCGCTGCGTGCAGGCATGCATTGACCGGGGCATCACGGTACTGACCGTGTTCGCTTTCTCATCAGAGAACTGGAACAGGCCTGCCGACGAGGTGTCTGGCCTGATGGGCCTCATGGCCAGCGCGCTGTCCAGTGAAGTCGCAGCGCTGCAGCGCAATGGCGTGCGCATCCATTTCGTGGGGGATCTGCGCCCGCTGTCGTCACGGTTGCGCACTGGCCTTGTGGAAGCTGAGCAGGCCACCGCAAGCAACCACCGGTTGGTGCTCAACGTTTGCTTCAACTACGGTGGCCGCTGGGACATCACACAGGCGGCAGCCCAACTCGTGGCGCGGGGCGAACCCTTGACCGAGACCGCGCTGACGCAGGCCATGGCACTCGGCCATGTGCCCGATCCCGACCTGATCATCCGCACCGGCGGCGAGCAGCGCCTGAGCAACTTCCTGCTTTGGCAAGCGGCCTACGCCGAACTCTATTTCAGCGACAAGCTTTGGCCCGAGTTTGACGACTCCGAGCTGGACCGGGCACTGCTGGCCTACAGCCAGCGCGAGCGCCGTTTCGGCTTGACCACGGCACAGGTCCAGCGGGCCGCCTGATGCTGAAAACCCGCGTCATCACGGCGGTGCTGTTGCTGGCGGTGCTGTTGCCGGCATTGTTTTATCCCGCCCCCGAACCTTTTTGTGCACTGGCTTTGGTCTTCATCACCGCCGCTGGTTGGGAGTGGGGCCGACTCAATGGTTGTCGCCAGCCGGCGTCGGTACTGCTGGCGGTTGCCTGCCTGTTGCTGAGCCTGGCCGCATGGGGGCTGGGCTGGCTCTCGGCGCCTTCGCGCACGCTGTGGCTGGTGGTGGGGGCGGTCTGGGTGCTGGGCAGTGCGGCCTTGTTGCGTGCCGGCGTTGGTGGTTGGGGGCGCTTGCCGCTGGGCCTGCGTTTGGTCGGTGGTGTGCTGGTGCTGTGTTTTGCCTGGTTGGCCATGGCCCAGGCGCGCTTCATTGGCGTGAATTTCCTGTTGTCCGGGCTGGTGTTGGTTTGGGTGGCAGACATCGCTGCCTACTTTGCCGGCCGTGCGCTGGGTGGGCGGTTCAGCCGCAGCAAGCTGGCGGCCAGCATCAGCCCTGGCAAAAGCTGGGAAGGGGTCTGGGGTGGCATGCTGGGTGTGGTGTTGCTGGCAGGCCTCTGGTGCTGGATAGACCGCCATTGGCAATTGCAGGTGCCCAGCCTGTACAGCAGGTTGGCAGCACAGGGGCTGTGGCTGCTGGTGCTGGGAGCCATCTTTCTCGCCGCGATGAGTGTGGTGGGCGATCTGGTGGAGTCGTTGGTAAAGCGCAGTGCCGGCGCCAAGGACAGCAGTGGCTTGTTGCCCGGCCATGGGGGTGTGCTGGACCGCGTCGATGCGCTGTTGCCCGTTCTGCCGCTGGTGATGATGCTGGCCACACATTGACGCGATGACCCCCCTCCAACGCATCACGGTGCTGGGCTCCACCGGCTCCATTGGCAAGAACACGCTCGATGTGGTGGCCCGCCACCCCGATCGGTTTTCAGTGTTCGCCCTGAGTGCAGCAACCCAGGTGGATGCATTGCTCGCCCAGTGCGCGCAGTTCAAACCCAGCTATGCCGTGATGGCCAGCCCAGCGCACAGCCAGCTATTGGCCGAGAAAATAAAGGTAAACGGGCTGCTGACCAAAGTATTGTCTGGCGATGATGCTCTTGAAATAATAGCGTCTCATGCCGAGGTTGACGCCGTGATGGCCGCCATCGTCGGCGCCGCCGGACTCGGGCCATGCCTGGCGGCGGCCCGGGCTGGCAAGCGGCTGCTGCTGGCCAACAAAGAGGCGCTGGTGGTCGGTGGCGAAGTGTTCATGGCCGCGGTGCGCGAAGGTGGTGCCCGCCTGTTGCCCATCGACAGCGAGCACTCGGCGATTTTCCAGTCGCTGCCCGAAGACCCCGCTGATTGGGCGGCGCGGGTGGAGAAAATCATCCTCACCGCATCGGGTGGGCCGTTCCGAACCCGGGCGCCTGGCAGCCTGTGCGACGTGACCCCGGAGCAGGCCTGCGCGCATCCCAACTGGGTGATGGGTGCCAAGATTTCGGTGGATTCGGCCACGATGATGAACAAGGCGCTAGAAGTGATCGAGGCGCACCATCTGTTCGGCATGCGGCCAGACCAGATCGAAGTCGTGATCCACCCGCAGAGCATCGTTCACTCCATGGTGCAGTACCGCGACACCTCGGTGGTGGCCCAACTCGGTACGCCCGACATGCGCGGCCCGATTGCCTATGGCCTGGCCTGGCCGGACCGCGTGACCAGCGGTGCCGCTGCGCTGGACTTCACCCGCATGCCTGCAATGACCTTCGAATCGCTGGACAGCAATGGCCACCGCGAACGTTTTCCCGGCCTGCAGCTGGCATGGGACACTCTGACCGGGGCGCCTGGAAGCTGCGCGGTGCTGAACGCCGCGAACGAGGTGGGCGTGCAGGCCTTTCTGGGCCGGCGCATCCGCTTTGACCAGATCCACGCGGTGAACCAGGCGACACTGGCCGGTGTGGTGACCCACGCACCGGCCACGTTGGCGGATTTGCTGGCACTCGATGCCGAGGCCCGCAGCAGCGCAGAACAATTTGTGCGACAGCACGGCCAGCCATAGGCCACCTGGGAGACGAACATGTTGACATTGGTTGCGTTCATTGTGGCTTTGGGCCTGCTGATTGCCATCCACGAGTACGGCCACTACCGGGTGGCGGTGGCTTGCGGCGTGAAAGTACTGCGTTTCTCGGTTGGTTTTGGCAAGCCCCTGCTGCGCTGGCAGCCCAAGGGCAGTCCAACCGAGTTTGTACTGGGTGTTTTCCCGCTCGGCGGCTACGTGAAAATGCTGGACGAGCGCGAAGCGCCAGTGCCAGAAAACGAGCGCCACCTGGCCTTCAACACCCAGCCACTGCGTTCGCGCGCGGCCATTGTGGTGGCTGGCCCAGTGGCCAACCTGCTGCTGGCGGTGCTGCTCTACACCGCTGTCAACTGGATGGGTGTCGAACACCCGCAGGCGCAGCTGGCCAGTCCGGTACCGGGTTCGCTGGCGCAGACCGCCGGTGTGCAAGGTGGTGAGAAGGTGCTGCAAGCGCGGCTTGATGGCGAGGCACTGGCTCCGGTGCGTTCGTTTGAAGAGCTGCGCTGGCTGATGACGCGCGGCGCACTCGACGGCCGTGACCTCACTTTGCTGATCGACCAACCCGGCCGCAACCGCACCCGCGAAGTGACGCTGGAACTGAGCCGCATCAGCGCCCGCGATGCCGATGCCCAACTGTTTCGCAAGATCGGCATTGTGGGGCCGTGGACGCGCCCGGTGGTGGGTGATGTGATGGCCGGCAGCGCTGCTGAGCGCGCTGGCCTGCGCAAAGGCGACGTGGTGATGGCGGTGGGCGACACGCCAGTGGTGGACGGCCAGCAACTGCGCGAGCTGATCCGCGACTCCTCGCGTGCTGGGCAGCCGGTGGCCCGCAGCTGGCAGATGGAGCGCAACGGCGCGGCCCTGCGGCTGGATGTATTGCCTGAACTGCGTCTGGAAAACGGCCAACCGGTGGCGCGGATTGGTGCTTACATCGGCGGGCCACCTGAATTTGTGACTGTGCGTTACGGTTTCTTCGAGGGGCTCTGGCGTGGTGCGGTGCGGACTTGGGAGGTTTCGGCCCTGACGCTCAAGATGCTTGGCAAGATGGTGGTGGGCGAAGCGTCTCTGAAGAACCTGACGGGTCCCATTACGATTGCCGACTACGCTGGCAAGTCGGCCAGTCTGGGCCTGACGCAATACCTGGTGTTCCTGGCGCTGATCAGCGTCAGCCTCGGTGTGTTGAACCTGTTGCCTTTGCCCGTCCTCGACGGGGGGCACCTGATGTATTATCTTTGGGAGGGCGTGACCGGGCGCAGCATCTCCACTGCGTGGATGGAACGCCTGCAGCGCGGCGGTGTCGCGATCCTGCTCGTCATGATGTCCATTGCCCTGTTCAACGATGTCACCCGACTGCTAGGTTAGACCTGCCGCAAGGCGTTTTTCATGAAAAATCAAATCATTCGCTTCAAGGCCAAGACACTGTCGACCGTTGCTGCCCTGCTGGTTGCAGCCAATCCGGCCTGGGCGGTAGACCCCTTCACCTTGCGCGACATCCAGGTCGAAGGCCTGCAGCGCATTGAGCCGGGCACCATCTTCGCGTCCCTGCCTTTCCGGGTGGGCGACAACTACAGCGACGACAAGGGCTCTGCCGCCATCCGCGCGCTGTTTGCCCTGGGCCTCTTCAAGGACGTGCGGCTGGAAGTCAATGGCGACGTGCTGGTGGTGATCGTGGAGGAGCGACCCACCGTGGCCGACGTCGAGTTTGTCGGCACCAAGGAATTTGAAAAAGACGCCCTCCAGGCGGCCATGCGCGACATCGGCCTCACCGAAGGCCGCCCGTTTGACAAGGCCCTGGCCGACCGCGCCGAGCAAGAGCTCAAGCGCCAGTACATCAACCGCAGCCTGTACGGTGTCGAAGTGGTGATCACGGTGACGCCGATTGAGCGCAACCGGGTCAACGTGTCGTTCAACGTGGTCGAAGGTGACGTTGCCAAGATCAAGGAAATCCGCATTGCAGGCAACAAGGCTTTCAGCGAATCCACACTGCGTGGCCTGTTCGACCTCGACACCGGTGGCTGGCTGAGCTTCTACACCAAAAGCGACCGTTACTCCCGTGCCAAGCTCAACGCTGACCTGGAAACGCTGAAGTCGTATTACCTGGCGCGCGGCTACCTGGAGTTCCGTGTTGATACCACCCAGGTCGCCATTTCACCCGACAAGCAGAGCATCTCCATCACGCTGAACGTGACCGAAGGTGAGCGCTTCGTGGTCTCGGGCGTGAAGCTCGAAGGCAACTACCTGGGCAAGGAAGAAGAGTTCAAGACGCTGGTCACCATCAAGCCGGGCGAAGCCTACAACGCCGACCTGGTGGCCAGCACCACCAAAGGCTTCACAGACTACTTCGGTACTTTCGGCTACGCGTTTGCGCGTGTCGAGGCCAAGCCCGAGATCGACCGTGTCAACAACCGTGTGGCTTTTGTTCTGCAGGCAGAACCCGCCCGCCGCGCCTATGTGCGCCGCATCAGCATCGGTGGCAACAGCCGCACCCGTGACGAAGTGATCCGGCGCGAGTTCCGCCAGTTCGAGTCGTCGTGGTACGACGGCGACAAGATCAAACTGTCCCGCGACCGGGTCGACCGCCTCGGTTTTTTCAAGGACGTCAACGTCGAAACGGTGGAAGTCCCCGGCACAGCCGACCAGGTTGACCTGAACGTGGTGGTGGCCGAAAAGCCGACTGGCAACCTGCTGGTCGGGGCTGGCTTCTCCAGCGCTGAAAAACTCTCGTTGACTTTCAGCATCAAACAGGAAAATATTTTCGGTTCCGGCAACTACCTCGGCTTGGAGTTGAACACCAGCAAGTTCAACCGGCAGCTGGTGGTCAGCACCACCGACCCGTATTTCACCGCCGATGGCATTTCCCGCACCTACGACGTGTACTACCGGGCCACCCGGCCGTTCAACGACCAGGGGGGTGATTACCAACTCATCACCACCGGCGGTGGCATCCGCTTTGGCGTGCCGTTCAGCGAGTCCGACACGGTGTTCTTCGGCGCCGGTCTGGAGCAGACCACCATCAAATCGGGCACCAACATCCCGGCGGCTTACCTGGCCTATGCCAACCAGTTCGGCTTCACCAGCCAATCGTTGCCGTTGACCATTGGTTTTGCCCGCGACAGCCGGGACAGTGCCCTGGTGCCCACGCGTGGCCGATTCCAGCGCGCCAATGCGGACTTTGGCGTGGCCGGCGACGTGCAGTATGTGCGTGGCAATTACCAGATCCAGCAGTACATCCCGATCAACCGGCAGTTCACTGTCGCCCTCAATGGCGAACTGGGCTACGGCAAAGGTCTGGGGGGCAACCCTTTCCCGATTTTCAAGAACTTCTACAGCGGCGGACTGGGGTCGGTGCGCGGCTTTGAGCAGGGCACGCTGGGTCCGCGCGACATCACTGGCTCGTTCATCGGTGGCTCCAAGAAAATCACCTTGAATGCCGAACTCAGCGCGCCGTTCCCGGGCGCTGGCAATGACCGCACACTGCGGCTGTTCGGCTTCTTCGATGCGGGCAATGCCTATGGCGAGGACGATCCCATCCGCCTGGACACGCTGCGTACCTCAGTCGGTTTCGGTCTGAGCTGGATCTCGCCCGTCGGCCCGTTGCGCATCGCCATTGCCAATCCGGTCAAAAAAGAGCCGGGCGATAGAATTCAGAAATTGCAATTCCAAATCGGAACCTCGTTCTAATGAAGTCTTTATCCCTCTCACCGCTGTTCGGTTTGGCACTGGGTGTGGTGCTGGCATGTGGCGCCGTCCAGGCCCAGGAATTCCGTGTCGGCTTTGTCAACACCGACCGCATTTTCCGTGAGGCCAATGCCGCCAAAGCGGCCCAGAGCAAACTGGAGCAGGAGTTTTCCCGTCGCGAGAAAGAGCTGGTCGACGGTGGCAACACCCTCAAGACGTTGTCGGACAAGTTCGAGCGCGAAGCGCCCACGTTGTCTGAAAGTCAGCGTGCCACGCGCCAGAAGCAGTTGATCGACCAGGACCGTGAGTTCGCCCGCAAGCGCCGCGAATTCCAGGAAGACCTCAACGCCCGCAAGAACGAAGAGCTGCAGCAAGTGCTGGAGCGCGCCAACAAGATCGTCAAGCAGGTGGCCGAAGCCGAGAAGTACGACGTGATCCTGCAGGAAGCCGTCTACATCAATCCCAAGCACGACATCACTGAAAAGGTGCTCAAGACGCTGAATGCCGGTGGCAAGTAACAGCATCTTGGCAAATTGTGTGTGGCTTTGCGTCTAGGCACGGTTGTTGAGACACTGGGTGGTGAACTGCACGGTGACCCGGACGTTCTGATCACGGGCCTGGCGCCCCTGGAGTCGGCCGATGCGGGCCAACTTGCTTTCCTGAGCCACCCCAAATACCAGGCGCAACTGGCGGCCTCCTGCGCCGCCTGTGTGATCGTCGCGCCTGCGATGCGCGAAGCCGCATTGGTCCGCGGCAGCGCCATTGTGGTGGACCAGCCCTACCTGTATTTCGCCCGCGTGACCCAGCTCTGGAAACGCCAGCAAACGCCGGCCCCTGGCCCGCGCATTCACCCGAGTGCGGTGGTGGATGCCGACGCGGTGGTGGACCCCAGCGCGGCCATTGGCCCCTTGTGTGTGGTCGAACGTGGTGCCCGCATTGGCGCGGGCACGGTGCTCAAATCGCGCGTCACGGTGGGCGAGGACTGTCAGATAGGCGAACGCTGCCTGCTGCACCCTGGTGTGGTGATCGGTGCCGACGGTTTCGGCTTTGCGCCCAATGCCGGCACGTGGGAAAAGATCGAACAGCTCGGTGCGGTGCGCATTGGCAACGACGTGGAAATTGGCGCCAACACCTGCATCGACCGGGGCGCCCTGCAAGACACGGTGATTGGCAACGGTGTGAAGCTCGACAACCTGATCCAGATTGGCCACAACGTGCGCATCGGTGACCACACTGCGATGGCCGGTTGTGTGGGCGTGGCGGGCAGTGCGACCATTGGTGCACACTGCACGATTGGCGGCGCGGCCATGGTGCTGGGCCACCTGACACTGGCCGACCATGTGAGCATTTCGGTTGGCACGGTGGTCACACGGTCGATCTCCGAGCCAGGTTTGTACACCGGGGTCTTCCCCATCGACGAAAATGCGCGGTGGGAAAAAACCGCTGCCACACTGAAGCAAATCCACCGCCTGCGCGAGCGCATCAAGGCGCTTGAAGCGCGCGAGCCACCGCCACGCGACCCCTCTCCGCCCAAGAAAGAACAACAACCATGATGGACATTTACCAAATTCTGCAGAAGCTGCCGCACCGCTACCCCATTCTGTTGGTGGACCGGGTGCTGGAAGTGGAGAAGGGCGTGCGCATCAAGGCGCTGAAGAACGTGTCGGTCAACGAGCCATTTTTTGTTGGCCATTTCCCGCACCGGCCGGTGATGCCGGGTGTGCTGATCCTGGAGGCGCTGGCGCAGGCCGCCGCGCTGCTGTCGTTCGCCACGCTGGACATCACGCTGGACGAAAAAACGATTTACTACTTTGCAGGCATCGACGGCGCGCGCTTCAAGCGCCCGGTGGAGCCAGGCGACCAGCTGATCCTCGACGTGGAACTGGGCCGTGCCAAGGCTGGTATCTACAAGTTCAAGGCCCGCGCCTGGGTCGGCAGCGACCTGGCCGCCGAAGCCGAACTGATGTGCACCATGCGCAAGGTGGCCTGAGCGGGTGGCTGCGATGAGTTTGATCCATTCCACGGCGGTGGTCGACCCGCGCGCCGCGCTGGACAGCACGGTCAGTGTCGGCCCGTTCACCGTGATCGGCCCGCATGTGCGCATTGGCGCGGGCACCACCGTGGGTGCGCACTGCGTGATCGAGGGGCACACCACGATTGGCCGCGACAACCGCATCTTCCAGTTCAGCTCGCTGGGCGCTGTTCCGCAAGACAAAAAGTACGCGGGCGAGCCCTGTGAACTGCGTGTGGGTGACCGCAACACCATCCGCGAGTTCTGCACCTTCAACATCGGTTCACCCGGAGACCTGGGGTACACCCAGCTCGGTGACGACAACTGGATCATGGCCTACGTGCACCTGGCGCACGACTGCGTGGTCGGCAACCACACCATCATCGCCAACAGCACCCAGCTCGCGGGCCATGTGCACGTGGGCGACTGGGCCATTCTCGGTGGCTTCACCGGCGTGCACCAGTTCGTGCGCATCGGCGCGCATTGCTTCACAGCCATCAGTTCGGTGCTGGTGGCCGACTTGCCGCCGTTCGTCATGTGCCAGGGCCAGCCGGCCAAAGCCCGTTCGATGAACTTTGAAGGCCTGCGCCGGCGTGGTTTTTCAGCTGGCCGCATCGGCGCGGTGAAAGCCATGCACAAGCTCTTGTACCGCAGCGAGTTGACGCTGGAGCAGGCGCAAGGGCAGATCGCCGCTTTGACCGCCGACACCCCCGAAGCCGAGCCCGACGTGCACATGATGCTGGCCTTCCTGGCGCAGACATCGGCGCAGCGCGGCATCGTTCGCTAGGGCGGTTCGCATGGTGCAAGCGCCCCGCCTGAGTCTGGTCGCCGGGGAAACGTCGGGCGATTTGCTCGCGGGCCTGCTGCTGGACGGTGTCCGTGCCAAGTGGCCTGAATTCACCGCCTACGGCATTGGTGGCCCCCACATGGCCCAGCGCGGGTTTGACGCCTGGTGGCCGAGCGAACGGCTCGCGGTGCGCGGCTATGTGGAAGTGTTGCGCCATTACCTGGGCATTTTGCGCATCCGCAACCAGCTCAAGGCGCGTTTGTTGCGTGAGCGGCCCGACGTGTTCATCGGCGTCGACGCACCCGACTTCAACCTCGACCTGGAGGCCGCCTTGCGGGCTGCGGGCATCCGCACGGTGCATTTCGTCTGCCCGTCCATCTGGGCCTGGCGGCCGGAGCGGGTGGAGAAAATCAAGCGCAGCGTGGACCATGTGTTGTGCATCTTTCCGTTCGAGCCAGCATTGCTGGCGCAGCACGGCATCCCGGCCAGCTATGTGGGCCACCCGTTGGCGAACGTGATCCCGTTGGAACCCGACCAAGCCGCTGCACGGCGGGCGCTGGGGTTGTCCGAACACGGGCCGGTGGTGGCGCTGCTGCCTGGCAGCCGGGGCTCTGAAATCCAGTACATCGCCCCGCGTTTTTTTGACGCTGCGGTGCTGATGAAAAAAGCCCGTCCGGGCATCCGTTTTGTGGTGCCGTGTGTGCCGGCACAGCGGGCGGCGGTGGAGGCGGTGGCGCTGGCCAGCGGCCTGTCGGTGGCGGGCAATGCACCCGATGTGCTGTTGCTGTCTGGCCAGTCCCACGCCGCGCTGGCCGCCTGCGACGTGACGCTGATCGCCAGCGGCACCGCCACGCTGGAGGCGGCGCTGTTCAAGCGGCCGATGGTGATTGCCTATGCGATGAACCCGCTGTCGCTGTGGCTGATGCGGCGCAAGCAACTGCAGCCCTGGGTCGGCCTGCCGAACATCCTGTGCAATGGCAGCGTGGTGCCCGAGCTGATCCAGGACGCGGCGAGCCCGGCCGCGCTGGCCGAGGCCACCTTGGCCTGGCTTGACGACAGCCCTGCAGGGCAGCAAAAAACCGCCGCGCTGCACCAGCGCTTCACGGCCCTGCACCACGAATTGCGACGCGACACCGGCCGCCTGGCCACCGAAGCCCTGGAGGCGGTATGCGCGCGCGCCGGTTCCTGAAGGCCGAACAGGCCAGTCTGGCGTGGGACGCGCTGGGCCTGGTGGCCGGTGTGGACGAAGCCGGTCGGGGCCCGCTGGCCGGGCCGGTGGTGGCCGCGGCGGTGATTCTGGACGACCTGAACCCGATAGCCGGTTTGGCCGATTCCAAAAAACTCACGCCGTTGCGCCGCGAGCGGCTGTACGACGAAATCCGCGCCAAGGCGCTGTGCTGTTCGATCGCCGAAGCCAGCGTGGAAGAGATCGACAGGCTCAACATCCTGCAGGCCACGCTGCTGGCGATGCGCCGCGCGGTGCTTGGCCTGCGGTTGAAGCCGACCAAGGTGCTGGTGGATGGCAACCGCCTGCCGGTGCTGGACGTGTTGGCCGAGGCCATCGTGCGCGGCGACGCCACCGTGCCGGCGATTTCCGCCGCCTCCATCCTGGCCAAGGTGCACCGCGACCGCTGGTGCGCCGAACTGGACGCGCAGTTCCCACAGTACGGTTTTGCCAGCCACAAGGGCTACGGCACGGCGGTCCACCTCGCAGCGCTTCGGGCGCACGGCGCCTGCCCCCAGCACCGCCACTCGTTTGCGCCGGTGCGGCTGGCGGGCGATGGTCTGGGGCCGCTGGCATGAGCAACCAGGCCGCCCCGTTGCTGATCAGCTCGCGCGACAACCCGCTGGTCAAGGAACTGCGGCTGCTGGCGCAAGACAGCACCGCCTACCGCAAGCTCGGCCGCGTTTGGCTCGAAGGTGACCATTTGTGCCGTGCAGCGCTGGAAAAGGGGCAAAAACCGGCTGTGGCGGTGTTTTCAGAATCTTTTTGGCCCCAAGCCTTAGTGAAATATAGCGGTGTAGCTACAAAAACTGTAGTAATTCCCGACCGCCTGTTGGCCGATATCAGTGGCCTGGAATCTCCGGCGCCGATGGGTTTTGTGCTGCCACTGCCCAGTTTGAACGCCGAGCTGCAGCCCGGCCTCGCCAGCGTGGTGCTGGACCGGCTGCAGGACGCCGGCAACGTCGGCTCGGTGCTGCGCAGCGCGGCAGCGTTCGGTTTTCGCCAGGTGCTGGCGCTCAAGGGCTCGGCCGCGCTGTGGTCGCCCAAGGTGCTGCGGGCCGGCATGGGGGCACATTTCGGCCTGCAGTTGGTCGAAGGCCTGGCGCCGGAGGCGCTGGCGGGTCTGCAGTTGCCACTGGTGGTGACCAGCTCGCACCGCGGCGAATGGCTGCACCAGCAGCGCCTGCCCCAGCCGTGCGCCTGGGTGTTTGGCCACGAGGGGCAGGGTGTGTCCGAGGCGCTGGAAGCGCGCGCCAGCCACTTTGTGCGCATTGCGCAGCCGGGCGGGGAAGAGTCGCTCAACGTGGCGGCTGCAGCGGCGATCTGCCTGCACGCCAGCGCCACCGGGTGAGGCCTCTGAACGCCATGCCCGAGAGCTGCCCTCAGCTATAATCTGAGGCTACCACGCACCCCCGTACGCTCAGCGCAGCCAAGCTTCACTCCCTCACAAAAGCAAGTCCAGGAGCCGGTCTCTTGCGCACGCTTGGGCGTACCCGCACAAACCGGAGAACCCAGTGCTTTTGTCTCTACAGGGAACCAACCCGCTCGCCATCCTGGCGCTGGCAGACGGCACGGTCTTTATCGGCAACTCGATAGGCGCCACCGGCGTCACCGTCGGCGAGGTGGTGTTCAACACCGCCATGACCGGCTACCAGGAAATCCTGACCGACCCCAGCTATTGCCAGCAACTCGTCACTCTGACGTACCCGCACATTGGCAACTACGGTATCAACACGGAAGACGTCGAAGCCGAAAAAGTCCACGCCGCTGGCCTGATCATCAAAGACCTGCCGCTGATCGCGTCCAACTTTCGCGCGTCGATGACGCTGTCGCAGTACCTGGTGCGCGAGAACACAGTGGCGATTGCCAACATCGACACCCGCCAACTCACGCGGCTGTTGCGCACCAAAGGCGCGCAAAACGGTTGCATCGTTGGCCTGGCTGCCGGTGAGCCAGCCGACCAGGCGGCGATTGACCGCGCCGTGGCGGCGGCCCAGGGCGCGCCCAGCATGGCCGGGCTCGACCTGGCCAAGGTGGTCAGCGTGGCCCAGCCCTATGGCTGGACACAAACCGAATGGCAGTTGGGCACGGGCTACGGCACACAAAGCACGCCGCGTTTCCATGTGGTGGCCTACGACTTCGGCGTGAAGAAAAACATCCTGCGCATGCTGGCCGAACGCGGTTGCCAAGTGACGGTGGTGCCGGCGCAAACGCCGGCCAAAGACGTGCTGGCCCTGAAGCCAGACGGCGTGTTCCTGTCCAATGGCCCGGGCGACCCGGAGCCGTGCGACTACGCGGTGGCCGCCACCCGCGAACTGATCGAAACCGGCATCCCGACCTTTGGCATCTGCCTGGGCCACCAGATCATGGCGTTGGCATCGGGCGCGAAAACCTTCAAGATGAAGTTCGGCCACCACGGTGCCAACCACCCGGTGAAAGACCTGGACAACGGCCGCGTCAGCATCACCAGCCAGAACCACGGTTTTGCGGTGGACGAAAAAACCCTGCCCGCCAACCTGCGCGCCACCCACATCAGCCTGTTTGACAACACGCTGCAGGGCCTGGCCCGCACCGACAAGCCGGCCTTCTGTTTCCAAGGCCACCCGGAGGCTTCTCCGGGGCCGCACGACATCAGCTACCTTTTTGATCGCTTCATCGGCCTGATGGAGGCGAAATAACATGCCCAAGCGCACAGACCTCAAAAGCATCCTCATCATCGGCGCCGGCCCGATCATCATCGGCCAGGCCTGCGAGTTCGACTACTCCGGCGTACAGGCCTGCAAGGCGCTGCGCGAAGAGGGGTACAAGGTCATTCTGATCAACAGCAACCCCGCGACGATCATGACCGACCCGGCCACGGCCGACGTCACCTACATCGAGCCCATCACCTGGCAGACGGTCGAGAAGATCATCGCCAAGGAACAACCCGATGCGATCCTGCCGACCATGGGCGGCCAGACCGCGCTGAACTGCGCTTTGGACCTCTGGCACCACGGCGTGCTCGACAAGTACACCGGCGCGGCCACCGGCAAGCCGGTGGAACTGATTGGCGCCACACCCGAGGCGATTGACAAGGCCGAAGACCGGCTGAAGTTCAAGGACGCGATGACCAAGATCGATCTCGGTTCGGCCCGCTCCGGCATCGCCCACAGCATGGAAGAAGCCTGGGCGGTTCAGAAGAACCTGGGCTTCCCGACGGTGATCCGCCCCAGCTTCACGCTGGGCGGCACCGGCGGCGGCATTGCCTACAACCCGGAAGAGTTCGAGACCATCTGCAAGCGCGGCATCGAAGCCTCGCCGACCAGCGAACTGCTGATCGAAGAGTCGCTGCTGGGCTGGAAAGAGTACGAGATGGAGGTGGTGCGCGACAAGGCGGACAACTGCATCATCGTCTGCTCGATCGAGAACCTGGACCCGATGGGCGTGCACACCGGCGACTCCATCACCGTGGCCCCGGCGCAAACGCTGACCGACAAGGAATACCAAATTTTGCGCAACGCCAGCCTGGCTGTGCTGCGCGAGATCGGGGTGGACACCGGCGGCTCCAATGTGCAGTTCTCGATCAACCCGAAAGACGGCCGCATGGTCGTGATCGAGATGAACCCGCGCGTGTCGCGTTCGTCGGCGCTGGCCTCCAAGGCCACGGGTTTCCCGATCGCCAAGGTCGCCGCCAAGCTGGCGGTCGGCTACACGCTGGACGAGTTGCGCAACGAGATCACCGGCGGCGCGACGCCCGCGAGCTTCGAGCCCAGCATCGACTACGTGGTCACCAAGATTCCGCGGTTCGCGTTCGAGAAATTCCCCACCGCTGACAGCCGCCTGACGACGCAGATGAAGTCGGTCGGTGAAGTCATGGCCATGGGCCGCACCTTCCAGGAAAGCTTCCAGAAGGCGCTGCGTGGGCTTGAAGTGGGCGTCGATGGCCTGAACGAAAAAACGCAAGACCGCGAAGTGCTGGAAAAAGAGCTGGGCGAGCCTGGCCCGGAGCGCATCTGGTACGTGGGTGACGCGTTTGCCCAGGGCTTGAGCGTGGACGAGGTGTTTGCACTGACCAAGATCGACCCGTGGTTTCTGGTGCAGATCGAAGAGATCGTCAAGATCGAGCTGGAGTTGGAAACCACCACGCTGGACGCGCTGGACGGCCCCACGCTGCGCGCGTTGAAGCAGAAAGGTTTTTCTGACCGCCGCCTGGCGCGCCAGTTGAAGACCACCGACACCGCCATCCGCGAAAAACGCCGCGCTCTCGGTGTGCGCCCGGTCTACAAACGGGTAGACACCTGTGCCGCCGAGTTCGCCACCAACACCGCCTACATGTACTCGACCTACGAAGGCCATGGCGACGGTGAGTGCGAGGCCGAACCCACCACCAACCGCAAGATCATGGTGCTGGGCGGCGGGCCGAACCGCATCGGCCAGGGCATTGAGTTCGACTACTGCTGCGTCCACGCCGCACTCGCCATGCGCGAAGACGGCTACGAGACCATCATGGTCAACTGCAACCCGGAAACTGTTTCGACCGACTACGACACCTCCGACCGCCTGTACTTCGAGCCGTTGACGCTGGAAGACGTGCTGGAAATTGTGGACAAGGAAAAGCCACTGGGCGTGATCGTGCAGTACGGCGGCCAGACGCCTTTGAAACTCGCGCTCGATCTGGAAGCCAATGGCGTGCCCATCATCGGCACCAGCCCCGACATGATCGACGCGGCCGAAGACCGTGAGCGGTTCCAGAAACTGCTGCACGAACTCGGCTTGCGCCAGCCCCCGAACGCCACCGCCCGCACCGAACCCGAGGCGCTGGAAAAAGCCGCGCTGCTGGGCTACCCGTTGGTGGTGCGCCCAAGCTATGTGCTCGGTGGCCGGGCGATGGAAATCGTGCACGAGCAGCGCGACCTGGAGCGCTACATGCGCGAAGCCGTCAAGGTCAGCCACGACTCGCCGGTGCTGCTGGACCGTTTCCTGAACGACGCGATCGAGTGCGACGTGGACTGCATCCGCGACGCCACCGGCGCCACCTTCATTGGCGGCGTGATGGAACACATCGAACAAGCCGGCGTGCACAGCGGCGACTCCGCCTGTTCGCTGCCGCCGTACTCGCTGTCCAAAGCCACGGTGGACGAACTCAAGCGCCAGTCGGCCGCGATGGCCGGTGCGCTGAACGTGGTGGGCCTGATGAACGTGCAGTTCGCCATTCAGAACAACGACGGCCAGGACGTGATCTTTGTGCTCGAAGTGAACCCCCGTGCCTCGCGCACCGTGCCCTACGTGAGCAAGGCCACCGGCGTGCAGCTGGCCAAGGTCGCAGCGCGCTGCATGGCAGGCCAGTCGCTGGCGTCGCAAGGCATCACCAAGGAGGTGACGCCGCCGTACTTCAGCGTCAAGGAAGCGGTGTTCCCGTTCGTCAAGTTCCCGGGTGTGGACACCATCCTCGGCCCCGAAATGAAGTCCACCGGCGAGGTGATGGGCGTCGGCAAGACCTTTGGCGAGGCCTTCGTCAAGTCGCAAATCGGCGCGGGCACCAAGCTGCCGCGTTCCGGCAAGGTCTTCCTCACCGTGAAGAACAGCGACAAGCAGCGGGCGGTGGAAGTCGCCCGTGCCCTGCACGCGATGCAGTTCGAGATTGTGGCCACCAAGGGCACAACCGCAGCCATCCAGGCCGCGGGCATTCCCTGCACCGTGGTGAACAAGGTCGCCGAAGGCCGCCCACACATCGTGGACATGATCAAGAACAACGACATTGCACTGGTCATCAACACGGTGGAAGAGCGCCGCAACGCGATTGCCGATTCGCGCGCCATCCGCACCTCGGCGCTGCTCGCCCGCGTGACGACCTACACCACCATTGCCGGCGCCGAAGCGGCGGTGGAGGGCATGAAGTACATGGACAACCTGGACGTGATTTCGGTGCAGGACATGCACGCGCAGCTGCGGGCCTGAGCCGCCCACACCCATGACTGGCATGGCGACGCAACTCCTGACGCTGGATCTGGCCGACTGGCAGGCGGCCACGCCGCAGCCGGCCTGGATCAGCGCGCTGGAGGCGGGCCAGGTGCTGTATTTCCCCAAGCTGGCATTTGCGTTGCAGCCCGAAGAGCGCGCCTTGCTGACGCCCGCGGTGCTCTCCCCCGACGTGCGCAACATCAGCCTCGACGCGCAAGGCCACCTCAAGGGCGTGGCGGGCGACGCGGCGGTGCAGGCCGCCGTGGCGGCCATGGTCGGCCGTTTTCGCCGCCAGGCGGAGCAGCTGGTGCACAGCCTGTTGCCGCACTACACGCCAGCGCTGCGCCTCGCGCCCACCAGTTACCGCCCGGCACAGGTCGAGACGCGGGTGCAGTCCTGGCGGGCCGACGACAAGCGCCTGCATGTGGATGCCTTCCCGTCGCGCCCCAACTACGGCGAGCGCATCTTGCGTGTGTTCACCAACGTCAACCCCGACGGCCTGGCCCGTGTGTGGCGGGTGGGCGAGCCGCTCGAAGCGGTGGCACGGCGCTTTTTGCCCCGTGCCAAGCCTTACGCGCGCTGGCAGGCGCGGATGCTGCAGGCGCTGCGGGTGACCAAGTCGTTGCGCAGCGAGTACGACCACCTGATGCTGCAGTTGCACGACGGCATGAAATCCGACGCCGACTACCAGCAGAATGCGCCGCAGGAAACAGTGCCCTTTGCCGCTGGTTCGGTGTGGGTGTGTTTTTCTGACCAGACGCCGCACGCGGTGATGTCGGGCCAGTTCATGCTGGAGCAGACGCTGCACCTGAGTGCCGCAAGGCAATACAATCCAGACGCAAGCCCGCTCGCCATCCTGAGCCGGCTGACCGGACGCACGCTCGTCTGACATCCCTGTTTCATTGACCGCCGTATGGCCGCCGCACCGATGTGTGAGGCCATTTTCGGCGGTTTCGTTTTTGGAGTAAGCCACGTGACCACCATTCCCATCACCCTGCGCGGTTCGGAAAAACTCAAGACGGAACTGCACCGGCTCAAGACGGTTGACCGGCCCTGGGTCATCAACGCGATTTCCGACGCCCGTGCCCAGGGCGACCTGAGCGAAAACGCCGAGTACGAAGCCGCCAAAGACCGCCAGGGCTTCATCGAAGGCCGCATCCAGGAAATCGAGGGCAAGCTTTCGGCCGCGCTGATCATTGACCCGTCGTCGGTGGACGGCGAGGGCAAGGTGGTGTTTGGCTCCACCGTGAAACTGGAAGACGAGGCCAGTGGCGACGCGGTCACCTACCAGATCGTGGGCGAAGACGAGGCCGACTTGAAACTGGGCCTGATCAACATCGCCAGCCCCATCGCCCGCGCGCTGATCGGCAAGTCCGAAGGCGACACCGCCGAGGTGCACGCGCCTGGTGGCGTGAAGCGCTTCGAGATCGTCTCGGTCAGCTACATCTGAGCCGGCCCATGGTGGCGCGTTTGCCGGTGTTTGTGGCGGCCCTCTGGTGGGGCAGCCTGACGGTGATTGGCTTTCTGGTGGTGCCGCTGCTGTTCGCTCACCTGCCGACACCCGCCATCGCAGGTCAGATGGCCGCCAGGCTCTTCAGTGCCCAGACCTGGGTCGCCGTGGCCTGCGGCATGCTGTTTTTGCTGTTTTCAAGGTCAAATCGCTCGTCAGCCCTAGTGGAATCTGGCAAGAGTGCTCTTGTTTTTGTAGTGGCCGGCCTGCTGCTCGCATTGCTGGCCGAATTTGCCGTGTCGCCGCGCATCATCGCGCGGGAGAACCTCAAGCTGTGGCACGCGGTGGGCAGCGGCCTGTATTTGCTGCAGTGGCTGTGCGCCGGTGTGGTGCTCTGGAAAGCGGCCACACGCAGGCGCTGAGGCCAACCGCCGCGCCAGACCATTCAGGTCTGGCTGCGCTTTTTCACCGAGGTTTGTTTGGGCTTGGCGCGTTTGACCTGCCCGCCAGCGGTCAGCCGCTGGTTGCCCAGCACCCGCAGGGTTTTGACTTCCGGCCGCTGGCCGCCACGGGTGCTGTACTTCAGCACCTTGAACTCGCGTGGGCCGGGCATGCGGTCTTCGTCGGGCGCGCTTTCGGCCTTGGGCGGCTTGGGCCGCCACAGCACCAGCAGTTTGCCGATGTGCTGGATCGGCGCCGCATTCAGGTCGTTGGCGAGCGTCTGGTAGGTCAGTTCGCGGGCAGCGCGGTCGTCGCCCAACACACGGATTTTGATCAGGCCGTGGGCATTGAGCGCGGCATCGGCTTCTTTTTTGACCGCCGGGGTCAGGCCGTCGTTGCCGATCATCACCACCGGGTCAAGGTGGTGGGCTTCGGCGCGGTGGACCTTGCGCTGGGCAGGGGTCAGTTGGATTTGGGGCATGTCGGTATTATCCCCGCACAGACAGGACACCATGAAAGTAAAAACGCAGAGCAAAAAAGTCAACAAAGCGTGGCTGAACGACCACGTCAACGACCCTTACGTCAAGCTCGCCGCGCGCGAGGGCTACCGTGCGCGTGCCGCCTACAAGCTGAAGGAAATTGACGAGACCCTGGGCCTGGTCAAACCCGGCCACCTGGTGGTGGACCTGGGCTCGGCGCCGGGCGCCTGGAGCCAGTACCTGCGGCGCAAGATGTCGCCGTCTGGCGCGGCCATCGGCGAACTCAATGGCACCATCGTGGCGCTGGACCTGCTGCCGATGGCGCCGGTGGAGGGGGTGCAGTTCCTGCAGGGCGATTTTCGCGAACCCGAGATGCTGGCGCGCCTGACCGAAGTGCTGCAGGGCCGGCTGGCCGACGTGGTGGTGTCCGACATGGCGCCCAACCTGTCGGGCATCGAGTCGGCGGACGCGTCGCGGGTGGCGCATTTGGTGGAACTGGCGCTGGAATTCACCCAGACCCACATGAAACCCGAAGGGGCGCTGGTGGTCAAGGTGTTCCACGGCAGTGGCTACAACGAACTGGTCAAGCTGTTCAAGGCGTCGTTCCGCACCGTCAAGCCCATCAAGCCCAAGGCCTCGCGCGACAAGTCGTCCGAGACCTTTCTGGTCGGCATGGGGCGCAAATCCTGACCACCGCCACGCGCCGCGGCAATTGCTTACAAATTCGCTGCATGCGGGGATAAGTCGGGTGAATCACCTGCAAACCCTTGCTGTGCCCATGGCTGAACTGCGTTACAACAGCAGTCTTGGGGCTTGAAACGCCTAAAATGGTGCCATCTGTCCCTAGTCCCCTTCACTGGAGCCTCGTTTGAACAATCAGTGGTTTTCTAAAATTGCGATCTGGCTGGTGATTGCCTTCGTGCTTTTCACCGTCTTCAAGCAGTTTGACGCCCGGGGCGGTGCCGGTGCAGGCTACGTGGGCTATTCCGAGTTCCTGGAAGAAGTCCGCAACAACCGCATCAAGGCGGCCACCATCAAGGAAGGCCAGGGCGGCACCGAGATCGAGGCCGTCACCAACGACGACCGCCGGGTGCGCACCAACGCCACCTACCTTGACCGCGGCCTGGTGGGCGACCTGATCTCCAATGGCGTGAAGTTCGACGTCAAACAGCGCGAAGAAGGTTCGCTGCTCACCACGCTGCTGGTCAGCTGGGGCCCGATGCTGCTGTTGATCGGCGTCTGGATCTATTTCATGCGGCAAATGCAGGGCGGTGGCAAGGGCGGGGCGTTCAGTTTCGGCAAAAGCAAGGCCCGCATGCTGGACGAAAACACCAACCAGGTGACCTTTGCCGACGTGGCCGGTTGCGACGAAGCCAAAGAAGAAGTGAAGGAAGTCGTTGACTTCCTGAAAGATCCGCAGCGTTTCCAGAAGCTCGGTGGCCGCATTCCGCGTGGCCTGTTGCTGGTGGGCCCACCCGGTACCGGCAAGACCCTGTTGGCAAAAAGCATTGCGGGCGAAGCCAAGGTGCCGTTCTTCAGCATCTCGGGCTCCGACTTTGTGGAAATGTTCGTTGGCGTGGGCGCGGCCCGCGTGCGCGACATGTTCGAGAATGCGAAGAAAAACGCCCCCTGCATCATTTTCATTGACGAAATTGACGCGGTCGGTCGCCAGCGTGGCGCTGGTCTGGGCGGCGGCAACGACGAGCGCGAACAGACGCTGAACCAGATGTTGGTCGAGATGGACGGTTTCGAGACCAACCTCGGCGTGATCGTGGTTGCGGCCACCAACCGCCCTGATATTTTGGACGCCGCCCTGTTGCGCCCCGGCCGTTTCGACCGCCAGGTCTATGTGACGCTGCCAGACATCCGTGGCCGCGAGCAGATCCTCAATGTGCACATGCGCAAGGTGCCTGTGGGCCAGGACGTGAACCCCGGCATCATTGCCCGCGGCACACCCGGCATGAGCGGCGCCGACCTGGCCAACCTCTGCAACGAGGCCGCGCTGATGGCCGCCCGCCGCAGCGCCCGCGTGGTCGAGATGCAGGATTTCGAGAAGGCCAAGGACAAGATCCTGATGGGCCCGGAACGCAAGAGCATGGTCATGCCCGAGGAAGAGCGCCGCAACACGGCCTACCACGAGTCGGGCCACGCCTTGATTGGCAAGCTGTTGCCCAAGTGCGACCCGGTGCACAAGGTCACCATCATCCCGCGCGGCCGCGCGCTGGGTGTGACCATGAGCCTGCCAGCGCAAGACCGCTACAGCTACGACAGCGAGTTCATGCTGAACCAGATCAGCATGTTGTTCGGTGGCCGCATTGCCGAAGAGGTGTTCATGAAACAAATGACCACCGGCGCCAGCAACGACTTCGAACGCGCCTCCCAGATCGCCCGCGACATGGTGATGCGCTACGGCATGAGCGAAGCGCTCGGCCCGATGGTCTATGCCGACAATGAAGGCGAAGTGTTCCTCGGCCGCTCGGTCACCAAGACCACCAACATGAGCGAGCAGACCATGCAGAAGATCGACGGTGAGGTGCGCCGCATCATCGACGAGCAGTACGCCCTGGCCCGCAAACTGATCGAAGACAACGCCGACAAGATGCACGCCATGGCCAAGGCCTTGCTCGAGTGGGAAACCATCGACTCTGACCAGCTCGACGACATCATGGCTGGCAAGGAGCCGCGCCCACCGAAGGACTGGACACCGCGCATTCCTCCCGCTTCGGGTGGCGGCGGTGGCACCGGCGGTGCCGTGGCCACCGACCCGGCGCCCTCTGCCGCTTGACCGGCTGAGATGTGTATGAAACGGGGCCTTTTGGCCCCGTTTTTCTTGTGGCACATGTGACATGTTCTGGCAAACCACCCGCTTCCGGATCGACCTGACGCAGCCCCGCATCATGGGCATCGTCAACCTGACGCCCGATTCGTTTTCGGACGGTGGGCAGGCCCTGGCCCCGGCCGACGCGCTGCGCCGTTGCGAAGCCCTGCTGCGCGACGGTGCACACATCCTGGACCTGGGTGCCGAATCCACCCGGCCCGGCGCGGCGGCGCTGCCGCTGGACGACGAACTCACCCGGCTGCTGCCGGTGCTGAGGGCGGCGGTCACGCTGGGGGTGCCGATCTCGGTGGACACCTACAAACCTGCCGTGATGCAGGCCGCGCTCGACCTGGGCGCCGACATCGTCAACGACATCTGGGCGCTGCGCCAGCCCGGCGCCGAAGCGGTGGTGGCCGGCCACCCGGCCTGTGGCGTGTGCCTGATGCACATGCACCGCGAGCCACAGACCATGCAGGCCGAGCCGATGGCGGGCGACGTGGTGCCGCAGGTGGTGGCCTTCCTCACCCACCGTGTGCAGGCCCTGCAGGTGCTGGGCGTGGCGGGTGAACGGATCACGGTGGACCCTGGCATCGGCTTTGGGAAAACCGTGGCGCAAAACTTCCATTTGCTGGCGCAGCAGCGGGCGTTGTTGGCCACGGGCTGCGCGGTGCTGGCCGGTTGGTCGCGCAAGTCGTCTCTTGGCGCGGTGACCGGGCTGGGCGTGGCCGAGCGGATGTTGCCCAGCGTGGTGGCCGCCGTGCTGGCGGTCGAACGCGGTGCGCACGTTGTGCGGGTGCACGATGTGCGCGAAACGGCACTGGCGCTGCAGGTGCTGCAGGCCGCTGGCCCTGCGCTATAAAGCAAACCAAGAACAACACGGAGACACCGCATGACGCGCAAGTACTTTGGCACCGATGGCATCCGCGGCACCGTGGGCCAGGCCCCGATCACCCCCGACTTTGTGCTGCGCCTGGCCCACGCCGTGGGCCGGGTGCTGAAACGCACCGAAGACCGCCCGACGGTGCTGATTGGCAAGGACACCCGCATTTCCGGCTACATGCTGGAGAGCGCGCTCGAATCCGGCTTCAATTCGGCCGGGGTGGACGTGGTGCTGCTCGGGCCCTTGCCCACGCCCGGCGTGGCCTACCTCACCCGCGCGCAGCGGGCCAGCCTGGGGGTGGTCATCAGCGCCAGCCACAACGCCTTTGCCGACAACGGCATCAAGTTCTTCAGCGCCCAGGGCACCAAGCTGCCCGACGCGTGGGAGCTGGCGGTGGAAGCCGCGCTGGAAGAGCCCCCGGTGTGGGCCGATTCCGCCGCGTTGGGGAAGGCGCGGCGGCTCGACGACGCGGCCGGCCGCTACATCGAATTCTGCAAGTCCACCTTCGCGCACGACCTCACCCTCAAGGGCATGACCATCGTGGTCGACGCCGCCCACGGCGCGGCCTACCAGGTGGCGCCCAAGGTGTTCCATGAACTGGGCGCCGAAGTCATTGCCATTGGCTGTGCGCCCGACGGCCTCAACATCAACCGCGACGTCGGCGCCACCCACCCCGAGGCGCTGATCCGCGCCGTCAAGGCCAACCACGCCGACTACGGCATCGCCCTCGACGGCGACGCCGACCGGCTGCAGCTGGTGGACGCCCACGGCCGGCTGTTCAATGGCGACGAGGTGCTCTACCTGATGGTCAGCGAGCGGCTGGCGCGCGGTGAGAAAGTGCCCGGCGCGGTGGGCACGCTGATGACCAACATGGCAGTGGAACTGGCGCTGAAGCAGCAGGGGGTGGACTTTGTCCGCGCCAAGGTGGGCGACCGCTATGTGCTGGAGGTGCTGGAGTCAAAAGGCTGGCTGCTCGGCGGTGAAGGCTCGGGCCACCTGCTGGCACTCGACAAACACACCACCGGCGACGGCCTGATCAGCGCGCTGCAGGTGTTGCAGGCCTGTGTGCACAGCGGCAAAAGCATTGCCCAGCTGTTGAATGGCATCACGCTCTTCCCACAGGTGCTGATCAATGTCAAGCTGAGGCCGGGCCAGACCTGGCAGGCCAACTCCCGGCTCGACGACACCTTGCGCGCGGTAGAGGCCGAACTGGGCAAGACCGGGCGGGTGCTGATCCGCGCCAGTGGCACCGAACCCCTGCTGCGGGTGATGGTGGAGGCCACCGATCTGACGCAGGCCAACCGCTGTGCCGAGCGGCTGGCCGAGGTGGTGCGGGCGGGTTGAGCAGTTTTCCCGCAATCGCGTGAAAACCGCCGGCAAAGGCCGGCAGATCGGTTGACCACTGCCGCCGCGCAGGCGTACAAACGAACCATCTTCAGGGAGGTTCCATGCGCACATTCACAACAGCTTTCAAGGTGCCCGCCGCCGTGGCGGCGGCTGTGCTCGCGCCCATGGCCTGGGCGGCGGGGGATTCTCTGGCCGAGCGCACCCGCCTCGACAACCTGGAGCTGTACCAGCTCGGCCGCCCGGTGGCGCTGGGCGGCTGGCCAGCGGGTTGGGTCCAGCCGGACCTGGCGCCGAATGGCAGGGAGCCACGTTTGCGGCTCGGCTCGGTGCGCGTCAAGCCTTCGCTGTTCAGCAGCAACAGCGGCAGCATTTCTGGCGCGGGCCTGTGGCTGGGCAAGGGAGAGACATGGCGGCTGGCGGTGGGCACACGGCGGCAGCCGGTGCGCAACGGCCTGGGCTTTGCCCCCGACAGCGGCGAGACCTCGCTGGTGACCGCCAGCTACCTGTGGTCCAGCCAGCAGTCGCTGTCGCTGCAATGGGTGCGCCAGGGCAGCACCGAGCTGGGCCAGCGCACGGTGCATCTGGTGTACGGCACTGCGTTGGCGGGCAACCAGTCGCTCAAGTTCGGCATTTCGGCCATCAGCGGCTGGGAACCGGTGGGCGGCTCGCAGCAGCGCATGGGCCTGTCGGTGGGGTACGACTGGCCGAGTTATTTTGTGAAAGTCGCCTACGACCCGCAGGTCAATTTCACCGCCAAAGACCAGGTGCGGGTGTCGCTGGGCACGCGCTTTTAGGTCGGCCGAAAGCAGCCGCTCAGGCGCAGCCCGAGCCAGCCCCCCACCATCTGGGCGACCACAAACCCTGGTGCACTGGCCGGGGCAATGCCGGCAAAGCTGTCGCTCAGCATGCGCCCCAGCACCGCAGCCGGGTTGGCAAACGAGGTGCTGGCGGTGAACCAGTAGGCCGCACCGATGTAGCAGGCCACCAAAGCCGATGCCTTGCCGGGCGGCGCGCGCAGGATGGTGAAGACCAGCCCCGCAGTGGCCACGACTTCGGCCAGCCATTGCCCCACTCCTTGAAACTGGCCCGCTGCATCCCAGCCGCCGCGCAGCTTCTGGCTCAGCTGCCAGACCGGCTGATCAAACATCGCGTGCGCCAGCCACGCACCCAGCACCGCGCCGAGCAACTGAGCCGCTATGAAAAGCAGAGCGGTACTCTTAGGTTTAACTGGGGTGTGCGGCTGTTTTGACCACACAACCAGGGTCACCACCGGGTTGAAGTGCGCACCACTGACCGGGCCCAGTGTTTCGATCAGCACATACAGCGCGAACACCGTCACCAGCGTGTTGGCCAGCAGCGCCAGGCCGGTGTTGCCGCCACTCAGGGTCTCGGCCATGATGCCGGAGCCCACCACCGCGCAGAGCAGGGCCGCGGTGCCCACCAGTTCGGCCAGCAGTTGCTGCCGCAGCGTGGCGGGGGGTGTTGCACTCATGGCTGGGCGAGGTCGCGTGCCTGCTTTTGCAGCATCAGCTTGTCGACGCTGGCCAAGGGCAGGTTGACCAGCAGTTCCAGCCGGCGGCGGACGGCGTGCAGCGTCTGGCGAAAGGCCTCGAGGCGCTGGGCGTCGGTGCCAGGGGCTTCCGACGGGTCGGGGTAGCCCCAGTGGGCGGTGGCGGGCTGGCCAGGCCAGTAGGGGCAGGCTTCGCCCGCGGCGTTGTCGCACACCGTGATGACGAGGTGCATGTGCGGCGCGTCGGGCGCTGCGAACACGTCCCAGTTTTTGCTGGCGAGACCGGTGGTGTCGATGCCGGCATTGGCCAGCACCTGCAGCGCCATCGGGTTGGGCTGTTGGTTCTCACGCGGGCTGCTGCCAGCCGAATAGGCCTTGAAGCGGCCGCGGCCAATGTGGTTGAGCGTGGCTTCGGCCAGGATGCTGCGGGCCGAGTTGTGGGTGCAGAGGAAGAGGACGTTGATGGGGTTGTCGTTCATGGCGGTGGGCGTGGAATGGTCAGCAGTCGGTGCAGGCGAGGGGCGGGGTGAGTTCGCAGGGCTGGCCCTGGCAGCAGTGTTCGGTCAGGTAAGCGAGCAGGGCGTTCATCTGGCCGAAGCGGGCGCGGTAGATCAGGTGGCGGCCGCGCGGCTCGCTGTCCACCAGCCCGGCGTGGGTCAGCTCTTTCAGATGGAAAGACAAGCCGCTGGGGGCCACGGCCAGGCTGTCGGCCATCGCGCCGGGTGTCAGGCCGGCCGGTCCGGCGGCCACCAAGGCGCGGAAGGCGCGCAGCCGCTGGCTCTGGGCAAGGGCCTGCAATGCCTTGATGGCTTCTGCCTCGGTGATGCCAGGTGCGGTTGATGTTTCCATATTTCAATTATATTTGAAGCATTGAAACGAACAATGAAGATCCTGTGACACACCCAACTGCCGCCGGCCTGCCGAATGTGGACGCCGCGCTTTTTCACCCGCCCACGCCCGAAGCGCTGTTCCCGCCCACGCCGTCGCGCCACCCGCCGCGCATCCTGCTGTTGTACGGTTCGCTGCGCGAGCGTTCCTACAGCCGTTTGCTGGCCGAAGAAGCGGCCCGGCTGCTGCAGGCGCTGGGGGCCGAGACCCGCACCTTTGACCCACGCGACCTGCCATTGCCCGACGGCGCGCCCGAGTCCCACGCAGCAGTCCAGGAACTGCGGCAACTCGCCGCCTGGAGCGAGGGCATGGTCTGGTGTTCGCCAGAGCGTCACGGGGCGATGACCGGCATCTTGAAAGCGCAGATCGACTGGATCCCGCTGGCCGACGGTGCGGTGCGCCCCACACAGGGCAAGACGCTGGCGCTGATGCAGGTGTCGGGCGGCTCGCAGTCCTTCAACGCGGTGAACCAGATGCGGGTGCTGGGCCGCTGGATGCGCATGCTGACCATCCCCAACCAGTCGTCGGTGGCGAAAGCGTTTGCCGAATTCGACGAAGCCGGACGCATGAAGCCTTCGGCCTACTACGACCGGGTGGTGGACGTGGTGGAAGAACTGGTGAAGTTCACCCTGCTGACGCGCGACGCGTCGCCTTGCCTGGTGGACCGCTACAGCGAGCGCAAGGAAAGCGCGGCCGCCTTGTCGCAACGCGTCAACCAGCGCAGCATTTAAGGCCGCAGGGGCTTGCCGGGTCTCTGGGCGCCGTTTTGGGGGTGGTTTTCAAGCCTGATTGGCCTTGAGCCCTAGTGAATCCTTGTTTGGTTGCTATTTATTAAATAGCGATAAAACGCCGCATGCGCGCTGCACTGTCATGCAATTGCCACACAACTGCCACAACTCGGTCATCACCGGCGTCCAACATGGAGGCACCTAAAGCACAACGCCGTTCCTGTTGAAGGAGAAGAAGATGAAAGAACTGCCGAACCCCACCTTCCCCCTGTCACCGGCAGCCCACGCGCTGCCAAGGGGGTCACTTCACCGGCCTGACCATTCTGGCGTTCAAGCAGTCGTACCGGGCGGGCGCGGCGGTATTCAGGTTTCGTGGGCGCAACACCTCGATGAAGTCCGCCAAGCCCAGCGTCTGAGGTACAGCATTTTCGCGGGCGAGATGGGCGCGCGGCTCAACACGCCGCTGCCCGGCCACGATGTGGATTTGTTCGACGACTTCTGCGAACACCTGCTGGTGCGCGACGAAGCCACGCAAGAGGTGGTGGGCACCTACCGCGTGCTGACCCCCGCCCAGGCCAAACGCATTGGCAGCACCTACAGCGACACCGAGTTTGATTTGACCCGACTGCGTGGCCTGCGCTCGCGCATGGTCGAGCTGGGCCGCAGCTGTGTGCATACCGACCACCGCCATGGCGGCGTGATCATGGCGCTGTGGGGTGCGCTGGCCGGCTTCATGGTGCGCAACCAACTGGACACCATGATTGGCTGCGCCAGCATCCCGATGCTGCACAACGGTGTGGTCAGTGGCGACGCGGCCGCCAGCATCTGGCACCAGGTGCGCCAGACCCACCTGGCGCCGATCGAGCACCACGTGATGCCCCGTCTCCCGCTCCCGGTGGACCGGCTCGATGGCAGCTTGCCGGTAGAGCCACCGGCCCTGATCAAGGGCTACCTGCGGCTTGGCGCCAAGGTGCTTGGCCCACCGGCCTGGGACCCCGACTTCAACTCCGCCGATTTGCCGATGCTGATGCGGATTGCCGATCTGCCGCTGCGCTACCGAAAGCACTTTCTGGGGGCCTGATGCGGACCGCATTTGACAGCGCCAACCCCCTGGCAGACGGGCGCGGCGCCGTCTGGTCCGGCCTGTTGCCAAGCGACGGCAGCACCGACACCGACAACGGCCATGACAGCGAAGGCGATGGCCTGCGCTACCGTGCCATCTTTATCTCTGACCTGCACCTCGGCACCCCTGGCTGCCAGGCTGCGGCGCTGCTGGACTTTCTGAAAACCCACCCGAGCGATTACCTCTACCTCGTGGGCGACATCATCGACGGCTGGCAACTGCGCCGCAAATGGTACTGGCCACAGCTGCACAACGACGTGGTGCAAAAGCTGCTGCGACGCGCCCGCAAAGGCTGCCAGATCGTCTACGTGCCCGGTAACCACGACGAGTTTGCGCGTGGCTTCATTGGCCACAGTTTTGGCGGCATCGAGGTGGTGCAGGAGACGGTGCACACCACCGCCGACGGCCGCCGCCTGTGGGTGGTGCACGGGGACTATTTCGACGGCGTGGTCCAGTGCGCCAAGTGGCTGGCCTACCTCGGCGACAACCTGTACGAGTTCACGCTGCGCATGAACCGGCACTTGAACAGCCTGCGCGCGCGGCTGGGGCTGCCCTATTGGTCGCTTTCGGCCTACCTCAAGCACAAGGTCAAGCTGGCGCTGAACTACGTGATGGATTTCGAGGTGGCGGTGGCGCACGAGGCGCGCAAGCTCGGCCACCACGGCGTGGTGTGTGGCCACATCCACCGCGCCGAGATGCGCACCATCGACGGCACGCTTTACTGCAACGACGGCGACTGGGTGGAAAGCCGCACCGCGCTGGTGGAGCATTTCGACGGCCGGCTGGAACTGGTCCACTGGCAGGCCGACCCGTCGTCGCTGGAATACCGCCAGCAGGCGGCGGACAGTGCCGCGCCGGCGGGCCGTGCGGCGGAGGTCACAGCCTAGTTTGCGGGTATCCGGGGTTTGTCACACGCTTGTCATCGAAATTTCATAGCATGTAACAAACGTTCTTTTGATTCCGATGCCACCGTCTACCACCGCATCGCCCCCGCGCGCTGCCGTCACTTTGCTGGACCGCGACCACAGCATCCTGGCCTTCAATGAGCGCGTGCTCGACTGGGCACACCGCGCCGACGTGCCGTTGCTGGAGAGGCTGCGTTACCTGTGCATCGTGTCGTCCAACCTCGACGAGTTCTTTGAGGTGCGCGCCGCGCCGCACCTGATTGCCGCCCAGGGCCAGGACGACAAGGGCAGTTACACCACCGCCAGCTTCGAGGCCATGGCCACCGCCACCCACGCGCTGGTGGCGCAGCAGTACGCGCTCTACAACGACGAGCTGCTGCCCACCTTCGCCCGCAACGGCATCAAGATCCTGTCGCACGGGGAACGCAATGTGGCCCAGCGCCGCTGGGTTCGGGAGTACTTTGAGCGCGAGGTCCGTCCGCTGCTCATCCCGGTCAGCCTCGACCCGGCCCACCCCTTCCCGCAGGTGGCCAACAAGTCGCTCAACTTCATTGCCCGGCTCGGTGGCAGCGACGCTTTCGGGCGCGAGAACGAGATCGCCATCGTCAAGGTGCCGCGGGTGCTGCCACGGCTGATACGACTGCCGGCCAAGGTGTCGGGCAAACACACGGTGCTGGTGTCGCTCTCCAGCGTGATCCGCGCGCACCTGGTGGATTTGTTCCCCGGCCGCGAGGTGGGTCAGTTCTCGCAGTTCCGTGTCACCCGCCATTCCGACCTGGCGGTGGACGAAGACGACGTGCAAAACCTCCGCACTGCCCTGCGCGAGGGCCTGGTCATGCGCCATTACGGCCAGGCCGTGCGGCTGGAGGTGTCGGCCGGTTGCTCGGAATTCCTGGCGGGCTATTTGCTCAAGGAGTTCAACCTGCCCGAGGGCGCGCTGTACCGCGTGCATGGCCCGGTGAACCTGGCCCGCCTGTCGCAGCTGATCGACCTCGTCAACCAACCCAAGCTGCTGTTTCCGACCTACCAGGCCAGCTGGCCGAGGCAGGTTCGCCAGGGCCAGCCGTTCTTCGAGCAACTCAAGGCCGGCGACGCGCTGATCCACCAACCCTTCGAGCGTTTTGACGCCGTGCTCGCCTTCCTGCGCGAGGCGGTGAACGACCCCCAGGTGTTGGCCATCAAGCAGACCATCTACCGCACCGGCGCCGATTCGGAGCTGATGGGCCTGCTGCGCGAAGCCGTGCGCAAG
This sequence comes from Pseudomonadota bacterium, assembly GCA_040384665.1. Lineage (GTDB taxonomy): Bacteria > Pseudomonadota > Gammaproteobacteria > Burkholderiales > Burkholderiaceae_C > PCRC01. Next base: position 143,085 of record JAZKIY010000011.1, read on the forward strand.
GGCAAGGAAGTCACCGTGGTGGTGGAACTCAAGGCGCGCTTTGACGAAGAGGCCAACATCAACTGGGCCGAGATGCTGGAGTCCATTGGGGCACAGGTGTTGTACGGCGTGGTGGGGTTGAAAACCCACGCCAAGATGCTGCTCATCACCCGGCGCGAAGGCAGGCACCTGCGGCGCTATGCCCACTTGTCCACCGGCAACTACAACCCGCGCACCGCCCGGCTCTACACCGACCTGAGCTACCTCACCGCCGACCCGCTGCTCACCGCCGACATGGACAGCGTGTTCCTGCACCTCGCCAGCCAGAGCCGCTTGCCCAAGCTGCAGCGGCTGTGGGTGGCACCATTCCAGTTGCAGCGCAAGTTCATCGAGTCGATTGACGCGGTGGGCGCCGCAGCCGCGCAGGGGCAACCCGCCCGCATCGTTGCCAAGATGAACGCGTTGACCGACGAAGCGGTGATCTTGGCGCTGGTGCGTGCCGGCCAGCAGGGCGCGCAGATCGATTTGATCGTGCGTGGCGCCTGCATGCTGCCCGCAGGCGTGCCCGGCGTGACCGACAACATCCGTGTGCGTTCGGTGATTGGCCGTTTTCTGGAGCACTCGCGCGTGTTTTATTTCTGCGCGGGCACGGTGGAAAGCCTCTACCTCTCAAGCGCCGACTGGATGAACCGCAACCTGCTGCGCCGCATCGAACTCGCCTGGCCGGTGACCGACCCGGTGCTGCGCCAGCGTGTGATCGACGAGTGCCTGGTGCCTTACCTGCACGACCGCGCCGACGCCTGGGACCTGCAACCCGATGGCCGCTACCAGCGCACCACACAACCCGGCGGCGCCAGCGCCCAGGGCGCGCTGATGGCACGTTACGACGCCCGCAAGGGCCAGCGAAAGGTGTAAGAGCTTGTGAAACATTCCGCCACACCCGCTCGTCCGCCCCAAAGGGCGCGGCTCTGCGTTGCAAATGCTCGCCATAGCCCATGCTATGGCTGCGCTTTGCGCCTTGATCCGCCCCCTTTGGATCGCCCGCTCGGGCGCGCCGAAATACTTCACAAGCTCTGAGCCATGGACCTGATACTGTGGCGACACGCCGAAGCGGTGGAGTGGGCCGAAGGCGACAACGACCTGGAACGCTCGCTCACCCCACGGGGTGAAAAGCAGGCCGCCCGGATGGCCGCCTGGCTCGACAGGCAACTGGCCGAAGGCACGCGCGTGCTGGTCAGCCCCGCGCGGCGCACCGAGCAGACGGCGCTGGCTTTGGGCCGCAAGTTCAAGCTGCGTGATGAGCTGCGGCCCGACGGCACACCCGCCCAGTTGCTGGAACTGGTGCAGTGGCCGGGCAGCCGTGTGCCGATGCTGGTGGTGGGCCACCAGCCCATGCTGGGCCAGACGCTGGCGCAGCTGTTGCGTCTGCCCGAGACCGAATGCGCGGTGAAAAAAGGCGCACTGTGGTGGCTGCGCCACCGCGAACGCGACGGGCATGCCCAGACCGTGGTGGTCACGGTGCAAACGCCCGACATGCTGTAACGCGCCTGCGCTGGCGCGTTGCAGCGCTGGGGTCTCAGTCGTTCTTGGGGCGGCCCGTCTTGATGGCGGGCACATTGCCCAGGGCCGTGGTCAATGCCGCGTCGTCCATCGCGGCCAGGGCCTTGATGCCGGCACGCAGCAACTCACTCTTCTTCGCGGGCAGGGCCAGCTTGTTGGCACGCTGCTTCAAATCGTCCAGCACCAGGTACTCGGCCTTGGGGATGGTGAAGCTGTCTCGCACCAGCTTGGGCTTTTTCGGCTTGGCAACTTTGGGGGCCACCACCTTGGGTGCAACGGCCTTGACCACCGGCTTCTTGACGGCGGGGGCCTTGGGCTTGGCCACAGCGGCAGGTTTGGCGGGCTTGACCGGCTTGGCAGGCTTCACCACCTTGGCCTTGACGGGCTTGGTGGCCTTGGCCGTTTTTGCCGCAGCGGCTTTCACCGGCTTGGCCGGCGCTGGGGCGGGCACCACGGCCGCCGCTTCGGTAACGGGTGCGGCTGTGCCGGTATTTTTTGCAGTTGCCATGAGGTATTTTCCTTTTTTAATAAACGGTATAAACAGTTTATACCGTTTCAGTCCGACGGGTCAACTGCCGGCGCCGGTTGGGGGCGCTCGCGGGGGCACACTGGTGAAATAATGGGGAATAACCATAACGAGGAGATGCAAGTGGTTGACGAAGTGCGCGTGTTGATCGTGGACGATTCGCCCGATGCCGCTGACATGCTGGCCTGCGCGCTGGAACTGGATGGCTTTCAGGTGCGGGTGGCGGGAGACGGTGTCTCTGCGCTGCCATTGGTTGCAGACTTTCAGCCGCACTGCGTGCTTCTCGACGTTGAAATGCCGGGGCTGGACGGCTACGAGCTGGCCAAGCGTTTGCGTGAACTGTATGCAGACGACATCGTGTTGATTGCCGTGACCGGGCGTGCGGCCGACGATGACCGGGTGAAGGGCACGTTCAGAATTGTTGACCACTATTTCACCAAGCCGGTGGACCCTGTGCGCCTCAAGAAGGTCATGCGCCCCTTCGGTTGACCGCCGCTTGCCGCGTTGGATTGTTTAACGTCAGATCAGCCAGGATGAAACACCAATGAAGACAGACCCCGACCTCGCATTTCTGGCTGGCAGTTCATCGATGGCCCGACTGATTCGGGAGCGAGACTGGTCGAGCAGTGCGCTGGGGGCCGCGCAAGACTGGCCGCAGTCGCTCCGGTCAACGGTCAACCTTCTGCTCCGCTCTGCCTTTCCGATGTTTGTGGCGTGGGGCCCCGAATTGCGCCTGTTGCACAACGATGCGTACGGCGAAATCCTCGGTGCCAAACACCCGGCCAGCCTGGGCGAGCCCTTTCTGGACGTGTGGCACGAGATACGTGCGGACCTTGCCCCGCTGGTGGCACGGGTCGTTGGTGGTGAGGCGTTCTACATGGAGAACTTGCCACTGCGCTTGCGGCGGCGCGGGTATGAAGAAGACGCCTGGTTCACCTTCTCATGGTCACCGGTGCTCGATGACGACGGTGCGATCGCCGGTATTTACTGCGCCTGTGTTGAAACCACGCCCATGGTGCTGGCGGAGCAGCAGCAACGGGCAGAGCAGGAGCGCTTGAAAACGCTGTTCAACCAGGCGCCTGGGTTTGCGGCGGTCTTGCGTGGCCCTGACCATGTGTTCGAGATGGCCAACCAGGCCTACCACCAGATCACCGATGGCCGTGAACTCATCGGCAAACCCGTTGCCCAGGCACTGCCTGAATTGGTGAGTCAGGGCTACCTCGGTTGGCTGGACCAAGCCTACCGGTCTGGCGAACCATTCGTGGGACGCTCGGTCCCGGTCACGCTCCAGCGGTCCGGAACCGTGCCTCTGGATGCGTTCATCGATTTTGTGTACCAGCCGCTGAAAAATGCCGCAGGGCAGGTAGATGGTATTTTCATACAAGGCCACGAAGTCACCGACCAGTACCAGGCCAACCAGGCGTTGCTGGCGTTCTCCAACAGCATTCCCGCCATCGCCTGGGTGGCGGGCGTCGATGGCCGGTTGCAGCGGCTCAATTCCCAGTGGGAAATCTACACTGGGCAGAGCGAACAGCAATCGCTGGGTTTTCAGTGGCTGGAGGCCTTGCACCCCGATGACCGGGAAGCGCCTGGGCTGGCCTGGGAAGCGGCCCGCGTGGGCGGCTGGCCCTGGAAAACTGAATACCGGTTGCGCGGACGCGATGGCGCGTACCGCTGGTTCCACACGCGTTCGGTTCCGCAGCTGGATGCGGTGGGCCGGGTGCTGCTCTGGTTCGGCACAACGACAGACATCGAAGAGTCGAAACAGACCGCGCAGGCACTGCGCGATGCCGACCGGCAGAAGGACGAGTTTCTTGCCACGCTGGCGCATGAATTGCGCAACCCATTGGCGCCCATCCGCACGGCCGTGCACTTGCTGGAAACGTCCAATGCAGGCGAGCATGTGCGTTCACGGGCCGTCAAGGTCATTGGCCGGCAGGTTGGGCACATGGCGCACCTGCTCGACGATTTGATCGACATTGCACGCATCACCCAGAATCGGCTGGTCCTGAAAAAGGACATGGTCTCGGTTGAATGGGTGATGGAGTCTGCGCTGGAGGCCGTGCGCCCGCTGGCCGAGAGCAAGCGCCACGTGCTGACGGTGGATGACCAGACCGGCGGCGCACGCCTGTTGGCCGACCCCGTGCGGCTGACGCAAATACTCTCCAACCTGCTCAACAACGCCTGCAAATACACCGACCCCGGTGGGGCGATTGCGTTCCAGTCGGGCATCCAGGACGGTCTGCTTGTTTTCAAGGTCACGGACACGGGCATTGGGCTGACAGCCGAATCGATTGGCCGAATATTCAACATGTTCGCCCAGGAACAATCGGCATTGCACCGGTCAGAAGGGGGGCTGGGCGTTGGTCTGGCCCTGGCCAAGGGGCTCGTGGAACTGCATGGCGGCACCCTGACGGCCTACAGCGACGGGCCAGGCCACGGCAGCAGCTTTGTGGTTAACGTGCCCGTCTCTGTGCACGAGGCAACGCCAGCGGCGCCATCTGGCGCTTCGGAGAGCCTGGCAACCGCTGTCGCCTACACCGTGCTGCTGGCCGATGACAACACCGACGCCACGAATGTTCTTGCGGATGTCCTGCGGGGACACGGGCATGTGGTTCACACGGTCAACAATGGGGCAGAGGCCATCGACCTGGCAAGCCGGCTGAAGCCGGACATCCTGGTGCTCGACATTGGCATGCCGGTGCTCAATGGCTACGAAGTGGCCCGCTGGACCAAGTCACAGAACCACGCGCCATGGAACCCGCTGCTCATTGCCGCAACGGGGTGGGGGCGCGACGACGACCGCAAAAAAGCCCGAGACGCCGGCTTTGACGTGCACCTGACAAAACCGTTCAGCCCAGAACAACTGGTTGACGTCATCACCCAGCACAAACCAGCGCCGGTTTAGTCCCGCTGGCAGAACTCGAACTGCCAGGGCGTTTTCTGCCAGGCCACCACTTCCTCGCGCAGCAGGTGGCTGGACTGCGGGTAGGCCAGCGCCCAGGTGCGGTCGCAGGTCAGGCGCACCCGGTGGTGTGTGGGGTGGCACTCCACCACCAGACCGTCCAGCACCGGGTTGCGCCGGGCGTGGCACAGAATCACCGCCAGCCGCAGTGCCAGCAGTTGCAGCACGAACAGCGGGTCGGTGAAGTCGGCTTCGAGCTTGCGCAGCTTGCCGCGGTGGCCCAGCACCAGCAGCGCCAGCCGGTGCAGCTCAGACACCGCAAAGCCGCCCACGTCGGCATGGTCGAGGATGTAGGTGCCGTGCTTGTGGTAATCGCTGTGCGAGATCTGCATGCCGATCTCGTGCAGTTGCGCGGCCCAGCACAGCTTGCGGCTGGCGCGTTGCACATCGACCGCTGACGCCGTTGCGCCTTGCAGCAGCGGTTGCAAGAAATGTCGCGCCACGCTGGCCACGCGGTCGGCCTGGGCTTCGTCCACCCGGAACTTGCTGGCCAGGGCCTGCACCGAGGCGGAGCGCACGTCGGTCTGTGGCGCGTCGCGGTCCAGCAGGTCGTACAGCACGCCGTGGCGCAGGGCGCCATCGGCCACCTGCAGCTGCTCAATCTCCAGCAAATCAAACACCGCCAGCAGCACGCTGATGCCGCCGCCAATCACCGCCTTGCGGTCGTCGCGCATGCCGTCCAGCCGCAGGCGGTCGACGCTCTGGGCCTTGAGCAGGCACTCCAGCAGCCAGTCCAGCCCGGCGCGGTCGATCCGGCCGGGTGGCCAGCCGGCGGCGACCAGCGCCTCAGCCACCGCACCCACCGTGCCGGAGGAGCCATAGGCCACGTCCCAGGTGTCGCGCTGGTAGGCGTTCAGGGCTTCGTCGAGCACCGCCTTGGCGGCAATTTCGGCGGTTTCGAAGGCGGCGGTGGTCCACTGGCCTTCGGGAAAATACTTCATCGACCAGGCCACGCTGCCGACCCGGTACGACGCCATGACCTTGGCCTCGTGCGCCTGGCCCAAAATCATTTCGGTGGAGCGGCCGCCAATGTCGATCACCAGCCGGCGCTCGTCGGACTGTGGCAGCAAATGGGCCACGCCCTGGTAGATCAGCCGCGCTTCTTCGTGGCCGGAAATCACGTCAATGGGAAAGCCCAGCACCTGTTTGGCGCGGCTCAGGAATTCGTCGCGGTTGCGCGCCTCGCGCAGGGTCTGGGTGGCCACTGCGCGCACGTGGGTGGGCTCGAAACCGGCCAGCCGTTCGCCAAAGCGTGCCAGGCAGTCCCAGCCGCGCTGCATGGCTTCGGGGGTGAGGTTGCGCGCCGCGTCCAGGCCGTTGCCCTGGCGCACGGTTTCCTTCAGGTATTCGGTGCGGTGGATTTGACCGTGGTCGAGTTGGCCAATTTCAAGACGAAAGCTGTTGGACCCAAGGTCCACAGCCGCGAGGCGGGTTCCGTTGTGCATGTGAGTGTGAAAGTGACTGGCCAGCATAGCACTGCCATCAGCGCATCGTGGCCAGCCCGGGCGCCGCCTGCGGGGCGGGCTTCGGCCTGTTTTTACTATGATTTTAATAGCTTAACCGCTAGGTTTTACTAAGGCTTGAGGCCGATTTTTCTTAAAAACACCGCCTGAAAGCCACGTCGGGCGGTTGGGCAGCCGCTCAGCGCTTGACGGGGGGCAGCATGACCCGGTCCACCACATGGACCACGCCGTTGCTGGCCAGCAGGTCGGCCTTCTCGACCAGCGACTCTTCCACCGTGACAAAGCTGCCGGCCTTGGCGATGGCGACTTCGGCGCCGTTGACGGTCTTGACTTTGCTGGAGGTGGCTTCTGCGGCGGTGACCTTCGCAGGCAGCACGTGGTAGGTCAGTACCGCCTTGAGTTTGGCCGGATCGGCGGCCAGTTCGTCCATGGTTTTGGTGCTCAGGCCTTTGAAGGCCTCGTTGCTTGGGGCGAACACGGTGAAGGGGCCGGCGGATTTGAGCGTGTCCGTCAGGCCGGCCTTGCCAACCAGCTCGTTCAGCGTGCTGAGCGACGGTGTGGCGGCGATCGTCTCGGCCACGGTGACTGGGGCGGGGTGGGTGGCGCAGCCGGCGAGGGCGGCGGTCAGGGCAATGGCCAGGCTGGCATTCAGGGCGATTCGGCGGTTGATCATGGTGTCTCCAAGTTGGGTTGCTGCGAGGTTAGAGGGGCTTGGTGACATTTTTATGACCAAGCCATGACGCAACCCGCCGCACCCGTGTGGTGCGCAAACCGCTGGTTTGGCCCGTTGTCAGAGGCAAAACAGCCCTGGGCGTGGCCAACCGCCTGTCAGCTTGTCTGAAAAATGTCATGTTGTTGTCACATACGGTTTTTACAGTCGGAACATCTTTCAACAACCGTAAAGGTTTCGCCATGAAAATTTCCTTCCAACTGCCAGCGCTGGGTTTCGTCGGCGCCGCTTTGTTGGTGGCCGCGCCTGTTGCCCTGGCACAAAACGTGACCGGCGCCGGTGCCAGCTTTCCCGCGCCCCTGTACTCCAAGTGGGCGTCCGACTACAACAAGGCCACGGGCGTGAAGGTGAACTACCAATCGGTCGGCTCTGGCGCTGGCCTGAAGCAGATTGAAGCGAAAACCGTGGATTTCGGCGCCTCTGACGCGCCGCTGAAAGACGACGAACTGGCCAAGAAGGGCCTGATGCAGTTCCCTACCGTGGTCGGTGGTGTGGTGCCGGTGGTCAACATCAAGGGCATTGCCCCCGGCCAACTGAAGCTGAACGGCCAGGTGCTGGGCGACATTTACCTCGGCAAGATCACCAAGTGGGACGACGCCGCCATCAAGGCGCTGAACCCGTCGCTGCCATTGCCTGCTGCCGACATCGCCCCGGTGCGCCGCGCCGACGGTTCGGGCACCACCTTCATCTTCACCAACTACCTGAGCAAGGTGAACGCCGAGTGGAAGAGCAAGGTCGGTGAGGGCACCGCCGTCAATTGGCCGGCTGGCGCGGGTGGCAAAGGCAACGAAGGCGTGGCCGCATTCGTCAGCCGCCTGCCGAACTCGATTGGCTACCTGGAATACGCTTACGTGAAGCAGAACAAGCTGACGTTTGCGCAGATGAAAAACAAGGACGGCAACTTCGTGTCGCCCGACGACTCCGCTTTCAAGGCCGCCGCCGCCGGTGCCGATTGGGCCAAGAGTTTCTACCAGATCCTGACCGAGCAGCCCGGCAAGGATTCGTGGCCCATCACCGGCGCCACTTTCATCCTGATGCAAAAGCTGCAGGACAAGCCAGAGCAGGCCACCGCTTCGCTCAAGTTCTTTGACTGGGCCTACAAGAATGGCGACGGTACCGCCGATGGCCTGGACTACGTGCCCATGCCGCCAAGCGTGAAGACCGTGATCGAAAAAGCCTGGGGCGAGATCAAGGACGCGTCCGGCAAAGCCGTGGCGTACAAGTAAAAAACACCTGACCCACAGCGACTGAGCCAAGAAGAAAGGCGTGCACGGTGTCCACTACACTTTCACCCAACGACACTTCCATGGGGCCTTCGGAGAAGGCTTCCAAACGCGCCATGAGCACGCCCCCACCGACCCGAACCACCCGAACCGGGCCGCTGGTTGACACCTTGTTTGCCTGGGGGGCCAAAGGTGCCGCCCTGCTGACCCTGGGCCTGTTGATCGCCATCATGGTCTCGCTGGTCATCAGCGCCTGGCCAGCCATCGAGAAGTTTGGCCTGGGCTTCCTGACCTCCACGGTCTGGGACCCGGTGAAAAACGAGTACGGTGGCCTGGTGATGATCTACGGCACGGTGATGACCTCGGTCATCGCGCTGCTGATCGCGGTGCCGGTGAGTTTTGGCATTGCGCTGTTCCTGACCGAACTCTCGCCCGCCTGGCTGAAGCAGCCGCTGGGCACCGCCATCGAACTGCTCGCGGCCGTGCCGTCCATCGTGTACGGCATGTGGGGCTTGCTGGTGTTCGGCCCGATCCTGGCCGACTACGTGCAAAAGCCCGCACAGGCGTTGTTCAGCGGTGTGCCGTACGTCGGCGCGCTGTTCACCGGCCCACCGGTGGGCATTGGTATTTTGTCTGCCGGCATCATCCTGGCCATCATGATCATTCCGTTCATCGCCTCGGTGATGCGCGACGTGTTTGAAGTCACCCCCACGCTGCTGAAAGAGTCGGCCTACGGCCTCGGCTCCACCACCTGGGAGGTGGTCTCCAGGGTGGTGCTGCCTTACACCAAGACCGGCGTCATTGGCGGCATCATGCTTGGCCTGGGCCGGGCTTTGGGTGAAACCATGGCAGTGACCTTTGTCATTGGCAACTTCAACCAGCTCGATTCGCTGAGCCTGTTCCAGGCGGCCAACAGCATCACTTCAGCACTGGCCAACGAGTTCGCCGAAGCCGGTGAAGGTCTGCACCAGGCATCGCTGATTTACCTGGGCTTGGTGCTGTTTTTCATCACCTTTGTGGTGCTGATGCTGTCCAAGATCATGCTGTCCCAGCTCAAGAAAAACGAAGGGAAGAAGACATGAACGCCGCCGTTGAAGCGCAGCGCCAGGCGATGTACAGCCGGCGCAAGCTGACCAACCAGATCGCGCTGGTGTTGTCGCTGGCCGCCATGGCCTTCGGCCTGGTCTGGCTGTTCTGGATTCTGTTTGAAACCATCGTGCTGGGCATTGGTGGTCTCAACTGGGCCACATTGACGCAAATGACCCCGCCGCCGAATGAAGAAGGTGGTTTGGCCAACGCAATTTATGGCTCCATCCTGATGGTGGGCCTGGCCACGTTTGTTGGCACACCCATCGGCATCATGGCCGGCATTTACCTGGTGGAATACGACCAGCACAGCTGGCTGGCCTCAGCCACCCGCTTTGTGAACGACATTCTGCTGTCGGCGCCATCCATTGTGATTGGCCTGTTCATTTACGCGGTGATCGTCGCGCGCTTCAACTCGTTCTCGGGTTGGGCCGGCGTGTTGGCGCTGGCGCTGCTGGTGATCCCGATCGTGATCCGCACCACCGAGAACATGCTGCTGCTGGTGCCGTCTGGCCTGCGCGAAGCGGCCTACGCACTCGGCACGCCGAAGTGGAAAGTGATTCTGAGTATCACCCTGAAGGCCGCACGGGCGGGTGTGCTCACCGGTATTTTGCTGGCCGTGGCCCGCATCGCCGGCGAGACCGCGCCGCTGCTGTTCACCGCTTTGAGCAACCAGTTCTGGACTTCCAACCTCAGCGAGCCAATGGCCAGCTTGCCGGTGACCATTTTCAAGTTCGCGCTGAGCCCCTACGAGAACTGGCAGAAACTGGCCTGGGCGGGTGTGTTCATCATCACGCTGGCTGTGCTGGGCCTGAACATCCTGGCGCGCGTGCTGACGCGCAACAAGGGCTGAGCCCGATCCCCATTCCAACGCAGATTCAATCGCACGAACGTACACAAGGCCGACCATGGACACCCTCACCACCCACAACAGCCAGTCCAAGATTTCTGTCAAGAACCTGGACTTCTATTACGGCAAGTTCCACGCCCTCAAGGGCATCAACCTCGAGATCCCGGAAAAGAAGGTCACGGCCTTCATTGGTCCCTCGGGCTGTGGCAAATCCACGCTGCTGCGGATTTTCAACCGCATGTACGAGCTGTACCCCGAGCAACGCGCCCAGGGCGAAATCCTGCTGGACGGCGAGAACCTGCTGACCTCCAAAAAAGACGTGGCACTGATCCGCGCCAAGGTCGGCATGGTGTTCCAGAAGCCCACACCATTCCCGATGTCGATCTACGACAACGTGGCCTTTGGCGTGAAGCTGTTCGAGAACCTCAACGCCACCGACATGGACGACCGCGTTGAATGGGCCTTGCGCAAAGCCGCGCTGTGGACCGAGGTGAAAGACAAGCTGAACCAGAACGGCGCCAGCCTGTCGGGTGGCCAGCAACAGCGGTTGTGCATTGCCCGCGGCATTGCGATCAAGCCCGAGGTGTTGCTGCTGGACGAGCCCTGCTCCGCGCTGGACCCGATCTCCACCGCCAAGATCGAAGAACTGATTGCCGAACTGAAAAACGACTACACCGTGGTGATCGTCACCCACAACATGCAGCAGGCCGCCCGCTGCAGCGACTACACCGCCTACATGTACCTGGGTGACCTGGTGGAATTTGGCGCGACCGAACAGATGTTTTTCAAGCCGACCCGCAAGGAAACCGAAGACTACATCACCGGCCGGTTTGGCTGATTGACCCTTACCGACGAAAGCAACCTATGTCTGACAAGCACCTTTCGACCCAGTTTGACGCCGAACTCAACAGCGTCTCGGCCCGTGTGATGGAGTTGGGCGGTCTGGTGGAATCCCAGATCCGTCAGGCCATTTACGCGCTCTCGCAGTTCAGCGCGGAAACCGCCCAGCAGGTCACCGACATGGAACACCGTGTCAACGCGATGGAGGTCGAGATCGACAAGGAGTTGTCGTCCATCATTGCGCGGCGCCAGCCCACCGCACGCGATCTGCGCCTTTTGATCGCCATCTCCAAGACCACCGCCAACCTGGAACGGGTGGGTGACGAGGCTGAGAAGATCGCCCGGATGGTTCGGTCCATCATCAACAGCGGTTCTGCCCGTTCGCTGCCCAGCTCCGACCTGCGCGTCGCGGCGGACCTGGCCTCCGGCCTGCTGCGCAAGGCGCTGGACGCGTTTGCGCGGCTCGACGTCAAGGCCGCGGTCACCATCCTGAAGGACGACGACCTGATCGACAAGGAGTTTGACGGGTTTGTGCGCAAACTCATCACCTACATGATGGAAGACCCGCGTACCATCTCACCTAGCCTGGACTTGCTGTTCCTGGCCAAGGCCATCGAGCGGATTGGTGACCATGCGAAGAACATTGCCGAGTTCATCATCTACATCGTGAAGGGCGAAGACGTGCGCCACACGTCCATGGAAAATATCGAATCTGCAGTGCGATGAAGTACCAACCCCGTGTCCTCATTGTCGAAGACGAGCCGGCGATCGCCGAGTTGATCGCGGTCAACCTGCGCCACAACGGCTTCCAGCCGATCTGGGCCGAAGACGGCACGTCGGCGCAACGTGAGCTCGACGCGGTACTGCCCGACGTGATCCTGCTCGACTGGATGTTGCCGGGCCAAAGTGGTGTGTCGCTGGCACGCAAGTGGCGTGCCGACGGCCGCACCAAGGCCATTCCCATCCTGATGCTGACGGCCCGCAGCGACGAACCCGACAAGATCGCAGGCCTCGACGCCGGTGCCGACGACTACATCACCAAACCCTTCTCCACCCAGGAGCTGCTGGCCCGCATCCGCGCGGTGCTGCGCCGTCGCGCGCCCGAGCAGGTGACCGACAGCGTGACCATTGGCGAGCTGGTGCTGGACGCTGCCACCTACCGCGTCACCTTCCAGGGGCTGCCCTTGAAGGTTGGTCCGACCGAGTTCAAGCTGCTGCATTTTCTGATGAAGCATTCCGAGCGGGTGCACAGCCGCTCGCAGCTGCTCGACAAGGTCTGGGGCGACCATGTGTTCATTGAAGAACGCACGGTGGACGTGCATGTGAAGCGCCTGCGCGAAGCGCTCGGCGCTGCCGCCGCGATGCTGGAAACCGTGCGTGGCGCCGGCTACCGCGTCACCTCGCAGCCTCAGGTCAGCATTCAAGCCTGAGGGGCAGTCCCGGTTCCATGGTCTGGCGTTTTTGCAGTTTTATCCTGTGCCTGCTGGTGGGCGGCATTGCGGGATGGCTGTATGCAGAGGCACTCGGCGCCTTGGTCAGCGTGGTCTTTGCCAGCCTGTTGTGGGTTGGGCTGGACCTGGTGCGTGGCTTGCGCGTGCTGCGCTGGCTCCGCAAAGGCGACGTGGCGAGCACCCCGAAGATTGGTGGGCTGTGGGACGAAGTCGCCAACCGCACCCGCCGCTTGGTGCGCCTGCGCGACCAGCAAACCCAGGAGGTGCAAAGCCGGCTGGATGACTTCCTGGAGGCGATTCACGAGTCGCCCAATGGCGTGGTGCTGCTCGACAACCAGGGCCACATCGAGTGGTGCAACCAGACCGCCGCAGCACACTTCGGGTTTGACGTTGAGCGCGACCTGATGCAGCACATTGGCAACCTGGTGCGCGACCCGGTGTTTGCCGCCTACTACGCCAACCCCCAACAAGCGCACGACGTGGTGATGCCGGGCAGCCAGCACTCGCCCTCGCGACCGGTGCGGCTGTCGGTCCACCTGCACGCCTACGGCACCGGACGCCGCCTGCTGCTGTCGCGCGATGTCACCGCGGTGGAGCAGGCCGACGCGATGCGGCGTGACTTTGTGGCCAACGTGTCGCACGAAATCCGCACCCCGCTGACCGTGCTCGCCGGGTTTGTAGAAACCTTGCAAAACCTGCCACTGGCCGACGACGAGCGCCACCGCTACCTGACCCTGATGGCCACGCAGTCGCACCGCATGCAAAGCCTGGTGAGCGACCTGCTGACGCTGTCACGCCTGGAAGGCAGCCCGCTGCCCGGCGCGCACGAGTGGGTGCGCATGCCCCGCCTGCTGGCCCAGTGCGAAGCCGATGCCCGCGCGCTGTCGGTGCTGCTGGCCGACCCGCCCCACCCGCTGCACTTTGACATGGGCCCCGACTGCGAGGTGGCTGGCATCCACGCCGAGCTGCTGAGCGCGATGTCCAACCTGCTGAACAACGCCATCCGCTACACGCCGGCCGGTCGGCCGGTGTCGGTGCGCTGGCAGGCTTTGCCCAGCGGGCGTTACGAATTTTCGGTGCAGGACTGTGGGCCCGGCATCGCTTCAGAACACATTCCACGCTTGACCGAGCGTTTCTACCGGGTGGACCGCAGCCGTTCGCGCGAGACCGGGGGCACTGGCCTGGGGCTGGCCATCGTCAAACACGTGGTGCAGCGCCATGGTGGGGAGCTGCACATCCAGAGCACCGTCGGCAAGGGGTCGACCTTTGCGATGGAGTTGCCCGCCAACCGCGTGAGGCTGCTGAGCGACACCGGTCCCCGTGTGTTGCAGCCCGCGCTGCAGCACGACAGCCGCTTGCAACAGCGCGGCTGAGCCGCTCAGGCGCGCGGGCGGGTGGTGTGCCACACCAGCCCAATGAACAAACCCGCCACACAGGCCAGCGCCACCACGCTGGTGACCCAGAACGCCTGTGGCGACTGCCACGGCAGCACCTGACCAGCCAGACCCTGGTAGGCCAGCCAGTAGCCGCCTGCCAGACCGACACCCCACAGCAGCACGCTGTAGATCACCAGTGGCAACAGCGTGACACGGTAGCAGCGCAGCACGAAGACGCTCAATGCCTGAACCGTGTCCATCAGGTGGTACAGCGCCACCCACTTCAGCAACACGGCGGCACTGGCCACCACCATCCCATTGCCACTGTAAAGGCGGGGGATGGCTTCGCTGGCCAGCAGCAGCGTGGCCGACAACACCAGCGCCGCCCCTCCAGCCAGCTTGTAGCCAGCCCACACCGCCTGGCGTGCCTGCGCCGGCTGCGCAGCGCCCAGCCGGTAGCTGACCCGGGCGCTGGTGGCAATGCCCAGCGACAGCGGCACCATGTAGAGCAGGGTGGCGAGGTTGGCGGCAATCTGGTGGCTGGCCGACGCGGTGGCACCCTGGCGCGCAATGAACAAGGCCATCAGGGTGAAAGACGTCACCTCCACCAGCACCGCCAACCCGCCGGGCACGCCCAGCCGTGCCAGCCGGCCAATGTGTTGCCAGTCCGGGCGGGCCAGCCGGGAAAACAGCGCCAGCGGTGCGTACAGCACGCGCGTCCGCAGCATCCACACCGCCACCGCCAGCATCGCGCAGTTGACGATCAGCGTGGCCCAGGCGCAGCCCGCCAGCCCTTGCGCGTCCAACCCCAGGCCACCAAACGCCAGCCACAGAGACAGCGGCACCTTGAGCGCCAGCGAGCCGATCTGCAGCCAGGTCACCAGCAACGGGCGGCCCATGGCCTGGTTCAGGTTGGCATAAAGCCGGAACAACAGCGACGGCGCCAGCGCAAACGCCAGGATCTGCAGGTAGGCCAGCACCTCGGCCTGCAGTGCGGCGGGAACTTCGGTCCAGTGCAGCAGGGGCTGGGCCCACAGCAGCACCGCCATGCCGAGCGCCACGGCCATGGCGCAGAGGTAAAGCGACTGGTGCACCGATGGGCCAATGTCGTGGTGGCGCTGGGCGCCCCGCAGCTCGGCCCAGACCGGCAGGGTGGCCTGCATCACGCCGATGAGCGAGACGAACACGCTGACGTAAATGGCGGTGCCGACCGAGAGGGCCGCCAACGCGGTGTCGGAATAACGGCCGGCAATCAGTGTGTCGGTCACGCCAAAGCCCATCACCGCCAGCTGCCCCATCAAGACGGTGGCACTGTGCCGCGCGATGGCGCGCAGGTCGCTGGTGGGCAACACTGGGGGAGGCATCAGGGTGCCAGCCGGCGGTAGAGCAACACGTCGTCGGTGCGGTCAGAGGGGCGCCGCAGCACCGCCTGCAGATTCCACTGCACCATGTCGGTGGCGTCAGGCAGGGTGGCCTGGTCGGCTGTGTCCACCAGCAGCCAGGGGCAGGTGTGGGCGGGGGAGACGGGCAACATGGTCAGCCCACCGTGGTATTTCAGGGCCGCTGCATGGCCTTGCGACAGCCCGTACATCTCGACACACTGGTCGGCGCGCACATGCACCGCCACGCGCTGTGACAGCACGGTGTAGCTGCGTGCAAAGTCCAGCGCTGGCAGCCACAGCGTCATCAGCAGCAGCCAGCCCAGCACCGCGCCGCCAGCGGGCAACACCAGGCTTTTCCACAGCGCGGTGCGGTGGCGGCCGACGCGCCAGGTGACCAGCCAGGCCCAGGCCGCAGTGGCCAGCAAGGCCACCACGAAGGCAAGCCAGGAAAAACTGGGCACAAAGTCGGGTGCCAGCTTGGCCACGTTGGCTGCTGGTTTGGCCGGGAAACCGGTCTGCATCGCGATCCAGACCACCCAGATGGTGATGGCAGAGGCGGTGAAAAACAGCAAGGTGAACCAGTCGATCAAAGCCGACATGCTGCGCCGCAGGGTGGGCAGGGAGAAAGCCGCCAGCGTGGCCAGCGCCGGCAAGGCCAGCAGCAGCGAGCGGTCGGCCGACGGCGTGGTCAGGGTGACAAGGATGGCCAGGCTCGCAAACCACAGCGGCAGTGCCACGTGGCGGCTGCGCAGCATGTAACGCCAGCGCCACAGCGTCCACAGCGCCAGTGGCCAGGCGGGCCAGGTGAACCACAACAGCAGGCGGCCGAGGCTGCGCCACTCAGGCCAGTGGTCCAGCGACAGCCCGGGCAGTGCGATGCGCCAGCGCCACAGGTCGAACGCGGTAGCCAACGCGGCGCTGAGCAAGGTGGCACTTGCCAGCACCAGCACGCTGTGGCGCTGGCGGTCGTCCTGGTCGGGGCTGCGCGGTGAACTGACGCACAGCGCGATGCAGCCGGCGCCCAGCAAGGCGGCCAACGTGGGCGCACCGCTCAACGCCAGGCCGGCCAGGCCCAGGTGCAGCCCGACCACCGGCCCCGCCTGACGCACCGGCAAAGCGGCCACCGCATAAAACACCAGTGCCACGCTGGCGAGCTGCGCCAATGCCGGGGTCGTTTCGTGCGACAGCTGGGCCAGACCGAGGCAGGCAATCAGGGCCAACAGGCCGCCATCTGCCATCGCGCGTGCGTAGTCGGCCGGGTGGGCTTCACCACCAAAAGCAAAGGCCACCGGCTGGGCCTGTGGGCTGCGCGCGAGGTGGTAGACGCCGTACCAGGTGGCGGTCAGCGTGAGTGCCAGCAGCAGCACAAAAGGCAGCCGGCTGGCGAGCGCCGGGTCCAGCCAGGGCAGGCCTTGCATGAACAGTGCGCCCAGCCAGTAGGGCAGCAGGGCGTCGTGGGCGGGGCCCTGGCCTGCCACTTCGGGCGTGAGCCAGCCGGTGAGCCCGGACGCGATGTTGGCCATGTAGCCAAACGACGTCATGTCGGCGCTTTTCCAGGGCTGCCGACCGACAAAGCCCGGCACGATGTAGGCCAGACACAGCAGGAACAGGGCCAGCCGGGGCAGCCGGCGCACGGCGTGTTGGGCAACGATGGCGGGCGTGGGCTGGTTCACAGAAAGAAGGGTGGCGTGGGGTCGGTTTCGGGTCGCCAAAAGAAAAAGGGCAGCTCGGAAACCCGGGCTGCCCTTTATACCTAAAACGGGGCTTACTTGGCGGTGGTCTTGCCGAAGCGGTTGCGGAACTTCTCAACGCGGCCACCCATGTTGTCCACCGACTTCTGTGTGCCGGTGTAGAAGGGGTGCGATTCGCTCGAGGTGTCCAACTTGTAAAGCGGCAGTTCGCGGCCGTCTTCCATCTTCACCATTTCTTTGGCGTTGACGCACGAGCGGGTGACGAACTTGAAGTTGTTGGACAGGTCCAAAAAGCAAACGTCGCGGTAGTTGGGGTGAATGCCGTCTTTCATGGGGTTTCCTGGTCAGGTGCGGTAGCCGGGTCAGCCAGTCTGACCTACTTTCCGCAGAAAAGCCTCAGATTATAGCTCAGCCGCCTCTGCGCATCATGTCGAAGAAGTCGACATTGGTCTTGGTGGCCTTCATGTTCTTCAACATCAGTTCCATCGACTCAATCTCGTCCATGTTGTACATGAACTGGCGCAGGATGCGGGTCTTTTGCAGGATTTCCGGGGCCAGCAGCAGTTCTTCGCGGCGGGTGCCGCTGCGGTTGAGCTGGATCGACGGGAACACGCGCTTTTCGTACAGGCGGCGGTCGAGGTGGATTTCGCTGTTGCCGGTGCCCTTGAACTCTTCAAAGATCACTTCGTCCATGCGGCTGCCGGTGTCGATCAGTGCGGTGGCGATGATGGTCAGCGAGCCGCCTTCTTCGACGTTGCGGGCGGCGCCCAGGAAGCGCTTGGGGCGCTGCAGTGCGTTGGAGTCCACGCCACCGGTCAGCACTTTGCCGGACGACGGCACGACGTTGTTGTAGGCGCGGGCCAGGCGGGTGATCGAGTCCAGCAGGATCACCACGTCTTTTTTCAGTTCGACCAGGCGCTTGGCGCGCTCGATCACCATCTCGGCCACGTGGACGTGGCGGGCGGCGGGTTCGTCAAAGGTGGAGGCGATCACCTCGCCCTTGACCGAGCGTTGCATCTCGGTCACTTCTTCGGGCCGCTCGTCGACCAGCAGCACCATCATGTGGATGTCGGGGTAGTTGGCGGCAATGGCGTGGGCCATGTGCTGCATCATCACTGTCTTGCCGCTCTTGGGCGGGGCCACCAGCAGGGCGCGCTGGCCTTTGCCGATGGGCGCAATGATGTCGATGATGCGGCCGGTGATGTTCTCGTCGCCCTTGATGTCGCGTTCCAGCTTCATCTGCTCTTTGGGGAACAGCGGCGTCAGGTTCTCGAACATGACCTTGTGTTTGTTCTGCTCGGGTGGGCCGCCGTTGACGGCGTCGAGTTTGGTCAGCGCGAAGTAGCGTTCGCCGTCTTTCGGGGTGCGCACTTCGCCTTCGATCATGTCGCCGGTGTGCAGGTTGAAGCGGCGCACCTGGCTGGGGCTGATGTAGATGTCGTCGGTGCTGGCGGTGTAGCTGGTGTCGGGGCTGCGCAGGAAGCCGAAGCCGTCGGGCAGGATCTCCAGCACGCCATCGGCAAACACCTGCTCACCGGCACGGGCGCGCTTCTTGATGATGGCGAACATCAATTCCTGCTTGCGCATGCGGCCGGTGTTTTCTATCTCAAGGGCTTCGGCCTGCTTGAGGACTTCAGACACGTGCAGTGCCTTGAGTTCATTTAAGTGCATGGAATGACCCCTTTGGGGTGTGTCTACGGAAAACGGGGGGAGGTTTGAAGAGAGGCCAGAAGGTGCCTCACAAACCGGGGAACTCGAACTGTCTCGCGCTGGCGATGCAGTGAACTGGGATGATTATGACAGGAAAAGAAGCGCCGCTGGAGCGCAGTGGCTCCAGCGGGCGGGGGGCGTATCAGGCCAGTTGCTGGTCGATGAACGCGGTGAGTTGCGATTTGCTCATGGCGCCGACCTTGGTGGCGGCGAGCTGGCCGCCTTTGAAGACCATCAGCGTCGGGATGCCGCGGATGCCGAACTTGGCCGGGATGTCGCGGTTTTCGTCCACGTTCATCTTGGCGATCTGCAGTTTGCCTTCGTAGGTGGCAGACACTTCGTCCAGGATGGGCGCAATCATTTTGCAAGGACCGCACCATTCAGCCCAGTAGTCCACCAGCACGGGTGTGGTGGACTGCAGGACGTCGGCGTCAAAGCTGGCGTCGGAAATGTGTTTGATCAGGTCGCTGGCCATGGGGTGTTCCTCAGGATTCGGTTGGCGGTACAGCTAAAGTAAGGGAATTGTGACAGAAACCAAGCCCCCACACAGGTCATGGCAAGCGCTGTGAACGCTATGGAAGCGATAGCGTCAGCCCATCAGGCCACCGTGGTGGAGGCCCGCATGGCGCAGGTGATGTCGGTGCTCACCGCCCGTGCCGCCCACCCCGCCAGGAGCGTGGTGCTGCTGCCCTACGCCCAGCTCATGCCACTCGCCCGGCAGGCTTGGGCACGGGTGTCACCCGCCGGTTTTGCCCCCCGTTGCGAGACCACGCTGAACTGGGCGCGCAGCATGGGCGGCTTTGTGCCGGGGCCCGATGACCTGTCTTTCGACCGGGGCCGCGACCTGGTGACGGCACAAGCCCTGCTGGCGCGTGCCGGTCTGGGTGCCCGGCAGGAGGCGCTGGCCGCCAGCCTGGTGGAGACCGCCTTGCAGCTGGCCGGGCTGGCAGCGGCCCAAGCGCCGAGCCAGCGTGCCGGCTGGGCGGCGCAGGCCCGCGTGCTGGTGTCCAGCGGACTGGATGCGCCGGTGCTGGCGCTCGAAGCGGCGCTGGCCCGCATTGCGCTGGAATGGGTGGTGGCCTCGGCCTATGCGACCGACCTGCTGTTTCAGGACGCTGTGCTGCAGCAGACCGAGTGCCTGGTGGTGCTCGACGGCTTGCAGGCCGAGCCACTGGCCGAAGCCCTCAAGGGGCGTTGGGGTGACAAGGCGGTGTCGCTGCCACTGGCGGACGACGTCCAAACCACCGGCCAGCTGGCGCTGCACCCGACCGATGGCCCCGAAGACGAGGCCGAACGCGCCGCCGCCTGTGTGCTGAGCCACATCAACGCCGGCCGTGTGCCGGTGGCGCTCGCCGCCACCGACCGTGCGCTGACCCGGCGCATCCGCGCCATGCTCGGTGCCCGGGGGGTGGCCCTGCGCGACGAAACCGGCTGGAAGCTCTCTACCACCCGTGCCGCCGCGCACCTAATGGTGGTCTTGCGCGCCTGTGCCTGGCACGCCAGCAGCGACACCGTGCTCGACTGGCTCAAGAACGCGCCGGCCCTGGACGTGGCACAGGTTTCGGTGCTGGAGGCCGCGCTGCGTGCCAGCGGCGCGAATGCCTGGCCTGCGGCCTTGCCCGGTGGCGGTGACGTACCGGAGCAGACGGCGCTGTGGCAACAGGTCCAGGAATGGCGTCGCCGCCTGCAGCCCGCCCGACCCTGGTTGGGGTGGCTGCAGGCCCTGCGTGAACTGCTGGTGGCCAGCGGCCAGTGGCCGCAACTGGTGGGCGACACCGCCGGCGACGGGGTGGTGGCCGCGCTGCGGCTGGCCGACGGGGCCGACGCCGACTGGGCCGCCCTGCCACAGGCCACACGCCGCATGGGCCTGGCCGAGTTCACCGCCTGGACCACCGACGTGCTGGAAGCTGCCAGCTTCAAACCCGACCACCCCGACCAGGCGCAGGTGGTGGTGGTGCCGCTGCCGCAGATGCTGGCGCAGCCCTTCGCCGCCGTGGTTCTGCCCGGCTGTGACGAGGCCAACCTGCCGGCGTCGCCCGAACCCCCGGGCAACTGGACCCGTGCGCAGCGCGCCGGCCTGGGCCTGCCGTCGCGCGAGGGCCTGGAAGCCGCCCAACGCGCCGCCTGGCAACAGGCGCTGGCCGTGCCACACGCGGACGTGCTGTGGCGCCAGGCCGACGCGTCCGGCGAGCCGCTGTTGCCCAGCCCGCTGGTGCAGCAACTGCAGCTGCACCCAGCGGGTTCGGCGCCGCCCCAAGTGGCGCTGGGCAGTGACCCGCGCACGCTGCGGTCCATCACGCCACAGCCTGTGCCGCCACCGCTGCCCACCGCGCAGGCTTTGCCGTTGGAACGGCTGTCGGCCAGCGCTTACGAAGACCTGCGGCGCTGCCCTTACCGCTTCTTCGCACTGCGCCAACTCGGTCTGCAGGAGGTCGATGAATTGACCACCGAAGTCGGCAAGCGCGACTTTGGCACCTGGCTGCACGCGGTGCTGCGCGACTTCCACACCGCCCAGGCGGCCGACCCGTTGCCACCCGGTGACGCACGCGTGTTACGCATCAACACCTTGGCCGACGCCCAGACGCAGGCCATGGCGCTGGCCGAAGGCGAGTTCCTGCCTTTTGCCGCCAGCTGGCCCGGCGTGCGCGACGCCTACCTCGACTGGCTGGCCCAACACGAGGCCAGCGGTGCGCATTTTGTGCGCGCGGAGAGCGCGGCGAGCTTGCCGCTGCCCGGCGTCACGCTGGTGGGCCGCCTCGACCGCGTGGACCAGCACGGTGGCACGACCCTGGTGATGGACTACAAGACCGAGGCCCTGCAGAAGACCCGGGACCGGGTCAAGGTGCCGACCGAAGACACGCAGCTGCTGTTTTACGCGGCCCTGCTGGCAGACGACACCCTGCGCGCTGCGTACGTCAACGTCGGCGACCGCAGCACAGACCTCGTGGAACAGCCAGACGTGGTGCCGGCGCGCACCGCGTTGGTGGAAGGCATCGTGGCAGACATCGCGGCGATCGCCCGCGGTGCGCCGCTGCCCGCCCTCGGCGAAGGCAGCGCCTGTGATTACTGCGCCGCCCGCGGCCTGTGCCGGAAAGACTTCTGGTCATGAACACGACGCCACTGGCCTACGAACACAACGGCGAACGCATCGACTGTGCGGCGTTTTACGCCATCGCCTGCGACCCGCGCCGCAGCGTGGCGGTGGAGGCCTGTGCTGGCGCCGGCAAGACCTGGATGCTGGTGTCGCGCATCCTGCGTGCGCTGCTGGAGGGCGCACAGCCGCATGAAATTCTGGCCATCACCTTCACCAAAAAAGCCGCGGGCGAGATGCGCCAGCGGCTGCACGAATGGCTGGAACAATTTGCCCATGCCACGCCCGAGGTGCTGCTGAACGAGCTGAATGCCAGGGGAATTGCCCCGGAGCCGGCGCACAACCTGGTGGAGCCGCTGTCAAAGTTGTACCAGACGGTGCTCGCGGCCGGCCGCCCGGTGCAGGTGCGCACCTTCCACAGCTGGTTCGCCGCACTGTTGCGCAGCGCGCCGCTGGCGGTGCTGGAAGCGCTGGGCTTGCCTGCGCATTACCAGTTGCTGGAGGACGACCAAGAGGCGGTGCAGGCCGTGTGGCCGCGTTTCTACACCGCCGTGGCGCAAGACAGCGCCGCGCGGGCCGACTACCTCGCCGCCGTGGCCACCTACGGCCGCTTCCAGACGCAGAAGGCGCTGCTCGCCGCGCTGGCCAAGCGGGTGGAATTTGCACTGGCCGATGCGCAAGGTGTGGTCGACGCGTCGGTGTTGCCGTTTGGTGCGGTGTTCGCCGAGTTGGCCGGGCTCGACCACCCCAACGACGTGCTGGCAGGCGACGGCGACACCGGCCCCCGCACGCTGCTGTGGGCCGCCGCCCGTGCCCTGGGCCGTGCCAGCGCCCGGACGTTTGCCGAAAAAGGCCGCGAACTGGAACAGGCCCTGACCGGCCACGACGCCGGGGCCATGCTGGCCGCGCTGCTGACGCAAAAAGGCGAGCCACGCAAATTCAGCGACAAGCTCGCCGGCATTGACGCGGTGCGTGCCGCGCAGGAAATCGCCGTGCGTCTGGCCGCTGCACTGGCCCAGCACACCGCGTGGCAGCACCAGCAGCGCATGGCCCGGCTGGCACGGCGGCTGATCGCCGAATTTGCCCAGCTCAAACGCGAACGCGGCTGGGTCGACATGAACGACCTGGAAAGCGCCGCGTTGTTCATGCTGCGCGACGCGGTGCTCAGTGGCTGGGTGCAGGAGCGGCTGGACGCGCGGGTCAAACACCTGCTGATCGACGAGTTCCAGGACACCAACCCGCTGCAGTGGCAGGCGCTGAAGGCCTGGCTGTCGGGCTACGCCGGGGCAGGAGGGGGGCTCAGCGTGTTCATCGTGGGCGACCCCAAGCAGAGCATTTACCGCTTCCGCCGCGCCGAGCCACAGGTCTTTGTTGCCGCGCAAGCCTTTGTGCGGGAAGGGTTGGCGGGTGACCTGCTGAGCTGCGACCACACCCACCGCAACGCGCAGCAGGTGATGGCGCTGGTCAACGGTGTGATGGGCGCGGCGCAAGACGCTGGCGAGTACACCGGCTTCCGCGCCCACACCAGCGAGTCGCCAGCAGCAGGGCGTGTGGCCTGCCTGCCGCAGATTGAACGTGACGGTGGGCATGACCTGCCCGAAGCCGAAGACCCTTGTGCGGACGACGAGGCGCCTGACTGGCGCAACAGCCTCACCACCCCGCGCGAACTGCCGGAAGAGACCCTGCGCACCCGCGAATGCCGCCAGGTGGCGGACTTCATTGCGGTCGAACTGGCCGCAGGCCGCCAGCCCAAAGACATCATGGTGTTGTCGCGCAAACGCGAGCCACTGGGTGTGCTGCGCGACGCGCTGCGCACGCTGCACATCCCCACGCAACAGCCCGAAAAAAACGACCTCGCCGACGCGCCCGAGGTGCAGGACCTGGTGGCGCTGCTGGACGTGCTGGTGTCGCCCGCCCACGATGTGTCGCTGGCGCAGGCCCTCAAGTCGCCGCTGTTCGGTGTCAGCGACGTTGGGCTGGTGCAGCTGGCGCTGCGCCAGCGCCAGGCGCGTGCCGAGGGGCGCCGTGTCGGCTGGCTGGCGTTGTTGCAAGAAGGGCCGTTACACGACCCCGTGACCCCCGGCGACAGCGCTGTGCCGCGCGACATTGGCGCCACACTCACCCGCTGGAAAGCCTGGGTGGACACCCTGCCGCCACACGACGCGCTGGACGCCATTTGCCACGACGGCGACGTGTTCGCCCGCTACGCCGCTGCCACACCCGCCGCGCTGCGCACCAGCGTGCTGGCCAACCTGCATGCCTTGCTGGCCGCCGCGCTGCAGATCGACGGCGGGCGTTTCCTCACGCCCTACGCGCTGGTGCGGGCGTTCAAGGCCGGCGGCGTGAAGGCGCCGGCCCTGGCCAGCGCCAACGCGGTGCGCCTGCTCACCGTGCACGGGGCCAAGGGGCTGGAGGCCCCGGTGGTGGTGGTGCTCGACACCGACACGCCGCCCGCCGCCGCCGACACCATGGGCGTGCTGGTGGACTGGCCAGGCGAGGCCGAGGCGCCCGAGCGCTTCACCTTTCTCGCCAGCGAAAAACAACCGCCGTTGTGCAACGCGGCGGCGCTGCAGGCCGAGCAGGCGGCCCGCCAGCGCGAAGAACTCAACACCCTCTACGTGGCCATGACGCGCGCCCGCAGCACGCTGGTGCTGTCGTCGGTGCAGCCCTACCGCGCGGCGCCCCAGAGCTGGTGGCAGCGCCTCGGCGCGTGGGCCGAAGCGAACGAAGGCGCCTGCGAGGCACTGCCTGCCCCGAACGCCCCTGAAGGCCTGCACAATGGCCTGGACACCCCTCTCACACCATTTTTAATGCCAAATCTGCCTCAAGCCTTAGTGAAACCTAGCGATTCAGCTATTAAAAACATAGTAAATATCCTGCCGGACGCCGACCCTTCGGCGCGCCTCGGCCAGGCCATGCACCGCCTGCTGGAGTGGGGCCTGCCCGCTGCGGGTGCGGTGGGCGCGGCGCAACTGCTTTCGGTGGCGCGCGAGTTTTCGCTCAGCCCGGCGCAGGCGCAAGAGGCGGCGGTGCTGGCCCAGCGCATCCACACCGGCGAAGGCGCCTGGGCCTGGCAGGCCGAGGTGGTGGACTGGCAGGGCAACGAGGTGGAACTCAACCACCAGGGCCAGTCGCTCCGGCTGGACCGGCTGGTGCGCCGCCGCGACACCGGCGCCTGGTGGGTGCTGGACTACAAAAGTGCCCCCCAACCCGAACGGCAGCCCGGCCTGCTGGCCCAGATGCAGCGCTACCTCAGCGCGGTGCGCTCGGCTTACCCTGGTGCACCTGTGCACGCCGCGTTCCTGACCGGTGACGGCCGCGTGGTGGTGGCGTCATGACCAGCGTGGTGATCGTCGGTGCCGGCCCGGCCGGGCTGATGGCGGCCGAGGTGCTGTCGCGCGCCGGTGTGCAGGTCGATGTGTACGACGCGATGCCGTCCGCCGGCCGCAAATTTCTGCTGGCCGGCAAGGGCGGGCTCAACCTGACCCATTCCGAGCCGCCCGCGCTGTTTGTGCAGCGCTACGGCGCGCGGCAGGCCACGCTGGCGCCGCTGCTGGAGGCCTTTGGCGCGCAGGCGCTGCGCGACTGGGCGCAGGGTTTGGGCATCAGCACCTTTGTGGGCACCTCGGGCCGGGTGTTCCCGACCGACATGAAGGCCGCGCCGCTGCTGCGCGCCTGGCTGCACCGCCTGCGCGACGCCGGCGTGCGCTTCCACATGCGCCACCGCTGGACCGGCTGGGACGCCACCGGCGCCTGCCAGTTCACCGCGCCCAACGGGCCAGTGCGCGTGCAGGCCGACATGCTGCTGCTGGCCCTCGGCGGCGCCAGCTGGTCAAGGCTCGGCTCCGACGGCGCCTGGGTGCCCTGGCTGGCCGCGCGCGGCGTAGCGGTGGCGCCGCTGTGGCCCGCCAACTGCGGCTTTGACGTGTTGGGCGGCTGGAGCGACCACTTCAGCAGCCGTTTTGCCGGCCAGCCGTTCAAGTCGGTCGCGCTCAGTTGCACCGACAGCCTGGGCCAGAGCTTCCAGCGCAAGGGCGAGTTTGTGGCCACCGCCACCGGCGTGGAAGGCAGCCTGGTCTACGCCGCCTCGGCCCTGCTGCGCGACGAGATCGCCCGCAGCGGCCAGGCCCAGTTCACGCTGGATTTGCTGCCCGACAAACCCGCCGACAAGGTGCTGGCCGACGTGGCCCACCCACGCGGCTCGCGCTCGCTGTCCAGCCACCTCAAGAGCCGGCTCGGGCTGGACGGCATCAAGATGGCGCTGCTGCACGAGGTGCTGGACAAAGACGCGCTGCAACAGCCCGAACGGCTGGCAGCGGCCATCAAGGCCGTGCCCCTGACGCTCTCTGCCGCCCGGCCGGTGGACGAGGCCATCAGCACCGCTGGCGGTGTGCCGTTCGAGGCCATGACCCCACAACTGATGCTGCAGGCGCTGCCCGGCGTGTTCTGTGCCGGTGAGATGCTGGACTGGGAGGCGCCCACCGGCGGCTACCTGCTCACCGCCTGTTTTGCCAGTGGCGTGCTGGCCGCGCAAGGCGCGTTGAACCACCTCCAGCAACCGGCCACAATGGCACCATGACGCTGCGCTGGCCTTCGTTCAAGCTCGACCTCGGGTCGTCGCTGGCGCTGGCCTTTTTTCTGCTGTCGATGCTGCTCACCGTGCTGTTGACGCTGGCGATCGACACCACCGTGAGCCGGCAGGTCAAGTCCGAGATCGGCACCAACCTGGCCGAGCTGGCGGTGCAGACCACCAACCACCTGGACCGCTCGATGTTCGAGCGCTACCGCGAGGTGCAACTCATCAGCCAGCGCACCGGGCTGGACGGCGGGCCCGAGAACCTGCAGCAAACCCGGCAGACCCTGAACGCGCTGCAGCAGACCTACCCCTACTACGCCTGGATCGGCCTGACCGACACCCGGGGCCAGGTGAAGGCCGCCACACAGGGCCTGCTGGAAGGGGCCGATGTGTCGGCTCGCCCCTGGTTCACCAACGCCAACAAGGGCGTTTATGTGGGCGACGTGCACGAGGCCAAACTGCTCGCCAAGCTGTTGCCCAACCCGACCAACGACCCCAAACGTTTTGTCGACGTGGCCTTTCCCTACCGCGACGCCAGCGGCGTGGTGGCCGGTGTGCTGGGCGCCCACATCGCCTGGCAATGGGCCAGCGACATCGTGCAGTCCATCGTGGCGCCGGTGGCGCGCGAGCGGCAGGTGCAGGTGGTGATCGTCGGGGTCGATGGCAAAGTGCTGCTCGGCCCCAAGGGTTTTGAAGGGCAGGCCGCGCCAGCCCACAGCAGCGCACCGGCAGATGGCCGCAGCGACTTTGGCGTCGCCGCCTGGCCCGACGGCCGCGAGTACCTGGTGGGCTACAGCACCAGCCGCGGCCACATGGGCTACCCCGGCCTGGGCTGGCGCATTCTGGTGCTGCAAGACCTGGACGAAGCCTACGCACCGGTCAAGGCGCTGCGCCAGCAGGTGCTGCTGGGCGGTGTGGCGATTGCGGCCCTGTTTTCCTTTCTGGCGCTGGTGGCGGCCCGTGCCATCACCCGCCCGTTGCTGGTGCTCGCCGACGAAGCCCAACGCATCGAAACCGGTGAACCGGTGACCATTGACCCCGGCGCGGCGGTGTACGCCGAGGTGGCGGCGCTGAGCGGCTCGCTGAGCTCATTGCTGGGCAGCCTGCAGCAGAAAGAAAGCGACCTGAAGCAGCTCAACGCCACGCTGGAAAAACGCGTCGGCCAGCGCACCACCGAGTTGCTGAAAGCCATGGCCACCGTGCGCGAGAACGAGTACCGGGTGCGTGCGATCGTCGAGTCGGCCCAGGGTGCGTTTGTGGCCATGAACTTCCAGGGGCAGATCTCGGGCTGGAATTCGCAGTCAGAAAAACTGCTCGGCTGGCAGCGCGGTGAGGTCATGGGCCAGTCGCTGTTCGACACGCTGATCCCGGCGCGCTTC
Source organism: Pseudomonadota bacterium (assembly GCA_040384665.1). Lineage (GTDB taxonomy): Bacteria > Pseudomonadota > Gammaproteobacteria > Burkholderiales > Burkholderiaceae_C > PCRC01. The sequence goes on from JAZKIY010000011.1 coordinate 170,963, forward strand.
GTCAAGGGCTGGCAAGACGCGTTCCACAACTTCCTGGCCACCGAGCAGGCCGGTTTCATCAACCAGCGCATGGAGCGGCTGGTGCTCACCGCCCGTGGCGAAGAGCTGCCGGTGGAGATGAGCATTGCGCTGGTGAACACCGACAAGCTCAAGTTCTTCAGCGCATTTTTGTACGACATTTCCGAGCGCAAAGCGGTCGAGCGGATGAAGAGCGAGTTCATTTCCACCGTGTCGCACGAACTGCGCACGCCGCTCACCGGCATCTACGGCTCGCTCAGCCTGCTGGTGTCGGGCATGGCGGGCGAGTTGCCGGCCGATGTGAAGCCGCTCATCGAGATGTCGCACAGCAGCACCGAGCGGCTGATCCGGCTCATCAACGACGTGCTCGACGTGGAGAAGATCGAGTCGCAGAGCATGCAGTACCACTTCCGGGTGCTGCCGCTGCGCCCGCTGGTGGCACAGGCGGTGGCCGCCACCCAGGCCTTTGCCGACCAGTACGGGGTGCGCCTGCTGCTGGAAGACGATGCCACCAACGCCGCGCCGGTGCAGGTGCGTGCCGACGCCGACCGGGTGGTCCAGGTGGTGGTCAATTTGCTGTCGAATGCTGCCAAGTTCTCGCCAGCGGGCGGTGCCACGGTGCAGGTTCGCATCGAGGCCCATGCCAGCGGGGTGCGTTTGTCGGTGCGCGACCAGGGCATTGGCATTCCAGACGGGTTTCGCAGCCGCGTGTTCGAACGCTTCGCCCAGGCCGACGCCTCAGACCGCCGGCAAAAGGGCGGCACCGGTCTGGGCCTGAGCATCTGCAAGAGCATCGTCGAGGCCCATGGTGGGCAGATCGGCTTTGTCAGTGCGCCCGGGCAGGGTACCACCTTCCACGTCGATTTGCCGGTCGCCAGCACCGAGGCGGCGTAGGACAGGCACTACACCCAAGGGGCGTGCCGTCCCCTTACCAGCCCCTCTGCCCAGGCACACACTGGCCCTCCAGCGTGGTCACAAGACTTGGCAGTTGCCAGGCCATCCCTGCGCTTTCACGGGAGACAGTCATGAACATGCTTTTGAAAACAGGGGTGGTGGCGGTGGGGGCCATGGTGGCGGCACAGGCCATGGCGCAGGTGACGTTCTACGAACGCGATGGCTTTCAGGGCCGCTCGTTCAGCACCCAGCGCCAGATAGCCGACTTTGACCGCTTTGGCTTCAACGACCGCGCGTCGTCGGTGGATGTGACGCGCAACCGCTGGGAGGTGTGCGACGACGTGCGCTTCCGTGGCCGCTGTGTGGTGCTGCGCCCTGGCCGCTATGCCTCGCTGGAGGCGATGGGCCTGAACGACCGCGTGTCGTCGGTGCGCGCCATCAACAGCAATGCCCGTGTGGACGAGGGCCGTTACGCACCGCTGCCCGGTTCTGCACAAGTCACCGTCTTTGAACGCGAAGGTTTCCAGGGCCGCTCTTTCACCACCCAACAACCGGTGCTGAACCTGGCGCGCAATGGCTTCAACGGGCGTGCCGCGTCCATGCTGGTGGTGGGCGCGCCGTGGGAGGTGTGTGACGACGTGCGTTTTGATGGCCGCTGCGTGGTGCTGCGCCCTGGGCGCTACCCGTCGCTGGCCCAGGTGGGCGTGGGTGACCGCATCGCCTCGGTGCGGACGGTGGTCAGCAACGTGCGGGTGGAACAGGCGCCGTCCCGGCCAGCCGTGGGCAATGGCTACAACTACCGCCGCCGCGACAACGAAAACCTCTACCAGGCGAGCGTGACCTCGGTGCGCGCGGTGGTGGGCACGCCAGAGCAGCGCTGCTGGGTGGAACGCGAGCAGGTGTCTCAGTCGCAGGCCAACGTGCCCGCCGCACTGGCGGGCGCGCTGATTGGCGGCATCCTGGGCCACCAGGTCGGGGGCGGCCGTGGCAAGGACTTTGCCACCGTGGGTGGTGCGGTGGCGGGCGGTGTGGTCGGTGCCGGGATTGGCCGCGACGCGAGTGGCCAGCCAGCCGCGACCCAAAGTGTTCAGCGTTGTGCCGCCGTGCCCAACCAGCAGCAGCGGCCCGACTACTGGGACGTGACCTACGTCTTCCGTGGCCAGGAGTACCGCATTCAGACCACCACGCCGCCGGGCGACACGGTGACCGTCAACGGGCAGGGCGAGCCCCGCGTCTGAGCACCCATGGCCGTCTCCCGGTTGGGCGCCTTCAGGCGCCCGGCTTGGAGACGCCTTTGCGTTTCATCGTGCCCCAGGTGCCCTCGCGCTGGAAGATCCAGCGCCACAGGCCAATCAGGCGCCACCAGGCGCTGAGCTGGCGGTAGCCAAAGTTTTCCAGCACCACAAACAGCGCCAACACCGCCAAGTGCTTGGCCTTGGGGTAGATGTGGAAGGACATTTCCTCCAGCAGCAGGCCCGAGGCCGACAGCAAAATGCCCAGCCCAATCGCCAGGAACAGGAAGATGGCAAAAGCCTCCCATGAAATCCAGCCCAAGCAGAAAGCAAACGCCATGAACAGGTAGCCACCCAGTTCCACCACCGGCCCCAGCCATTCAAATGCCACCATGAACGGAAAGGCCAGCCAGCCCGGTGGCCCGCCGCGGCGGTTGAACATCAGGCCCCAGTGGCTGGACAGGCTTTCCGACAGGCCACGCTGCCAGCGCACCCGCTGGTTCTTCAGCGTCTTGTGGTCTTCGGGCACCTCTGTCCAGCAGACCGGGTCGGGCACAAATTCAACCTTGTAGGGGATGCCGGCGTTGCGCAGGTGGTGGTGCATGCGGACCACGAGTTCCATGTCTTCGCCAATCGTGTTGGTGCGGTAGCCACCGACCTGGATCACCACCGCCGTCTTGAACAGCCCGAACGCGCCCGAGATGATGAGCATGGCCTGCATGCTGGACCAGCCGAGCCGGCCAAACAAAAAGGCGCGCAAATACTCCACCACCTGGAACAGCGCCCAGCCGTTGCGCGGCAGGCCGACGCGGGTGAGAAACCCGTCGCTGATGTCGCAGCCGTTCGCTACGCGGATGGTGCCGCCGGTGGCCACAATTTGGGGGTCGCTCAGGAAGGGCTTGGCCACGCGCTGCAGGCTGTCGCGCTGCAGGATCGAGTCCGCGTCCACACCGCAAAACAGCGGGAAGCGCGCGGCGTTGATGCCGGCGTTGAGCGAGTCGGCCTTGCCGCCGTTGTCTTTGTCGATGACGCGCAGGTTGGGGTGGCGGGTGGAGCGGTAAATGCCACGGATCGGCTTGGTGGCCAGCCGCACCCGGTAGGCCTCTGGGAAGGGCAGCAGGCCGAACTCTTTTTTCAGCACCTCCAGCGTGCCGTCTTTCGAGCCGTCGTTGACAACGACGATCTCGAACTCCGAATACGAGAGCTGCAGCATCGAACGGATGGCCGGCGCGATGGTGGTCTCTTCGTTGTAGGCCGGCACCAGGATGCTGATGGCCGGCTCCAGGCCTGAGAACACCTGTGGCAGGTCGTTCAGCAAGCGCTCCTGGGTGTTGCGGTGCAGCGCCACGATGGACACCAGGTTCAAGAGCAGGTAGCCCCCGTTCAGCGCCACGAAATAGCACAGGATGAACCAGGTCAGGAAGTCGACAATGATGTGTTCGCTCATGCACCCACCCGTTCTGCAAACACCTGGTTCAGAATGTCCTGCGCGTAGCGGTCCGGGCTGTTCTGGCGCAGGGCCGCCATCTCGGCCGCTGTGACAAACGGCAGACCGGCCAGCGCCTGGGCCGCGCGGTAGCGCACCCACCATTCGCGGTCCTGCAGCGCATCGGCCAGCAAGGGCACATCGCCCGGCTCGCCGATGCGGCCCAGGCATTTCACGGCCTGCACGCGGATGGTCCAGTCGGCGTGCTTGGCAAAGCCGCGCACCTGTGGCAACAGCGCGGTGTTGTTCACCAGCCGCAGGCCGGCCACCAGAATGTCCACCGGCCGCGCCGCATCCACCAGGTAGGCCAGTACCTCGGCGGGCAGGTTGAGTTTGAGCACCTCGGCCAGCCGCATCAGCCGGCCCATGTTGGCGGGGTCGACGCGGGTGATCTTGCGCGACAGCAGGCCTTCGAGTTCGGTGCGGGAAGCCGCCAGCATCACCGCCAGGCGGTTGATGTCCCAGTCGTGCCGCTTGATGAGCAGCGGCATCAGGTGCTGCACGCCGCGCACCGGGTCAATTTGCAGCAGCGCGCGGGCGGCCTGCAGCGACACCAGGCTGTCGTCGCCGACGGCCTGCGCAAACAACGCGTCCCAGGCGCTTTTGTCGCGCAGGTGGCCCAGCGCGAGGATGGCCAGCAGCCGTTCGGATCGCCGCCCACGGGTCAGCCACTGCTGTGCGAATTTCGGCACTTTCAGCGCAAAGCCCACCTGGTTCAGCGTCTGGCTGGCGCTGCCGCGCAAAGACTCTTGCAGGTAGCTCCAGTACTTGAGAAAAGACATTTGGTCGGCCCTGGCCAGGGTGGGCAGGGCACGCACCGAACCGCCGGCCAGCACCTCGAGCAGGGCCGGGCGCCAGACCGCCAGAAAATCCGCTTCGCGCCGCTCGGCACGGCGCAGCCGGTAGCGCAGCACCATGATGGACACGGCCATCAGCAGCGTCAACAGCACGCTGACAACGCCGGCCCAGAACGCGAGTTCCAGCAGCGTGTCAGAAGGTGTATTGGGCACCAAGTCGCGCACCGTTGCGGGTGTAGAAGCTGCCCTGAGAAGTGCTGCCCAGCGCGTAGTTCACCGCCCACTGCGGGCTGACCCAGTGCCGGCCCACCAGCGCGATGGACTTGATGTCGGCGATCACCACGTTGTTGCCACCCACCGGTGTGGCCTCTTCGCCCACGGCGGCAATCAGGCCGACCGAGTTGCGGTCGCCGTAGTAGTAGTTGCCACGCACCGAGCCGCTGTAGGCCGAGGTGCCCAAAGCACGAACCGGGCTGAACGACACCAGCCAGCTGAACGACGAGAAGTAGTGCTCCAGCCCGACGCTGGCCTGGTTCACTGTGGTCGCGTCGTAGCGGGTGTGTTTCAGGCCCAGGTGGGCCAGCCAGGCGGGCGCGAACTCGTACTGGCTGGTCAGCCCGACGCCGTGTTTGGCCAGCACCCGGTGGGTGTTGCTGTAGTTGCCTTCCAGGCCCACCACCCACTGCGGGGCCAGCGGGAGCGTGTAGCCGGCAGACACCTGGGTGTCTTTGAGCCCGAAGCGGCGCGTCTCCACCACGCCGACATCCACCTGCCGGTATTTGCCCAGGCTGTGGCTGAGGCGCAGGCCGGTTTCTTTCCAGTCCGGGCTGCCGTTGTTGAGGTGGTTGCGCTCGTGACTGACCTCGACAGAGGTGGCGCGGTCGGTGGTCTGGGCGTGCAGCGGCAGGGCGCCGAGCAGGGGCAGCAAGAGGGCGATTTTGAAGGGGGTGAAAGGGGTCATGTGGGCACCTGTGTCAAACGCCGCAACCGGGCCAGCAACTCGTTCGGCTGGAACGGTTTGACGATGTAGTCGTTGGCGCCGGCGTCCAGCGCACGCACGATGTCCTGCTCTTGTGTTTTGGCCGTCAGCATGATGACCGGCACCTTTTGCCAGCCCGGCTGGGCCCGCAGCAAGCGCACCAGCTCAAAACCGTCGATGTAGGGCAGCATCACGTCCAGCAACACGATGCTGGGCGCACTTTCGGTTTCAATGAACTGCTTGGCGGCCCGGCCGTCACGCGCCTGGTGCACGCGGTATTGCCCACGTTCCAGCATGAACTTGAGCAGGTGGGCAATGTGGTCGTCGTCCTCCACCACCAGCACCGACGGTAAGGCCGCGCTGGTCATGGGGTGTGGGTAAAAATGGCCATGGCAACCATCGTAATCGACATTGCCACGGCTTGAAGGACAGCGACCACGGCAATGCCCTGGTGCGAGAAGAAGTTGACGAGCCTTGACCCCGGCACTGACTCCACAGTTAGGGCTGCTTGGTTCCCCACCTGACCCGGTTGGCCGCTTTACCATGCGGGAAGGCCCGTCACCCGCGATTGTAAGCGGTGCCAGACAGGGCCATACAGCAAAACCCGGTTCACCCACAGTGGCAGGGGAGATAGCGGTTCGCCCTAGCATCAAAGCCTGATGTGGAGAGAGATTCCCCACGTTCTTTGTTTTCAGAACAGGACACCATCCCATGCCGACCACCCTTTTCAGCCCGCTGCAACTCGGCTCCACCACCCTGAACAACCGCATCGTGATGGCGCCGTTGACGCGCAGCCGAGCCGGTGATGGCAACGTGCCCCATGCGCTCAACGCGCTGTACTACGCCCAGCGCGCCAGCGCCGGCCTGATCATTGCCGAGGCGACCCAGGTCATGCCCGAAGGCCAAGGCTACATCACCACCCCCGGCATCCACAGCGGCGAACAGACCGCCGGCTGGAAGGCTGTGACGGATGCGGTGCACGCCAACGGCGGCCGCATCTTCCTGCAGCTGTGGCATGTGGGCCGCATCTCGCACACGTCGTTCCAGCCCCATGCCGCCGCACCGGTGGCGCCCTCGGCCATTCAGGCCGAAGGCAAGACCTACACCCGTGACGGTTTTGTGCCACTGTCCAAGCCCCGCGCCCTGGACACCGACGAGATCCCCGGCATCGTGGCCGCTTACGCACAGGCCACCCGCAACGCGCTGGAAGCCGGCTTTGACGGGGTGGAGGTGCACGCCGCCAACGGCTATTTGATTGACCAGTTCCTGCGCGACAAAACCAACCAACGCACCGACGAATACGGTGGCAGCTTCGAGAACCGCAGCCGCTTCCTGCTGGAGGTGGTGGACGCGGTGACCACGGTGGCGGGCGCCAGCCGGGTGGGGCTGCGCATCTCGCCACAAAACGCGTTCAACGACATTGCCGACAGCCAGCCTCAGGCCCTGTTCAACCATGTGGCCGAGCAGTTGGCCCCGCGCAAGCTGGCCTACCTGCACGTGATTGAAGGCGACATGACCGGCGCGCCCGCTGCGCCGTTCGACTACGCGGCCCTCAAAAACCTGTTCGGGGGCCTGTACATGGCCAACAACGGTTACGACAAGGCCCGTGCCAGCGCCGCCCTGGCCGAAGGCCGCGCCGACCTGGTGGCGTTTGGCAAGCCCTTCATCGCCAACCCCGACCTGGTGACCCGCTTTCTGCTGGACGCGCCGCTCAACCCGCTGCAGTCGGCCACGCTCTACGGCGGCAGCCAGGCGGGTTACACCGATTACCCATTGCTGCAGTCCACCGCCGCGGCCTGACGGCACCGCACCGAGGCGGGCCCTGCGTGGCCCGTAGAATCCGCGCATGTCTTACCTTGTGCTGGCCCGCAAATACCGCCCGCGGAATTTTTCCGAAATGGTGGGGCAAGGCCACGTGGTGCAGGCGCTGTCCAACGCGCTGACGCAGCAGCGGCTGCACCATGCCTACCTGTTCACCGGCACCCGGGGCGTGGGCAAGACCACGGTCTCACGCATCCTGGCCAAGTCGCTCAATTGCCAAGGCGTGGACGGGCAGGGCGGCATCACCGCCGAGCCCTGCGGCGTTTGCCGCGCCTGCACCGACATCGACAGCGGCCGCTTCGTCGACTACACCGAGCTGGATGCGGCCTCCAACCGCGGTGTGGACGAAATCTCGTCGCTGCTGGAGCAGGCGGTCTACAAGCCGGTGCAGGGCCGCTTCAAGGTCTTCATGATCGACGAAGTGCACATGCTCTCCAACACCGCCTTCAACGCGATGTTGAAGACGCTGGAAGAGCCACCCGAATACCTCAAGTTCGTGCTCGCCACCACCGATCCGCAGAAAGTGCCGCCCACGGTGCTGTCGCGCTGCCTGCAGTTCAACCTGCGGCCGATGGCGCCCGAAACCGTGCTGGAACACCTCGGCACGGTGCTGCAGGCCGAATCGGTGCCGGCCGAGCCCGGTGCGCTGCGCCTGCTGGCCCGCGCCGCCCGCGGCTCGATGCGCGACGCGCTCTCGCTGACCGACCAGGCGATCGCCTTTGGCAGCGGCGCCTTGCGTGAAGACGGTGTGCGTCAGATGCTGGGCACGGTCGACAGCGGCCATGTGTTCACGCTGATCGAGGCACTGGCCCATGGGGATGGCAAGGCCGTGGTCGACACCAGCGACGGCCTGCGCCTGAGTGGCCTGAGCGCCGCCTCCACCCTCGAAGAAATGGCCCGCGTGCTGCAGCGCATGGCGGTGCTGCAGGCGGTGGGCGCGCCCGCCGATGCGGACAGCACCGACCCGGACGCTGCCGACACCGCCCGCCTGGCCGGTCTGTTGCCGCCCGATGAAACCCAGTTGCTCTACAGCCTGTGCCTGCACGGCCTGGCCGAACTGGGCCTGGCGCCCGACGAGTACGCCGCGCTGACGATGGTGTTGCTGCGCCTGTTGGCGTTCAAACCGGCGGGCACGCAACGGCCTGTTCGCCCCGCGGGCGCCGCACCGGCTGAAAAAAAAACACTGACGCCGGCTGAAGCGCCTCCGGTGGCCGCGGTTGTGCCGCCCAAGCGCCCGGAACCCATGCCAGAGGCCGAAAAACCGGTCCTGAGCACCAATTTAAGGCCAAATCGGCCTCAAGCCCTAGTCGAATCTGGCGATGCAGCTACGAAAATTGTAGCAATCCCGGTGCGTGTGCAACCCGAACCGGGCGCGCGCACCGAGCAGCGCAACGCCCCGTCTGTCCAGCCGTTCCAGCCCGGCCCGCACGGCGCGTTCTGGCACGAGGTGGTGCAACAGCTGACGGCCAGCGAGGCCGTGACCGCCATGGTGCGCGAGCTGGCGCTGCAGGCCGAGCTGGTGGAGCGCGACACGGCCGAATGGACGCTGCGCATCGAACGCGAGTCCCTGAACCAGACCCCACTGCGCGAACGCCTGCAGGCGGCGCTGCAGGGTGCGGGCCACGGCGTTACCCTCACCACCGTGCTGGGCCCGGTACAAGACACGCCTGCACGGCGCAACCACGCGGTGCAGGCGGCGCGCCAGCAGGCGGCTGTGGAGACGATCGAGAACGACCCCTTCGTCCAGTCCATGCTGCGCGACTTTGGCGGACGCATCGTGCCTGGCAGCATCAAACCCAACGCTTAGTTCAATCAAAGGAAAACACCATGTTCAACAAAGGACAACTCTCCGGCCTGATGAAACAGGCGCAGGCGATGCAGGACAACATCAAGAAAGCGCAGGACGAACTTGCGCTGCTGGAAGTGACTGGCGAGTCCGGTGCCGGCCTGGTCAAGGTCACCATGACCTGCAAACACGACGTCAAGCGCATCACCATCGACCCCAGCCTGCTGGCCGACGACAAGGACATGCTGGAAGACCTGGTGGCCGCGGCCTTCAACGCCGCCGTGCGCAAGGCCAGTGACACCGAGTCGGAAAAAATGGGCAAGCTCACCGCCGGCATGCCAGGCCTGCCCGGTGGCATGAAGTTCCCGTTCTGAGCCAGACATGCCCCCACGCGCCGCACGCTGTGTCGTCACTGCCCCCCGAGGGGGCTGCAGTCGCCTTGGGGCGGCCCGGCGGCGACTGACTTGCCATGGCTGATTCCAGCGCGCTCCAGACCCTGATCCAGGCGCTGCGCAAGCTGCCCGGTGTGGGCGAAAAGTCGGCCTCGCGCATGGCGTTTCACCTGCTGCAGCGCGACCGCGAAGGCGCGCAGGTGTTGTCGCGGGCGTTGCAGCAAGCCGTCAACCAGGTGAAGCACTGCACCCAGTGCCACACCTTCACCGAAGCCGACATCTGCCAGACCTGTCTGGACGCCAGCCGCGACCCGAGCAAGCTCTGCGTGATCGAAACCCCGGCCGACCAGTCGGCGATTGAACGCACGCTGGCCTACAAGGGCCTGTACTTCGTGCTGATGGGGCGGCTCAGCCCGCTCGATGGCCTCGGCCCGCGCGACATTGGCCTGCACCAGCTGCTGGCCCGCGCCACCAACGGCGTGGTGCAAGAGGTGATCCTTGCCACCAACTTCACCGCCGAAGGCGAGGCCACCGCCCACGTCATCAGCGAGGCGCTGAAAGCGCGCGGCCTGCGCGTCACGCGCCTGGCGCGCGGCGTGCCGGTCGGCAGCGAACTGGAGTACGTGGACCTCGGCACCATTGCCCACGCGCTGGTGGACCGCCGCTGAGCCCTGCTGTTTCAGGCTGATACACCGCTTCGGTGAAAACCCGCACGGGATGTTCCGGATGCGACAGCGCGGCGGGTCCATTAAGCTGCCTGCCATGGAGAAAGTGGGCGCATGTTGAACCGGAGAGGCTTTTCTGCTGCTGTGCTCGGCAGCGCCAGCCTCGCGTTCCCGGCCTTGGCCTTGCAGGCCCGGCCTGAGAGAACCCGCGTCACCATCGCGGTGGCTGGCAAGGCCTCGATCTACCACCTGCCCCTGACGGTTGCCGAGCAGCGCGGTTACTTCCATGCGGAGGGGCTGGACGTGGACATCATGGACTGCACGGGCGCATCGCGCGCGTTGCAGGCCATGGCCACCGGTACCGCCGATGTGGTCAGTGGCGCCTACGAACAGACGATTTCCCAGCAGTTCCGGGGCCAGTCTTTGCAGGCGTTTGTGCTGCAGGGTCGGACGCCGCAAATCGCCATTGGCGTCTCCACCCGCAACCTGCCCAATTACCAGGGCATGGCCGATCTGCGTGGCAAGAAAATGGGGGTGTCCGCTCCCGGTGCCGCCACCAACATGGCAGCCTGCATGATGCTGGGGCGTGCGGGCCTGTCGCCGGACGACATCAGTTTCATTGGCGTTGGCACTTCGGCCGGCGCGTTGGCCTCGGTCCGCTCCGGGCAAATTGACGCGATCAGCAACATGGACCCGGTGATGACGCAGCTGGAGCAGCGGGGCGAGTTGCGCATCATCTCCGACACCCGCACGCTCCAGGGCTCGCTGGCTGTCTTTGGCGGGCCCATGCCCGCAGCCTGTTTGCTCGCGCCGCAGGAGTTCGTGGCCAAAAATCCGCAGATCTGCCAGGCGCTGGCCAATGGTGTGGTGCTGGCCTTGCGCTGGTTGCGCTCGGCCGGGCACGCCGACCTGCTCAAAACCGTGCCCGAAAGCCACTTTCTGGGCGACCGCGCGCTCTACCTCGCCTCGTTCATCAAGGCCCGCGAGGCGATTGCGCTGGACGGCTTGATGCCTTCGGAAGGGCCGGACACCGCACTGCGGGTGCTGACGCGCTGCGACCCCGCGCTGCGCGCCGACAAGGTCGAACTGGCCCGAACCTACACCAACGAGTTCGCCCGCCGGGCCAAAGACCGCTACGGGGTGTGAGCCCCACCGTGGCTCACTGCGATATCTTCCGCGCTTCTTCGATCTGGTACTCGAAGTAGCGCTGGAAGCTGAACGCCACGCTGGACATCAGCGTCACCGCGCCAAACAGCAGCGACAACACGATCGCACCAATCGTCAGCCAGTTGGTCTGGCCGGCGGGGCTGGTGTCGGCGGCTGCCGGGTTGTAGCGCGCGTTCCATTTCTCCGGCGTCATCAGGCCGAACACAATGGCCTGCAAGGCGCAGGCGGCGGCGGTGAAGCCCAGGCAGGGAATCAGCACCCAGCTCAGGTGGTCGTCCAGCCCGTTCATCTGTACCAGACGCAGGCCATAGAGCCCCAACGCCGCCGGGATCGGCAGCAGCCAGCCGAGTTTGTCGGTGAGGCCGTGCAAGTAAAAGCGGTGCAGGCCCAATGCGCCGCCGACGAAAGCCAGCCACGCCGCCATGGTTTTATTTTTCATCACCCGATTATTCCGCCATTCTGGTGTGTCGGTCCGAATGGCCCCGTAGAAAGGTGGGCGCTTCGGGCTATAATCCAAGGCTTTGCTGCGTGTCGCTGGCCGGGTGGCCATGTCGCGTGTCTCAATCGCTGGCAAAACTTTCGGGGCTGTGTCCGACCAGATGCACCCCACCACCCAAGGATTAACCATGGTCGTCATTCGACTCTCCCGCGGCGGCGCCAAAGCCCGTCCGTTCTTCAACATCGTCGTGGCCGACAAGCGCGTCCGCCGTGATGGCCGCTTCATCGAGCGCATCGGTTTCTACAACCCGATTGCCAAGGGCAGCGAAGAAAGCATCCGCATTGCGCAGGACCGCCTGACCTACTGGAAAAGCGTTGGCGCACAGGCTTCGCCCACGGTCGAGCGCCTGGTCCAGCAAGCCGCTGCCAAAGTCGCAGCCTGAGTGCGCACAGGCCTGTCCCAGCCACTCTGGCTGTGGCAGGTGCTGCGGCAGCACAGCCTTTGCGGGCCAGCTTCAGGCTGCCCGTCCTTCCCATGACACCGCCCCTCACCGGTCTTGACGCCGCAGAACTGCCGGCCGACGCGGTCGAAGTCGGCCGCATCGCGGACGGCTGGGGCATCAAGGGCTGGTTCAAAGTCATTGCCCACAGCGCCAATCCTGAGGCGCTGTATTCGGCCAAGCGCTGGTACCTGCAACCCACCGAACGCGGCGCCAAAACCTTTGCCGGCACACTGCTGCTGCGCATTCGCGAATCCAAAGAGCATTCCGGCGCCCTCGTGGCATCCGCCCACGGTGTGGACGACCGCACCGCTGCCGACGCCTTGCGTGGTGCCCGCATTTTTCTCTCCCGCACCAGCTTTCCCACCGCCGCACTGGACGAGTACTACTGGGTTGACTTGCTCGGCCTGGCCGTCGTCAACCGCGAAGGCATCGCCTTGGGCGAGGTGCAAGACCTGCTGGCCACCGGGCCGCAAACTGTGCTGGTGCTGGCCGCGCACGAAGACGGCCAAACGGTGGAAAGGATGATCCCGTTCGTCTCTGCCTATGTGGACACGGTGGACCTGCCGGGCCGGCGCATCACCGTTGACTGGCAGCCCGATTACTGAGGCTTGCCCGCAGTAGCATCACGCCATGCGCTTTGATGTCATCACACTGTTTCCCGAACTGTTCGCGCCCTTCCTGACGAGCGGTGTGACGCGGCGCGCCTACAGCACGGGCCAGGTGGATGTGCGGCTCTGGAGTTTGCGGGATTTTGCCGACGGCAATTACCGCCGCGTCGACGACCGGCCTTTTGGCGGGGGGCCCGGCATGGTGATGATGGCCGAGCCTCTGGCGCAGTGCCTGCATACGGTGCGCGCTGAGCGTGCCGATGCCGCCCCGGCGGTGCTGTTCTCCCCGATCGGTCGCCGCCTGGACCACGCAGGCGTGGTGGCATGGTCCACCAGCGTGGGGGCGGTGCTGGTCTGTGGGCGCTACGAAGGCATTGACCAGCGCTTCATTGATCGGCACATTGATGTGCAGGTCAGTCTGGGTGATTTCGTGCTCTCCGGCGGCGAAATTGCCGCCATGGCCATGCTGGACGCGGTGGCACGGCTGCAGCCCGGTGTGCTCAACGACCAGGACAGCCACCAGCTCGACAGCTTCAACCCGGCTCTCGACGGTTTGCTGGATTGCCCGCACTACACCCGGCCCGACAGCTGGGGCCCGCCCGGCGACGAAGTCCGCGTGCCCGACGTGCTGATGTCGGGCCACCATGCGCAAATTGAAGCTTGGCGGCGCCAGCAACGCCTCAGCCTGACCGCCACGCACCGCCCCGACCTGATTGCAGCCGCCCGCGCGGCCGGTCGCCTCAGCGCCCAGGAAGAGGCATTTGTTGCCGGTCTGGCACAAGCCAACAACAAAGCCGGCAACGACTTGTTATAATCATGGGCTTTTCGATCCTCTGGCCGGCCGCCGGACTGCTTTGACTTTGGCATCGCAGACTGGCCTTTTGTGTAGCGCGGACAAGATCGCACGAGGAAACCATGAACCTGATCGAAACTCTTGAGCAAGAAGAAATTGCCAAGCTGGGCAAAAAGATTCCCGACTTCGCCCCTGGCGACACGGTGGTTGTGAGCGTCAGTGTGGTCGAAGGCACGCGCAAGCGCGTCCAGGCCTACGAAGGCGTTGTGATTGCCAAGCGCAACCGCGGTTTGAACAGCGGCTTCATTGTCCGCAAGATCTCCAACGGCGAAGGCGTCGAGCGCACCTTCCAGACCTACAGCCCGCTGATCGCGAGCATCGAAGTCAAGCGCCGCGGTGACGTCCGCCGCGCCAAGTTGTACTACCTGCGTGACCGCAGCGGCAAGTCGGCGCGTATCAAGGAAAAACTCACCGCCCGCGCACCAAAAACACCGGTGGCCGCAGCCTGATCTGCTGAAGCCCTGGCAAAAGCCGCTACAACGCAGTTGTGGCGGCTTTTTTTTGCCCATTTTGGCCGCCCAACGATTCTCCATGACCACACTACCGCTTTCCAGACCGCCGAACTTTGACCCGCGCCAGGTCCCGGTGCTGGGAACCGACGCCCACTGGCCGGCCGTGGCGTTCGAGCGGCTGGTGCCCGACGCCTTGCGCGCGCGTTTTCAGAACCCACCCGACTGGCAGCCCGAGGTGTTGTCTGAAAAAAGCTTCACCGAACGTTCTCCCGCCCATGCGGCCGTGCTGGTGCCGCTGGTGCTCCGTGGCCCCCGACGCGACCAACCCACGGTGCTGTTGACAGAGCGCGCCACGCACCTGAACAACCACTCTGGTCAAATCGCTTTCCCCGGCGGCAAAGCCGACCCGGGCGATGCGGACGCCACCGCCACCGCGCTGCGCGAGGCGCACGAAGAGGTCGGGCTGGACCACCGCCTGGTGCAGGTGATCGGCCAGTTGCCGGTCTACACCACTGGCAGTGCCTTCATCGTCACGCCAGTGGTGGCACTGGTGGCGCCCGAGCACCGTTTGCGGCCAGACCCGAATGAGGTGGCCGATGTTTTCGAGGTGCCGCTGGCCTTTCTGATGGACCCGGCCAACCACCGTCGCCATGTGGTGGATTGGGGTGGCCACCAGCGCGAATGGTTCTCCATGCCCTACCAGGATGGCGCGCAAGAGCGTTTCATCTGGGGTGCCACCGCCGGCATGCTGCGCAACCTCTACCGCCTGCTCAGCGCCTGAACCTGCCCGGTGCCCGGCGCTGGCCCGCTATCATCAGCCCCATGAGTTTTTTGGCAATACTGTTCGCGCTGCTGATTGAGCAGGTCAGGCCACTGGCCCAGGGCAACCCGATCCACAGCACGCTGCGCGGCTGGAGCATGGCGGTCAGCCGCAACATTGACACCGGTGACGCGCCCCATGGCTGGGTGGCCTGGGCGCTGGCGGTGGGCGTGCCCACGGCCGTGGCCGCCGGCGTCCACCTGGCGCTGGTCTGGACACTGGGTTATGTGGCGGCGCTGCTGTGGAGCGTGGCGGTGCTGTACGCCTGTCTGGGCTTTCGCCAGTTCAGCCACTACTTCACCGACATCCGCGATGCATTGGACGAAGGCAACGAAGACGGCGCACGTCAATTGCTGGCGCGCTGGCAACAGGTGGACGCAAGCGCACTGCCACGCCGCGAGATCGTGCGCCATGTGATCGAGTACTCGGTGCTGGCCGCACACCGCCACGTGTTTGGTGTGATCGCCTGGTACGTGCTGCTGGCGGTGTTGGGCCTGGGGCCGGCCGGTGCGGTGTTGTTCCGCATGAGCGAGTTTGTCGGCCGTTACTGGAAATACAAGAGCCTGGCGCAGCACTTGCCGGTCAGCGCCGCGCTGCACGAGGCCGCCAGCAAGGCCTGGCTGGTGATCGACTGGTTGCCTGCACGCATCACGGCCGTTGGTTTTGCGGTGGTGGGCAGCTTTGAAGACGCGATCGACGGCTGGCGCAACCACGCCCAGCAGTTTCCCAACGACAACGACGGCGTGATCCTGGCGGCCACCTCGGGCGCTGTGAACGTGCGCCTCGGCGGCGAGGCTTTGCGTACCGAACTGGCCACGGGCACCGTGCCGGGGGCTGGCGATACCGAGTCCACGCCAGGCCGTGAGCCAGAGCCGGGCCACCTGCGCAGCGTGGTCGGCCTGGTCTGGCGCACGGTGGTGATGTGGATGGTGCTGCTGGCCCTGCTCACCCTGGCCCGCCTGATTGGCTAGGGCCCCGCAGGCGCTCAGTAGCGGGTCTGTGACAGCTCGGCAAACAGCTCGTTGTAGATCCGGTAACGCGAGTCGCTGATGCGGCCTTCGCCGGTCGCCGTGCCCACATGGGCGGTCACTGCGCAGTCGGGTTCCTGGCGGTGCGTGCAGTTGTAGAAACGGCAGTTGCCGGCATGTTCCTTGAAGTCCGGCATGCAGCCGGCCAGCTGCATCGGTTCGATGTGGTGCAGCCCGAACTCCTGAAACCCCGGTGAATCGATCAGCGCCGTGCTGCGTTCGGCATCGACCCAGTACCAGGTGGTGCGGGTGGTGGTGTGTTTGCCCGAATTCAATGCCTGTGAAATCTCGTTGGTCAGCACCTGCGCGCCCGGCACCAGCCGGTTGATCAGTGTGCTCTTGCCAGCGCCCGAGGGCCCCAGCACCAGCGTGGTTTTTCCAGCCAGCGCGGTCTGCAACGCTGCACTCACGTCGGTGCGTGCCACGCCACTGGCCGTGGCGGGTTCCAATGCCAGCGGCAGCACGGTGTAGCCCATCTGCCGGTAGGGTGCCAGTCGCTGCCAGGCACGCTCAAAAGGCTCCCCGAGGTCACTTTTGTTCAGCGCGATCAACGGGGTGATGCGTTCCGCTTCGGCCGCGATCAACGCGCGTGAGAGTTGGCTTTCAGAAAACTCCGGCTCGGCCGCGATCAGCACCAGCACCTGGTCGAGGTTGGCCGCAAACGACTTGGTGCGGATCTCATCTTGCCGGTAGAACAGGTTGCGGCGCGGCTCCAGCCGCTCGATCGTGCCTTCGTCCTCGCTGGCTTGCCAAAGCACCTGGTCGCCCACCACCGCCTGGCTTTTCTTGCCACGCGGGTGGCAGATCAGGCGTTCGCCAGCGGTGTTTTCGACCAGAAAGTGGCGGCCATAACTGGCCACCACGCGCCCTGGTTGCAGCTTGGGCGCACTCATGGGCGTGCCTCAGGCCAGCAGCGCATCAACCTGGGCCGCGCAGTCGAAGTCTGTGCTGGAAATGCCCGCGACGTCGTGGGTGTTGAAGCGCACCACACAGCGGTTGTAGTAGACCTGCAACTCGGGGTGGTGGTCGTGGCGGTGGGCAATGAAGGCCACCGCGTTCACGAACGCCAGTGTCTCGAAGTAGTTGGCAAAGGAGAACCGCTTTTCAATCGCCACAGCCGGGCCGTCACCGGTCAGGTGCCAGCCGTCCAGTGCCGCCAGGCGGGTGACGACTTCTGTGGCGCTCAGGGCGCGGCGCGTCTGTGTGGCCCAGTTCTGGATGGTGAGTGCAGAGCTCATGCGGGCAGTGCTTGGCCGGTCATGCGCGCCAGACGCTCGGAAGCGGGTGGGTGCGAGTAATAGAACTTCACGAACAGCGGGTCGGGCGTCAAGGTGGACGCGTTGTCTTCGTAGAGTTTCAGCAGCGCGGTGGACAGGTCGTGACCACCGGTCTGGCTGATGGCGTAGGCGTCGGCTTCAAACTCGTGCTGGCGCGACAACTGCGCCAAGAGCGGCGAGATGAAAAAACTGAACACCGGGATGGCCAACATGAACAACAGCAGCGCCAGCGCGTCGTTGGGCGTACCGTTCAGGTTCGGGTTCACGCCCAGCCCGGTGTAGAACCAGGCTTTGGTGGAGAGCCAACCCAGCAATGCGAAGCCCAGCAGGCTCATGGCGAACATGCTCACAATCCGTTTGATGACGTGTTTGTGCTTGAAGTGGCCCAGCTCATGGGCCAGCACCGCATCCACCTCGCCAGGGGAGAGTTTGGCCAGCAAGGTGTCGTAAAACACCACCCGCTTGGCGGCGCCAAAGCCGGTGAAGTAGGCGTTGGCATGGGCACTGCGGCGGCTGCCGTCCATCACGAACAGGCCCTTGGCGGTGAAGCCGCAACGTTGCATGAGTGCCGTCACGCGGGTGCGAAGGGTCTCGTCGTCCAGCGGCTTGAACTGGTTGAACAGCGGGGCAATGAAGGTGGGGTAGAGCCACAGCAGCAACAGGTTGAAACCCATCCAGGCAGCCCATGCCCACAGCCACCAGGCACTGCCTGCGGAACCCATCAGCCACAGCACCAGCGCGGCAATTGGCAGGCCGACCAGGCCGCCAATCACCACCGACTTGACCAGGTCGGTCAGCCAGAGTGCGGGCGTGGTTTTGTTGAAACCGAAGCGGGCCTCAACCACAAAGGTCTGGTACAGGGTGAAAGGCAAATCCAGCAGGCCACCCACGAGTGCGAACACGGCCAGCAGCACCAGCTGCGACACCAGCGGCGCTGCGTCCGGGCCCAGCACCGCGAGCACGGCCTGGTTCAACGCACCCAGGCCGCCGAGCAGGGTCCAGCCCAGCAGCACGGCAGTGCCAAAGGCCATTTCCAGCAGGCCCAGCCGGGATTTGGCGAGGGTGTATGCGGCGGCTTTCTGGTGGGCTGCAAGGCTGACGGTGCTGGCGAATGCAGCAGGTACGGCGTTGCGGTGAAGTGCCACATGGCGCATCTGGCGGCTGGCAAGCCACAGGCGGGTCAACAGGCTGATAGCGAGCGCAGCCGCGAACAGGCTGGCCATCAAGAGGGGGGCGGGCAGGGTGTCTTGCATGTGGGGCGAGTTTAAGGCCATCGGCGACAATTCCGTTCATGACCGATGCCATCCCCCCACTGACCAAATCCGAACACAACCTGGTTTGGCTTGACTGCGAAATGACCGGCCTCGACCCGGAAACCGACCGTTTGATTGAAATTGCCGTCGTCGTGACCGGTCCCCACCTGAGCCCGCGCGTTGAGGGGCCAGTGCTGGTGATCCACCAGACCAATGCCCAGCTCGACCAGATGGACGCCTGGAACAAGGGCACCCACGGCAAAAGCGGCCTGATCGACAAGGTGCGTGCGTCCACCCTCGACGAGGCCGCGGCCGAGGCGCAGTTGCTGGCCTTTCTGGCGGCCTATGTGCCGAAAAACACCACGCCGATGTGTGGCAACTCGATTGGCCAGGACCGCCGTTTCCTGGTGAAGTACATGCCCAAACTGGAGGCGTTTTTTCATTACCGCAATCTGGACGTGAGCACGCTGAAGGAATTGGCCAAACGCTGGCGGCCCGAGGTGGCCAGTGCTTTCAAGAAGCAGCAGAGCCACACCGCGCTGGCCGATGTGAACGAGTCGATCGACGAGCTGGTGCACTACCGCGAGCACTTTCTCAAAATGACGTGATTGGTAAAAACCCGAATTCGTGCCATAATCCGAAGCTGTGCTCAAAACAAGCACATTTGTGCATCTCCCTTCACACATTTGACTCTCGCAGAAGAGTCACTGCGCGGCCCACGCCGCGTTAGCTTCGTTTGATGGTTGATGTTTTTTAACCATTGACGAGGCATCGGCTGCTCCGGAATCTTCCGGGCATTGGGCCGTCGTGTGAGAAACCTATGACTGACACTTTTGACGTGACAGGCGACCTGTCGCTTGCCGATTCTTCTTCCACCGAACTGACGCTGGACGTGGCGCTGCCCATGGAGCCTACCGAGCCCAACGGTTTTGTGAAATTGGGCCTGGCGCCCGAGCTGCTGCAAGCCGTGGCCGACCTCGGCTTCACCGAGCCCACCACGGTGCAGCTGCAGTGCATTCCCCGCGCCATGGCGCTGGAAAGCACCGACGGCAAGGCCGCCGGCTTCAGCGACCTGATGGTCTCCAGCCAGACCGGCAGCGGCAAGACCGCCGCCTTCCTGTTGCCCGTGTTGCACACCCTGCTGACCCAGCAGGCCGCTGCCGAAGCCAAGGAAAAAGCCGACTTTGAGGCCGCCTGCGCCGACGCCATCGCCAAGGGCGAAGCACCGCCCAAGCGCGCCAAGCGCAAAGACCCCACCTCCTCGCGCAACTTCAAGGCCGCCACCCCCGGCGCCCTGGTGCTGTGCCCTACCCGCGAACTGGCCCAGCAGGTGGCCAACGACGCGATTGACCTGGTGCGCCATTGCCGCGGCCTGCGGATTGCCAACGTGGTGGGCGGCATGCCTTACCAGTTGCAGATCGCCAAGCTGCAGAACGCCGACCTCGTGGTCGCCACGCCCGGCCGTTTGCTCGACCTGCAGCGCTCGATGCAGCTCAAGCTCGACCAGGTGCAGTTCCTCGTGGTCGACGAAGCCGACCGCATGCTGGACCTCGGTTTTGCCGACGACCTGGCCGAAGTCAACCAGCTCACCATCGAGCGCCGCCAGACCATGATGTTCAGTGCCACCCTGGCACCGCGCATCCAGCAACTGGCCGCCCGCGTGATGCGCGAGCCCCAGCGTGTGCAGATTGACTCGCCAACCGAAAAACACGCCAACATCAAGCAGACGCTGTTTTGGGCCGACAACGCCCAGCACAAGCGCAAGCTGCTCGACCACTGGCTGCGCGACACCACGATCAACCAGGCGATCATTTTTGCCAGCACCCAGATCGAGTGCGATGGCCTCGCCAACGACCTGCAGCAAGACGGCTTTGACGCCGTGGCCCTGCACGGTGCCCTGAACCAGGGCCTGCGCAACCGCCGCCTGATGGCGCTGCGCAACGGCCAGGTGCAGTTCCTGGTGGCCACCGACGTGGCCGCGCGCGGCATTGACGTGCCCACCATCACCCACGTCTTCAACTTCGGTTTGCCGATGAAGGCCGAGGACTACACCCACCGCATTGGCCGCACCGGCCGTGCCGGCCGCGACGGCCTGGCTGTCACCTTTGCCGAAATGCGCGACCGCCGCAAGATTTTCGACATCGAGGCCTACACCCGCCAGCCCTTCAAAGCCGAGACCGTGCCCGGCATGGAACCCCAGCAGCGCGCCCCACAAGGTGGTGGCGGTGGCCGCCCCGGTGGTGACTTTGGTGGTGGCCGTGGCGGCCAGCGCGACTACGGCCCACGTGACCGCAAATTCGGCCCACCGGGCGGCGCGCCCAAGCGCGGCTTTGGTGGCGGCTTCGGCGGTGGTGGCGGTGGTTTCAACCAGCGCGACGAGCGCCCGGCCTTTGGCGGGGACCGTTTCGGTGGTGACCGCCACGCCCCGCGCGGTGGTGACTTCGCCCCTCGTGGCGACGCCCATGCACCGCGTGGCGGTGAGTTCGCCGACCGCCGGCCTGCCTTTGGCAAGCCGATGGCCGCCCGCCCCGCGCCCGGTGGCAAGGTCTTTGTGCCGCGCGACATGCCCCGCCGCCCGGCCAAGCCCAGCAAGTTCGACCGCGGTTGAACCCTTGACCTGACCGTGCAGCCTGGCTGCACGGCCCCACAACGCCAGCGGCTTCAAAACCGCTGGCGTTGTGTTTTGTGGCGACCTGGTCAGGCCATGCCGTTGCGCCGCGCCAATTCGGCAAACAAGCCAGCGTGGTCGAGGTCGGCAAAGCCGTTGGCAATGCCGTCGCCATAGAGCTGCGCAAACAGCGTGGTGATGGGTGCGTCAAACCCCAATTCGTTGGCGGTGCCGAGCGCGTTGTTCAGGTCTTTCAGCTGCACCGTCATGCGCGCACGGGCGGCAAAGTCGCGGTCCACCATGCGCTGGCCGTGCACCTGCAGGATGCGGCTGTCGGCAAAACCGCCGGTGATCGCGTCTTTCACCCGGGCCATGTCGGCCCCGCCTTTCTCGCACAGCAGCAGCGCCTCGGCCACCACGCCGATGGTGATGCCCACGATCATCTGGTTGGCGAGCTTGGCCAGTTGCCCGGTGCCATGCGGCCCCACGTGTGTGGCACGGCCCAGCGCGGCAAACACCGGCAGCGCCCGCGCAAAGTCGGCCGCCTCGCCGCCCGCCATGATGGCCAGCGTGCCCGCCTCGGCCCCCACGGTGCCGCCCGACACCGGCGCGTCCAGGTGTGCCACCCCCAGCGAGCGCAGCCGTGCCGCGTGGTCGCGTGCCTCGGCGGGGCGGATGGACGCCATGTCCACCACCAGCGTGCCGGGCTGGCAGGCCGCAGCGGCGCCCTGGTTGAACAGCACGTCTTCCACCACCGTGCCGTTTTCCAGCAGGCTGACGACGATGTCGGCCGCGCCCGCGGCACTGGCGGCACTGGCGTGCACCGTGGCTCCAAAGGCCGCGGCCCGTTCGGCCTTGTCGCGCGTGCGGTTCCAGACCTGCACCGCATGTCCGGCTTCGCACAGGCGGCGTGCCATGGGCAGGCCCATGAAGCCAATGCCCAGAACGGCCACGCGCAATGGGGGACCAGTGGGTGGGTCAAATGCCATGAATACTCCTAAAAAGATAGCTGAGTTGCGAGGTTTCACTAGGGCTGGTGGCCGAAATCATTTGAAAATCAGGTGGCCAAGCCTTGCGGCAGGCGTTTTGGCGGCTTGGTGGTCCCACAGGCACATGGTATGTTGCCGCCACCACCTCCACCACCCACACGCATGACACCACCCAACGGGGCCTGGCTCGACCGCATGTACAACAACCGCGTGCTGGTGCCAGAACACGGCACGCACCTGGCCGCCTGGGCACACGACTCGGCCGCGGTCCGGCAGCAGCATCCGTGCCACCTCGACCTGCCGTACGGCAACGGTCTGAACGAAACGCTCGACATCTTTCCCACCACGCAGCCCGAAGCGCCGGTGCTGGTGTTCATCCACGGCGGCTGGTGGCGCTCGCTCGACAAGGCCGACCATTCTTTCATCGCGCCCGCGTTCACCCAGACCGGCGCCTGCGTGGTGCTGCCCAACTACGCGCTGTGCCCAGCGGTGACGGTGCCCGACATCACGCTGCAAATGGTGCACGCGCTGGCCTGGACCTGGCGCCACGTGGCGGAGTACGGTGGTGATCCGAACCGCATCACCGTGGTCGGCCATTCGGCTGGCGGCCACCTGGTCACCATGCTGCTGGCCTGTGTCTGGCCCGCCGTCGCGCCAGACCTGCCCAAGCGTGTGCTGAAAAACGCGCTCAGCATCTCAGGCCTGTACGACTTGGACGTGGTGCGCCGAATTCCCTACCTCAAAGCCGACCTGCGCCTCACACCCGCCCAAGCGAAAAAAGCCAGCCCAGCCTGGCTGCCCCGTCCCGCGCACGGGCGCTTGGCCACGGTGGTGGGGGCCAACGAAAGCCCGGAGTTCATCCGCCACAACGGCCTGATGCGCGCGGCCTGGGGGGTGCGGCGTGTGCCGGTGTGCGAGGCGCTGCCGGGGCTGAACCACTTCAGCGTCGTGGAGGCACTGGCCCAGCCCGCGCACCGGCTGCATGCGCTGGCGCTGACTTTGCTGGCAGAAACATCCCCGTAGCATTTACGCTTTTTTTACGCGCAGCCGGCGTGTCTTGTCCCCGTTTTTAGGCGGCTGAAACCAGACTTCCCTCACCACTTTGGTTGAGGGAATCTGACATGGACTTGGTTTATTTGGCGGGCGTTGCGCTCCTGTGGGGCGTGGCGGTGTTGCTGGTGTTGGGGTTCGAGAAACTCGCGCCCGCACAAGGGGGCCGGTCATGATCCGGCTTGAGGTGCTGTACGGCTTTGGCGGGTTGTGCGCGCTGCTGTTGCTGGCCTACCTGGTCTATGCGCTGGTCTGCGCGGAGGAGTTTTGATGACTTCTTCTGCCTGGGGCCTGTTGGCCCTCTACCTGTGTGTGTTGTTGGTCGCCGCCTGGCCGCTGGGCATTTGGCTCGCGAGGCTGAACGCGGGCGAATTGCCGGGCTGGATGCACCAAGCCGAAGCGCCGCTGTACCGCCTGGCAGGCACCTCGCCAGACCAGCCCATGCACTGGAAGCAATACACGCTGGCGCTGCTGGCGTTCAGTGTGTTGGGCGTGTTGGTGGTGTATGCGCTGCAGCGACTGCAAGTGTGGTTGCCACTGAACCCGCAGGGCATGGCCGCCGTCAGCGCCGACTCGGCCTTCAACACCGCCATCAGCTTTGTCTCCAACACCAACTGGCAAGGCTACGCGGGCGAGTCCACCATGAGCCACCTGACGCAGATGCTGGCGCTGACCGTGCAGAACTTCCTGTCGGCGGCCACCGGCATTGCGGTGGTGTTTGCGCTGATTCGCGGCTTTGCCGCACGCTCCAGCCAGGTGATTGGCAACTTCTGGGTCGACATCACCCGCATCACGCTGTGGCTGCTGTTGCCGCTGTCGCTGGTGATGGCGCTGTTCCTGGCCGGGCAGGGCGTGGTCCAAAATTTTGACGCCTACAAGGACGTCGCCACGCTGGAGGGCGGCACACAAACACTGGCCATGGGCCCGGTGGCGTCGCAGGAGGCGATCAAGATGCTTGGCACCAACGGCGGCGGCTTCTTCAATGCCAACTCGGCCCACCCCTACGAGAACCCGAACGCGCTGAGCAACTTCGCCCAGATGCTGGCCATCTTTCTGATTCCCGCCGCGCTGTGTTTTGCCTTCGGCCGGGGCGTGGGCGACCTGCGCCAGGGCTGGGCGGTGCTGGCGGCCATGACGGTGATTTTTGCCATTGCGGTGGTGGCCATCATTCCCGCCGAACAGGCCGGCAACCCGCTGCTGCCACCACTGGGTGTGGACCAGCTGGCCAGCAGCACGCAGGCCGGCGGCAACATGGAGGGCAAGGAGGTGCGTTTTGGCATCACCGCGTCCAGCCTGTTTGCGGTGATCACCACCGCCGCGTCGTGCGGCGCCGTGAACGCCATGCACGACTCCTTCACGCCACTGGGTGGCATGGTGCCGTTGGTGCTGATGCAGCTTGGCGAGGTGGTGTTTGGCGGCGTGGGCAGCGGCCTCTACGGCATGCTGGTGTTTGCCATCCTGGCGGTGTTCATGGCCGGGCTGATGATTGGCCGCACGCCCGAGTACCTGGGCAAGAAGATCGAGGCGCACGAGATGAAACTCGCCTCCATCGTCATCCTCGTCACGCCCATCGTGGTGCTGGCTGGCACCGCCATTGCCGTGATGGCCGGCGCAGGCAAAGCCGGCATTGCCAACCCCGGTGCACACGGTTTCTCGGAGATTTTGTACTCGCTGAGCTCGGCCGGCAACAACAACGGCAGCGCCTTTGCCGGCCTGTCGGCCAACACGCCGTTCTACAACGTGCTGCTGGGCGTGGCCATGTGGCTGGGACGCTTTGGCGTGATCGTGCCGGTGCTCGCCATGGCCGGTGCGCTGGCCGCCAAAAAACGCCTGCCAGCCACCGCCGGCACGATGCCGACCCATGGCCCGCTGTTTGTGCTGCTGCTGATCGGCACGGTGCTGCTGGTGGGCTTGCTGAACTACGTGCCGGCGCTGGCGCTGGGGCCGGTGGTCGAGCACCTGATGCTCTGGCCCGGCAAGTGAGCAGAGAGAACACCATGAACGATTCAAAAAAACTGGCGCTGATGGATTCGGCCCTCATCCAACCCGCGTTCACCAGCGCCTTTGCCAAGCTCAACCCGCGCGTGCAATTCCGCAACCCGGTGATGTTTGTGGTCTACATCGCCAGCATCGCCACCACGCTGCTGGCGGTGTTAGCCCTGCAAGGCCAGGGCACACAGCCCGGATTCGTGGCCAGCATCGCGGCCTGGCTGTGGTTCACCGTGCTGTTTGCCAACTTTGCCGAAGCCCTGGCCGAGGGGCGCAGCAAGGCGCAGGCGGCCTCGCTGCGTGGTTTGAAAAAGAGCACCTGGGCCAAGAAGTTCACGACCCCGGTGAACGGTGTGTTCCATGGCACCACATGGCTCCCAGAGCAAGCCGAGAATCTGCGCAAGGGCGACGTGGCGCTGGTGGAGGCGGGCGACATGGTGCCGCTGGATGGCGAAGTCATCGAAGGCGTGGCCTCGGTGGACGAGAGCGCCATCACCGGCGAATCGGCGCCGGTGGTGCGCGAGTCGGGCGGCGACTTCTCGTCGGTGACGGGCGGCACGCGGGTGTTGTCCGACTGGCTGGTGGTGCGCATCGGCGTCAACCCCGGTGAGTCGTTTCTCGACCGCATGATCAGCATGGTCGAAGGTGCGAAACGCCAGAAAACACCCAACGAGATCGCGCTCACCATTCTGCTGGTGGCGCTGACCATCGTGTTCCTGGTCGTCACCGTCACGCTGCTGCCGTTTTCGACCTTCAGCGTCGAAGCCGCGCAGGCCGGCACGGTGGTCAGCCTCACGGCCCTGGTGGCGTTGCTGGTCTGCCTGATCCCCACCACCATTGGCGGCCTGATGTCGGCGGTGGGCGTGGCCGGCATGAGCCGCATGATGCAGGCCAACGTGGTCGCCACCTCGGGCCGCGCCGTGGAAGCCGCGGGCGACGTGGACGTGCTGCTGCTCGACAAGACCGGCACCATCACCCACGGCAACCGCCAGGCTGCGGCCTTCTTCCCGGCGCCGGGCATGTCTCTGGCCGCGCTGGGTGCCTGCGCCATGCAGGCCTCGCTGGCCGATGAAACGCCCGAGGGCCGCAGCATTGTGGTGCTGGCGCAGAAGCAGGGTTTTGCGCAGCCCTTGGTTGGCGACGCCACCGAGGTGCCCTTCACGGCGCAGACCCGCATGAGCGGCATCGACGTGAAACAAGCGGACGGCAGCGTGCGCGTGCTGCGCAAAGGCGCGGTGGACGCGATTCGCCAGCACGTGGAAGCGCACGGCGGCCGTTTGCCTGCCGAGGTGCTGCGCGCCGCCGACGAGGTCTCCCGCCGGGGCAGCACGCCGCTGGCGGTGGCCGATGGCAACACGGTGGTGGGCATCGTGGAGCTGAAAGACATCGTCAAGACCGGCATCCAGGAGCGGTTTGCCGAGCTGCGCCGCATGGGCATCAAAACCGTGATGATCACTGGCGACAACAAGCTCACCGCTGCGGCCATTGCGGCCGAAGCCGGCGTGGACGACTTCCTGGCCGAGGCCACCCCCGAAGACAAGCTCAAGCTGATCCGCAGCTACCAGAGCGAAGGCCGGCTGGTAGCCATGACCGGCGACGGCACCAACGACGCCCCCGCACTGGCGCAGGCCGATGTGGCGGTGGCGATGAACAGCGGCACCCAGGCCGCGAAAGAGGCCGGCAACATGGTTGACCTCGACTCCAACCCCACCAAGCTGCTGGAGATTGTGGAGACCGGCAAGGCGCTGCTGATGACGCGCGGCGCGCTCACCACCTTCTCGATTGCCAACGACGTGGCGAAATACTTCGCCATCATCCCGGCGATTTTTGTCAGCACCTACCCGCAACTCGGCGCGCTCAACGTCATGCAACTGGCCAGCCCGTCGTCGGCCATTCTGTCGGCGGTGGTCTTCAACGCGCTCATCATCGTGGTGTTGATTCCGCTGGCGCTCAAGGGCGTGAAGTACCGCGCCGTGGGCGCCGCCGCGCTGCTGCGCCGCAACTTGGCTGTCTATGGCCTGGGCGGTCTGGTCGTGCCTTTCATTGGCATCAAGGCGATCGACCTGTTGCTGGTGGCTGTGCACCTCGTTTAAGGAAAAAACATGAACCCCTTTCTTCGCCCTGCGCTGGTGCTTTTCTTTGTCCTGAGCCTGGCCACTGGCGTGGCGTATCCGCTGCTGGTGACTGGTGCCGCGCAGGCGCTGTTTCCGGCGCAGGTGGCGGGCAGCCTGGTGCTGCGCAGCGGCAAACCGGTGGGCTCGGAACTGATCGGGCAGAACTTCTCTGCGCCCCGCCATTTTTGGGGTCGCCTCTCTGCCACCAGCCCGATGCCCTACAACGCCAGCGCTTCCGGTGGCGCGAACCTGGGGCCACTGAACCCGGCGCTGACCGAGGCCGTCAAAGCCCGCGTGGCCGCCTTGCGCGAGGCCGACCCTGGCAACACGGCGCCTGTGCCGGTGGACCTCGTCACCGCCTCGGCCAGCGGGCTGGACCCCCACATCAGCCCCGCCGCCGCCAACTACCAGGTCGCCCGCGTGGCCCGCGCACGTGGCCTGGCGATCGGGCAGGTGCAGGCTTTGGTCGGGCAGCAGACCGAGCCGCCTTGGTTGGGGGTTTTGGGTGAGGCCCGCGTGAATGTGCTGGCACTGAACCTGGCACTGGACGCCATCAAGTAACCTTGCCCCATGGAGCTAACGCGGCCAGACCCCGACCAGTTGCTGGAAAAAATCCAGCAACTGGAAGCGTGTGCCCAGCGCGGCAGGCTGCGCATCTATTTCGGTGCCAATGCTGGCGTGGGCAAAACCTACGCCATGCTCAGCGCCGCACAACGCGCGCACCAGGCCGGGCGCGATGTGCTGGTGGGCGTGGTGGAAACCCATGGGCGCAGTGAAACCGCTGCGTTGCTGGCCGGTTTGCCGCAGTTGCCGCTGTGCGAGTTGCCCCACCGCGGACGCACGTTGCGAGAATTTGACCTCGACGCCGCGCTCGCCCGCCGGCCCGCCGTGCTGTTGGTGGACGAGCTGGCCCACACCAACGTGGAAGGCTCGCGCCACCCCAAGCGCTGGCAGGATGTGCAGGAGCTTTTGGAGGCGGGCATCGACGTCTGGTCCGCCCTCAACGTGCAGCACCTCGAAAGCCTGAACGGCACGGTGGGGGCGATCACCGGCATCCGCGTGCACGAAACCGTGCCCGACACGGTGCTGGACGGTGCCGATGAAATCGTCCTGGTCGACGTGACGCCCGACGAACTGGTGGCGCGGTTGCAGGCTGGCAAGGTGTATCTGCCCCAGCAGGCGGAGCGTGCCGCGCAGAACTTCTTTCGCAAAGGCAACCTGATCGCGCTGCGCGAGATGGCGCTGCGCCGCACCGCCGAGCATGTGGAAGACGACGTGCGCAGCTGGCGCGTGGAACAAAGCGGCAGCGGCTCGGCAGGGGCCTCGTCCAGGGATTTGCCGGTGTGGAACACCTCGGGCGCCATGCTGGTCGGCGTGGGCCCGCAGCCGGGTTCCGAGCAGACGGTGCGCACCGCCGCACGGCTGGCTGGCCAGCTCAATGTGCGCTGGTTTGCCGCTTACGTGGAAACGCCGCGCCTGCAGCGGCTGGCCGCGGCGCAGCGCGACCGCATCCTCGCGGTGATCGCGCTGGCCGAGCAACTCGGTGCCACCACGGCGGTGCTCACCGGCCACGACGCCGCCACCGCGCTGGTGGCGCACGCACAGGAACTGAACTGCGCCACGCTGGTGGTTGGTCGGCCACCAGCCCGTCGGCTGGGCGGCTGGCTGCCGACCATGACACGCCAGCTGGCCCGGCTGGCCCCCGGCCTGGACATTGTGGAAACCGGCCACGCCGACAGCGCTCGCCGGCTGGCCAGCGTGGTGCACCGCACCCACCAGGCCGAAGACGACACCGACGGCCCCCGCGCCTGGCGGCGCTACGCCTGGGCGGTGGCCAGCAGCGTGGCCATCACGCTGGCCGCCACACCGCTGCTGGACGTGTTTGACCTGGCCAACATCGTGCTGCTGTTTTTGCTGGGGGTGGTGCTGGTGGCGGTGAAGCTCGGGCGCGGGCCCGCGGCGCTGGCGGCCTTCCTGAACGTGGCCGCGTTCGACTTCTTTTTTGTCGCACCCCGCCTGTCGTTCGCGGTAAGCGACGTGCAGTACGTCGTGACCTTTGTGGTCATGCTCGGCGTGGGCCTGCTCACTGGTCAGCTGACGGCGGGCCTGCGTTTTCAGGCCCGCATTGCCGCCAGCCGTGAACGCCGTGCGCAGTCGTTGTTCGAGCTGACCCGGGACCTGTCGGGCGCGTTGCTGGCATCGCAGGTGGCCGAGCTGGGCGAGGCGGCGGTGCGGCGGAATTTTGGCGGCCAGGCACGGGTGCTGACCACCGACACGAACGACCAGCTGGCGCCCGTGGCCAGCGCGCCCCCCGGCTTTGACGCCAGCGTCGCCGATTGGGTATTCCGCAATGCCCAACCGGCCGGCCTGGCCACCAACACGCTGGCCGCCCAACCGTGGCACTACGTGCCGCTGAAGGCGCCGATGCGGCTGCGCGGTGTGCTCGCGCTGCAACCCGACCAGCCGCGCTGGCTGCTGATTCCAGAGCAGGTGCAGCAGCTCGACACACTGGCGCGGCAAATCGCCATTGCGCTGGAGCGGGTGCACTACGTGGAGATTGCGCAGCAGGCGGTGGTGGACATGGCCTCCGAACGGCTGCGCAACGCGCTGCTGGCGGCCATTTCGCACGACGTGCGCACACCACTGACCGCGCTGATCGGTCTGGCCGAGTCGCTGCGCCAGTCGCAGCCGCCTTTGACCGCGCCACAGGCCCATGCCGCGCAGGCGATTGAAGCGCAGGCGCGCGAACTCAGCGCGCTGGTCAACAACCTGCTGGAGATGGCCCGGCTGCAAAGCGGCACGGTCAACCTGCGAATGGACTGGCAATCGGTGGAGGAGGTGGTGGGCACGGCCATCCGTGCGGCGGGGCCGGCGCTGCGTGGTCAGCCGGTGTTGACCGATGTGCCGGCCGATTTGCCCTTGGTCGAGTTTGACGCAGCGCTGGTGGAACGGGTGCTGGTCAACCTGCTGGAAAACGCCGCCAAGTACGCGCAGCCGCCCATCACCGTGGGCGCGCGGGTCACGGCCGATGCGCTGGTGGTCAGTGTGCGCGACCACGGGCCGGGCCTGCCAGCCGCGCTCAAGGGCCGGACGCATGAGCTGTTCGACAAGTTCACCCGTGGCCAGGCCGAATCGGCCACACCGGGGGTTGGCCTGGGTCTGGCGATCTGCAAGGCGGTGGTGGACGCGCACCGCGGGCACATCAGCGCCGCCAACGCACCCGGCGGTGGCGCAGAATTCAGCTTCAGCCTGCCCCGCAAGCCGCCGCCTGCGCCGATGGACGCCAGTGAATAAACCATGTCAGCCCCCGTTGCCGTAGTGATTGAAGACGAGCCCCAGATCCGCCGCTTTGTGCGCGGTGCGCTGGAGGCCGAAGGCTGGCAGGTGCACGAGGCCGACACCGCGCAGCGCGGCCTGACCGAGGCCGGCACGCGCCAACCCGACCTGCTGGTGCTGGACCTCGGCCTGCCCGACGGGGATGGGCTGGACGTGATCCGCGACGTGCGTGGCTGGTCGGCCGTGCCCATCATCGTGCTGTCGGCCCGGGTGGACGAGGCCGACAAGATCGCTGCACTGGACGCCGGTGCCGACGACTACCTGACCAAGCCTTTTGGCGTGGGTGAGTTGCTGGCCCGCGTGCGCGCCAACCTGCGCCGGCCGCGCGCGGCAGCAGGCGATGCCGGTCAGGACACCGAGCCGGTGTTCCGCTTCGGCGAGGTCGAGGTGGACCGGCTGGCCCGTGTCGTGCGCCGCAGCGGCGCCGAGGTGCACCTCACGCCCACCGAGTACCGGTTGCTGTCGGTGCTGGTGGCCAATGCCGGCCGGGTGCTGACGCACCGGCAGCTGTTGCGCGAAGTCTGGGGCCCGTCGCACTCCGGGCAAAGCCACTACCTGCGCATCTACATGGGCCACCTGCGGCAAAAGCTCGAAGCCGAGCCGGCCCAGCCACGGCATTTGCTCACCGAAACGGCGGTGGGCTACCGGCTGCTGGTTTAGGGCGCGCAGCGCGACTGTGCCGCTGCAATCACCCGGCCTTCGGCGTCCTGCACCCAGCCCAGCACTTTCAAGCGGGTCGGATCGGTGCCTTCCGGGATGCCCATCACGCGCGACGCTTGCCAGCGTGCGCTGCTGCGCCACTCGGCCGTGAACAGGTTGCGTGCCAGGTGGCGGGGCATGGGCGTGCCTTCGGTGCCCGCCGGAACGGCCTCCACCAACAGCAGCCACGCGGTCAGGGGCTGGGTGGGCGGCTTGGCAGCCTGGCCCCACTGGAGGCTGATCGAAGCCCCCACATAGCCGTTGAGCGGCAGGCCATGGGCCACCCGCAGCGTTGTGCGTGGTGGGCTGGGCAGAACGGGTACAAGGGTCTGGGCACTGCTGTTGGGCGCAGTTTGGGCGGTGGCCGCCAGACGCGTCAGGGCGTCGCGCGTGGCGGCGGCCGACAGCGGGGCGTCTTCGCCTTGTGCACCGGGGACGATCCAGTCGATCGCCATTTGCCGTGGCAAGGCCACCGGCATGGCGGCGTCTTGCCAGCACGTGGCGCAGTCGGCGCTGATGAAACGTTCCAGCAGTGCCACCGGCGCCGGCTGGCCGTCGCTGGCGCAGACCGACGGCTGGGCCCACACGCGCGCTGCCGCCATCAAGCCCAGCAGCAGGGCGGCAAACACCCGTGGGCGGTGGTGGGTGGATGGGGTGTGTTTCACGGTGTCTCCAGCGGCTTCCTACAATGGTCGCCATGTTCCCAGAATTCCCAGAAGTCGCCCACGACTCCGCACTCTTACAGAGCCTGAACCCCGAACAGCGCGCCGCCGTCACCTTGCCGAACACGCACGCGCTGATTCTGGCCGGTGCCGGTTCCGGCAAGACCCGGGTGCTGACCACCCGCATCGCCTGGCTGATGCAGACCGGGCAGATTTCGCCGGGCGGCGTGCTGGCGGTGACCTTCACCAACAAGGCCGCCAAGGAGATGATGACCCGCCTGGGCGCGATGCTGCCGGTGAACGTGCGCGGCATGTGGATTGGCACCTTCCACGGCCTGTGCAACCGCTTCCTGCGGGCGCACCACAAGGCTGCCAACCTGCCGCAGAGCTTCCAGATTCTGGACACGCAAGACCAGCTGAGCGCCATCAAGCGGCTGATGAAGCAGTTCGGCATCGACGACGAGCGTTACCCGGCCAAGAAAACCCTGTACTTCATTGCTGGCCGCAAGGAAGAAGGCCTGCGGCCGGACAAGGTCGAGGCGCGCGACGACGACACCCGCAAACTGGTGGAGATTTACCAGCTGTACGAAGAACAGTGCCAGCGCGAAGGCGTGGTGGACTTTGGCGAGCTGATGCTGCGCAGCTACGAGGTACTGCGCGACAACGCCCCGGTGCGTGAGCATTACCAGCGGCGCTTTCGCCACATCCTGATCGACGAGTTCCAGGACACCAACAAACTGCAGTACGCCTGGATCAAGATGCTGGCCGGGCACGACGCCAGCGGCGCGGTGCACGCCGGTGGTTCGGTGCTGGCGGTGGGCGACGACGACCAGAGCATCTACGCCTTTCGCGGTGCACGGGTCGGCAACATGGCCGATTTTGTGCGCGAGTTCAACGTGCAGCACCAGATCAAGCTGGAGCAGAACTACCGCAGCCACAGCAACATCCTCGACTCGGCCAACGCGCTGATCAGCCACAACCGCAAGCGCCTGGGCAAGAACCTGCGCACCGACCAAGGCCCCGGCGAGCCGGTGCGCGTGATGGAGGCCACCAGCGACTTTGCCGAAGCGCAGTGGATGGTCGAAGAAATGCGCCAGCTGGTGCGCGATGGTTTTGACCGCAAAGAGATCGCGGTGCTCTACCGCAGCAACGCCCAAAGCCGGGTGATCGAGACCGCGCTGTTCAACGCCAGCGTGCCCTACCGCGTGTACGGTGGCCTGCGTTTCTTCGAGCGCGCCGAGATCAAGCACGCACTGGCCTATTTGCGCCTGCTGGAGAACCCGGCCGACGACACCAGTTTTCTGCGGGTGGTGAACTTCCCGCCACGTGGCATTGGCGCCCGCAGCATCGAGCAGTTGCAGGACGCCGCCCGTGCGGCCAACACCTCGCTGAACGGCGCGGTGCGCAGCGTCACCGGCAAGGCGGGCGCGAACATCGGCGCGTTTGTGGCCAAGATCGACGTGCTGCGTGAGCAGACCCAGGGCATGAGCCTGCGCGAGATCATCGACCTGGTGCTGGACCACAGCGGGTTGATCGAGCACTACAAAACCGAGCGCGAAGGCGCCGACCGCATTGAGAACCTGGAAGAACTCGTCAATGCCGCCGAGAGCTTTGTGACGCAGGAAGGTTTTGGCCGCGACGCGGTGGCCTTGCCGGTGGACGAACTGGCACAGAGCCCGGTGAGCCAGGGGCTGGACCCCAACCGCCCTGTGCTCAACGAACCCAGCGCCGAGTACCTGCTCCCTGACGCGGAGACTGGCGAAACGCTGAGCCCACTGGCCGCCTTCCTGACGCACGCCGCGCTGGAGTCGGGCGACAACCAGGCCCAGGCCGGGCAGGACGCGGTGCAGCTGATGACGGTGCACGCCTCCAAGGGGCTGGAGTTCGACTGCGTGTTCATCACCGGCATGGAAGAAGGCCTGTTCCCGCACGAGAACTCGATGAACGACTTCGACGGCCTGGAAGAAGAGCGCCGGCTGATGTACGTGGCCATCACCCGCGCGCGCCAGCGGCTCTACCTGAGCCTGTCGCAAACCCGCATGCTGCACGGGCAGACGCGCTACAACCTGAAGAGCCGCTTCTTTGAAGAACTGCCCGAAGCCGCGCTGAAATGGATCACGCCGAAGAACGCCGGTTTTGGTTCGGGGTTTGGTTCTGCTACACAATCAGGAGCGTACCGACCAGATTACACCAGGTCTCCGGGCGGATTCGGCTCTAAAAACGAGACGTTTGCCAGCCCACCGGTGCCGCAGCAAAAAGCTGCGCCATCCCATGGCCTGCGCTCGGGCATGCAGGTCTTTCACGCCAAGTTTGGCGAAGGCACGGTAATCTCTCTGGAAGGCTCGGGCAACGACGCCCGGGCCCAGGTGAATTTCCCCCGCCACGGTGTGAAATGGCTGGCCTTGTCGGTCGCCAAGCTCACCCCGGTTTGATTTTTTGTTTGGAGTTGCCCATGTTGAAACCTATCATCGCCTTGTCTCTGCTGGCTGCCTGCCTGTTGGCCAATGCCAACGACACCGCCAGTGCCGCAGGCGAACCCTCGGTGGCCGAACGCATGGCGAACGCCCGCGCTGCGATCAAGGCCAACAAATGGAAAGACGCGCAGGGCGAACTCAAGGTGGCCTTGGTCGACGACCCGAAGAACGCCGACGCCCACAACCTGCTGGCCTACAGCTACCGCAAGCAGGCCACGCCCGATTTGCCCAAGGCGTTTGAGCACTACGGTATGGCGCTGAAACTCAACCCCAAACACAAGGGCGCGCACGAGTACATCGGCGAGGCGTATTTGATGGACAAGCGCCCGGCCGAGGCAGAAAAACACCTGGCCGAGCTGGAGAAAATTTGCGGCAACAAGACCTGCGAAGAGTACGCCGACCTGTCGAAAGCGCTGGCGGCGTACAAGGCCAAGGCGCGCTGAACGCCGCCTGCGCTCAGGGCTGTTCGACAGGCGCTGTGGCGGGTGGCTCGTCGGCCACAAAGCTGTCGCGGAAGGTGAAGTAGAGCGAGGTGAAGAACATCGACGCCAGCGTCAACGCCATCGGCAGCATCACCGCGGGTGCACTTTCGGGCATGCCCACCAGCAACAGCACCACGCTGAGCACCACCCCCACCCCCATGAACACCGCCAGCCACACCAGGCCGTAGACGGTGAGCGCCCAGAAATTGCGCAGGCAGGCCACGCCGCTGTAGAACAGGCTCTGCACCGGTGCCACGCCATGCCAGTGCACCAGCGCCGGTGCGTGCCAGAACAGCATGGACAGCGGCGCGTACAGCGCCAGCGCCAGCCACATCGCCAGCTGGAAGCGCGGCTGTTGCACCACCTCGTCGGTGATCTTGCCGCCCAGCAGGTAGAGCTTGGCAAAGTCGCCACCGTCCACCAGCACCGTCAGACCGACGATGAGCAAAAAGCCCACCGCGTAGAGCGCACCCAGCACCAGCATCGCGCGCAGCCGCTGCCGCCCGGCGCGGAAGGCGCTCAGCAGCACGGTGGGCATGGGGAATTTGCCGTTCGTGGCTTCCAGCGTGGCGGCCATCAACCCCAGTGTGATGGCCGGCAGCAAGGCCAGCACGAGCACGCTGCCCACGAAGGGCAGCAGGCTGGCAAACGACATGAAGATGACAAAAGTGAAAAACAGCGCCGACATCGCCAGCGGTTGTTTGAAGAAGGTGCGGATGCCGAGCTTGACCCAGGTCACGCCGGTGCGGGCCGGGACGATGTTGAGCTTCATGGCTGGGCCATGGCGGTCTCTGCCGGCATGGCCAGCAAAGAGGCCACCGACACCGGGTGGGCCACGCGGTCGCGCAGCACGCGCTCGAAATGCGTCGGGTCGTGGGGCTTGAGCATGCTGGCTTCGCGTGGCAGGTGCCAGTCCCAGAGGCGCGAAATCCAGAACCGCAGGGCCCCGGCGCGCAGCATGGCGGGCAGCAAGGTACGCTCGGCCGTGGTCAGCGGGCGCACCGCGCTGTAGGCGGCCATGAAGGCGCCGGCGCGGGCGTCGTCGTGGCGGCCTGAGGGCAGGTCGATGCACCAGTCGTTCAGGCACACGGCCAGGTCGAACAGCCAGCTGTCCACGCCGGCGAAATAGAAGTCGAACACACCGGTGAGTTCGTCGCCGTCGAACATCGCGTTGTCGCGGAACAGGTCGGCGTGCACCGGGCCACGGGGCAGGGCGGCGCTGGCGGGCATGGCTGCGGTGTGGTTCTGGAACGCCAACTCGGCGCGCAGCAGTTCGGCCTGCGGTGCGTCCAGGTGCGGCAGCACCACCGGCACGGTCTCGTTCCACCAGGCCAGGCCGCGCAGGTTGGGCTGGTTGCCGTCAAAGTCGCGCGCTTCCAGGTGCATGCGGGCCAGCAACTCGCCCATCGCGCGGCAGTGCTGGGTGCTGGGGTCCAACTGGCTTTTGCCGCGCAGCCGGTTCACCACCGCAGCGGGCTTGCCTTTGAGGCGGTGCAGGATCTGGGTGGGCTGGCGGGCGTCTGGCTGCGGGTCGGGCACCGGCACGCCACGTTGGGCCAGGTGCTTCATCAGCTGCAGGTAAAAGGGCAATTGCTCGTAGCGCAGGCGCTCGAACAGCGTCAGCACCCAGTCGCCCTGGTCGGTGCTGGCAAAGTAGTTGGTGTTTTCTATGCCGCCGGCACAGCCTTCCAGGCTGTTGAGTTGCCCCAGCCCGAGTTGCTGGAAAAACGAGGCTGCTTCGTCAAAAGAGACTTCGGTGTAAACCGCCATGGAACGCGTGCCGCTGCCGGCTCAGAAATTGAAGAACTTCCAGACCCGGGGGCCCTGGCCAGAACCGGTGTCCGCGCTGTTGCCTGGCTTGGACTGGGCGGTGTTGTTGGGCAGCACCTCGTAGCCGGGCACATTGGCGGCCGGCTGCACGGTGATGCTCTGCGTCACGCCACCGTAGCGCACCTCGTCCACACGGGCACCCGCGTCTTCCACCCGGATGCGCTCCACACGTGGCCCGCCCTGGGGGGCTGGCTGCTCTGTTTTTGTGAGCGGAGCTGCCAGGTTTGATGCTGGCTTGGGTGTGTTTTGGCTTGAAGTCTGGGCCTGCAGCGTGCCGCAGGCGATGACCAGGCACAGGAGTGGGGTGGCGCGCATAGTGGTTCGATTGTAGAACCCCGTCCCGGGCCACAGGCGGGAAGGGGCAAGCCGCGCATTAAACTGGCCACCAACCTGAAAGCAAGCCTGAAAAATGACCGATCCCGTTGCGCCGCGCACCCTGTTGCTTGTTGACGGCTCCAGCTACCTGTACCGCGCCTTCCACGCTATGCCCGACCTGCGCGCCAACCCCGGCGACCCGCAGAGCCCGGCCACCGGGGCGATCCGCGGCATGGTCAACATGCTGCAAAAGCTGCGCAAGGACGTGCCGGCCGATTACGCCGCCTGCGTGTTTGACGCCAAGGGCCCGACCTTCCGCGACGCGCTGTACCCCGACTACAAGGCCAACCGCTCGCCGATGCCGGACGATTTGCGCAGCCAGATTCCACCCATCCATGAAGTGGTGAAGCTGATGGGCTGGCAGGTGCTCGATGTGCCCGGCGTCGAGGCCGACGACGTGATCGGCACGCTGGCGCAGACTGCGGCGAAGCAGGGCGTGCACGTCACCATCTCCAGTGGCGACAAGGACCTGAGCCAGCTGGTGGACGCGCACATCACCGTGATCGACACGATGAACGGCAAGCGGCGTGACCTGGCTGGTGTGGAGGCCGAATTTGGTGTGCCGCCGCGCCTGATGGTGGACTACCAGACCCTGGTGGGCGACGCGGTGGACAACGTGCCCGGCGTGGAAAAAGTGGGCCCAAAGACCGCCGTGAAATGGCTGCTGGAATACGGCTCGCTCGACGGCGTGGTGGCGCATGCCAACGACATCAAGGGCGCCGCTGGTGAAAACCTCCGCAAGGCGCTGGACTGGCTGCCCAAGGGGCGTGAACTGCTCAGCATCAAGACAGACTGCGATCTGGCCGACCATGTGGCTGGCCTGCCGTCGCTCGATGCCCTCACCACTGGCACGGAAGACAGCGCTGCGCTGAAAACCTTCTACGAGCAGTTCGGTTTCAAGGGCTTGGTGAAAAGCGTGACCGAGGCTGCGGCACCCCCGGCGGCCGACGATCTGTTTTCCACGCCCGCAGAGCCGTCGCCGGTCAGCACGCTGAAGTACGACACCATCCTGACCTGGGAAGCCTTCAACCCGTGGCTGGCGAAAATACAGGCGGCTGAACTGGTGGCGTTGGACACCGAAACCACGTCGCTCGACGAAATGCGCGCCGAGATCGTGGGCTTGAGCTTCAGCGTCACGCCCGGCGAGGCGGCCTACATTCCGCTCACCCACCGCTATGCCGATGCGCCCGACCAACTGCCCATTGACGCGGTGCTGGCGCAGCTCAAGCCGTGGCTGGAAGATGGCGGCAGAAAGAAGCTCGGCCAGCACGTCAAGTACGACCGCCACGTGTTCGCCAACCACGGCATCGAGGTGCAGGGCTACGCGCACGACACCATGCTGCAGAGCTATGTGCTGGAGGTGCACAAGCCGCACGGGCTGAGCAGCCTGGCAGAGCGGCACCTGGGCCGCAAGGGCATCCAGTACGAAGACCTGTGTGGCAAGGGCGTGCACCAGATTTCGTTCAACCAGGTGGATATTGCCAAGGCCGCCGAGTATTCGTGCGAAGACTCCGACCAGACGCTGGACGTGCACCGCGTGCTGTGGCCACGGCTGCAGGCCGACGACAAACTGCGCGCCATTTACGAACTGGAGATGGCGTCGAGCGAAACGCTCTACCGCATCGAGCGCAACGGCGTGTTGATCGACGCGCCCACGCTGGCCACGCAAAGCCACCAATTGGGCCAGCGCATCATGCAGCTGGAGCAGGAAGCGCACGAGCTGGCCGGCCAGCCGTTCAACCTCGGCAGCCCCAAACAGATTGGCGAGATTTTCTTCACCAAGCTCGGCCTGCCGGTGGTGAAAAAAACCGCGACCGGTGCCCCCAGCACCGACGAAGAGGTGCTGGAAAAGCTGGCCGAGGACTACCCGCTGCCGGCCAAGATTCTGGAGCACCGCGGCCTTTCGAAACTCAAAGGCACCTACACCGACAAACTCGCGCAACTCGCGCATCCGCGAACGGGCCGGGTGCACACCCACTACGCGCAAGCCGTGGCGGTGACCGGTCGCCTGAGCAGCAACGACCCGAACCTGCAGAACATTCCCATCCGCACCGCCGAGGGCCGGCGCGTGCGCGAGGCCTTTGTCGCGCCTGCCGGCTCGGTGATTGCGAGCGCCGACTACTCGCAGATCGAGCTGCGCATCATGGCCCACATCAGCGGCGACGACGCCTTGCTGCGCGCTTTCACCGACGGCATGGACGTGCACCGCGCCACCGCCGCCGAGGTGTTTGGCGTGGCGCCAGACCAGGTCAGCAGCGAGCAGCGGCGTTATGCCAAGGTCATCAACTTTGGCCTGATCTATGGCATGAGCGCCTTTGGCCTGGCGCGCAACCTGGGCATCGACAACACCGCCGCCAAGAACTACATCGAGCGCTATTTCCAGCGCTACCCCGGCGTGAAAAACTACATGGACGAGACCAAGCTCAGCGCCAAAAGCAAAGGCTATGTGGAAACCGTGTTTGGCCGGCGCCTGTACCTGCCCGAGATCAACTCACCCAACGGCCCGCGCCGCAGTGGCGCCGAGCGCGCCGCCATCAACGCGCCGATGCAGGGCACCGCGGCCGACCTGATCAAGCTCAGCATGAACACCGTGCAGGACGTGCTGGATGCCGAAAAGCGCGGCACCAAGATGATCATGCAGGTGCACGACGAACTGGTGTTCGAGGTGCCCGAGACCGAGGTGGCGTGGGTGCGCAGCGAAATCCCGCGCCTGATGGCCGGCGTGGCCGACCTGAAGGTGCCGCTGTTGGCCGAAGTGGGTGTGGGGCCGAACTGGGACAAGGCCCACTGAAGCGCGGCGCCCCGGGCCTCAGCCGCAGCGTGCGGCCACCACCCGGTTGCCGCTGTCGACTTCCAGGTTCAGCCTTTGCGCGCTGAACTCCATCGTCATGACCTGGTTGGGGCGCAGGACGCGCACGGTTTTGGCGCCGGCGCGCTGGGCCGCTTCTGCGAGCAAGGCGGCGTCGGCGCTGCGGCCCACCGCGAACTGGACCCCTGCCATGCGGCAGTCGCCGCCACCAGGGTTGGTGGCCACTGGCCCTGGCGCTTTCGGGTCCATCGGTGGGGTGCTGCAAGCGGCCAGCAGGGCGGTGGCCAGCAGCGGTGCGGCCAGGGCGCGCACTAGGTTTTCTCCGACCACAACACGCCGCCGGTAGCCCAGTCGCCCCGGGGCACGTCGAACATCAACACGTCTACTGCTTCGGGTTTGCTGCCCAAGGTGTTCACCACGGCCTGGGTCAGGGCCTGGGCAAGGGCTTTTTTCTGCTCGGGCGTGCGGCCCTCGATCATCTCGACGCGGATGGTTGGCATGGGAATCTCCTTGAAATACACGGTGAAGCAAACGAGTCTAAACTTCCTTCAAACCACCCAGGAGACTTACCATGTTGCGTGATGACCTGCAAGCGGACTTTGACGCCCTGCTGCCCGGCCAGGACCAGCCCAACCGGCGCACCGCGCTGAAAGCCGCGCTCGGCGTTGGCTATGCCGCCACCGCCATGCCCATCATGGCGCAGACGGCCATCCAGACCCCGGCCGACGGCCTCACGGCGGGCGAGGTCACCATCAACTCGGCGGGCTTCAAGGTGCCGGCCTACCGCGCGGCACCGGCCGGCAAGACCAACCTGCCGGTGGTGCTGGTGGTGCAGGAAATCTTTGGCGTGCACGAGTACATCGCCGACACCTGCCGCCGCCTGGCCAAAGCCGGGTACCTCGCGATTGCGCCCGAGATGTTCGCCCGCCAGGGGGACCCGCGCCAGTACACCGAGGTCGGCAAGCTGATCGCCGAACTCGTGTCCAAGGTGCCCGACGCACAGGTCATGGCCGACCTGGACGCCACCGTCGCCTGGGCGCAAGCCAATGGCGGCAGCAAAAAGGTGGGCATCACCGGCTTTTGCTGGGGCGGCCGCATCACCTGGCTGTACGCGGCGCACAACCCGCAGGTCAAGGCCGGCGTGGCTTGGTACGGCCGGCTGGTGGGGCAGGCCAGTGCCAACACGCCGTCGCACCCGGTCAATGTGACCAAGACCCTGCACGGCCCGGTGCTGGGCCTGTATGGCAGCGCCGACAGCGGCATCCCGTTGACCACGGTGAACGAGATGAAAGACGCGTTGGCCACCGGCAGTGCCGCGGCCAAACGCTCGGAGTTTGTGGTCTACCCTGGCGCGCCCCACGCTTTCCATGCCGACTACCGGCCCAGCTTCCGCAAGGAAGCGGCCGAAGATGGCTGGCAACGTGCGCTGGCCTGGTTCAAAAAGAACGGCGTGGCCTGACACCCGGTTCTGAGCCCCTCACGAGCCGCCACAGGTCGCCTGTCGGCGGCTTTTTGCTGTTTTTGAAGCGTTTTCGGCTTTGAGCCCTAGTTGAGACTGTATAGTTAGCTATGACTTTGGTAGCAATCATCTTCGCCACGCTGTTGGCTGGCATTGGCAGCGTCTGGCTGGCGGCACTGCTGGGGTTTGGCCTGTTGGCCCGCTACACCCAGCACATGCTCAGCCTGGCCGCAGGCGCCTTGCTCGCCACCGCCTTCATGCACCTGCTGCCCGAGGCCTTCAACTCCCATGCCGACGCGCGCGACCTGTTCATCGTGCTGCTGGTCGGGCTGGTGTTTTTCTTCCTGCTCGATAAGGCCGAGCTGTACCACCACGGGCACGAGCATGGCCATGCGCACGACCACGGGCATGGCCACCACCATGCGCCAAAGGAAGGTTCTGGCACCGCAGGCGGTTGGGCGGTGCTGACCGGCGACAGCGTGCACGCCTTTGGCGACGGCATCCTGATCGCGTCGGCCTTCATGGCCGACATGCGCCTGGGGGTGGTGGCTGCGCTGGCGGTGCTGGCGCACGAGGTGCCGCACCACATGGGCGACCTGGTGGTGCTGCGGCAAAGCTCCCGCACCCAGCGCGCCGCCCTGGTCAAGGTGTCGCTCGCGGGCACCATCACCGTGCTGGGCGGGCTCACCGGCTACTGGCTGGTGGCCTACCTGCAGGACTACCTGCCGTACTTTCTGGTGGTGGCGTCCAGCAGCTTTGTGTACGTGGCGCTGGCCGACCTGATTCCCCAGTTGCAAAAGCGCCTCAGCGCCCGGGAAACCGCGGCGCAGATTGGCTGGCTGGGGCTGGGCATTGCGCTGGTCACGGCGGTCAGTGCCTTGTCGCACGGGCACGGCTGAACATGGCATCTGTCACGCCTTCGGTGGCGCTCTACTGGGACTTTGAAAACCTGCACGCCGGCCTATGCGAGGCGCGGCAACCGGGCGCCTACAGCCAGCAGGACAACCGCTTCAAGGTGCAGGAGCCGCTGGTGGACGTGGCCGCGGTGGTGGCCTTGGCCACCGCGCTCGGCCCCCTGGCGATTCACCGCGCTTACTGCAACTGGCAGTTTTTTGGCCGCTACCGCGACGCGCTGCTGCACCACGCGGTGGACCTGGTGCAGCTGTTCCCGCCCGGCAGTGCCGCCAAGAACGGGGCCGACATCCGGCTGTGTCTGGACGCGGTGGACGATGTTGGCCGCTTTGACCACATTGGCACGGTGGTGGTGGTCGGCGGGGACAGCGACTTCCTGCCGCTGGCGCAGAAGCTCAAGGCGGCAGGCCGGCGTGTGGTGGGTGTTGGCCTGCGCCAGCACACCAACGCCCACTGGGCCGCCAGCTGCCACGCCTTCCACTACTACGACGCACTTGTCAGCACCTGACTTGGGTGCGCCGCGATAATCCGCCCATGGCCTTGCCGATCGACACCAGCACCATCACCCACGGCATCCAGCTGGCGGTGGCACCGGTGTTCCTGCTCACCGCCGTCTCCGGCATGATCGCTGCCGCCGTGGGCCGGCTGGCACGCATCATCGACCGCGCCCGGCTGGTGGAAGACAGTGCCCGCAACTCGGTGGACGAGGCGCTGCTCGCCCGTGCCTACCGCGAGCTGGCCGAGCTGCGGCTGCGCGGGCGGCTGGTGAACGGCTGCATCGCGCTGCTCACCTCGTGCGCTTTCCTGATTGGCCTGACCATCATCGTGTTGTTCCTCGGCGAGACCACCGCCTTCCAGATCGACCGGCTGGCGGTGACGGGCTTTTTGCTGGGTGTGGTGTGCTTCCTCTTGGCGCTGCTGTGTTTCCTGGCGGAAACCTTCATCGCCACCCGCCTGCTCAACTTCGACCTGCTGCGAAGGCCTTAGCCAACGTCAGTTCACGCCAGCCCGAGCGCGTGGTACACGCGCAGCGCCGCCCAGGCGTCGTTGGCGGCGTACACCAGCTGCGCTTCCGTCAGCCGCGGGTTGGCCCAGTTGGAGGTGGTGGCCTTGCGCGACTTGATGAAGCGCTGGTTGAACAGCACCGCCACCGCGCCTTTCACGCCCATGTCCTTGCGGTAGCCGCGCTCGCGGAACACGGTGTTCAGGTCCAGCACGTCTTCGGGTGTGACGCCCAGCTTGGCGGTGATGCGCTTCTTGTCGTCGCCCAGGCCAAAGCCGGCCTTGTGAACGCCTGGCCGCGCCAGCATCGCGGCCACCAGGCTGCGGCACTCCGCGTCGTGCAGCTGGAACACCCAGGCTTTCTCCAGCGTGGCGAGCTGCACCACGTGCGGCCCGTCGGACGCCTCGTTCTTCAAGAAGGTGGGCTTGGACTCGGTGTCAAACCCCCAGGCGCTGGCCGTGTGCAGTTCGCTCAGGGCGCGCTCGGCCGCCCGTGCGGTGGTGACCAGTTCAATCCGGTCCAGGCCCAGCCGGTCAAACTGTGGCAGCAGGGCAATCTCTTCCTTGCCGGGGGTGGGGAGGGCGGTGTGCATGCGGCGGAGCATAGCGGGCTTTCGCCCCCATGCCGACGCCGCACCGGCACGGCGCGGTCAATAATGTGCCGTGACCTTGCCTTACCAACTGACCCTGTACGACGCCGATGGCGCTTCCGACAGCCCCGCCGACGCGGGCCGCCACGCGGCCGAACGGTGTTTTCGCCGTGCGCTCGACACCACGCTGGGCGATGCCGCATTGGTCTGGCCGGTCTACAGCGCCTACCTGCGCATCGTCGCCACCTACGGCGAAACCCCCGACCCTGACGCCCTGACCGACGCCGAGCTGGCGGTCTTCACGCAGTGGCAAGCCGCCGAGATGGCCGCCATCACCGCCACCTTTGGCCCGCACCGCCACCTTGGCGACGCGGTGTACGAGATCACGCCCTGGGCTGGGTGAACCAGCCGCCCGCGTATCATCACGCTCCCGCACACGTCCCTCCCAGGGCAACCCAAGCACGGAAGGACCCCATGAAAAAAACATTCCAACTGCAGACCGAAGGCAAACACCGCGACCGCGTGCTCGAAGCGGTGAAACACGAGGTGCGCAAATACGTCAAACGCGAACGCCGCCGGGACCTGCCCGCGGGCGTGGACTTCTGGGACTTTGACTGCAAGTTCGGCGTGACCGAAGCGACCGCCGAGGTGGTGCACCTCGGTGCCCTCACCGGCCTGATGGACGGTG
Source organism: Pseudomonadota bacterium (assembly GCA_040384665.1). GTDB lineage: Bacteria > Pseudomonadota > Gammaproteobacteria > Burkholderiales > Burkholderiaceae_C > PCRC01. The sequence continues at coordinate 215,500 of JAZKIY010000011.1, forward strand.
TGGCCCTGACCGCGGGGGAACAGTTCTATGTGGAGATTCTGGCCAAGCACGGCCACCGCAAGGCCCGGCCTGCGGGCGAGGCCGACACCACGCCCGAGAACACCGACGAAGTCTGATCGCTACGCGTTGCGCGCCGCTTCAGCGCGCAACTTGTCTTTCTTGCTCAGCCGTTTGCCCTTGACGCCGCCGTTGCCCGGCGCGGGTGGCGGTGCCACCTCGGTGGGCTCGAAACCGGCAATCTGCTCACGCGGCAGGCGCAGGCCCTGGCGCTTCTCAATCAGCTGGAAATGCGCTTCGCTGGCGGCGGTGACGAAGCTGATCGCCAACCCGCTTTCGCCCGCGCGGCCGGTGCGGCCAATGCGGTGCACATGGTCCACCGCCGAGCGGGGCAAATCGTAGTTCACCACCACCGGCAGTTGCGCGATGTCGATGCCGCGTGAGGCCAGGTCGGTGGTGACCACCACCTCCCAGCGCTCGTCCTTGAACTCGTCCAGCACCTGCTGGCGCGCGCCCTGGCTCAGCTCGCCATGGAAGGGCGTGGCAAACACACCGGCTTTGTAGAGTTTTTCAGCCACCACACCGGCGGCGTACTTGGTGGCCACAAACACCAGCACCCGCTGCCAGCCGTTTTCTTTGACGAGGTGGCGCAGCAGCTGTGTGCGCCGGGCTGCATCGACCTGGATCGCGCGCTGCACGATCAGGGGGGCGTCGCCCGGTGTGGCGGGCACGTGCACCCGCACCGGGTCGCGCAGCAGCGTGTTGGCCAGGGTTTCTACTTCGGCTGGGAAGGTGGCCGAGAACATCAGCGTTTGCCGGCGCGGTGGCAGCAGCGCCAGCACCCGTGCCAGCTCGTCGGCAAAGCCCAGGTCCAGCAGGCGGTCGGCTTCGTCCAGCACCAGCAGGCCCACCTGGCCGAGCTGCAGCGCGTTGTGGTCCACCAGGTCCAGCAGCCGGCCCGGCGTGGCCACCACCACGTCGGCTCCACCGCGCAAAGCCATCATCTGCGGGTTGACCGACACGCCGCCGAACACCACCGCAATCTTCAGGGGCTGCGGCAGGTGCTGTGCCAGGCTGCGCAGCACATCGCCCACCTGGGCCGCCAGTTCGCGCGTGGGCACCAGCACCAGCGCACGGGTGCGGCGGGGCGGCAGGGATGGGCTGCGTTGCAGCAGTTCCAGCAGCGGCAAGGCGAAGGCCCCGGTCTTGCCGGAGCCGGTTTGCGCCGAGCCGAGCACGTCGGCGCCGCGCAACACGGCGGGAATGGCCTCGGTCTGGATGGGGGTGGGGGCCTGGAAGCCGAGGTCAACGGCAGCACGCACCAGGGCGGGGGACAGGCCGGCCGCGTGGCCGAAAGTGGTGAAGGGCATGGGGTGAATGGTTTCGGGCAGTTTAACGGGCGCAGGCCGTTCACTGCCCGGCAGCGGCTGCACGGCGGCGCCACCGCAGCGGGGACTCGCCTTCCCACTGGCGGAAGGCACGGGAAAACACACTCTGCTCCGCGTAGCCCAGCATGAAGGTGATGTCCGGGAGTGAGAGTTGTGGGGCGCGCAGGTAGTCTTTGGCGAGTTCGTGGCGCAGCAGGTTCAGCACCTGCTTGTAGCGCAGGCCACGCTGCTGCAAGGCGCGGTACAGGGCGCGTTCAGACAATCCCATGCGTGCCGCGACCACGGCGGCATCGGGTTGACCGTCCTGCAGCACCTCAACGATCTGGCGCTGCAGTTGAGACAGCAGTGCATCGCGCGAGGGCAGGGCCTGCAGCAAGGCCTGGGCCTGTTGTTCCAGCAGGCCGGTGAGGTGGGGGTCCTGGGTGTTGACCGGCAGGCACATCACCGACAGGGGCAGGTACACCGCTGCCACCGGGCTGCCGAAGTGCACCGGGCAGCCGTGAAACCGCGTGTAGGGGGCGATGTCGGCCGGGGCGATGCGTGGGCTGTCGATGCGCAGCGCCTGCAGGTCATGGTGGCCAGTGAGCTGGCGCACAGAGACCATCAAACCAGCCACCAGCACGTCGTCTGACAAGGTGGTGGAGGGGTGGTCTTCGGTACCCCAGCGGATCACCAGGGCGTCGCCTTGCTGGCCCATGTGCGACGGCACCAGGTTGTGCAGCAAGGGCTGGTAGCGTGTGAAGCGCAGCAAGGCCTGGCCCAGTGTCTCGCTGTACAGGGCCAGGTAGCCCAGCACCCCCACATGGTGGGGTTGCACGCAGGCACCGACCTGCAAGCCCAGCGCGTGCTCTTCTGGCAGAGCTTGCTGCAATGTGTCCAGCAGAGCCCACCAGGTGGTGATCGGCATGCGCGGGCCTTGGGCCAGCCGGGTGAGTTCTGCCCGCAGCGCGGGCAGGGTCAACCCGCGGTGGTCCAGAAAGGCGGTGAGCAAGCCGGTGAGCGAGGCGGCCACATAGGTGCTGGCAGGGGCGTTGTTGGCGGGCATTTGGCAGACTATGTCAAAAATTGGCATGCACCGTCAAGACGGCGCACCGTGCGAGCGGCGAAGATCGGTGCCTGTTGTCAACACATGGAGGAGACCGGCATGTTCCGATTCACCCGGGTCTTTTTGTGGTCGTGCGGTGTCGCGTTTGTGCTGATCGGCGCCAACACCTTCCTGGACCCTTTGCGTGCCATGGCGCCACTGGAGCTCAACGTCAACACCGTGAGTGCATTGAACGAATTGCGGGCCACCTATGGCGGCATGCAGATCGGCATCGGACTCTTTTTGATGGCCGGGGCCCGCTGGGCGGTGCTCACGCGCCCGGTCTTGCTGGCGCAGGCGCTCATGCTGGGTGGTCTGGCTGCTGGCCGGTTGGTGGGGATGGCGCTCGACGGCCTGCCCAACGGTTTTGTGCAGGGTTTGCTGGTGCTGGAAACCGCCATCGCCGTGTTGTCTGTGGCGCTGTACCAGCGCCAAGCCCGCGCCTGCTGAGGGAGATACCGCCATGACAGAACTGTTGCAAGCGTTGATGCCGCTGCTCCACAGCCTCTTTGGCGAGGACGTGGACTGGAAGCAGGTGTTCCTGATCGGCATGAGCCCGCTGTTCCTGCTGGCCTTCATGGCCGAGTTCGTGGTGGAGCGGCGGCGCGGTCGGGCCCACAAGTTCCATTGGAAAGAGATTGTGGCCAACCTGTCGCTGGGGGCCAGTTACCAAGTGGTGGAGGCGGTGATGTGGCTGCTGCTGACCGGCGGCATCTACGCCTGGGTGTACCAGCATCGGCTGTTCGACATCCCGGTCAACGGCTGGACCATCCTGCCCATCTTCATCGCCACCGAGCTCTGCTACTACGGCTTTCACCGCACCTCCCACCGCGTGCGCTGGTTCTGGACCGCCCACGTGCCCCACCACAGCGGCGAGACGATGAACTTCACCACCGCCATGCGGCAGAGCGTGCTCAACGCGCTGGTGGGGACCTTCATCTTCTACGTACCGCTGGTCTGGCTGGGCGTGCCGCCGGCGGTGGTGATGTTCTGCCTGGCGGTGGACCTGGCCTACCAGTACTTCGTGCACACCGAGTCCGTAGGGCGCTTTCCCCGGTGGTACGAGTACGTGTTCGACACCCCGTCCAACCACCGCGTGCACCATGGCCGCAACCCCGAGTACATCGACAAAAACTATGGCGGTGTGCTCATCATCTTTGACCGTTGGTTCGGCACCTATGCCGAAGAAAAGGCCAGTGTGGACTACGGCATCACCCAGCAGATCCGCTCGCACAACTTTCTGGTGCTGAACGTGCACGAGATGGTGGACCTGCTGCGCGACGTGTTCTCACCCGGCCCGCTGCGCCAACGACTCAAACACCTGGTGATGCCGCCCGACTGGCAGCGCCCCGGCCATCGGCCGGTTCGCACCTGGGAGACGGAAGAACGCTGACTGAAAGACGGGGTGGTGACGGGCCCGCGCCAGCGGTGCCCAATGTTGACTTGGCACACTGCTTGCATCGCTTCTTGTATACAAGAGTGGATGCTTCAACATGGTGCACATCACAACAACCGCTGTCGAGTCTTGCCCGCCCCCTGCTGGCGACCCGTCATCGCGAACGTCCCCAGCCTGGATCACGTTGCCGGCGCAGGGTCTGCCAGGCAGTGGCTCGGGTGTGTTGCAAGGGCTGCGCTTTGCCGTCAAGGACAACATCGACGTGGCGGGCTGGCCCACCACGGCCGCCTGCGCCGCGTTTGCCTACACCCCACCGGCCCATGCCGCCGTGGTGCAGCAATTGCTCGGCCATGGTGCATCGCTGGTCGGCAAAACCAACCTTGACCAGTTTGCCTGTGGCCTGAACGGCACCCGCTCGCCTTATGGCGCGGTGCCCAATGCTTTCAATCCAGCCTATGTGTCGGGCGGCTCCAGCTCTGGTTCGGCCCATGTGGTGGCCACCGGCCAGGTGGACTTTGCACTGGGCACCGACACCGCCGGTTCCGGCCGGGTGCCGGCCGGGCTGAACAACATCGTGGGTATCAAGCCGTCGCGCGGGCTCATCAGCGCGCGCGGCGTGGTGCCGGCGGCACAGAGTGTGGACTGTGTCTCCATCTTCGCGCGCAGCGTGGGCCTGGCCGCACAGGTGTTGGCTGCGGCCATGGCGCACGACCCGCTGGACCCTTTCAACCGCACCTTGCCCATGCAGCGCCAGCCGTGGGGGCCAGGTTTCCGTTTCGGCGTGCCCGACACGCTGGCGTTTTTTGGCGATGCCCAGGCCGAAGCCGCGTTTGCCGACGCTATTGCGCAGTTGCAGGCGCTGGGCGGCGTGCCGGTGCGCATTGACTTCGGCCCCTTGCAGCAGGCCGCCGCGCTGCTGTACGACAGCGCGCTGGTGGCCGAGCGCTACGCCGCCGTGCGCCCGTTCTTTGATGCCCACGAGGCCGAGGTGGTGGAGCCGGTGCGCGGCATCCTGGCACAGGGCCGGCAGTACAGCGCCGCCGACTGGTGCGATGCGCAGGTCCGGCTGCGCGCCCATGGCCAGCAGGCCGCTGCGATGTGGCAAGGCATTGACTTGCTGCTGGTGCCCACCGCGCCCACCCACTACACCATCGCCCAGATGCAGGCCGACCCGGTGGCGCTGAACCGCAACCTGGGCGCGTACACCAACTTCGTCAACCTGCTCGACTACGCCGCGATTTCGGTGCCCAGCAGCCTGCGGCCCGATGGCCTGCCGTTCGGCATCACGCTGATTGCCCCGGCAGGGTGCGACTGGCCACTGGCCGACCTCGGCCAGCGTTACCACCACGCCACGGGCTTGCTGCAGGGCGCACTGGACACCCCCTTGCCCGCACCGGTAGCGATCCCCGGCATCGCGCCAGCGCCCACGGTGCGTGTGGCGGTGGTTGGCGCCCACCTGTCGGGCATGCCGCTCAACGGCCAGCTCACCGAGCGCGGCGCCACGCTGGTCGCGCGCACCGACACCGCGCCGCATTACCGCCTCTACGCGCTGCCCGGCACTGTGCCGCCCAAGCCGGGCCTGTTGCGGGTGGCCGCCAACCTCGGCGAACGCATTGCGCTGGAGGTGTGGGACATGCCGCTGGCCCACTACGGCAGCTTTGTGGCGCTCATCCCGTCGCCGCTGGGCATTGGCACGCTGACGCTGGCCGATGGCAGCGCGGTGCAAGGTTTTCTGTGCGAGCCCGCCGCGCTGGACGGTGCGCAGGACATCTCGCATTTCGGCGGCTGGCGCCGCTACACCGCGTCGCTGCAGCCCGCCAAGACCTGACCCGACATTGCCCATTCCTTTCACGATCCCCCGACCCCGCAACCTGGAGAACGCCATGCGCCCTGTTGACCCACCCGATTCCATTGCCCGACCCATGCCCCTGCGGCGCCGCCAGGTGCTGGCCACTGCGGCGGCGGTGGTGGTTGGCACGCTCGGCGCGCCCGCCATCGTGCGCGCCCAGAGTGGCCCGAAGATCCGCATCGGCTACTGGCCCATCGCCGCCGGTTTGCCGTTCTACGCCGCGCTGGAAAAAGGCTACTTCAAGGAAGAAGGTCTGAACGTCGAACCGCTCAAGTTCGCCGGTGCGCAGCAGGTGATGGAGGCCATGCTGGCCGGCCGCTCCGACGGCAGTGCCAACGGCACCGGCTCGGGCAACCTGGGCGTGGGCGAGATCGCCTCGCCCGGCCTGTACAAGATCATCGCCACGAATCCGAGCAACGCCAAATACGTGCTCGACGAGTTTCTGGTGCCCAAAGACAGCACGGTCAAAAGCATTGCCGAACTCAAAGGCAAACGCATCGCGTCTGGCCCCGGCATCCAGAACAAGACGCTGGCCATCGAGGTGCTGGAGCGTGCCGGCGCCACCGGCTTCACCGTGGTGGAGTTGCCGATTGGCCAGCACGTGGCCTCGCTCGCGGCGGGCCAGGTGGACGCCGTCTACACGCTGGAGCCCACTGGCACCGTGGGGCGTTTGAACGGCACCACGCGGCTGCTGGAAGCCGGGGTGATTGCCAAGTACATCCTTGGCGACCCGATGGCGCCCTGGCATGGCGGCTCGGCCGCGCTGACCACCGAGTTCATCACCAAGCACCCGGCCGAGACGAAAAAGTACATCGCGGCCTATGCCAAAGGCATTGCGCTGGTGCGCAGCAAGCCCGACGAAGCGCGGCAGTACCTGAAGGGCTACACCGCGATTGACGGCGCGCTCACCGCCGAGGTGCCGCTGGCGTCGTACATGCTTTACAACGAATTCAAGCCGGCCGATGTGGCCGCCTTCCAGAAGTTCTTTGACCTGTTCACCGAGAAAGGCGTGTTCAGCAAGAAGCTCGTTGTGGACAACCTCCTCTACAAGGGCTGAGCCATGGCCGATACCCTTCCCTCCGCTGCCAGCGCAGCGCCCTGGAGCGCCAGCAACCCTCTGCCGTCGCCACCGAAAAAGTTTCCCTGGGGCAAGCTGCTGCCCTTCGTGGGGCCGCTGGTGCTGTTCGTCATCTGGGACATCGTGGTGCGCGCCGGCTGGATCAAGGCCATTCTGCTGCCGGCGCCGTCCGACACCATTGCCACGCTGGTCACCGGCCTGCTCGGTGGCCCGCTGCTGCTGGACTTTGTGGTCACGGTCTGGCGCACGGTGCAGGCGTTTTTGATTGCCGCCGTCATTGGCGTGCCGCTCGGCGTGCTGCTGGGCAGCAACGAAAAAGCCTACCGCAGCGTGGAGTTTCTGATCGACTTCTTCCGCTCCACGCCGAGTTCGGCGCTGATCCCGCTGTTCCTGCTGATCTTCGGCGTGTCGGACATCAACAAGGTGGCGATTGCGGCCTTTGGTGCGTTCCTCATCGTGGTGTTCAACAGTGCCTACGGCGTCATCAACGCCCGCAAGCAGCGGGTGATGGCGGCCAAGGTGATGGGCGCCTCGCGCTGGCAGATTTTCAAGGACGTGCTGATCTGGGAAAGCCTGCAGCCCAGCTTTGTGGGCCTGCGTTCGGCGGTGTCGATGGCGCTGGTGATCGTGATCGTGGCCGAGATGTTCATTGGTTCCGACAACGGCCTGGGCCACCGCATCATCGACGCGCAGCAGGTGCTCAACGTCAAGACCATGTACGCGGCCATCCTGGCGGCAGGCGCCTTGGGCTACGCGCTGAACATTCTTTTCCTTGTGGCCGAGCGCCGCATCGTGCACTGGAGCGGACGATGAACACTGTAGTTAATGGCCCTGTTTATGCCGACGTACCGGCGCCGGTCTTCAAGCCCGGCCCGGAGGGTACGCACATCACCATCCGCGGCATGACCAAGTACTTCGCCGGCTGGCCGCTGTACGAGAACTTCGACCTTGATATTCCCAAAGGCAAGATCGTCTCGGTGTTCGGCCCCAACGGTTGCGGCAAGAGCACGCTGATCAACATGATCGCCGGGCTGATCCCCATCGACTCCGGCGAGATCCTGTTCGACGGCAAAAGCCTGAAAGACACCAAGATCGGCTACGTCTTCCAGAACTACCGCGAAGCGATGTTCCCGTGGATGCGCACCATCGACAACATCGCCTACCCGCTCAAGCTCGAAGGCCGCAGCAAGGCCGATGTCGACCGCCGCATGGCCGAGCTGGTGGCGTCGTTCGACGTGAAGTTTGATTTGAACCGCTACCCCTACGAACTCTCGGGCGGCCAGCAACAAACCGCCTCCATCATGCGGGCCCTGGCGCCCGGCCCCGAGGTGCTGTTCCTGGACGAACCGTTCTCGGCGCTCGATTTCGAGATGACGCTGTTCATCCGCGAAAAGCTGCAGGAGGTCTTCATGCAGACCGGCACCACCATGCTGCTGGTCTCGCACGACCTGGAAGAAGCGGTGTACCTGGCCGACCAGGTGCTGCTGCTGACCAAGCGGCCCACCCGCGTGGCAGAAATCTTGCGTTACGACGACCCGCGCCCGCGCACCGTGGCGACGCTGTCCGACCCCAGCTTCATTGCCACCAAAAAACTGAGCCTGGAAATTTTCCAGCGCGAAGTGCGGCGCTGAGCCATGGACGCGCCGCAAGCCCTGGCCTACGTCCAAGCCAGCGCCGCCACGCTTGGGGTGCCGATGGACGACGCCCGTGCGGCGCGGGTGGCGGCCCACCTGCAACGCACTGCGGCCCTGGCGGCACTGCTGCAAGGGGCCGAACTGGCCCTGCACGACGAATTGGCAGAAATTTATTGCCCTTTGGCCTTCAAGCCTTAGTAGAACCTGGCGAATCAGCTATGAATACTGTAGCAATCGACATGGTGAATGAATTGGCGCAGGGCCACGTGGGTGCACGCGAGTGGCTGGACGTGTGCCTCGCCCGCATCGAGGCGACCGACGGCCGCGTCAACGCCTTCACCGACCACACCTTTGCCCGCGCCCGCGCCGAGGCCGACGCGGTCGATGTCCGCCGCCAGCGTGGCGAACCCCTGCCGCCGATGGCCGGTGTGCCCTACGCGGTGAAGAACCTGTTCGACATTGCCGGTGTGAGCACCCGGGCCGGTTCCAAAATCAACCGCAGCCACCCGCCCGCCACCGAAGACGCGGTGCTGGTGCAGCGCCTGCGCGACGCCGGCGCGGTGCTGGTCGGCGCGCTCAACATGGACGAGTACGCCTACGGCTTCACCACCGAAAACAGCCACGACGGCGCCTGCCACAACCCGCACGACTTGCGCTGCAGCGCTGGCGGTTCGTCCGGTGGTTCCGGGGCGGCGGTGGCGGCCGGGCAAGTGCCGTTGGCGCTGGGGTCCGACACCAATGGCTCGATCCGCGTGCCCTCGTCGCTGTGCGGCGTGTGGGGGCTCAAGCCCACGTTTGGCCGGCTGTCACGGCGCGGCAGTTACCCGTTTGTGCACAGCATCGACCACCTCGGGCCGTTCGCCAACAGCGTGGCCCTGCTGGCGCACAGCTACGACGCCATGCAGGGCGCCGACCCGCTCGACCCTGGTTGCCATGCCACCGCGGTACAGCCTGCCGCCGCGGCGCTGGAGCATGGCATTGACGGCCTGCGCATCGGCGTGCTCGGCGGCTACTTCCACGAACACGCCAGCCCGGCCGCCCGCGAGGTGGTGGCCCGCGCCGCGCAAGCACTCGGGGCCCGCGACGAAGCCCCATGGCCCGACGCCGCGCTGGGCCGTGCCGCCGCCTTCATCACCAGCGCCAGCGAAGGCGGCAGCCTGCACCTGGACGATTTGCGCACCCGGCCTGACGACTTCGAGCCGCTGTCGGTGGACCGCTTCATCGCCGGTGCCTTGCAGCCCGCCGCCTGGTACTTGCAGGCGCAGCGCTTCCGCCGCGTCTACCGCGACCGCGTCAACGCGCTGTTCAATCAGTGGGACGTGTTGCTCGCTCCCGCCACGCCCGTTGTGGCGCAGCCGCTGGGCACCGAGTGGCTGGAGATCAACGGTGTGCGCCACCCGTGCCGGCCCGCACTGGGGCTGCTGACCCAGCCGGTGTCGTTCGCTGGCTGCCCGGTGGTGGCCGCGCCGATGTGGCCCGCAGGCAGCGCCTTGCCGCTGGGCGTGCAGATCATCACCGCGCCCTGGCGCGAAGACCTGGCGCTGCGCGCCGCGCGCATGCTGGAGCAGACCGGCACCGCGTGCTTCAAACCGGCGGTGCTGTGATGCAGGGCAATGTGCCTGTCAATGTGCCGGAGGTGCTGGCCGAAGTCACCCACCAGTCCGACCGCTACGAGGCCGCGCTGGTGGCCAACGACGTGGCGGTGCTGGACGAACTCTTCTGGGACAGCCCCCACACACTGCGCTATGGCGCCACCGAAAACCTGTACGGCTACGCGGCGATCCAGGCCTTTCGCGCCGGCCGTTCGCCGCAGGGGCTGGCCCGCACCACGCTGCGCCGCGAGATCACCACCTACGGCCACGACGCGGCCACGGTGAACATCGAATTTCAGCGCGCAGGTCAGACCGCCACCGGCCGGCAAAGCCAGACCTGGGTGCGCACCGCCGAGGGTTGGCGCGTGGTGTCTGCGCACGTCAGTTGGCTCGGTTGAGCCGTGCCAGCTAACATCCGATGATGCCCACCTCTGCCCCCAAGCCGCTCGCGTCGGCGGCCTTCCGTTCGCGTGCCGAAGACGTGTACGACCAACTCAAACAGGACATTGCCGCCTTCACCCTGGTGCCCGGTGACCGTTTCACGGAAAACGAGATCAGCGAACGGCTGGGCGTGTCGCGCACGCCGGTGCGGCAGGCGCTGACCCGGTTGCAGCAGGAGGGTTTCATCGAGGTGCTGTTCCGCAGTGGCTGGCGGGTGCTGCCGTTTGACTTCGACCGCTTCGAGCAGCTGTACGACCTGCGCATGGTGCTGGAAACCACCGCCGTGCAGCGGCTGTGCACCGGCACCGCGGCGTTGGCCCAACCGCTGCTCGACAGCCTGGCGGCGGTGTGGCTGGTGCCGGCCGCGCAGCGCAGCGCCGACACGGTGCAGGTGGCGCAGTGGGACGAGGCGTTCCATTGCGCGCTGGTGGTGGGGGCCGGCAATGCCGAGATCGCCCGGGTGCACCGCGAGGTGACCGAGCGCATCCGCGTGATCCGCCGGCTCGACTTCACCCAGCAGCCGCGCATCGACGCCACCTACGACGAACACGCCAAGATCCTGAAAGCCGTGCAGCGCAGGCGCGCCGACCAGGCCACGCTGCTGCTGCGCACCCACATCGAAACCAGCCAGAAAGAGGTGCGCAAGATCACGCTGCACCAGGTGCACCTGGCGCGGCAGAACGGGCAGGGCGGCCGGCGCGGCTGAGGCGGTGCCGCGTGGGCGGGCCACAGACAATTTGGGCGCTTGCTTATGCCGAATCGGTCGTTGCGACGCTGCCGCAGCGGCGTAGCATGGCGGGCATGTAGCAGGAGGTGCGATGTTGGGTTCCTGGCTTGATGCGGCGCACCTGACGCTGTACAGCGAGATTTGTCTGCATTTGGTGTCGGCGGTGTTGGCCGGTGGCCTGATTGGCCTGGAGCGCAGCTTCCATGGTCGGCCTGCGGGCTTTCGCACCCACACCCTGGTGTGCCTGGCTTCCAGCCTGTTGATGCTGGTCACGCTGTACCAGTCGTACTGGTTCACCGGTGGTGGCAGCGACGTGGTGCGGGTGGACCCAACCCGCATGGCACAAGGCATCATGACCGGCATCGGTTTTCTCGGTGCCGGTGTGATCTTCAAGGAGGGCCTGTCGGTGCGCGGGCTGACCACCGCCGCCTCGATCTGGATCACCGCGTCCATCGGCGTGCTGATGGGGGTGGGGTTCTATTTCGCCGGCAGTGTGGCCACCTTGCTGACCCTGGGTGTGCTGGCCTTGTTCCGCCACATCGAAGGGCGCATGCCGACCAACCAGTACGCACAGCTGGTGATCCGGTTCCGCCGCGACGCGGTGATGCCCGAAGCCGGCTTGCTGGCCTTGCTCGCAGAGCATGGCTTCAGCGTCGCCAACCTGAGTTATCGGCTGGAGGCTCGGGATGGCGTGTTCGAGTACCGCATGATGGTGCGCACCATGCAGGCCGACAACCTGCGCGCCCTGGCGCTGACGCTGAGCACGCTGCCGGCCATCGTTGAGTTTGGGCTTTCCCCCACGGGCGATTGACGGGGACTGTCAGGCCGTGGCCGTTTGCAGTGCAGCGGTGATTTCGTAGCTCTTCAGCCGCGCCTGGTGGTCAAAAATCTGTGAAGTGATCATCAGCTCGTCGGCCCCGGTGCGGGCGATGAACTCGTGCAACGCGGCGTGCACCGTGTCGGGTGCGCCAATGGCCGAACAGGCCAGCACGTTGTTCAGCAGCGCGCGTTCCTGTGGGCCAATGTGGTCGAGGTAGCCGGGCACCGGTGGTGGCAGCGGTGCGGGCCGGCCACTGCGCAGGTTGACGAAGGCCTGCTGGGCCGAGCTGGCCAGCACCTTAGCTTCTTCGTCGGTGTCGGCCGCAAACACATTGAAGCCCAGCATCACATGCGGTTTTGCCAGCTGTGCCGAAGGCTGGAAGTTGTCGCGGTAAATGTCGATGGCCTGCACCATTTGCACTGGTGCGAAGTGCGATGCAAACGCATAGGGCAGGCCCAGCGCGGCCGCCAGCTGCGCACCAAAGGTGCTGGAACCCAGAATCCACACCGGCACCTTGGCGCCGCGTCCCGGCACCGCCTGCACCGGCTGGCGGGGGTGGTCGGACAGGTAGTCCATCAGCTCCACGACGTCTTGCGGAAACGCGTCGCTGTCGGACGACAGGTTGCGGCGCAGCGCACGGGCGGTGACCTGGTCGGAGCCAGGCGCACGGCCCAGTCCGAGGTCGATGCGGCCGGGGTAGAGCGCGGCCAGCGTGCCGAACTGTTCGGCAACCACCAGCGGCGAATGGTTGGGCAACATGATGCCGCCGGCGCCCACGCGGATGGTCGACGTGCCACCGGCCACGTGCCCCAGCAGCACCGCGGTGGCGGCGCTGGCAATGCCGGGCATGCCATGGTGCTCGGCCAGCCAGTAGCGCTGGTAGCCCCAGCGTTCGGCATGCTGCGCCAGGTCCAGCGTGTTGCGGAACGACTGGGCGGCGTCGCTGCCCTGGGTGATGGGCGAGAGGTCGAGGATCGAGAAAGGGTTCATCTGAAACACATGGGGCTCAGGGCATGAAGCGCAAGCCAAAGTGTGAACGATTGCCGGAAATCGCGCCCGCCGCAGCAGATCAGAGTCAAAGCCCTAAGTCAGTGTCGTGTAAGGGACAGGTTTGCACCTTTTCTCTGCGACAGTCCGCACAACACGTTTTTGTAGGTGATTGGTATGCATGTTTATCGACTGGCTTCGGCGGTGGGGTTGTCTGTGCTGCTGGCCGCGTGTGGTGGTGGCGATGGGGCCGCGTCAGACACGGCGCGTGTCAGCGTTGCAGCGGTGGCGCCAACCGCTGCGCCAGTGCCAGTGAGTGACGCGTCGGTGGTGCCCGCCACGCCCACGCCGGGCGCGTCGCGCGCCGGCCGCAGCTATTCGGTGTTCATCAAGGTGCCCGCCACCGGCGACACGGTGGCCTTCACCGTGTTCGAGCCGGCCACGCTGGAAGGGGGCCAAACCTACCCGCTCATCTTGCACAGCCATGGTTTCCAGGGCGCACGCTACAAAAGCCGCCCCGTGCCGTTTGGCCCGCTGAAAGTGGACTTTGCCAACCCGCTGGGCTCAGACTTCACCGACATCGGCGTTTTTATTGACAAAGGCTATGGCGTCATCAGCATCGACGAGCGCGCCCATGGCGACAGCAACGGCTCCGACCGTGTGATGGACCCGGACTTTGAAGGCAAAGACCTGCTCGCCGTGCTCGACTGGGCCGAGGCCAACCTGAACTGGCTCAAGTACGGCCTGAGCGCCGATGGCACCGATTTGCACAACCTGGTGCTGGGCTCGATTGGCACCTCCTACGGTGGCATGTTCCAGTACCTGATCCACAACATCGACCCGAAGAAACGCCTCGACGCGATGGTGCCGATGTGGGCACCGTACGACCTGACCTACAGCCTCGGCCAGGGCAACGTGCCCAAGACGCTGTGGAATGTGGCGCTGTTTGGCATTGGCAACCTGACCGGCCTGAAAACCCTCACCGGGTTCGACCCTTTCATCTTCAACGGCTTCATCACCTCGTTCGCCCAGAACGAGTTGTCCCCGGGCCTGAAAGACCTGCTGCTGTACCACAGCAACCGTTACTTCTGCGAAGGCCAGCCTGTGGCCACCAATGGCGGCCCAGGCACCCGGCCTGAGCGCCCGCCGGTGCCCGGTGGCAAGGTCAATGTGCTGCTGGTGCAAGGCATACGCGACACCTTGTTCAACCTGAACGAAGGCCACAGCAACTACACCTGCTTCAAGAAGCAGGGTGGCGACGTGCGGCTGCTGACGACCCAGGTGGGCCACAACACGCTGCAGGTCACGCCCGACATCGGCCAGCTGGTCTACCACCCGGCCGATGTGTTGAATGAAAAATGCGGCACGGTGGACCCCGCCGCCGGCGCACTGGGATTTTTTGAAGAGCACCTGAAGGGCATTGCTGGCGCTGCTTCGGCCGTGCCCAAGCAGATCTGCCTGTCAATTTCCGGCACCGACGCGGCGCTGGTGGACCAACTCACCGTGGGCCGGGCCGGCACCCAGTTCCCGGTGCGCAACACCACCGTGGTAGCGGGCTTGCCTGAAGTGCCGGTGGCCGTGCCGCTGTTCACCGCGCCCGCGGGTGGCGAAGTGGTGGGTGGCATTCCCCGCCTGGAGGTGGACTTGCGCGCCGGCAGCCCCTTGGCCCGTGGCACACCCATCCTGTTCGCCGGGCTCGGTATCCAGCACAACGCCTTGTTGCCGGTCTACGAACTGCTGGACAACCAGATCACCCCGCTCAAGGGCCTCGGCCGCCACGATGTGGACATGAGCGGCGTGGCCGCGCGCCTCAAGCCGGGCGAGAAACTGGTGCTGCTGCTGTACGGTGGCAAAGACCAGTACCTGTTGACCGGCTCCACTAGCCTCAACCTGCCCAAAGCCAGCGTGATGCCGGTGCAGGTGTCGGGCAATGTCTGGGTGCCCAAGCTGGGTTTGCCAGCCACAACCCGCTGACCGGGCCCGTTCAGGTGCAGCTCAGCGCAGCGGGTTTCAGCGGCTGGCGCTGAGGCGGCCCAGAACCAAACCGACGGCGAGGCTGATCGCCACCGCACGCAAAGGGTGCTTTTGAATGGCACCGCACGCGGCATCTGCCAGTTCGGTGGGCGCGTCCACGATGCGCTGGACCTGCTGGCCCACGGTGCTCGCACCCCGGTTCAGTGTCTGGGCCAGTTTGTCCACCGTTTGGTGGGCACCGGTGGCCGCGCCATCGATCACGCCGTGGGCTGGTGTGGCGAGGTTGTCAATCTTGTGGTGCAGCGCGGTGCTGGCATTGTTCACGCGCTGGGCCAGTGCGTCACCGGTGTCGGTGGTCAGGTGGGTGGTGTTGTGCATGAGTGTTCCTGTTCAAGTGGTGTGAGAGGGCGGCCAGTGCCTGGCCACCTTTGAAACCACTGTAGCCCTGCGCCTGGCACGCGTCTGTGGGCAGGCAGACACCCTGCCTGTAGGACACGCCCTAATGTGGCAACTGTTCCAGCAACAGGCCATGCCCTGCACGGCGGCGGCGTGAGGTCGTTGTGGGGGCCTGTACGCTGATGCACGACGGCTGCATCGCGTAGATCAGCGCACGGCGGTGCTCGGTGGTGGTGAAGCGGTCGTGCGCTTCCAGCACGATGTCGCGTGGGTCACCATCGAGCGTGATCCAGACAATGCCGTTGCGGCACAGGATTTCAATGCCGGCCGCGTCGGGCACGCTGAACATGGCTTCGCGCCGCAAGCCCAGATCGAAGCGCTCGGGTTGGAGGGGAGGTGTAGACCGCATGTTGTTTCCTTTCACATTCACTGTGGGTATGAATATACTGAGCATGGCGCTCTGTTGAAAGCGATGAAACGGAACTCGTTGCATGCGAAATAAGAATGCGAAAACACTTCCTCTGCCCATGGGTGGCATGGCGCGCAGTGAACTGCCCCGGCTGGACCTGCTGCACAGCTTTGAAGCGGCGGCCCGCACGCTCAGCTTCACCCAGGCGGCGCACGAGCTGTTCCTGACCCAGTCGGCGGTGAGCCGGCAGATCCAGCAGGTGGAGGCCTCGCTGGGGGTGCTGTTGTTCGAACGGCGCCACCGTGCACTGGCGTTGACCGACGCCGGGCAGGTGATGCAGCGGGTGGTGACCGACTGCCTGGAACGCCTGCGCGACGCCACCGCCCGCGTGCGTGCCGAACCGGTCGGCCGCCAGCTGTCGATGACGACCACCCCCAGCTTTGCGTCGCTGTGGCTGATTCCCCGGCTGGCGAAGTTCACCGCCAGCCACCCCGGTGTGGATGTGCGCATTTCGGCCAGCATGGAACTGCTGGACCTCGAGCGCAGCCAGGTGGACGTGGCGGTGCGCTTCACGCCGCTGGCGGGCCAGGCTGCCGCACCGCTGTTTGAGGAAAGTGTGGTGCCGGTGTGTTCGCCGGCGCTGCTGAAGGGGCAAGGCCCGCCGCTGCGCAAGCCGGCCGATCTGGTGCACCACACGCTGTTGGCGGTGGACACATTGCAGGGCCATGTTGTGCCGGTGGACTGGGCCGCATGGCTGGGCTTGATGGGGCTGGAGAGCGTGCGCATGAAGAACACGCTGCGCTTCACCCAGTACGCCGACGCGGTGGCCGCCGCCGTGGCCGGGCAGGGCGTGGTGATCGGGCGCCTGCCGCTGCTGGACGAGCTGCTGCACCGGGGCGACTTGGTGGCGCCGTTTGG
The DNA here is from genome assembly GCA_040384665.1 of Pseudomonadota bacterium. Classification (GTDB taxonomy): domain Bacteria; phylum Pseudomonadota; class Gammaproteobacteria; order Burkholderiales; family Burkholderiaceae_C; genus PCRC01. The sequence continues at coordinate 232,190 of JAZKIY010000011.1, forward strand.
CCGCAGCGCGGCCTCGCGCCGTGGTTATTTCATCGTGCCCGCCCGCCGGGCGGCGCACAACCCGGACGCACAGGACTTCATGCGCTGGCTGCAGGCCGAGGCGCTGGGCGCGGCCGCTTAAGCCAACAGTTCCAGCACGCGGTCGAGCCCGCCGGACTCGATCGCCACCATGGCCTGTTCGCGCACTTTGGGTTTGGCGTGGTAAGCCACGGAAAGCCCAGCCTCGCCCATCATCGGCAGGTCGTTCGCACCGTCGCCCACCGCGATGCACTGGGCCGGCGTGATGCCCAGCAGCGAGGCCACCTCCAGCAGCGTGCGGCGCTTCTCGGCGCCGTCGCAGATATCACCCCAGCTTTGGGCCACCACCTCGCCGGTGAGCTGGCCGTTGGCTTCGGCCAGCTGGTTGGAACGGGCGTAGTCAATGCCCAGCCGCGCCTTCACCCGGTTGGCAAAAAACGTGAAGCCACCCGACACCAGCAGCACCTTCAGGCCGGCGGCCTGGCAGGCGGCCACCAGCGTGTTGGCGCCGGGGTTGAGGCGCAGGCGCTCGTCATAAACCTGCTGCAGCGCGGCCACTGGCACGCCTTTGAGCAGCGCCACGCGGCGGCGCAGGCTCTCCTTGAAATCCTTGATCTCGCCACGCATCGTGGCCTCGGTGATGGCGGCCACCTCGGCCTTCTTGCCCACCGCGTCGGCGATCTCGTCGATGCACTCGATGTTGATCAGCGTCGAGTCCATGTCGAAGGCGATCAGCTTGAACTCGCTGAGTTTCAGGGGCGGTGTGAAGCCTTGAACAGTGAGGCCTGGGGCGAATTCGGTGCGGGTCATGCGGTGGCTTTTTCAGTGGTCGGTTGACCCAGGCTGCGCAGCACGTCGCGCACCATCTGGGCCCGGTCTTTGGGGTCTTTGAGTTCGCGCTCGATGCGCAGTTTTTCATTGCCCACCAGTTTGATGTGGCGGTTTTTCTGGATCAGGTGGATGATCTTCATCGAGTCCACCGGCGGGTTGGGCTTGAAGGTGATGTGGGTTACGCCGGGCGCGGCGTCCACTTTCACCACGCCAAACGGTTTGGCCAGCACCCGCAGGCGGTGCACGTCGACCAGCGTTTGTGCCTGCGGTGGCAGTTTGCCAAAGCGGTCGACAATTTCTTCGAGCAGCGCGTCGATCTGGTCGGGGTTTTTTGCGGTGGCGAGTTTCTTGTAAAAACTCAGGCGCAGGTGCACGTCGCCGCAGTAGTCGTTGGGCAGCAGGGCCGGGGCGTGCAGGTTGATCTCGGTGGTGACCGACAGCGGGGCCAGCAGGTCGGGCTCCTTGCCCTCTTTGAGGCAGCGTACCGCTTCCGACAGCATCTCGTTGTAGAGCTGGAAACCCACCTCCAGCATGTTGCCGCTCTGGTTTTCACCCAGCACTTCGCCGGCGCCGCGGATCTCCAGGTCGTGCATGGCCAAATAAAAGCCAGAGCCGAGTTCTTCCATCTGCTGGATCGCGTCGAGCCGCTGCAAGGCGTGTTTGGTCAGGCTGTCCTTGTCTGGCACCATCAAATAGGCATAGGCCTGGTGGTGGCTGCGACCAACCCGGCCGCGCAGCTGGTGCAGCTGGGCCAGGCCGAACTTGTCGGCACGGCTCATCACGATGGTGTTGGCTGTGGGCACGTCAATGCCGGTCTCGATGATGGTGGAGCACAGCAGCAGGTTGTGTTTTTGCGCGATGAACTCGCGCATCACCCGCTCCAGCTCGCGTTCCGGCATCTGGCCGTGGGCCACCGCGATGCGGGCCTCGGGCAGGATTTCTTCCAGCCGGGCACGGCGGTTTTCGATGGTCTCCACCTCGTTGTGCAGAAAGTAAACCTGCCCGCCGCGCTTCAATTCGCGCAGCACCGCTTCGCGGATGACGCCATTGCCCTCGTTGCGCACAAAGGTCTTGATGGCCAGGCGGCGCTGCGGTGCGGTGGCGATCACGCTCAAATCGCGCAGGCCTTCCAGCGCCATGCCCAGCGTGCGGGGGATGGGTGTGGCGGTCAGTGTCAGCACATCGACCTCGGCACGCAGCGCTTTCATGGCCTCTTTGTGGCGCACGCCAAAGCGGTGTTCCTCGTCAATGATGAGCAGGCCGAGGTTGGCAAACTTGGTGGACTCGCTCAGCAGCTTGTGGGTGCCAACCACGATGTCCACCGTGCCATCGGCCAGGCCCTTCAGCGTGGCGCTGACTTCCTTGCCCGAGCGGAAGCGGCTCACCTCGGCCACCTTGACCGGCCACTTGGCGAAGCGGTCTTTCAGCGTCTGGTAGTGCTGCTCGGCCAGGAGCGTGGTGGGCGCCAGAAAGGCCACCTGTTTGCCACCCGTCACCGCGATGAAGCAGGCGCGCAGCGCGACTTCGGTTTTGCCAAAACCCACGTCGCCGCAGACCAGCCGGTCCATCGGCCGGGGGCTGATCATGTCCTGGATGACGGCGTGGATGGCGGCGCGCTGGTCGGCGGTTTCGTCGAAGCCGAAGTCGTTGGCAAAGGTTTCGTAGTCGTTCGGCGAGTAGTGGAAGGCGTGGCCTTCGCGCGCGGCGCGGCGGGCGTAGATGTTCAGCAGCTCGGCGGCGGAATCGCGCACCTGCTCGGCCGCACGGCGCTTGGCCTTTTCCCACTGGCCACTGCCCAACCTGTGCAGCGGTGCCTCGTCGGCGCTGACGCCGGTGTAGCGGCTGATCAGGTGCAGCTGGCTCACCGGCACGTAGAGCGTGGCCTTGTCGGCGTATTCCAGGTGCAGGAACTCCTGCACCGCGGCCGTGCCGTCGGCGTTCTTCTCGCCCAGGTCCAGGTTGACCAAGCCCCGGTAGCGGCCAATGCCGTGGGCGCTGTGCACCACCGGGTCGCCCACGTTGAGTTCGCTCAGGTCCTTGATCAGCGCCTCGACATCGCTGACCTGCTCCTGCTTTTTGCGGCGGCGGGTGGTGGGGCCGGCGGCGAACAGCTCGGTTTCTGTGACGAAGTCGATGCCGTGCTCTACCCAGCCAAAACCCACGGTGAGCGGGGCCACCGCGATGCCCAGCTTCTCGTCACTCGCTTCGAACTCGGCCAGCGAGTCGAAGGCGGGTGGCGAAATGTTGCTGGCACGCAAAAAGTCCAGCAGGCTGCTTTGCCGGCCTTCGCTTTCGGCCAGCACCAGCACCCGGTGGGCGCTGTGGCGGATGTGGTCTTGCAGCTTGGCCAGGGGTTCGTCGGCACCGCGCACCACGGCCAGGCCGCCGAGCTGCGTGAAGGCGGCGTCGTCGACCAGTTCGTTCAGCGCGGGGCGAATGGCGAGTTGCGCGTGCTGGTTGGCCAGTGCGTAGAACTGCTCGGTGCCGAGGAACAGCGCCTCGGGCGGCAGCACCGGGCGCTCCGGGTCGCCCTGCACCAGGCGGTAGCGGTCTTTGGTGTCTTGCCAGAAGCGGTGGAAGGCCGGCTCCAGCTCACCGAGCAGCACCACGGTGGCGGACTGCTCGGCGGTGGCGCCGAGGTAGTCGAACACGGTGGCGGTGTCGTCAAAAAACAGCGGCAGGTAGTACTCGATGCCGGCGGTGGCCACACCGTTGCCGATGTCTTTGTAGATGCGGCTTTTGGTCGGGTCGCCTTCGAGCAGCTCGCGCCAGCGGCTGCGGAACTTGGCGCGGGCCGTGTCGTCCATCGGGAACTCGCGGCCGGGCAGCAGCCGGACCTCGGGCACCGGGTAGAGGCTGCGTTGGCTGTCGGGGTCAAAGGTGCGGATGGAGTCGATCTCGTCGTCGAACAAATCCACCCGGTAGGGCACCAGCGAGCCCATGGGGAAGAGGTCGATCAAACCACCGCGCACCGCGTACTCGCCGGGGCTGACCACCTGGGTCACATGGCTGTAGCCGGCCAGTGTGAGTTGGGCCTTGAGCTTGGCCTCGTCGAGTTTTTGCTTGACCTTGAACTGGAAGGTGTAGCCGGCCAGAAAAGCCGGCGGCGCCACCCGGTACAGCGCGGTGGTGGCGGGCACGATCACCACGTCGGCCTCGCCTTGCGACAGCCGCCACAGCGTGGCCAAGCGTTCGCTGATCAGGTCCTGGTGCGGCGAAAAGGCGTCGTAGGGCAGGGTCTCCCAGTCGGGGAACAGCGCCAGCCGCAGGCCGGGCTGGAAGAAGGCCATTTCGTCCAGCAGGCGCTGGGCGTCGTTGGCGTCGGCGGTGACGATCAGCGTGCGGCGGCCAGCGGCGCGTTCGCGCTCGCCGAGGCGCGCGAGCAGCAAAGCGTCGGCAGAACCGGGTGGGCGGGGCAGCGTGTAGCGCTTGCCTTGGGTGAGTTTGGGTAAGTCCACGTGGCTTTGAAAAATGGCAAACACCCCCCGCTGGATGGCGGGGGGTGCGTGGGGGGATTTTAGAATGGGGGGCACTCAGCAGCCGACACTTTGACCAATACCCGTTTTTTCGCCCTCGTCCCTTGCGCCGGTGCCGGTGCGCGCGCGGGGGCTGGCGGCCCCAAGCAGTACCGGCCGGTGGCGGGCCGCCCGATGGTGTTGCACACGCTGGCCGCATTCGCCGCCGTGCCGCGTGTGGCCCACACGCTGGTGGTGGTGTCGGCGGGCGATGCCTTTTTTGAGGGGCACAGCGGCGCCTGGTCGGTGGCCGACTGCGGCGGCGACACGCGGGCGCAGAGCGTGCGCAACGGCTTGCAGGTGCTGGCCAGGCAAGCCCAGCCCACCGACTGGGTGCTGGTGCACGACGCGGCGCGCTGCCTCGTCACACCGGCGCAGATCAACGCCTTGATGGACGCCTGCCAGCACGACGCGGTGGGTGGTCTGCTGGCGCACCGGCTGCCCGACACGCTGAAAAGCGAATCCGGCGGCCGCGTGGCAGCCACCATTGACCGCAGCGACAAGTGGTTGGCGCAAACGCCGCAGATGTTCCGCATCGGTGCGCTGATGCAGGCCTACCAACAAGCCGGTGCCGCGGTGACCGACGAGGCCAGCGCCATGGAGTTCACCGGGCACAAGCCTTTGCTGGTGCCCGGTGGCGCGCAGAACCTGAAGGTCACCTACCCCGACGACTTTGCCCTGGCCGACGCCATTTTGAGGAGCCGAACATGAGTGAACCCAAGCTGCGGGTGGGCGAGGGTTGGGACGTGCACGCGCTGGTACCGGGCCGGCCGCTGGTGCTGGGCGGCGTGACGGTGCCGCACCACGCGGGCCTGCTCGGCCATTCGGACGCCGACGCGCTGCTGCACGCCATCACCGACGCGCTGCTGGGCGCCGCCGGCCTGGGCGACATTGGCACCCATTTCCCCGACACCGACGCGCAGTTTCGCGGCGCCGATTCGGCGGCGCTGCTGGCCGAGGCCATGCGCCGCGTGGCCGCGCTCGGCTGGCGGGTTGCCAACGTGGACAGCACGGTGGTGGCGCAGGCGCCGAAGCTGGCGCCCCACATCCCGGCGATGCGCGCGTCGATCGCCAGGGCATTGGGCCTCGCACCCGAGCAGGTCAACGTGAAAGCCAAAACCGCCGAGCGCCTGGGCCCGGTGGGTCAGGGGCTGAGCATTGAGGCGCGGGCTGTGGTGCTATTGATTCAATAGCTTAATCACCAGGTTTCACTAGGGCTTGAGGCTAATTTTGTTTAAAAATTGCTGCCAACGGCCGCCCAAAGCCCTCAGCGCACCCGTTTGAGGGTGATGTGCGCCGCCAGGCCACCGCCTGCCGCGTTGGACAACGCGAACTTGCCGCCCATGCGGGCCACCGCCTTGTCCACAATCGCCAGGCCCAGACCGGTGCCGGTGGCGGCGGTGCGTGCCGCGTTGCCACGGAAGAAGGGCTTGGTCAGGTTGTTCAGCATCTCGGGCGGCACACCGGGGCCGTGGTCGCGCAGGCTCAGTTGCACACCGTGGTCTTTCAGGCGGGCACCAATCTCGACCCGTGCCACCCCGGTGTCGGCGGACTGGCCGTAGCGCCGCGCGTTCTCCAGCAGGTTGGACACCACGCGCGACAACTCCACCGCGTCGGCCTGCACCTTGAGCTGCGGCGGCACGTCCAGCGTGACCAACATGTCGGGGTAGTCTTTCACCGCGTAGACGGCCGCGTCCACCACGTCTTTGAGCACCACCGGCTGCAGCGGCGCGGCGTCGGGCCGGGCGTAGTCGAGGAACTTGCCAATCACCGCGTCAAGCTGCGCGATGTCGGCGTTCATGTGGTCGCGGGTGTCCATGTCGGCCACGCTCATTTCGGTTTCCAGCCGCAGCCGGGCCAGCGGGGTGCGCAGGTCGTGGCTGATGCCGGCCAGCATCACCGCGCGGTCTTGTTCCAGCTTGGAGAGCTGGTCGGCCATGCGGTTGAAGCCGATGTTGACCTGGCGGATCTCGGTCGTCATCGCGGCCTCGTCCAGCCGCACGGCGGCAAAGTCGCCGTCGCGCAGGCGGTTGGCAGCAAGCGAAAGCTGCTTCAGCGGGCGGTTGATGTAGCGCGCCATCAGCGCCGCGCCGGCAAGCGACAGCCCGGCCGCGCCGAGCAGCCAGATCAACCAGGTCTTGCTGCCCACCGGGCCAATGCGCTCCGGGTCGGTGAACAGCCAGTAGTCGTCGCCCTCGATGTTGAAGCCCACCCACAGGCCTTTTTCGCCGTTCACTTCGCTGGCCACCACGGTGCTTTTGCCCAGGGTGTTGGTCAGCTCGATGCTGATGCGTTCGCTGAAAAAGTCGTGGGCAAAGCGGGTGTAGCGGTCGCCCGGTTCGCGCGGGGTGATGCGCACGCCCTCCTGGTCGGCCAGGGTCTTGATCAGCGAGACGCGGGCAATCGAGTCGGCGTACACCAGCGCGGCACGGGTCAGGTTGACGAGCGAGGCGATCTGCTGCGCGCTCTGGATCGCGCGCGGTTCGAACTCCAACGCCCGGAAGGTCTGTTGCCAGAGCATGATGCTGCCGACCAGCAGCGCGGCCAGCATCACAAACGTGCGCCAGAACAGGCTCAGTCCCACCTGCTCCTTCAGGGCGGGGAGGGCCATGTCAGGCGGCGCCGTCCGGCACGAACACATAGCCCACACCCCACACCGTCTGGATGTGGCGCGGCGTGGCCGGGTCGGTCTCGATCATCTTGCGCAGGCGCGAGACCTGCACGTCCAGGCTGCGGTCAAACGGCTCGAAGCCGCGGCCGCGCGCCAGCTGCGCCAGCTTCTCGCGCGACATCGGCTGGCGTGGGTGGCGCACCAGCGCCTTCAGCATCGCAAACTCACCGGTGGTCAGCGGCACTTCCTCCCCGTTCTTGTGCAGCGTGCGCTGGCCCATGTCGAACACGAAGTGGCCAAAGCTCACGGTTTCGTCTTCACCCGACGGTGCGCCTGGCACCTCGGCCGGTGGGCGGCGGCGCAGCACCGCGTGGATGCGGGCCAGCAGCTCGCGCGGGTTGAACGGCTTGGCGAGGTAGTCGTCGGCACCCACCTCCAGGCCAACGATGCGGTCCACGTCCTCCCCCTTGGCGGTCAGCATGATGATCGGCGTGCGGTCGTTGGCCGAGCGCAGGCGGCGGCAGATCGACAGGCCGTCTTCGCCGGGCATCATCAAATCGAGCACGATCAGGTCCACCGAGTCGCGCAGCAGCACGCGGGTCAGCGCCTTGCCGTCTTCGGCCACGATCACCTCAAACCCTTCCTGCGACAGGTAACGGCGCAGCAGGTCGCGGATGCGGGTGTCGTCGTCGGTGACCAGGATGCGGTCAGGGCGCGCGGCTGAAGTGCTCATGGTTCGGTCTGAAAGTTGTAACAAGGCCATTTTGCAGCGCCTGCGCCACAGTGGGCGCCGTTCTCGCCCAGGATTGACACACTGTTACAAATGTTGTTATGGCGTGCATGCGCTGGGCCACAATGGTCGTTATCGTCATTTTCATCAAGACTTCGCAGCACCCGCTGCCCGATCGCTTCAAGAGTTCAGGATGCGTTTAAACCGTTCCCCGTTGTGGACCCTGTTGGCCGTGCTGCTGGCGGCTGCGCCGGTGTGTGCGCAGCAACGGGTGGACCCGAACAACGGCCGCTCGGTCTACGAGCAGCAGCGCCGCACCGACCTGCGTTCGGCCCTGCGTGGCCAGCAGGGGGACGGCGGTGCACAACCCGCTGGCCCGCAATGGCAGCTCTCGCCCGAAGACCGGGCCGCGATGCGCCAGCAGATCAGCCGCGAAGGCCAGCGTGGCAACGACCGCCGGGACGACCGCCGCCGCTGAGCCGGTGGTGGCCCACCGCTTCGGGTGGTGCGCTGCTGCCACAGGCTTCCCTTTTTCCATTCCCCAACGAAAGTAGCACCATGATCCAACGCCATTTGTCTGCCACCGCTTTGGCGGTGTGCTGTGCCTTTGCCAGCGGCGCCACCTGGGCGCAAGGCGTCACGCCACCACCGCAGAACGTGCTGCAGCTGTCTGCCAGCAGCACGGTGGAGGTGCAGCAGGACCTGCTGGCCATGTCGCTCACCACCACCCGCGATGGCACCGACGCCAACGCGGTACAGACGCAGCTCAAGGCGGCGCTGGAAACGGCGCTGGCCGAGGCCAAAAAATCCGCCCAGCCGGGCCAGCTCGACGTGCGCACGGGCAACTTCGGCCTCTACCCGCGCTATGCCAAAGACGGCAAGCTCAATGGCTGGCAAGGTTCGGTGGAGCTGGTGCTGGAAGGACGCGACTTTGCCCGCATCACCAGCACCGCCGGCAAGATCCAGACCCTGACGCTGGGCAACGTGAGCTTTGGCCTGAGCCGCGAGCAGCGCGCCAAGGTCGAGACGGAAGCACAGTCGCAGGCGATCGAGCGCTTCCGCACCAAGGCGGTGGAGTTGGCCAAGGGTTTTGGCTTCAGCGGCTACACGCTGCGCGAGGTGTCGGTCAATGCCAACGACCAGGGCTACCAGCAGCCCCGCATGATGGTCAAGGCGATGTCCATGGCCTCGGCCGATTCGGCGGTGCCGGTGGAAGCCGGCAAGAGCCAGGTGCAGGTCACCGTGTCGGGCTCGGTGCAGCTCAAGTAAACAAAGCAAAGCCCTGCACGGTGAAACACCGGGCAGGGCTTGGCGGGGACGCCACGCGCCTTCAGCGCACGGCGTCCAAACTTCAGGAACGGGTCACACCCGTTCCGTCAGCCTCAAGGACGAACGACAACGTCGTTGCGAACCGACTTCACGTGCTTGGTGTTGCGGGCAATGGTTTCAGCCTGCGAACGCTCGGCGCCCGACTTGGCAAAACCCGACAGCTGCACGTTGCCGTTCAGCGTTTCCACGCTGATGGCGGTGGCGGCAACCGTCTTGTCTTCCACGAAACGTGCCTTGATGGACGTCGTGATGGCCGCGTCGTCCACGTAGGCGCCGGCGGTTTGCTGGTCACGCACAACGGCGCAGCCGACGGACAGGAGGGTGATGCCGGTGAGGGTGGCAAATGCGATAGCGCGGAGGTGTTTCATGTTGTTTTCTCGGTTGGGTTGGTTGAATCAGTGCGTTGGTGATGGGGCATTCCGGCGGGTCGCACCACGCCAGCCAGAGTGCATGAAAAAATAATCAAGGCATACCACCGGTGTCCGGCGTTGCAGGGTTGTGGCGCGGGGTGTCGGCCGACACCTGCGTCAGCATCGACAGCACCAGCGCCGACATGTCGGCTGGCCTGAAAGTCGCTGCCAGCAACGCACCCGCCGACAACAGCCGCCATGGGCGGGTGACCACCACCGCAGCCCCGAGCAATGCCGCCAGACCCAGCACCTTGAGCGGTTCCTGCCGCGTGTAGGCGCCGAGCAATGGCATGGCCACTTCGGTCACGGTGCTGGCCGGGTGCCTTTGCCACCAGCGCTGGGCGGTGCGTTTCAGCAGACGCCACCACTGGCCGCCGGAGCCAGCTGCACTCGGCCCGTTGGCAGCGGGTTCTTCACCGTGGCTTGGTGGTTCGGCGCGTCCGAGCTGCACCAGCAATGCCTGTCGGCTTTGCTGCAATCGGCTGCTGGCCGGCAGGGGAAGGATGGTGTCAGGCGTTGCCATGGGAAGGGGTTCGGGCCTGGCCCGCGGTTTTGAAGGCTACCAGGTCGGTCTCCAGCTGGTGGCGGAGTTCGCCAAAGGCGCGTGTCACCAGCGGTCGCCGTGCCAGAGTCCAGGCCACCAAGGCCAGCAGGCCGGTGGCCCCTGGCACGGCAACCAAGGTCCAATGGAACTGCTGCTGGATGGCGCCGAGCATGACCGCGCCACCTGCCAGTGCCACGAAAACCGCTGCCAGCAGCACCGTCAGCAACCACGCCACCAGTCGCCCGACCCAGGCGCCGCCCGCGTGGGCGGCCTCGTCGCTCGCCAGCGCGGCATAACCGGCCAGATGGTCGACCACGAGGTCGGGTCGGTTCATCAACAGCGAAAAGATCGGGTGCAGCATAGGCGGGACGGCGGGGAAGGTCAGTTGCGGCTGTTGCGGGTCGCGGCGATCAGCAATGCGGCGAGGGCGGCACCGGTGGCGGCCGCGATCAACACCGACTTGACCGGTTGCTCGGACACGTATTTGCCAGTGGCGTCAGCATAACGGCCGAGCGACTTCTGGGCCTGCAGGCGGGTTTCGGTGGCGGTGTCGAGGCCACGGCGCAGCGCCTGCTGGGCACGTTCTGCCATTTCGTCGAGCGCGGGCTTGAAGCTGCTTTGCAGTTCACGCACTTTGGAGCTGGCCTGGTCGAGCGACTCGTTGGCCAGCGCACGGGTGGACTCAACCGCTTGCTCGGCCGATTGCAGCACGTCGTCAGACAGTTTGCGGGTGGTGGTGAGGGACATGGTGAACTCCTTTGAGGGTTAAAAAACGGTGAGGTGTTGCGTCTGGGCTCAGCGCTTCTTGAACAGATTGACCAGGAAGCCGCCAATGGCGAGCACCGCAAAAACGAAGAACAGGATTTTGGCAATCTCCACTGCGCCGGAGGCGATGCCGCCAAAACCGAACACCGCTGCGATCAGCGCGATGACAAAAAAGACAACTGAATAGTGCAACATGGAGGTTCCTTGCCGACAGGCTGTAGGTTGCGGTATTGCCCTCTGCAACACCATGCTGTGAAGCTTACGGAGAAGGGAAAGGTGGGTTTATCGGCGTGCGCCGGTGGCCCGTGTGGGCGGCGGGTGGGTCACCGTGTAGGACGGCGCCCACAGTGGTGGCGGGCATGCTGCAGAAGCCGGTAATTCGTGAATAATCGCCACACCCAGCCACGGGCGCTGGCCGCATGGTGCGGCTGGTATTCACAGGCCCTGAGAGGACACAAGCCAATGATCAAAGTCGGAATCGTGGACGACCATGCCATCGTGCGGTCGGGCCTGCGCCAGTTTTTCTCGGAGCAAGTGGACCTGCGGGTGATGGGCGAGGCGGCCAGTGGCAGCGAGGCGATTGACCTCGTGCGCAACACCGAGCTCGACGTGCTGGTGATGGACCTGTCCATGCCCGGCCAAAGCGGCATTGATGTGCTGGCCATGCTGCGTGCCAAGGCGCCCGACCTGGCCATCCTGATCTTGAGCGGCTACCCCGAAGAACATTACGCGGTGAACCTGATTCGCCAGGGCGCGAGCGGTTACCTCAACAAGGAATGCGACCCGATGGAGATCGTCAACGCGATCCGCACCGTGTCGCTCGGCCGCCGCCACCTGACGCCGGCCGTGGCCGAGTTGCTGGCGCAGCAACTCAACCGCAAGGACGACACCTCGCACCCGCACGAGCAGTTGTCGGAGCGTGAATTCCAGGTGTTCCTGAAGCTGGCCAAAGGCGAGACGGCGGGCGACATCGCCAAGACGCTGTCGCTCAGCGTCAAGACCGTGAGCACCTACCGCACCCGGGTGATGGAGAAGATGAACCTCGCCTCCAACAGCGACCTGACCTACTACGCGCTGAAGAACAAGCTGATCGACTGACGGTGGACGCGGTGGACGGTGGACCAGTCAGGCCGCTGTTTCAGTCGGCCTGCAGCGCCAGGCAGTAGTCCACCAGCGCTTCGATCTCGTTGGATTTGTCGAACACCGCGTCGGCACCCATCACCAGGCAGCGCTGGCGGATGTCGGCGGTTGCGTAGTTGCTCAACACCACCACCTTGTGCGACGGGTGGCGGTCGCGGCAGGCGCTGATCACGCCCAGCCCGCTGCCTTGCTTGAGGAACAGGTCAACAATGGCAATGTCCCATTTGGCGCCGTCGCGCGTCAGCCACGCTTTGGCCTCGATCTCGTTGTCGGCCATGCCCACGGCCTGCACGCCGGCCATTTCTTCCAGGGTCGCAATCAGATTCTCCCGAATCGTCGGGTTGTCTTCAACAATGTACGTTCTGAGCGGTCCGCTAGCCATGGTCACCATCTGTCGCGTTGTGAGAGTCCGCTGGCCACTCCGCCGAATGTGCCATTACGTGGTCCGATGTTGGCACTTTGAAAGACCTGCGTCTGTAGGACACGAACTACACTTTTTTACAGAAGGCGCTGCTGTAGTCCACCGCTGACAGGGGCTGGCGACCTGGCCTGATCGCCTGGCACGCCTGTTTGCCGCACACTCAACATGAACCTGCTGTTTTTTGCGGCAGTGCACAAAGGTCCCGCATGCACCCCCACTTCCTTGTTCGTTTTCTGGCGCCGCTGGCCTTGGCCCTGTGTGCTGCCGCCAGTGCCGGCGCACAGACGGTCGGGCCGCTGCCGGTGGTGCCTGTGCTGGACCTGCAACGCTACAGCGGCGACTGGTACGAAATCGCCCGCCTGCCCAACTGGTTCCAGCGCAACTGCACGGGCCAGGTGCGGGCACGTTATGGCCCGGCCAACAACGGCCTGGTGCCGGTGCTGAACCAGTGCCGACGCAGCGACGGCACGCTGATTGACGCCAGTGGCGAAGCCCGCCGTGTGCCCCGCGAGGGCCAGCCCGAGGCCGGCCAGCTGGAGGTGCGTTTCGCCCCGGCCTGGCTCAGCTGGCTGCCCGTCGTCTGGGGCGACTACCAGGTGCTGGCACTGGACCCCGACTACCGCATCGCACTGGTGGGCGCGCCCGGCCGCGACTACCTGTGGCTGCTCGCGCGCCAACCCACCCTGTCCGAGGCCGACATCGCGCTCTGGCTGGACAAAGCCCGCGCGCTCGGTTTTCCGACCGAGCGGGTGGTGCGCACACCGCAATTGCCCGCGGTTGACGTCACCACGTCTGGAGCCAGCCAATGACCGCCACCACGCAAAGCCGCTGGCGCACCGCTGGTTTGGTGCTGGCCGGCCTGTTGCTGGCGGCGGTGTTGACCGTGGTGTTTTTCCCCTGGGACATGTTGCGTGGCCCGCTGAACCGCTATGTGAGCGAGACCACCGGGCGCAACTTCGAGATCACCCGCCGGCTGGACGTGCAGCTCGGCTGGACCACCCGGGTGGTGGCCGATGGCCTGACCTTCGCCAACCCGGCGTGGGCCAGCGAGCCCTACCTGGTGAAGGCCGAGCAGGCCGAGGTGGACATTGAGCTCTGGCCGCTGCTGAGCGGGCAAGTGGTGCTGCCCCGCGTGCGCCTGCAACAGCCCGAAATTGGCCTGCAGCTGGAGGCCGACGGCCGCCGCACCTGGGCGCTGGGCCGCGACACCGCCGACACCGGCACCGTGCCGCGCATCGGCGCGCTGCTGGTGGACCAGGGCCGCTTGCGCTTCACCGGGCTGGACACCGACATCGCGACCGAGTTCGCCATCGATGAACAAGCCAATGCCGTGCCGGGCTTGCCGCTCAGCTTCAAGGCCACCGGCCGCTGGAAAAAAGAACCCTTCACCGCCGAAGGCCGCACCAGCGGCGTGCTGGCGCTGACGCAGGCGGGCAGCCCACCGCCGTTCGCCTTGCAGATCGACGCCCGGGCGGGCGCCACCCGCTTCAAAGCCAACGGCACCGTGGCCAACCTGGCCGCGCTGGACGGGGCCGACGCCGCTGTCGAGCTGCAGGGCCGCAGCCTGGCGGACCTCTACAAATTCATTGGCGTGGTGCTGCCGGGCACGCCACGTTATGCGGTCAAGGGGCAGCTGAAGAAAAACGGCAAGGTCTGGGCGGTGGACGGCATCCACGGCAAGCTCGGCCAGTCGGACCTGAACGGGGCGTTGAAATTTGACGCGGCGCCGGCGTTGCCGGTCTTGTCGGGCCAGCTGCAATCGGCCTCGCTCGATTTCAAGGACCTGGGGCCGATCATCGGTTTGTCGGACACCTCCGGTAACAGCGCCACCGCAGCGGCCACGCCGGCCAGCGGCCGCCCCGGCAAGGTGCTGCCCAACACGGCGCTGGACTTTGCCCGGCTCAAGACCATGGACGCCGACGTCCGCTACACCGCCACCCGCATCCGCAACCTGAAGACCCTGCCGCTCACCAGCCTGACTGTGCATGTGGCCCTGAGTGGCGGCAAGCTGGCGCTGGACGGGCTGGACATCGGCCTGGCCGGTGGCCGGGTGCAGGGGCAGGTGGGCATTGACGCCAACAGCCTGCCCACGCCGGTGTCGGCCAAACTGTCGGCCAGTGGCCTGCAGCTGAACCAGCTGTTCCCCGAGGTGGCGCTGACCAAAAGCGGCTTTGGCAAGTTCACCGGGCAGGTGGACCTGAGCGGCCAGGGCAACTCGGCCGCGCAAATCCTCGGCTCGGCCTCCGGCAACATGGCGATGCTGATGGGCCGGGGCGAGATCAGCAACATCCTGCTGGAGTTTCTGGGGCTGGACGGCGGCGAGATCGTCAAGTTCTTTGTCTCGGGTGACCGCACGGTGCGCCTGCGCTGCGCCGCCGCCGCCTTCGACGTGCAAAAAGGCCTGATGACCAGCCGCACCATCGTGCTGGACACCAGCGACACCGTCATCACCGGCAGCGGGCAGATCAGCCTGGCCAACGAAACACTGGACCTGCTGCTGTTGCCGTCGCCCAAAGACCGCAGCATTTTGAGCTTCCGCTCGCCGATCAAGGTGGGGGGCACGTTTGCCGCGCCCACCGGTGGGCCGCAGGCCGGTGCGCTCGCCTTGCGGGCTGGCGCGGCGCTGGCGCTGGGCGCCATCAACCCGCTGCTGGCGCTGGCCGCCACCTTCGAGCCGGGCCCCGGTGAAGACAGCAACTGCGTGCAGGTGCTGGCCAAGGCCGGCACGCCGCTGGTGCGCCCACGCCGCTGAAACGGCCTTTGAAGCCGCTGTGGGGGCGGTTGGAAAGCATTTGGGCTGATTTTTAAGCCAAACCGGCCTCAAGCCTTAGTGAAATCTCGCGGTTTAGCTATTGATTCGATAGCAAATGCAGGCGGCCCATGTCATGGCGATGCCGAGGCCCGCAGGCGGTTCACGTCCAGTTCAGTCACCGCGCCCGCCTGGTTGCCCCAGGCGCTGCGCAGGTGGGTCAGCACGGCCGCCACCTCGCGGTCGGTCAGCACCAGCATGTAGGGTGGCATGCCGTAGGGGCGCGGGTGGCCTTCGGTGGCCGGCGCGTAGCCGCCTTTCAGCACCACCTGCACCAGGTTGGCGGTGTTGGCCAGGGTCACCGCGCGGTTGCCGGCCAGCGCCGGGTAGGCGTTGGGCACGCCCTGGCCGGCGTCGCCATGGCAGGCCACGCAGTGTTGTTCGTAGACCTTGGCGCCGAGTGGTGCCAGCGGTGACGGTGCCGTGGTCACGGGTTTGGGCGCGGCCGGCACGGTGCCGGGCAGGCGCTGCAGGTAGGCCGCCATCGCGCCGAGATCGGCATCGCTCAGGTGCTGGGTGCTGTGCAACACCACTTCGGCCATCGGCCCGGCGACCGAGGCGCCCGGCGCGCTGCCGGTCTTGAGCAGCTGCACGATGTGCTGCGGCGACCAGTGGGCCACGCCAGCCTCGTGTGGCGAGGTGAGCGCCGGGGCGTACCAGTTCTGCACCGGCATCAGCCCGCCGGCCAGCGTGCGTGCGGCGTCGATGCCGCCCCAGCCGTCACGCGGGCTGTGGCAGGCGCTGCAGTGGGCCAGGCCCTGCGTCAGGTAGGCGCCGCGGTTCCAGCTCGCGGTCTGGGTGGTGTCGGGTGTGAAGCGGGCGGGCTCAAAGTACAGCGCACGCCAGACGGCGAGTGCGGCCTGCGTGTTGTAGGGAAAGCGCAGCGCGTGCGCGCGGTTGGGCTGGGGCACCGCCGGGCGGCTTTGCAGGTAGGCGTAGAGCGCGTCCGAGTCTTCGCGGGTCACCAGCGTGTAGCTGGTGTAGGGGAAGGCGGGGTAGAGCAGCCGGCCGTCTTGGCCGCGGCCGTTGTGCATCGCGCGCCAGAATTCGGCGCTGGACCAGCGGCCGATGCCGGTGGCCGCGTCGGGCGTGAGGTTGGGGCTGTAGACGGTGCCAAACGGCGTGTCGATGGGCCGGCCACCGGCGTACTCGGCACCGCCGCGCACCGTGTGGCAGGCCATGCAGTTGCCAGCGCGGGCAAGGTAGGCGCCCCGCGCAATGTCGGCGGGGTTGGTGCTGGGGCGGGCCGCTGTGGCTGCGGGCAGCGGCGCTTCGCCGCGCACGTTCAGCGCCCAGACGGCCGCACCCAGTGCAAGGCAGAGGCTTGCAAAAACCAGCACGCACACAACCAGGCGTTTCATGGCGCCCCCTTGGCCAGCGGGCCGGGCAGGGCGGGTGCGCTGCCGCAGCGCAGCGCGTCGGCGCTGGGCGCAGGCACGGCGGTGGCCGGGCGGGTGTTGGCCGGCAGCGGCTGGGCGGCCAGCCAGCTGGCCACCGCGTTCACGTCGTCGGGCGACAGCCGGTTGGCGACGGTGTGCATGCAGTCGGGCGCACGGGTGCGGCGCTGGCCGGTGCGCCAGGCGCCGATTTGCGCGTTCACGTAGTCGCGTGGCAAGCCCAGCAGGCCGGGCACATCGGGCACCACGCCGGTGAGGCGGGCGCCATGGCAAGCCATGCAGGCGGGCAGACGCTGTGCCGCGTCACCGCGCAGCGCGAGCTGTTCGCCGCGCTGCAGTACCGCCGGGCTGGCGGTGCTGGGCTGCGGTGGCGGGTAGGGCAGGTCCAGCGCGGCGAAATATTCGGCGATCTCTTTCAGGTAGGCCTCGCTCAGCGGGTCGATCAGGCTGGTCATCAGCCCGTACTGGCGCTGGCCGTGGCGGAAGTGCAGCAGCTGGTTGTAGAGGTAGCCGGCCGGCTTGCCGGCAATGCGCGGGTAGTAGCCATCGCTGGCAGCCCGGCCCTGCTGGCCGTGGCAGGCGGTGCAGGCCAGCGTGCGCTGGGCCATGCTGTCTTCAAAGGTCGGTGGGGCGGCCAAGGCCAGCGGGCTGGCGCCAGCCAATGCCAACAAGGCGGCCAGCCGCCAGCGTTGCAGGGGTGTTGTTGGGGTGTTCACAGGGTGATGATGCCGGCGATGGGGCACAGATGTAAGGATCAGAGGGTTTTTAAAAAACCGTATCAGATGAATTAACCGTAATATTTCAAAGATCAGATTCACCTGCCAAACGGCCTTGCCCCCATGAAACGCTACGAAGCATTGGCCGAGATGCTGGCCACCGACATCCGCAACGGGCGTCTGGCGGCGGGCAGCCGCTTGCCGTCGATCCGCGCCCTGACGCGCCAACACGGTGTCAGCCCCTCCACCGCGTTCGCAGCCTACTACCGGCTGGAGGAAAAAGGCCTGGTGCGGGCGCGGGAGCGTTCTGGCTACTACGTGGCCGGGCTGGGCCGACACAGTCTGGCCGAGCCGGTGCAAACCCAGCCACGCCGGCTGCCGGCGCAGGTGGACATCAGTGAACTGGTGTTTTCCGTTCTGGGCGCTGCGCAGCAGGACGACATCGTGCCGTTCGGTTCGGCCTTTCCGTCGCCCGAACTGTTCCCGTTGCCCCGGTTGGCGCGTTCGCTGGCGGCAGGGGCGCGGCAGACCCGGCCGCAGGACACGGTGGCGGGCCTGACGCAGGGCCACCCGGCGTTGCGCCAGCAGATTGCGCTGCGCTACCTCGGGCTGGGCATGGCCCAGTCGCCCGACGAACTGGTGGTGACGCACGGTGCACTGGAGGCACTGAACCTGTGCCTGAGCGCGGTGGCACAGCCGGGTGACCTGATCGCCATTGAATCGCCCGGTTTTTATGCCGGCCTGCAGGCCCTGGAGCGGCTGCAGATGAAGGCGCTGGAAATCCCGGTGGACCCAAAAGAAGGGATTGACCTGGCAGCGCTGGCGCAGGCGCTGAAGCGCCACCCGGTCAAGGCCTGCTGGTTCATGACCAGCTTTCAGAACCCGATGGGCGCCAGCATGGACGAAGCGCGCAAACGGGCACTGGTGGCCTTGCTGGCGCAGCACGGCGTGCCGCTGATCGAGGACGACGTTTATGGCGAGCTGTATTTTGGCCAGCGGGCCCCTTTGCCGGCCAAAGCCTTCGACACCCAGGGGCTGGTGATGCACTGCAGTTCGTTCAGCAAAACGCTGGCGCCCGGCTACCGCATTGGCTGGGTCTCGCCCGGCCGCTTTGGCCAGCGCATTGAACGGCTCAAGCTGATGACCACGCTGTCGGCCAGCGTGCCAGCGCAGATGGGGCTGGCTGACTACCTTCAACACGGTGGCTACGACCGGCATTTGCGGCGCCTGCGCCACGCGCTGGAGGCGCAGCAGGACAGCCTGCTGCTGGCCATTGCGCGGCATTTCCCGGCGGGTGTGAAGGTGTCGCGGCCCGCCGGAGGCTACTTTCTGTGGGTTGAATTCGCCGTGGGATTTGACACGCTGCGTTTGCACCGCGAGGCGCTGGCGCAAGGCATCAGCCTGGCGCCAGGACCGATGTTTTCGGCCCGCCGCGATTTCCGCCACTGCGTGCGGTTGAACTACGGCCACCCTTGGCGCCCCGAACTGGAGGCGGCCATGGTCACATTGGGGACGCTGGTCCGGCAGCAGGGCTGAGCAGCCCTGCCGCTGGGACAGTAACTTTTGCACACAGCTTGCTTTGGCCATTCACGGGAACGTCACGGCTGGCACCTAACTTGCACACTACACTGTGCCAAACAACCCGTGCCGTGCCAACGGCCTGCCAATGTCCTCCCTGCTGATCCTGTCTCTGCTCCAGCGCCCGGCGTCCACCGGCACCCTCATTCCCTCGTCCCGCTACCTGGCCGACACCATGGCCCGGCAGGCGCTGGGGGCCGAGCTGGTGGTGGAACTGGGTGCGGGCACCGGCCCGGTGACGCAGGCGCTGGTGGCCGCGTGTCCGAACACACCCATCATGGTGGTCGAAGTGCAGGCCCGGCTGGCGCACCACCTGCGGCAGCAGTTTCCTGCATTGGACGTGCGGCAGGACACCGCTGAAAGCGTGCTGGACAGCCTGACCGACGCGCCCCCCTGCACCACACTGGTGTCCAGCCTGCCGTTTCGTTCGCTGCCGTCCGATGTGGCCCGCGACACCCGTGCCAGCATCGGACGCTTTTTGCTGGCCGACCCGGCGCGCAAGCTGGTGCAGTTCACCTACCAGCCGCGTGCGCCGTTCCGGCCACCGGCAGGCCTGAAATGGCACTTCGTCGGCTCGGTCTGGCGCAACGCGCCGCCGGCCGGGGTGTGGACGCTGCAGGCCGCCTGATCAGCACGCAGCCGACGGCAACCAGGCAGCCACCGCGTCGCAGACCCAGGGCGCATCGTCGTGCGGCAGGTCGTGCCCGGCCCAGGGGTGCTGCCGGTGAGAAGCCTGCCACACCCTGGCCAGCGTGGCCGAACACACCGCGTTCACCAGCCGGTCTTGCGCTGACGACAACAACAACACCGGGCAGACAGGCGCCTCGGGCCGTGCCGAAAAACGCGCCGCCGCCAGCAGCTGCCGCCAGGCGTTGGCGGCCAACACCGGCGCACTTAGGCGGATGGCGCGCCAAGCCGCCACGTCTTGTGCCAGCGTGTCGGTGCGGTTGCAGGTCAGCCGATGGACGCGCGTTTCCACTGCCAACGGGTTCGACCAATGCCAAGCGATGCCCGCCAGCGCTGGCCAGCGCCGCGGCCGCAGCCGCTGGGTCAGCCGGTTGTGCGGCCGCATGCTGGTGTTCACCAGCACCAGCCGCGCCAGCTCACCAGGGTGCTGTTGTGCCCAGTGGGTGGCGACCATGCCGCCCAGCGACATGGCCAGCACGCTGTAGGGCGGCTGCATGCCCAGGGCTTGCAGCGCCTGGCGGGTGAAGGCCACCATCCCGGCCACATCGGTGGGCGAGGGGGTGTGGGCCTGGTCGCCGTTGCCGGGCAAATCCAGCAGGGTGCAGGGCCAGCCGGTGGCGGCTGCCAGCTGCGCGGGGAAGTCGCCCCAGTGCCGGGACTCGCGCGTCAGGCCGCGCAGCAGCACCCAGCGGCTCATGGCAGGACGTCAACCCAGAAGGTGTCAACCCGGAACATGCGGGTTCCAGTAGTCGGCGGCGTAGGCCAACAGCCGTTCGCGCCGGTCGGCCCTCGGGAGCCAGCGCGGTGCGCCAAAGGCGGCGCGGGTGAGAAAGTCGAGCAGGCTGGCGTGGCGGCGCAGCACGCGGCGGGTCCGGTGGGTCTTGACGGGGTTGAAGATGCCCTGGCGAGAAAACAGCTGCCAGGGGTTCTTGCGGATCCACAGCCACGAGCCCAGCTCCAGCGTCATCGGCAAAAAGATGTTGCCACCAGGGACCTGGTCATAGGCGTGGTCCCACAGGTCGCCGTGTGACAAATACTGCCGGCTCTGCGGCTCAAAGCTGTAGCCGTGGTGCGGGTGCGACTGCTCCAGCATCATCTTCAGCGCGTACATCTCCGGCAGGTGCGCCATCATCTGGCGGGTGCGGGCGTAGGGGAACCAGATGCTGTCGCCAAAGCCGTAGCCGGAATGGCAGTCCAGCGCCAGGCTGAAAGGCCGGCTGGCGAGTTCTTCGGCCACCACCTGCACCAGTGCCGCGCTTTCGGCTTCCATCGGCGCACCGGGGCGACCACAGTACCAGGGCAACCAGGGGCCGACGCGCTGGCCACCGGCGAGGAAGGGCACGCGCGCATCGGCCTGCTGGGGCGCGTTGCGCATCAGGTCCACGCCGTGGCCGTTGGCCCGGGTACCCGCCCACATGCCCACCGGGTTGATGATGGGCATGAACACCAGCCGCACCGACTGCAGCTGCTGGTGCAGGGACTCGTCCCACTGCAGCCGCGCCAGCAGCGCACGCATGTAGTGCAGCACCACCTGCGTGCCAATGCGCTCCAGGCCGTGGATGCCGCCAAAAAAACCAATCGCCGGGGCCTGCGGGTCGTTGGAACCCAACTGTGCGGTGATGACCGGGAAGCGCTGGCCTTTGTGCGCGCTGTGGCAGACCACCCGGCTCTGAAAATGCGCATGGCCGCTCTCCAGCAGGGCCTGCAGCTCGTCCATCTCGGCGAAGCGGGCGGCAGTGGCGTGCGGGGGCGGGTGCATGTCCATTACTGTGACACAGACCACGGCCCGGTGCGCTTGGCCTGGGCTTGCTGCAGGGTCACGTCGGACAGCGGGTAGGCCACACAGGGCAACACCCAGCCCTCGGCTTTTTCCTCGGCGCTCAGGCCCGGCCAGTCGATTTGGTAGTGGATCTGCCCTTGCGTGAGCTGGCAGAGGCAGGTGCGGCAGGTGCCGTTGCGGCACGAACTGGGCAGCGTGACGCCGGCCTTTTCGGCCGAGTGCAGCAGGGTTTGCGCCGCGTCGGCAGGCAGTGGCCAGCCGGCGGGTTCGATGCACAACTGGTGGGTCGTCATTTGCAGCGACAATTCTGGCCCATTGATGATTTAGCTCAGATCGATTTTTTCACCATGTCCAGTATGCCCGTCTGCGAAGTCCGCGTTGCCACCTTGAGCGACGCGGCCACCCTTGCCGCCATCCACGCCAGCGCCGCCAGCGCCGCTTACGAGGGCCGCGTGCCCGAAGCCTCGCTGGCCGCTCTGGCCAATCCCGACCGTGTGGCCCATTGGCGTGACGCCGTCAACTACGGTGAGCCACAGGTTCACGTGGCCACGCTGGAGGGCAAGGTTGTGGGCTTCGTCGGTTTTGACCGCTCGCGTGACAAAGGCACCAAGCCCACGGTCGGTGAAATCTGGTCCATCTACGTGCTGCCGGCCCACTGGGGCCAGGGCGTGGGTGTGGCCCTGTGGGACGCTGCCCGCGACGGTCTGGTGGAAGAAGGCTGCACCCAGGTCACCAGCTGGCTGCCGCTGGCCAGTGACCGTGCGCTGCGTTTCATGGAGCTGGCGGGTTTCCGCCGCGACATGGCCAGCGCCCGCACCGTGGCCGTGCCCGGTGGCCGCATCGACCAGTTGCGCCTGAAGCGCCCACTCGGCTGAGTCGAGTTAACAACCAACACCAGGAGTTTCCATGGCCACCAGTTTGCTTGCCCTGCTTGACGACATCGCCACCATCCTGGACGACGTCGCCGTTCTGACCAAGGTCGCCACGAAGAAGACCGCCGGTGTGCTGGGCGACGACCTCGCGCTCAACGCCCAGCAGGTGTCCGGTGTGCGGGCCGACCGGGAACTGCCAGTGGTTTGGGCGGTGGCCAAGGGTTCGATGCTGAACAAGGCCATTCTGGTGCCCACCGCGCTGGCCATCAGCGCTTGGGCGCCGTGGGCGGTGACGCCGCTGCTGATGGTGGGGGGCGCCTTCTTGTGCTACGAGGGGGTCGAAAAGCTCGCCCACAAATTCATGCACAGCAGGGCCGAGCAGCAGGCCCAGCACGAGGCGCTGGTGACCGCCGTGGCCAACCCCGAAGTGGACCTGGTTGCACTGGAAAAAGACAAGATCAAGGGCGCGGTGCGGACCGACTTCATCCTGTCGGCTGAGATCATCGCCATCACCCTCGGCACCGTGGCCGCCAGCCCTTTCCTGACGCAGGTGTTGGTGCTCAGTGGCATCGCCATCGTGATGACCATTGGTGTTTATGGCCTGGTCGCCGGCATTGTGAAGCTGGACGATGCTGGCCTTTACCTCAGCAAACAGGCCGGCGCCATGCGCCAGGCCCTGGGTCGCGGCATCCTGGCCGCTGCGCCCTGGCTGATGAAAGGCCTGTCCGTCGCAGGCACTGCGGCCATGTTCCTGGTGGGGGGCGGCATCCTCACCCACGGCATCGGCCCGCTGCACCATGCCATCGAAAGCCTGACCCAGGGTGTGGGCCCGGTGCTGGCCGTGCTGCTGCCGGTGTTGCTGGACGGTCTCGTGGGGGTGGTGGCCGGTGTGTTGGCACTGGGGCTCGTGCTGGGCGTGAAGAAGGTGTTCTTCAAGGGCTGACACTGGCAGTCAAGCGCGGGAATGGCTTCCCTGCCGGGTTGGCGGGGTCCCGGTCATGAAAAAGCGCGATTTTCGGTTGCCATATCGCGGCATCGCGCTTGTGGGGCAGGTCTAAAGTCGGTGCATGGGTTGGAAAGGTGCTGTCGCTGTGTGGCGGGGCACTGCCAACCCGGTGCCCTGAGATGACCCAATCCACCCCTGTTCCTTCCCTCTTAGCGTCTGTACGTGTTGCGCGGCCCCCCCTGGCGGTGGCGTGGGCCGGGGCACAGGCGCTGTTTTTTCGCGAAGTGCTGTCGCGCGTCACCGCCAGCCGGGGTGCCTGGCTCTGGCTGGTGCTGGAGCCGATCGCCCACGTCTGTTTTCTCATGACGGTGTTTGGCTTCATCTTCCACCGGACGATTGCCGGCATTGACGGCGCATTGTTTGTGATGACCGGCCTGCTCGGTTTTTTCCTGTTTCGCAACACCGCTTTGCGGTCGATGGCCGCCATTCAGGCCAACCAGGCGTTGTTTGCCTACCGGCAAATTCGGCCGATTGACACGGTGCTCGTGCGTGCGCTGGTGGAACTGGTCCTGTCGCTGCTCTGCAGCGTGGTGTTGGTCGCTGGTGCGGTGTTGCTGGGCTATGCGTCTGTGCCAGTGGACATGTTGCATGCGGGTGCGGCCTGGCTGGGTCTTTGGTTGCTGGGGCTGGGCCTCGGTCTGGTGCTGTCCGCGCTGGGCGCCCTGGTCCCGGAAGTGGCCAAGTTGGCAGGCCTGATGATGACGCCGCTGTACTTTGTGTCGGGCGTGATGGTGCCCGCCAACGCCATTCCACAGCCTTGGCGCGACATGTTGTTGCTCAACCCGGTCATGCAGGGGCTGGAGTCGCTGCGTGCAGGCTGGTTCTCGCAGTTTCATGCCGCCAACGGCACCGGTATGGGGTATGTCTACGCTTGGGGCCTGGTGGCCTTGCTGCTGGGCATGGGCCTGCACCTGCGTTTTGCCAACCGGTTGGCCAGCGCATGATCGGCGTGCACAAGCTCTCCAAGCGCTACCGCACTTCGCGTGGGCACGACCACTGGGTGCTGCGCGACATGTCGCTGTCGATTCCGGCCAACGCCCACATTGGCCTGATTGGCCGCAACGGCGTGGGCAAGTCAACGCTGCTGCGCATGATCGGTGGCTTGGAATCTCCGACCAGCGGCCATGTGGAGCGGGCCTGCCGCGTGTCCTGGCCGTTGGGCTTTGGCGGTGGCTTGCAGGGCTCGTTGAGTGGCCGCCAGAACGCCAAATTTGTGTGCCGCCTGCATGGCGGGCCCGAGGGCCTGCCCCAGCAGCTGGCCTTTGTGCAGGACTTCGCAGAAATCGGCCATGCGTTCGACGAACCGGTGAAGACCTACTCGTCGGGCATGCGTGCGCGGCTGACGTTTGCACTGTCAATGGCGTTCGACTTCGATGTCTACCTGTCCGACGAAATCACCTCGGTGGGTGATGCGGCGTTTGTCAAGAAGGCCTCGGCCGCGTTCCGAAGCCTCACCGACCGGGCCGGGCTGATCATGGTGTCCCATGCCGAGGCCACATTGCGCGAGTTCTGCACCAGCGCGATCTGGCTGCACCAGGGCCAGGCCCATTGGTTTGACTCGATTGACGAGGCATTGTTGGCCCACAAGGCGCACCCGGTATGAGCCGCGGGCAAACCATTCGCGCCTGGTTGAGCCGCCACGTCTTCCTGTCGGTTGTGCTGGCCGCCTGTGCGTTGGTCAGCTTGTACTGGGTGGTCATTGCGTCTGACCGTTACGTGTCGGAAGCGCACATCGTGCTGCAACGGACCGACAGTTCTGCGGGTCAGGCCTCGGACATTGGTGCCTTGTTGACCGGTGGCAGCGGCAACCGTGGCGACCAGATGTTGTTGCGCGACCACTTGCTCTCGACCGACATGTTGCGCCAACTGGATGCCGGACTGGGCTTGCGCGCGCATTTCAGCGACGGCCAGCGCGACCTGTTGTCACGCCTGTGGTGGTCTGACGCGCCGGATGAACTCTTCCAGCGCTATGTGCGTTCGCGCATCAGCGTGGAGTTTGACGACTACGGTGGGGTGCTGGTGGTTCGCAGCCAGGCATTCGATCCAACCACCGCCTATGCCATCACCCGCATGATGGTGAAAGAGGGCGAGAACACCATGAACCGGCTGGCCAAAAAGCTGGCCCAGGACCAGGTGACGTTTCTTGAAGACCAGGTGGGCGCCCTTGGAAAACGGGCCATTGAGGCCCGCCAGGACGTGGTGCTTTACCAGAACAACAAGGGCTTGCTGTCGCCTGAGAGCACCGCAGAGAACCTGGCCACGGTGGTCAACCGTTTGCAGACGCAGTTGTCCGAACTGCAATCCCGGCGCACGGCTGTTGCGGGCTACCTGACCGCCAACGCCCCCGGCATGGTGGAGCTGGACCTGCAGATCAGTGCCATCGAGCGCCAGATGCGGCGCGAGCGCGAACGCCTCACCTCGTCCAGCGGCCAGACCCTGAACCGGACGGTAGAGGAATACCAACGCCTGAAGATGGCCGCCGATTTCAGCCAGAACGTGTACAGCCAGGCCCTGGCCTCCCTCGAGCGTGGCCGCATGGAGGCCGCGCGTACGTTGCGCCAGGTGCAGGTGCTGCAGTCGCCCACCCTGCCTCAGTACCCGCTGGAACCCCAGCGCTTGCACCACACGCTGGTCAGCGTGCTCGGCTTGCTGCTGGCTGCCGCGCTGCTGCGCCTGATGCTGGCCATCATCAAAGACCACAAGGACTGACGCCATGAAGACACTGACCCCAAGCCGCTGGCTGGCGGTCGCCGCAGGCCTGTTGTGGGCCATGCAGCACGTACAGGCCGCAGAACTGACGATGACGCGCACCTTGCTGGGCACGCCCAACACCGCCACCACCATGCCGACACCGGGTGCGGTTGATGCCGCCGCAGGTGTGTCACCCGCACCGCGTGACGAACCCTTGGCGGCCCCGCAAAAGGCGGACCGCCTGGCCAACCTCAGCAGCGATGTGTTCGGTGCGCAGCTGTTCACCGGCGCATTTGCCCGCGCCAGCACGGCCACCTTCAACCCCGACTATGTGGTGTCGATTGGCGACCGCATCCAGGTGCGCATGTGGGGCGGCTACACCTTCGACGGCGCGTTGGTGGTCGACTCGCAGGGCAACATCTTTCTGCCGTTCTCCGGCCCGGTCCGCGTGCTGGGTGTGCGCAACAACGACCTGCAAGGGGTGGTCGAGGTGGCGGTGCGCAAGGTGTTCCGTGCCAATGTGTCCAGCTACGCCAGCCTGTCGGCGGCCCAGCCGGTGCGCATATACGTGGGCGGTGCGGTCAAGCGGCCGGGCATGTACCACGGCACCTCGTTTGACAGCCTGCTGAACTACCTGGACCAGGCGGGTGGCATTGACCCCGAGCGTGGCTCCTTCCTCAATGTCCAGGTAAAGCGCGACACCACCGTCCGCGCCACGGTCAGTCTGTACGAGTTTCTGCTGAATGGCCGCATCCCTCAGGTGCAGCTCAGCGATGGCGACGTGATTTTCATTCAGCCACGCCAGAAGACGGTCAAGGTGCTGGGCCTGGTGGAAAACGTCAAACGCTTTGAATTTTCGACTGCCCGCCTCAGCCTGGTTGATGCCCTGCAGATGGCCAAACCCATGCCGCAGGCCACCCATGTGCGGGTGGTGCGCAACACCGGCACCGTGCGCAATGTGGATTACGTGGAATTGCCACAGGCCAGCAGCCTGACGCTCGACAACGGCGACGAGGTCGAGCTGGTCGCTGACAAGAAACCCGGCACCATCACCGTCCGCGTCGAAGGCGAACACCAGAGTGCGCAGGAATACGTGCTGCCCTATGGCGCGCGTTTTGGGGAGCTGATGCGCAACATCCGCTTGTCGGAACGTTCCGAAGGCGACAGCGTGCAGCTGTTTCGCCGCAGCGTGGCCGAACGGCAAAAGGCGGTGCTGGGGACGGCCCTGCGAAGCCTGGAAGCCAGCGTGTTGACAGCCCGGAGTGGCACCACCGAAGAGGCCCGTTTGCGCAAGGACGAGGCCGACCTGGTGCTGCAGTGGGTGGAGCGCGCCCGCAAGGTGGAGCCCACTGGCCAGGTCGTGATTGCCCAGGCGGAGGCGCGCGACCAGCTGCTGCTGGAGAACGGCGACGTGGTGCGCATTCCCACCCGTGACGGCTTGGTGTTGATCGGTGGTGAGGTGCTGTTCCCATCGTCCCTCGCGCACGACCCACAACTCAAAGTGCGCGACTACCTGGCGCGGGCTGGTGGTTACACCCAGAACGCCGACAGCGCACGTCTGGTGCTGGCCCGCCGCGATGGCAGCTTCACAGAAGTGGGTGAATCCGCCGCAGTTCGCAGCGGCGACGAAATCCTGGTCTTGCCAAAACTGGACGTGAAGTCGCGCCAGATATGGAAAGAGCTGCTGCAGTCGGTGTACCAGGTGGTGTTCAGCGCCAAAGTGGTTTTTGGACTGTGATCTGTCAACGCAAAGTGGAAAACGAGGTGAATATGAAACGAGTGCTGTATTACGTGGAAGCCTGGACCGAGTTGACGTCGGACTTCCGTTTTGGCGCCTTCCAGGACGCGGTCTACCAGCTCAAATTGCTGAAGACGCATGCCCCGGAACTCGATTGCCGCTTGCTGATCGGCGACGGCGTGCGCGAGGCCATTCTGAAGGCCAACTACACCGCGCACAGCGATTTCCCTACCGCTGTGTTGCACACCGCTGATTTGCGCCGGGTGTTCCGGGATTACCGGTCCGCTGCCCATGCCTTCATGACGCAGCAGATCACCCACGACGAACTGGATGCGTTGGCCCAACTGAGCCAGCAGGCGCTGGGTGATTTCGAGCCCGATGTGATCCTTATGCACGAAACGCACGCGCCTTTCCTGAGCCGTGCCTACCCGGACGCGATGCTGCTGCACAGCATGTACGGCATGACTTACCGCATGCCCTACCCGCAGCTCACGCTGTTTGACCCGGCTGGTCTGTACCAGCACTCGCTGCTGGCCACCCATGCCGCCGATATTGCCGCCACGCCACTGCCCCCGGGCGAGCGCCGCTTGTTGGGGGAGGTGCGCAACTGGTTTGCCGCCCAGGTGGTGCCACACGACCCGGTCTGGCCACTGATCGAGCCCGACCAGTCACGCTACGACAAACTGGTGCTGGTGCCGCTGCAGGTCGATGGTTACTACGCTTTTGAGGAGTGCAGCCGCTACGGCAGCCAGGTGGAGTTTCTGGAAGATGTGCTGGAGCGCACGCCCCGTGGCTGGGGTGTGGTGGTCACCGAGCACAGCGAGTACAAGCCCGCACTGGACGAGCTCACCGTCAACCGGTTGCGCCGCCTGTACCCGAACCTGATTTATTCGCGCGAACTCAACGCCATTCCCTACGTGTCGCAGGCGCTGCTGGCGCATGTGGACGCGGTGGTCACCGTGTCCAGTTCGCTGGCTTTCCAGGCGCTGATTTTTGACTGCGTCGTTGTCGCGGCTGGCCATTCGCACATCAATGCGGTGGCCACCTGCACGCTGGACCAGTTGGTCAACTGCTTCGATCTGCATGTGCGTGGTGCCCGCGACAGCCTGCTGCACTTCCTGTTGACGCGCTACCACCACGCGACAGCCCAGCACGTGCACGACGGCGCTGGTTTGTACACCTTGCTGACGCAGCGCTACCAAGCGTTTGAAGCCGGGTTCACGGGTCTGGAGACCCTGCCGGTGCAGGGCCTGTCAGAGGTGTTCGAGCAGATCAAGGCGCTGTCGCAATGGCGTGCCTGGACACAGAACCTCAAGAGCCGCAACATCAAGGTGCAGCCGCACCCGGTGCTGTCGCGCATGGTATTCAACGAGGCCGTCTCATTTGATTTGTTCGACACGCTGGTCGACCGGCCCTTCGTACAGCCGCACGAGCTGTTCCAGTTTCTCGAGCCCATGGTGCGCGAACGCACCGGCAACATCTACTTCCCGTTCCACCACCTGCGGCGTGAGGCGGAGCGCAAGGCGCGCGAAGCCAACGGTCACCGCATTGAAGTCACGCTGGATGAAATCTACGCCCAGCTCGAGATCGCCACCGGTTTCCCCAAAGCACTGTTGGACGACATCCAGGCGCTGGAGGTGCAGGCTGAACTTGCGCTGGTTGGCCCACGCCGTGGCATGGTCAGAACCTGGCGCATGGCACAGAGTTGGGGCAAGTGGCGCAGCATCCTGACAGACATCTACCTCGAAGAGCATGTCATCCGCACCTTGCTGGCCAAACACGGGCTGGCCGACTTCGACGTGTTGTTTGTGTCAGCCACCGAACGCATCCGCAAGGAAGACGGCTCGGTCTATCCAGACTACCTGGCCAAAGTACGGCAGCTCGACCCCGGCGTCAAAACCTACCTGCACATTGGCGACAACCCGCGCGCCGACGGCGAGATGGCGCGCAAGTTCGGCATCGAGGCGGTGGTCATTCCCAAGGCCATGGACCAGTTGCGCAAGACCGAGCTGGGCAAGGTGTTCCAGAACGCACTGGCCGCACCGAGTTTTGACAGCAGCATCCACCTGGGCCTGATGGCCAACCGATTCTTTTCAGCACCGACCAGCGCCTACAAGGCTGGCAGCCTGTGCGACGGCAACCTGTTCAACGTGGGCTACAGCGTGCTGGGACCGTTTGTGCTCGGCTACGTGCAGTGGGTGATCCGCCGGATGCAGGCGCACAAGGTCGACCACGCCTATTTCCTGGCGCGAGATGGCTACCTGGTGATGAAGGTCTACGAGGCCATGAAGCAGGTCATGCCCAACCTCCCTGACCATTCCTATCTGTACTGCTCGCGCCGGGGTGTGATGGTGCCCGGCATTGGCAACGAGAAAGACATCTTCGAGATTGCCACGCTCAACTATGGCACCACCACCGTCAAGAACTTCCTGCATTCCCGCTACGGACTGGAAGCCGAAGACCTGCCGGCCTCGCTGCTGAGAAAACATGGCATCAAAGCCGATGGCAGTACCCTGATTGGCTACCCGCGCGACCTGGCGCTGACCATCCGTCTGGTGACCGATCTCAAGCCTTTCATCCTGGAGAAAGCGGAGGCCGAGCGCAGTACTTACCTGCGCTACCTGGAACAAGAAGGCGCCTGCGATCCGAAGCGCCGCAGCGCGTTTGTGGACATTGGGTACTCTGGCACCATGCAGCGCAAGGTCTCCGAGCTGACCGGACAGGATTACCACGGCTACTACATGCTGACGCACAACTACGTGCTGCACCATTTCCGCGACCAGGTGTTCGAGGCCTGGCTGGAGGAGTACGACAGCCAGCGCGCGGCCTACAAACACCCGTTCAACCAGTACATTCCGCTGATTGAAAGCCTGCTCAGTTCCACCGAGGGCAGCTTTGTCTGTTTCCACGACAAGAACGGCAAGCTCGAACCCGAGTACCTGTACGCCAGCAACGAGCGCGAGCGTTGCGCCTTTGTGGAAGGCCTGCATGCCGGTGCGATGGCGTTTGTGGACGACTACCTGCGCCTGTTCGGCAAGTTTGCCACCGACTTCGAGTTCTCGCCCCAGGTGGCCTCGTTCCCGATGTTCCAGTTTGGCGACCGGCCCAGCCCGGCCGATGTGGCGGTGTTTGAAGGCCTGGTGCTGGAGAACATGTTTGCTGGCGCCGAGTTCTCGGTCATCTCCAGCCCGCACAAGCTGCTGGATGCCAAGGGCCGGCTTAGCACCAGCGCGGTCGAGCGGCTGGTGGCCGAGTCCAAATGGAAGCAGGGCGCACAGGTGGCCTACCGCAAGTACGCGGACGGCAGCCCAGTGGTGCCAGCGAAGCCCGCAGCACCAGTGGTTGTTGCCAAAGTTCAGCCTGCGCCATCGGTGCCGTCGTCTGCACCGGTGATGCTCCCGGCCCATGCGCCTGCCATGGCGGTCGTCGGCCTGCAGGCTGAACGCAAAGACCGCCTGGCCCGCAAGCTCAAGACCGATCCCCAGCGCTTCTTTGCCGATGCCCGTGTTGCCGCGTTACGGCCATTGCGGCACTTGTTTGCCAACAACCTGATGGGGCGTTTGTCTACCTCGGTGGTCCGCACGCTTCTGTGAGCCTGCTGGCGCTCAAGTCCGACCTGTGGCTGGCGTGCACGCACATGCGCGAGGCCCTGACCGCGCGTTGTCTGGACCGCTTGCCCGAGGTCGTGTTCCCGTTCGGTTTTCAGTGGTGCGAAGGGCCACCGCCTGAACTGGTGTTCTACGACTGCAGCCGGGCCATTGATGTGCAGCGTTTGCTGGCCCTGGGTGTGGTCAGCCTGACGCAGGCCGACCACTGCATCGGCAACTGTGTCTGGCTCGCGCCTGGTGTGCAGGTGGTTGGCTTGACCCTGCGCTTTGAGCGGTCGCACTGCCACGTGGTCGTGGGGCCCGGACGAGGTCTTCGCGGCTCGATCGTGTTGCGCGCCCAAGGCAGTCTGGTTCTTCTTGGCGCCAGCACGCAGCCGGCGGTCACACTGGACCTGGAGGTCATGGGCGAGGGCAATGCCTTTGTTTTGGCGCAGCACGCCACCACCTGGGGCAGCCACTTCACGCTGGGCGGTGAGGGCCGGCTGATGGCCCTGGGCGAACACGCGATGCTGGCGATGCAGACGGCGGTGCTCAACCACGACCTGCACCCGGTATTTTTTCTGTCAGCGCCGGCACAGGTCATCAACCCGCCGCGTGACCAACTGATTTTCCCGCATGTCTGGCTGGCCCGGCAAGTGCAGGTGCTCAAGGCCGACATTGGTTACGGCGCCATCGTTGGCACCCTGTCGCTGGTGAACCGCGATGTGCTTCCCTGTACGCTGGTGGCGGGCATTCCAGCGCGTGTGTTGCGCACCGGGGTGTCGTTCGACCGCGCGCTCAACCAGTGCCAGCCGGAAACTTTAGAGCGGCTGAAGCA
Source organism: Pseudomonadota bacterium (assembly GCA_040384665.1). Lineage (GTDB taxonomy): Bacteria > Pseudomonadota > Gammaproteobacteria > Burkholderiales > Burkholderiaceae_C > PCRC01. Next base: position 264,203 of record JAZKIY010000011.1, read on the forward strand.
GTATGAGGCCGCGTTTTCCGGTCTTTTTCCAGACACCCCACCGGCCTTGCCGAACCCAGAATCAGGGTCATGATTCCAACGCGCAACGCCCCCGGCTTCCTCACCTGGTCGGCCGGCATTGCGCGGCTTCCCGGCATCGAGCGCTTTCTTGACGGCCCGGTTGCACGCACGGCACTTTGGCGCACCGCCACAGCCGCTGGCCCAACGCTGGTGGGATGGGGCAACAAACCTGCGTCGCGTGCATGCCGTGCTTTTGCGCAACAAAACGGCCTGCCGTTTCTGGCACTCGAAGACGGTTTCCTGCGCTCGGTTGGCTTTGGCCCGCGGGTGCCTTCGCTGTCGCTGGTGCAGGACGACCTGGGCATTTACTACGACGCGTCCCGGCCATCCCGACTGGAAACCCTGGTGACCGAGCCGCTGGACGCAACCCAGTTGGCGCGTGCCGAGGCGCTGGTGCGTGCCTGGCGCGAAGGCCGCGTGTCGAAATACAACCACGCCCGCGAGCACGAGGCCCCGCTTCCGGCGGCTTATGTCCTGGTGGCCGACCAGACCGCAGGTGACCAGTCGGTGCACGGCGGATTGGCCGGGCCAGACAGCTTCCAGCGCATGCTGGAAGCCGCCCTCGCGCAGCACCCCAATTGCCAGGTGGTTGTCAAGGTGCACCCCGAGGTGGCTGCCGGTCACAAACAGGGCCATTTCAACCTGGCAGCCTTGCGCCAGATGCCACGTGTGCACGTGATGGGCGGTGACGTGCACCCTGTCCGTTTGATCCAGCATGCCCGTGCGGTGTATGTGGTGACGTCGCAGATCGGTTTCGAAGCCTTGCTGTGGGGCCGTCCGGTGTACACCTTTGGCATGCCGTTTTATGCCGGCTGGGGACTCACCCACGACGCGCTGCCGGCCCCCGCACGGCGCCGCACGGTCAATGGCCTGCAACTGGTGCATGCCTGCCTCGTCGCCTACCCGCGCTACCTGAACCCTGAGACAGGCCAGCGCTGCGAGGTGGAGGTGGTGCTGGCCCACCTGGCTCTGCAACGTGCGCAGCGCACACGTTACCCGGCACAGGTTTTTGCCTGCGGTTTTTCCCGCTGGAAACGGCCATTGGTGCAAGCTTTTCTGCAGGGCAGCGGTGTGCAGTTTGTCACCACCACCACCGGTCTGCCTGAAGGGGCCTGCATTGCCGTCTGGGGCCGGCGTGAATTGCCAGGGCAACCGCCAGCCCGGCACCAGGTGTTGCGCCTGGAAGACGGTTTTCTGCGTTCGGTCGGCTTGGGTGCCGACCTCACCCGCCCCTTGTCGTGGGTGGTCGATGCCGCAGGCATGTACTTTGACCGACACCAGCCTTCGGTGCTGGAGCAGACGCTGCAGCACCACCATTTCAGCCCGGAGGTGTTGGTGCGTGCACTGCGCCTGCGGACCAGCATCGTGGGCCACGGCGTGACCAAGTACAACGTGGCCGGCCAGGCCTGGCAGCCTGCGCGGCCCAGCAAGCCAGCACGCAGGCTGGTGCTGGTGGCCGGACAGGTCGAGGACGATGCTTCGGTGCGTTGGGGCGGTGGCACCGTGCGCACCAACCGCGCCTTGTTGCTGGCGGCGCGGCAAAAGTGCCCTGGCGCCTACCTGGTCTACAAACCCCATCCCGATGTGCTGGCCGGGCTGCGGCCCGACTCCCTCAGCCTGCCAGAGGCCGCCACGCTGTGCGATGAACTGGTGGGAAACGCCAGCCTGAACGACCTGTTGCGGGCGGCTGACGAGGTGCATGTGCTGACCTCGCTGACAGGTTTTGAAGCCCTGTTGCGCGGCAAACACGTGGTCTGTCATGGTCAGCCGTTTTATGCCGGCTGGGGTCTGACCGAAGACACCCAGCCGCACCCGCGCCGTACTCGGCGACTCAGCCTCGACGAGTTGGTGGCCGGCAGTCTGCTGCTCTACCCCCGTTACATCGGCCGCACCACCGGCGCCTTCACCACGCCTGAACGGGCACTGGAAGAACTGCTGCAGTGGCGCAGCCACCCGCCCGCCCGCTTCCCCGTGGGCCGCTGGCTGCGCCGTCTGTGGAGCCAACTGCGCCAGTGGCGCATGCACCCTGTGGCCAACGCATGACCCCCGCACAACCCGCCAACGCGGTCGTTCCTCCGTCTGAAGACTTTCGCAGCACCACCTGGTTTGGCAACCTGTTGGGCGATGTGGTGGAGCCGACCCCACGCCCGGTGTTGCCACGCCGTCGCGCCGTGACGCCCCCCGGGCTGCCAACCGACACGCCCGAGCCCGACCCGGCCACGCTGGCCTGGGCACACCGCCAACGCCGCCTGGCCGAATACGCCGGCAAACGGGTGCTGCTGTTGCAGGGACCGATGGGGCCGTTTTTCCAGGAGCTGGCGCAGGAACTGCGTGGGTTGGGCGCCACCGTGTACAAGATCAACTTCAACGCGGGTGACTGGTGGTTCTACCGGCGCGACGCCATTGCTTTTCGCGGCAGCTTTGAAGAGTGGCCCTTCTTTTTGCGTGAGCTGCTGCTGCGTGAAAACATCGACGCGGTGATGCTGTTTGGCGACTGTCGGCCGATCCACGAAATGGCGTGCCGCATCACCGCGCAGCTCCGGCGTGACGTGCGGGTGTTTGAAGAGGGCTACCTCCGCCCCTGCTACCTGACCATGGACCGCTTCGGCGTCAATGGCTGGACGTCACTGCCCGACGCATCGGGTTTCTACGCCGCCTTGCCGGTGGACGCGCAGCACCGCCCGCTGGCCTTGGGCCCGGTCTTTTGGGCCACTGCCCGCCATGCGGTGCAGTACGCCGTGGCCATGCGGCTCGGCCGCAGCAGCTTCAAGGCTTACGAACACCACCGGCCGCTCGGCTGGGGCGAGCTGGGTGCCTGGGTGCGCGGCGGGCTGCGCAAGTGGGTCTACCGCTTCCGGGAGCGCGGGCTGGCAGCACAATTGGCGGGGCCGTTGCGCAAGCGCTATTTCCTGGTACCGCTGCAGGTGGCGACCGACAGCCAGATCCAGTTCCATTCGGCCTTTGACAGCGTCAGCCAGTTCATCGACGAGGTGGTGGCGTCGTTCGCCAGCCATGCCGACCCGTGCGACCACCTTGTCATCAAGCACCATCCCATGGACCGGGGTCACCACGACTACCGTCACCAGCTGCGCGTTTTGGCCGAGACCCACCAGCTCGATGACCGCATCATTTACCTGCACGACCAGCACCTGCCCGCCTTGCTCAAGGGTGCGGCCGGCGTGGTGGTCATCAACAGCACGGTGGGCATGTCGGCGCTGCATTTCAGCGCGGCCATCAAGGTCTGTGGCGCGGCGGTCTACAACCTCCGTGGGCTGACCTACCAGGGCACGCTCGACAGCTTCTGGCGTGCGGCACGCCAGTGCAAGCCAGACAAGCTGCTGTTGAGCAAGTTCCGCAGCTATGTGATCGAACACACCCAGCTGGTGGGCAGTTTTTACAAGCCCCTGCCGCGTCCGCCACAGGCGCCGCAGCCAGCGCCGCAGCGGCACAGGCCCTAGACTCAGGCACTTCTGCTGGGAAGCGCTGTGCGCGCCCAGTCCTGTATTTGCCTTTGTATTGGATTTCCCCATGCCGTTGTCGATGTACGCCGCTTCCGTCCCTGTGCTCCAGCAGATGCTGGGCAGCCTGACCAACCTCCTGACCAAAGCCGAGGCCCACGCCACGGCCCGCAAGATCGAACCCACGGTGCTGCTGCAGGCGCGTCTGTTCCCGGACATGCTGCCGCTGAACCGCCAGGTGGAGATCGCCTGCGACTTTGCCAAGGGCATTGCGTCGCGGCTGGCCGGACAGGAGGTGCCGGTGTACGAGGGCACCGACCAGACTTTTGCCGAGTGCCAGGCGCGCATTGCCAAGGTGTTGGCGCTGCTGGCCAGCTTCACGCCCGAGCAGATCGACGGCAGCGAGGCGCGGCAGGTGGTGATCCAGCCCGGCACCGCACGCGAGCGCACCTTTGCCGGCCAGACCTACCTGCTGGGCTATGGCCTGCCGCAGTTCTTCTTCCACATCACCACCGCCTACGCCATCCTGCGGCACAACGGCCTGGAAGTGGGCAAGAAGGACTACATGGGCAGCTACTGAGCATGCTGCTGCTCGCCCCGATGGAGGGGCTGCTCGACCACACGTTGCGCGACATCCTGACCCGCGTCGGCGGCATTGACCGCTGCGTTTCCGAGTTCATCCGCATCACCGACCAGCTGTTGCCCAACCGGGTCTTCACCCGCATCGTGCCCGAGCTGTTGAATGGCGGGCGCACCGGGGCCGGTGTGCCGGTACGGGCGCAACTGCTGGGCTCCGACCCGGTGTGTCTGGCCGAAAACGCCGCGCGGCTGGCGGCCCTTGGCCCGGCCGGCATCGACCTCAACTTCGGCTGCCCTGCAAAGCAGGTCAACCGCCACCGGGGCGGGGCGGTGTTGCTGGACGAACCCGAACTGCTGGCCGAGATTGTGGCCGCGGTGCGGCGCGCGGTACCGGCCGACATGCCGGTGTCGGCCAAGATGCGGCTCGGCTTCAACGACGCCGACCGCATGCTGGACTGCGCCCACGCGTTGGCCGCCGGTGGTGCCGGTGAGCTGGTGGTGCACGCCCGCACCAAGGCGCACGGCTACCGGCCGCCGGCCTACTGGGAATGCATTGCCGAGATCCGCGCGGCGGTGAAGGTGCCGGTGGTGGCCAATGGCGAGATCTGGTCGGTGGCCGACGCTGTGCGTTGCCGTGCCGTCAGCGGCTGCCACGACCTGATGCTGGGCCGTGGCATGGTCAGCGACCCTGGGCTGGCGCTGGCGATTCTGGCGGCCGACGCCGGGCGCACCCCCACGCCATTGCCCTGGCATGAGCTTCTGGCCTTGCTGGTGGCTTTCTGGCAACTGGTGCAGCAGCATGTGGCGCCCAAACACGCGGCCGGACGGCTCAAACAGTGGCTCAACCACCTGCGCCGTGTCTACCCCGAAGCGCAGGCCGCTTACGAGCGGGTGCGCCCGGTGAACGACCCGGCGCTGGTGGCGGCGCGGCTGTTTGCCGACGCGCCCGCCTGAACCGGGCCGTCAGCCGAACAGCGCCTCAAACCCCTGTTCCGGCTCGAAGCGCCGGTTGCGAAACACCAGCCGCGTTGGCCCGGGCCAGGCACGTTCGGACACCGGGTGGCGCGGGTCGCCGGGGTAACAAATCACGCGCTGGCCGTCCTGGTCAAACGGCTCGGGCAACACGCTGGGCGGGGCCCGGTGGCGGGCGGCGGCGAACACGCTGGCCACATCGGCATGCGGTGCCAGGTGCGCCAGCGTCATGATCTGCGGTGGCGCCAACTCCACCTGGCCAGCCCAGTACTGTTCCAGCGCGGTGCGGGGTGTGAGCCAGACGCTGGCGGTGGCCTCGAAGTTGTCGTGTTGCGCAATTTGGTTGGCGGGCACTGCCGCCACAAAGAAGCGGGTATCGAACCGCTTGCTCATGCCCAGCGAGGGCATGCGCGGCGTGATCCAGCGCGACCACGGCAGCAGCGCGCGCGTTTGCAGTTGCACGCCGAGTTGCGCCAGCGCCGCGCCAAAGGGCTGGCCGTCGCGCAGGCGGGCCGCCATTTCAGCCGGGTTCACGGGTTGGCCCTGCGCGGTGTGGGCCAGCAGCACGCCGCATTCCTCAAACGCCTCGCGCAGCGCGGCCACGTAAAGGCTGGCGGCGGTGGCGGGGCCAATGTCGGGTTCGTGCAGCGCCTGGTGCAGCGCGGCCACCGGCTGGTCGAGCAGGGCGTGGGTGGCGGCGGTGGCGTCGGCCGGGTCCACCTTGCCGCCAGGGAAGACGTACAGGCCACCCAGCACGTCGGAAGCGCGGTTGCGTTGCAGCAAAAACACCTCCAGCCCGGCCGGCGCCTGGCGCAGCAGAATGACGGTGGCGGCCATGCGGGGCGGGGTGTCAACGATCTCGGAACTGAGTTGCATCGGGCAGGGGCTGAAAAGGGCCGGAATGGCGGTTGGTGCGTATTTTTAAAGCCAAATTGGCGGTGAGCCTTAGTAAAACCTTGTTTTGCAGCTATTAAAACAGGAGCAAACAGCGGTTGCCCAGGGCATGGCACAGAGGTTACCGCAGACCGGCTGTGGCCCTGACCGCACACAAAACGCCAACTCATGTTAGCTTCCGCCCCACAAAAACCAAAAACAGCCGTGACCAGCCTACCCATTTCCCCCCTGCAAGCGCGCCTGGCGGCGCTCCCGGTCGAACGGCTGCGGGGGATGCGCCGCGGCCTGGAAAAAGAAAGCCTGCGGGCCCAGTCCGGTGGCGCTCTGGCGCTCACACCGCACCCGGCCGCGCTCGGCTCGGCGCTGACGCACCCGCACATCACCACCGACTTCAGCGAGTCGCAGGTCGAGCTGGTCACTGGCGTGCACGCCAGCGTGGAGAGCTGCCTCAACGAACTGACCGAGATCCACCAGGCCACCTACCAGGCGCTGGCCGAGGCGGGCGACGAACTGCTGTGGGTCTCCAGCATGCCCTGCGGCCTGCCGACCGACGAGACCATCCCGCTGGGCCGCTACGGTTCGTCCAACGTGGGCCGCGCCAAGAGTGTCTACCGCATGGGGCTGGGCCACCGCTACGGCCGGCGCATGCAGACCATCTCCGGCATCCACTACAACTGGTCGCTGCCCGGGGTGGACAGCGAGGCCTACTTTGGCCTGATCCGCAACTTTCGCCGCCACGCGTTTTTACTGCTGTATCTGCTCGGCGCGTCGCCCGCCGTGTGCACCACGTTTGTGGCCGGCCGCCCGCACGAGCTGCAGCCGCTGGGCGACCGCACCATGCACATGCCCTATGGCACCTCGCTGCGCATGGGGCGGCTGGGTTACCAGAGCGACGCGCAGTCCTCGCTCGCGGTCAGCTACAACAGCCTCGACGGTTATGCCGCCTCGCTGCACGACGCGCTCACCCGGCCGTACCCGGCCTACCAGGCGATTGGTGTCCGCAACCCGGGGGGCGACTACAACCAGCTCGCCACCACGCTGCTGCAGATCGAGAACGAGTTCTACGGCACCATCCGCCCCAAGCGGGTGATCTTCCCCGGCGAGCGGCCGCTGCACGCGCTGCGCGAGCGCGGTGTCGAGTACGTGGAGGTGCGCCTGCTGGACCTGGACCCTTTTGTGCCCATCGGCATCACCGCGCAGACGCTGCGCCTGCTGGACGTGTTCCTGATGCACTGCCTGCTGAGCGACAGCCCGCCCGACTCGCCGGAGGAGATTGTGGAGTTGGCCCACAACCAGCACCGCACCGCCGCCCGTGGCCGCGAGCCTGGGCTGTGCCTGGAACGCCAGGGCCAGGAAGTGCCGCTGGTGCAGTGGGGTGCCGAACTGCTGGACGCCTTCGTGCCGATTGCGGCCGCGCTCGATGCCGCCCACGGCACGGGCCAGCTGCATGCCGATGCGGTGGCCGCAGCACTTGCCGCATTGCACGACCCGGCCTGTGTGCCTTCGGCCCGCGTGCTGGCGGCCGTTGCGGAACACGACCAGTCGTTCATCCGCTTCGTGCAATCGCGGTCGGAAGCCACGCAAGCCGCCATTGGCGCGCTGCCGTTCAGCGCCGAACAACAGGCGCGGTTTGCGCGCCTCAGCGAACGCTCGGTGGCCGACCAGCGGGCCATTGAGGCGGCCGACACCATGCCGTTTGAGATTTACCGCGAGCAGTACACCTCGCCACTGCGCCTTGGTTTGCCGCGCACCAAAGACCGCCAGACGGTCTGAAACGCCTTTGCCCGCCGATTTTTAGATCAAATCGGTGCTGAGCCCTGGTGAAACCTGGTGGTTTTGCTATGAAATCAGGAGTTCTGCCTGCTCGCGCCAGTACGCCACAGCACCGAGCCATCCTTCCCAGACGCAGCCATTGCAGCCACGCCCGCAGCAGGTGGTGGGCTCGGGCGGCGGGGGCCGCAAAGTCACCCCGGCCGCGTTGGCCCGCTGCTGCCAATACAGAAACAGCGCCTGCGCGCTGTCCCGGTCGGTCACCTCCGCGGCACAGCCGCCATGGTCAAAGCCGGTCACAGCCCCATCACACCTCGCCGCCAAACTTCTTGACGAGGTTGGCGATGTACTTTTCCACCAGCTTCTCGAACTCGCTCTCCACCACCGGCGCCACCACCATCTTCATCAGGCCGGGCAGCGGTACCGTCATCTCTCCGGTGATCTTCAGCTCCAGCGTGGTGGATTTTTTGTTGTCGGTGATCTTCCAGTGGCCACCCACCAGCGCGTTGCCCACGCCTTTCACCGGCGTCCACTTCACCAGGCCCTTGGCCTGGTCGGTCACGTACTTGCTGGCGTACACCGTCTGGATGTTCACCTGCGCGGTGCCGACCTTCTCCATTTCCCACTGGTAGACGCCGTCGCCCAGGTCGGAGAGTTCCTGCACCTTGGGGAAAAAGCTGGCCGAGGTGGGCACGTCTGCCAGCACGGCAAACACGTCGGCCGCCTTGGCTTTCACGCTGAATTCATAGCCCATGTCGATGTTGACCGTGATTGCCATGTTGTCTCCTGTTGTTGTGGAAAAGGGGAATTTCATTGTGCCACTGGCCAGCAAAGGCTGGCCAGTGGCACGGGGGTGAAAAGAACTCGGCCCGCCTGCGCGGGCCGTGGCCTCAAGCGGCTTTGCGCGCGCGGGCTTTGCGGAAAGCCGGGGCCGGGCGCTTGGCGGGGGCATCGGCAATCTTGCTGACCAGCTGGCCGGATTTGGCTTCGATCTGGCTGGCGAGCTTGCTCACCACTTCCGCGGCGGGCAGGGCCACCTGGGCGATCTGGCTCAGCGCGGTCACGCCGGTTTGTGCTTCAAAGCGGCTGGCGTTGGCAGCAACCTGCTGAACGCCCTGGCCAACCAGTTCAACGAACTTGTTCACCACGGCTTCGGCGCCATTGCTGGTGAGCAACAGGCCCTTCTGGTAGTAGCTGGCGACAAAGTCGTGGGCGGCTTTGGCGTTCTTGCGCACGTCGCTGGCCAGCTCGCTGCGCGATTCGGCAAAGGCGCGCTCCCAGCGCGCGTCCACCAGGCGCGCCACGCGCTCACCGCCAGCGCGGTAGGCATTGATGACGTTGCCGGCGGTGTTGCCGTAGGAGGTGATCAGGTCGTTGGTGACAGCGGAGAGGGAAGCAGTGGTCATGAGAGGTTCCTCAGTGGTTGATGGTCCCATTCTCAGTACTTACCCTAGTGGGTGCGCCCTAATTCCGCGCTTTTCGCTAGGGGCAGCTGTCTAGCCTCCTCTGTCGCGTGCCTTATTTTGGTTTGGCAATCTTGCCGCGTGGCATCACCGCCGTGACCGGCGGTGTGGGGCGGTCGGAGACGCCTGCTGTCTTTGGTGTCGGCGTGTCTTTCTTCGGCTTTTTTTCCATCTTGTTGCTGCGCTGTTCGCCTTTGGCCATGGTGACTCCTGCTGGGTAATGGCGCCCGGGCCCCATGGCCTGGGCAGAGCGCCAATGGTAGCCGCAAGTCGCGTCGACCGCGCCGCTAATCGAGGGGCAGTACCGTGTCGTTCGGGCCGGGCGTGCAGTCGTCGGGCAGCGGCTCCCAACCCTGGCGCACCACCACCTGGCGCGTGGTGTGGCACAGCTCCACGCGGCGTGCGCCGGCCAGGTTGGCCTGCACAAACGACTCGATGGCGCGGGGCGTGCTGACGCGGTAGCGCCAGGCGGCAAGGTCCTCGGCCGGGTGGTCGTTGCGGTGCAGCAGTGGCACCAGCGCGCTGACCCACATCGTCACCGGGTTGCCGGCCTCGAACACGGTGGGCGTGTAGCCAGCCTCCAGCAGCCAGCGCTGCGCGGCGGTGCGGTGTTCGGCCGCTGCAACGGGCTGGCCCCAGGCGGTGGCCAGCAACTCGGCCACCCACTGGTTGCAGTTCTGGTAAGTGGCGCTGAACGGGTAGGCGTTGGCGCTGTAGGTGGCGCCCAGCAGTTGCAGGGCCAGCGTGTTGTTCAGCGCGGCCCGTTCCAGTGGTTCGGCTTTTTCCATGGGCAGAAAGACCAGTGAAACAAAGCCCAGGTCGGGGTTGCTGCCGCCCAGCACAAAGCCCGACATGCCCTGGTCAAACAGGCGCGGTTGTTGTTCGTCGCAGGCGTAGTACAGCTGGCGTATGGCCCAGGGGGCGGCGGGGTTGGCCTGCAGGCTCAGGCCGGCATGCGAGTAGCGCACGCCAAAACGGCTCAGGTCGGTGCCGGAACGGGCAATCAGGGCCACGGTCTGGCCGGAGTCGCTCAGCGCCTGCTTGACCGCCGCGCCAAAGCGGAACAGCCGGTCTTGCTGGCTGGCGGTGATGACCGGGTCTTGGCTGCAGAACGGCGTTTGCGCCGCCTGGCTGCCGACCCACGGGCCACAGAGCAGCGCGCAGGTGGCGGCCAGCCTGGGCAGCGCGTTCAACGGGCGTGTTGGCCGTTAGAGACGGACCGGCTGGTTCTGCAGTTCGCGGTACCAGTCGGCGGTGAGGGCGAGGAAAAAGGCCTGGCGTGTCTGGCCGTTGGCGAACTCCACGCCGTAAGGGCGGTGGCGCACGCTGACGGTGTGGTCTTGGGTCAGGCCGCTTTGGTCGTAGGCTTTTTGCGGCACGGTGACCAGCACCTCGCCATCGGCCGTGGCATCGGCCACGGCTTGGAGCGTCAGGGTCACGTTGCCTGGCTGTTCAGCGGCAGCGACCTGAATGACCTTGTAGTCGCCTTCGGCCACACCGGTGGCGCGCGACGAGCTGTTGCTGGAACCCTTGACCGAGTCCGAGATGCTGCCGACCGAGGTGGCAATGCTGTCGGCCAGCGAGGAGGTCGCGGTGGAGCTGGCCAGTGCTGGCAGCGCCACGGCGCCGAACGCGAGGGTCAGGCAGGCGAGGGTGGTGGTCAGGTGGATCATGCGGGTTCCTTGCGAAGGGCGGTTGTCGTCAAACGATGATACCGCCCCCCGCCCCGCAGCGGTGTTGCCCGCCGTGGGTTAATTGGTCAACGCGAGGTTGATGATCAGCCCGGTGGCAATGGCAATCAGCGCGTAGTCGGTGCCGACCTGCACCCACTGCTGGCCACGCGGCGGTGCGCTCAGGCGGTGACCGCGCCAGTCGTTCACGTAGTACTGGCGGCTGCGGTACTCGGCCGGGATGTGGCCACCCCGGTAAAACTGCGGGCCACGGGCGCCGGGGTAGAAGCGGTCGTTGCGGGCGTTGCCGTAGTTCTGGCCGCGTTGGCCCTGGTAGCCGCCGTTGTAATAACCCTGGCGGTTGTCATGGCGGTCATGGTCGCGGCGGTCGGCATGGCGACCATCCCGGCCATCGCGATCGTTGTGGCCGCGCTGTTCGGAACGCTGTTCGTTGCCGCGGCCGCGACGGTCGTTGTCGTCGGCATAAGACAGTGAGGCAAAGCCCATGGAAGCGGCGAGTGCACACACAATGGCGGTGGATTTCATAGATGCTTTCGGGGTTGGTGAGACTTCATCTTCGGCGCCGGGCGTATCGCGGGTGCGTGGGCTCGGCATTGTTTTGTAAAGACAGGTTGCAAGCTGTGCAAGCTCAAGGCTTGCCCGGCTGGATGTTGCCTTCGCGCACATGGCGGTCGTATTCGTCGCGCGGTATGGCCGCAGAGCCGGCGCTGCCGTCGCTGGCGGTCCAGCCCAGCGTCGCGCTGTCGGCTGCGATGTCAATTTCCAGTGGGCCAACGGGGATTGGCATCAGCACACCGTCCCCCGCACGAAAACAGACTTTCCCGGTGATGCGACCTTGTTGTGACATGCCATCCTCCTGACGGTGGTTTCAATGTCCCATTGAAGCGCTGCCAGGGGCCAGCAGGTGTCAGCCAAACACCCGGCTGCAGGCCAGACGGCGGCGCGATACGCCACGCCACCGACCCAGAGGAGGCGCGCCGGCGTCACCGGAAAGTGCCAGAATGTTCGTGTCAATGGGCACACAACCAGGAGCACACCATGAACACCACCGTTTGTTTCCACCCCCTTCGGTCGCTGCGCACCGCCCTGAAAGCGGCGTTGCTGGCCACCCTGCTCGCCGCCGTGCCCGCCTTCGCGGCGGACGACAAGACCTTTGACCAGGAGTCGGTGTTGAAAGACGCCACCGAGTTCTTTGGCAGCAGCACCGAAGGCCTGGCCAAGGTGATCGAGAAGGCGTTCAAGGACCACGGCCGCCCGGTGGGTTACATCAAGGGCGAAGAAGCCAGCGGTGCGCTCACCGTGGGCCTGCGTTACGGCGACGGCGTGCTCACGCTCAAGGGCGGTGCCAGCCGCAAGGTGTTCTGGCAAGGCCCGTCGATTGGTTTTGACGTCGGCGCCAACGCCTCCAAGGTGTTCACGCTGGTCTACAACATGAGCAGCACCCAGCAAATCTTCAAGCGCTACCCGTCGGTGGACGGCAGCCTCTATTACGTGGGAGGTGCGGGCATCAACTACCAGCAGCGCGGCAAGGTGGTGCTGGCCCCGATCCGCCTCGGTGTGGGCCTGCGCGCTGGCGCCAGCGTGGGCTACCTGAACTACACCGCTGAAAAAACGCTGAACCCGTTTTGAACGCGCCCATGCCTACCGCTCTGCTGCCGGTGGCCGTGATGGGCGCCGGCGCTGTCGGCTGCTTCTTTGGCGGCATGCTGGCCCGCGCCGGACACGACGTGGTGCTGATCGGCCGGCCCGCGCATGTGGACGCCATCCAGCGCCATGGCCTGCACCTGCAGGCCAAGACCTTTGACGAACACGTGCCGCTGCGCGCCAGCACCGACGCCAGCGCGGTGCGGGGCGCGGGGCTGGTGTTGTTCTGCGTCAAAAGCACCGACACCGCATCGGCAGGCGCCGAACTGCGCCCGCACCTGGCCCCCGGGGCATTGCTGTTGACGATGCAGAACGGCGTGGACAACGCCGAGCGCCTGCGCACCGTGGTGACCCACGAGGTGGCCGCCGCCGTGGTGTACGTGGCCACAGAAATGGCCGGCCCCGGCCATGTGCTGCACCACGGGCGGGGCGAGCTGGTGATCGAACCCTCGAGCGCCAGCGCCGATGTGGCGCGCCAGTTCATCGCCGCGGGCGTGCCCACGGAAGTGTCGGCCAACGTGCGCGGCGCGCTGTGGGCCAAGCTGACCGTCAACTGCGCCTACAACGCGCTCTCGGCGCTGTCAAAAAGCCCCTATGGCCGGCTGGTGCTGGCCCCGGGCGTGCCCGACGTGATGCGCGACGTGGTGGCCGAATGCCGTGCCGTGGCGCAAGCCGACGGTGTGGTGCTGCCGCCCGACATGGACACCGCCGTGCGCCGCATTGCCGAGACCATGCCGACCCAGTTCTCGTCCACCGCGCAAGACCTGATGCGCGGCAAACCCAGCGAGATCGACCACCTGAACGGTTACGTGGTGCAGCGCGGCGAAGCGCTGGGCGTGCCCACGCCCGCCAACCGGGTGCTGCACACGCTGGTGAAGCTGGTGGAGGCGGGCCGGGCCGCGTAGGGCTCAGCGCTTCGGCGCAAAGCCGATCTCCAGCCCGTCGCGGGTGACGGTGATGGTGTCGGGCTGCAGCCCCATGCCGTCGGGCAACGCCAGGTCTTGCGGGCGCAGCCGGTGCACCACCACCTCGCGCAGGTTGTCGCGCACCAGGCCGGGTAGGGTGGCTTGCAACAGCTCGGTGGTGCCAGGGTTGAGCCCTTCCATGCGCAGCGAGCGCACCTGCAACTGGTGCGCGCGGAGGGTCTGGTCGCTGGGCTCGTAGCGCAGGGCAAAGTCAATGTCAAAGGTGCCGGGGTAGCTGCGCCCCAGGGCGGGCCCGGCAGCGTTGATGGCCACTGTCGCCGCGAGCCGGTTTTGCTCGGGCAGCAGGCGCAGCAGCGGCGATTTCACGTCCAGATCGACCAGCCCGGCCACCTGGTAGCGCATCGGGAAACGTTGTGCTACCGCCTGCTGCAGCTGCGCGGCCGACACGGTGTAGCTCGGCTTGCCTTGCGCCAGTGCCGCGTGCGTGCCAGCCAGCGCGGCCCAGATGAACAGCGCCAGCAGCATGGCTTGGGCAACCGCGTAGGCGGTGAGGGAACGGGGCAATGTCTTCATGGGTATGAACTGTAGAGCCTGCGCCAGACCACGGGCGGTGGTGCAGAGCAGCCCTGCGGCAAATAGGGTATCGTCGCGCCCAATGCCCGACACCATCCTTGCCATCGCTGGCCTGTCCAAGACCTACGCCTCAGGCTTCAGCGCGCTGAAAAACATCGATCTGGAGATTCGGCGTGGCGAGATTTTCGCACTGCTCGGCCCCAATGGCGCCGGCAAAACCACGCTGATCAGCATCGTCTGCGGCATCGTCAACGCCAGCAGCGGCACCGTCACGGTGGACGGCCACGACATTGCCAACGACTACCGCGCCGCGCGTTCTCTCATTGGCCTGGTGCCGCAGGAACTGACCACCGAAGCGTTTGAGACCGTGTGGAACACGGTCAGTTTCAGCCGCGGTCTGTTTGGCAAGCCGGCCGATCCGGTGCACATTGAAAAAGTGCTGCGTTCGCTCTCGCTGTGGGACAAGAAAGACAACACCATCCGAACGCTCTCAGGTGGCATGAAGCGCCGGCTGCTGATTGCCAAGGCGCTGTCGCACGAGCCGCGTTTGCTGTTCCTCGACGAGCCCACGGCGGGTGTGGACGTGACGCTGCGCCAGGGCATGTGGGAGCTGGTGCGCACGCTGCGCGACACCGGCGTGACCATCATCCTGACCACGCATTACATTGACGAAGCCGAGGAAATGGCCGACCGCATTGGCGTCATCCGCAAGGGCGAAATCATCCTGGTGGAAGACAAGGTGGCGCTGATGCAGAAGCTGGGCAAGAAACAGCTCACGCTGCAGTTGGCCCAGGCGCTGGCGGCCGTTCCCGATGCGTTGTCTGCCTACCCGCTGACGCTCTCGGCCAATGGCAATGAGCTGACCTACACCTACGACGCGCAGAACGAGCACTCCGGCATTGCCGCGCTGCTGCAAGACCTGGACGCGGCCGGCATCGCCTTCAAGGATTTGAAGACCAGCCAAAGCTCGCTGGAAGACATCTTCGTCAGCCTCACCTCGGACAATGCCGCATGAATTTCTACGCCATTCGCGCCATTTACCAGTTCGAGATGGCGCGCACCTTCCGCACGCTGCTGCAAAGCATCGTCTCGCCGGTGGTGTCCACTTCGCTGTACTTTGTGGTGTTTGGCTCGGCCATTGGCTCGCGCATTCCCGAGGTGGGCGGCGTGAGCTACGGCGCCTTCATCGTGCCGGGGCTGGTGATGCTGTCGCTGCTGACGCAGAGCATTTCCAACGCCTCGTTTGGCATCTACTTTCCCAAGTTCACCGGCACCATTTACGAGCTGCTGTCGGCGCCCATTTCCACGCTGGAGATTGTGATTGCCTACGTGGGCGCGGCGGCCACCAAGTCGATTGCGCTGGGGCTGATTATTTTGGCTACGGCGGCGCTGTTTGTGCCGCTGCAGATCATGCACCCCGGCTTCATGCTGCTGTTCTTGGTGCTCACGTCGGTGACCTTCAGCCTGCTGGGTTTCATCATCGGCATCTGGGCTGACGGTTTTGAGAAGCTGCAGTTCATTCCCACGCTGATCGTCACGCCGCTCACCTTTCTGGGTGGCAGCTTCTATTCCATCGACATGCTGCCGCCGTTCTGGCAGACGGTGACGTTGTTCAACCCCGTGGTCTACCTTGTGAGCGGCTTCCGCTGGAGTTTTTACGGCGTGTCCGACGTGGGCGTGGGCCTGAGCCTGGGCATGACGCTGCTGTTCACAGCGCTGTGCCTGGGCGGGGTCGCCTGGATCTTCAAGACCGGCTACCGCCTCAAGAGTTAGGCTCGCACCATCATGGACGCGTCGCTGGCGGCAATCGGGTCGCCGGTGCGGTTGAAGGTTTCCAGCCAGGTGGCGTAGCCGCTCATCTGGCCAATCTCCCAGGGGTGGAAGCCGGGCTTGAAATAGGCCATGAAGTGGCCCAGGATGGGCATGTACAGGCCGCCCGGCTTGTACATCCACCACAGGCCCTTGAGCATCAGCCCGGCGCGCTTGAAGAAGCCGAAACCGTCGGCCTTGAACATGCGGTTGATGACGATGAAGGTGCCAATCGGGAAACCGATGGTGGTGATGATCAGGCCCAGAATGCGCTGGAAGTAGCCCACGCCAGCAACCTTTTGCATCACGTCAAACGCCACCGCCTTGTGCTCGACTTCCTCGATCGAGTGCCAGGTGTACATGGCGCGCACGCGGCGGTCGGCCCGCTCCAGCACCTTGGCTTCTTCAAAGCCGTGCGCCATCAGTGCGGTCATGTGTTCCAGCGCGGCGGTGATGGACAGCGTCATCTTGCGCGACAGGATGCTGCGCGCCAGCTTGAACAGCACCCACACGGTGATCTTCTCGATGCGGTCCACGTCCACGCCCTGCGCTTTCACGCGGTCGTTGAACTGGCGGTGCACCATGCCGTGTTGGCCTTCCTGGCGGGTGAAGTCTTTCACCTCGGCCAGCAGCTTGGGGTCGGTGATCTGGGCCTTGAAATCGCGCACGCAGGTAATAAAGAAACGCTCGCCTTCGGGGAAGAAGGTCGACATGGCGTCGAAGAACCGCGTCTTGAACGGGTCGTTGTCGAGCCAGAAGCGGGGGATGTCGCCGTCAAGCCCGAAGTCGAGCTTTTCGCGGGGGACGATGGCGTGGTCGGTATGGGAGTTCATAAAAACCCTTTCGAATGGTTGCTCCGGTCCACAAGGTTGGCCGGAGGCTGGGCTGGTACCATTGGGTACCGCATGACTACAATTTAACTGTGACATTGATCAATGTCAAGTACGAGGCGGAAGTTTTTCGGGGTTTTACAAAATAAGGCAACCATTCGGTTGCTTCTTCTGAAAATCAGACCATAATGCAACCAGGAGATTGCATATGACCACTTCAACCGCCCCTTCCACCACCCCGTCGGACACCGACCGCATCGAGCGCAGCATCGCCATCGCCGCGCCCCGCGCCCGCGTCTGGCGTGCCCTGGCCAACGCCGAGGAATTTGGCCGCTGGTTTGGCGCCAACCTGCAGGGCCAGGCCTTTGTGTCCGGCCAGCGCACGCGCGGGCCCATGACCATTCCTGGCTGCGAACACATCCCGTTTGACGTGGTCGTCGAGCGGGTCGAGCCCGAGAACGTGCTCAGTTTTCGCTGGCACCCCTACCCCAAAGACCCGGCGGTGGACTATTCCAAAGAAGAGCGCACCCTCGTCACGCTGAGCCTGCACGACACCGCCCAGGGCACGCTGCTCACGGTGGTGGAGTCGGGTTTTGACAAGGTGCCACCGGCCCGCCGCATGGAAGCCTTCTGCATGAACGGCCACGGCTGGGAAGTGCAACTCGCCAACGTGCAGCGTCATGCCAGCGCCGGCTGACGCCACGCGGCCACCGGCCGAGCTGGCGAACGTCTTTTTTGCGCTGGGCGACAAGACCCGGCTGCGGCTGGTGGCCGTGCTGTGTGCCGGCGGCGCGTTGTCCATCGCGCAGCTCACCGACACCACCGCCATCACCCGCCAGGCCGTCACCAAACACCTGCAGGTGCTGGCGCAGGCCGGGCTGGTGCACGACCTGAAACAGGGCCGCGAGCGGCTGTGGCAGCTTGACCCGGCGCAGATCGAAGAAGCCCGCCGCTCGCTGGAGCAGATTGGCCAGCAGTGGGAACAGTCGCTCGCCAAGCTCAAGGCGTTTATTGAAGACAACCCTGCCTGAACGGCTCGCTAGGGACTTTCAGGCGTCAAAAATGGCTCTCCCAGCCGCACCCAAGGTGTTTTTCAGATGAAAATGGCCATGAGCCAGCGGGTTTTCTCACTACTTTGCTATTAAAAGTAGAGCAGTCAGGCGGTGGATGCCGCCCGGCATGCCGCATGCCGGACAATCAGGGCATCCCCCTGAAACAGAAGAAGAACGCGCACCCATGGCCATCCAGTGGTTCCCCGGACACATGCACCTCACCCGCAAGGCGATTGCCGAGCGGGTGAAAGAGATCGACGTGGTCATCGAGGTGCTCGACGCGCGCCTGCCCGGCTCCAGCGCCAACCCGCTGCTGAGCGAGATGACCGGCCACAAGCCCACGCTGAAAATCCTCAACAAGCAGGACGTGGCCGACCCAGCCCGCACCGAAGCCTGGCTGGCCCACTACAACGCCCAGCCCGACACCCGTGCACTGGCGCTGCAGGCCACCGACGGCGGCGCCGTGCAAAAGCTCGCCGCCCTGTGCAAGGCGCTGGCGCCCACACGCGGGGGCATGGTCAAGCCCATGCGGGTGCTGATCTGCGGCGTGCCCAACGTCGGCAAATCCACCCTCATCAACGCGTTGAGCAACAAGCGCCAGGCCAAAACCGGCGACGAAGCTGGCATCACCAAACTGGAACAGCGCATCACGCTGGCCGATGACTTTTATCTGTGGGACACGCCTGGCCTGCTGTGGCCGCGCATCATCGTGGCGCAAAGTGGCTATTTGCTGGCCGCCAGCGGCGCCATCGGCCGCAATGCGTACGACGAAGAAGAAGTGGCACTGGAACTGCTGGCGCGGCTGCGCCAGCACTACGCCGGCCTGCTGGAAGCACGTTTTCGCTTCAGCGGCGTGGCCGCCATGCAAGACGAAGAACTGTTGGAAGCGGTAGGCCGCCAGCGCGGCGCGCTGCTGGGCAAAGGCCGCATCAACCTGCAGAAGGCGGCCGAGATTGTCATGCTGGAATTTCGCTCCGCCACGCTGGGCCGCATCACGCTGGAGACACCGGAAGAGTTTGCACAGTGGCTGGCCGCCGGCCAGCAATTGGACGCCGAGCGGCTGGCGAAGAAAGAGGCGAGGGCGGGGAACAAGGGCAAAAAAGAAGCCAGGCAAGAGGGCAAAATACAGCCATGACCGAAGCAACCAACTCCCCCTCTGACGCCACCCCCAACCGCCCCGCGCTGCCCGACCACCTCTCGGTAGACCCGCGCAGCAAGCACCACGTGGCCGCCGTGTTTGAGCACGACATCGGCATCCGCTTCAACGACAAAGAACGCTTCGACGTAGAGGAATACTGCGTCAGCGAAGGTTGGGTGAAAGTGCCCGCCGGCAAAACGGTGGACCGCAAGGGCAAGCCGCTGTTGATCACCTTGAAGGGCAAGGTCGAGGCGTTTTACCGGTAATTGCCAAAGCCCCATGAAAAAACCCGCGCCAACCGAAGCTCGCGCGGGTTTCAGGGGCCGCAGCAGCGGCCCTGGCCAAGTTAGCCGCTTATTGCTGCTTGGCACCTTCCGTCAGGCGGCGACCCAGCGACACCGCGTAGGGCGCGGCACGCGCGGCCAGCATCGGGTCGGCCGAAGGCTCAACCCCCTTGGGCATGACCATCGGGTTGTAGTTGATGGTCAGGCAAGGGCCGGTTCCGTCTGCTGCCACGCTGGTGACCTTGAGCGTGCCCAGGTTCACCTTCTTGCGGCCTTCTGGCAGCGGGGTGGTGGCGCTGTCGAGCTTGTCGCCAGGCTGGGCCAGTTCCAGGTTGAAGTTGAAAGCGACCTTGCCGTCTTTCACCCGCTGGCGCAGGTCGTCAAACAAAAAGGCGGCACCCTTGGCCTTGGCTTCGTCGTCGGTCAGGCCCTGCACGCCGCCCACCGGCTCAAAAATCCACTTGCCAAACTGCTTGTCGCCCTTGCCGTTGACAAAGCCGTAGGCGTGCACGCCCCAGTAATTTTGCGCGCCAAAGCTGGCCGGCACCGGCTGGGAAGCAAAGTACTTGCCCTGCAGCAGCACTTCGGGGTTGGCGTCGGCAAATGCCTTCACCTTGGCCGGATCAGGCGCTTTGGTGGCGGGGTCGGGCTGCAGCGAAGCCACGCGGCCCAGGAACTGCTCTGGCGACGAGGCGCCAAACACAGGGGAGTTGATGTTGCCCATCAGCCACTGCTCGTCGTTTGGCAGGTTGAACTGCAAGGCCATGTTGCGCTGGCTCTTGCCGTTGTCGGCCACCTTGGGGTTGGCGCCGCCCACCGAGAAGCGCACCACCACCGGCACCGGCTTGCCGCTGAAGGCCGAGGCGCTGGACAGGGCGCGTGCATCGGCCGAACCCACAAATTCGCCGGTGGCGCAAATGCCCTTGGCGCCCGAGCGGCGGTAGCCCTCGTACTTGCCGAAAGTACTTTCAAACTGGTCCACAAAGACAACCGGGTTGACCTGCGCAACGGCCGGGGCCGGTGCCGCAGCCTGGGGGGCGGCACAACCGGTGATAACGAGTGTTGCGGCAGCGGCAACAACGGTGAAGATCAACTTGCTCATGGCTTCTCCAGTGGGTATGGGTGTAGGTATGCGAAATCAACGTGTCAGCGAAATCCGACCAACGTCAGTGCGGTGGTCGTGCGAGGTGTTTCAAACCTTACAGGCTGACACGCTGAATGTGCATACGCAGCAAAACGGCAACTGGTTTGGGGAATTCCCACTCCGGTGAGTTTTACACGTGGCACATGGAAGCAAAGAGGCGGCTGTACGATGCCTTAAAACATTCGGAGAACGTCCGTGGCGACCAATACCAACCAAAAACTAGCTGTTCTCATTGACGCAGACAACGCACAGGCCTCCGTCATCCAGGAGTTGCTGGCCGAGGTAACACGTTACGGCACTGCCACCATCAAGCGTGCCTATGGCGACTGGACGACCACCAACCTCAAGGGATGGAAAGAGCAGTTGCACACCATGGCCATACAGCCCATTCAGCAGTTCAGCTACACCACTGGCAAAAACGCCACCGACTCGGCGCTGATCATCGACGCCATGGACGTGCTCCACACCGGCAGCGTGGACGGTTTTTGCCTGGTCAGCAGCGACAGCGACTTCACCCGGTTGGCCACCCGCATCCGCGAAGACGGCAAAGTGGTCTACGGTTTTGGCGAGCGCAAAACGCCTGAGCCATTTGTGGCCGCGTGCGACAGGTTCATCTACACAGAAATCTTGCGGCCCGTGCCTGCACCGGAAAAAGATGAACCAAAGGAGGAGCCAATTGCAGTTGCGGACATTAGAAAATTGCAACCGTTGATCATCTCGGCCATTGACGCGAATGCACGGGAAGATGGTTGGGCATCTCTCGGCGGCGTGGGCAGCCACATTGGCAAGATCAACCCCGCTTTTGACGCTCGTAACTACGGGTTCAAGAAACTCAGCGAACTGGTGCGTGCCCTGAAGTACTTGGAAGTGAAGGAGTTGCCGCTTGTGCGGCCAGATGGTGTAACGGTCTCAAACGTCCAAGTAAGAACCAAGCGGATGACTTGACGATACTGGTCTTTCAATGGACGGCTAAGCCGGAAACCAAGAACCAAGCTCCCGGCTTCGTTAAAAGAAGCCAACTGGTCAGCGCTGGAACTGCGTTCCAGAGTCGGGGTGGGGTGGGGGAGGCTGCTGGCCCTTCAACGCGGCTTGCCCCATGCGCACAAACTGTGCCGATTCTTCCACCCAGCGCAGGCGCTCAGACCAACTCAGGCGGGCAAATGCGCGCAGCCGTTCGTCGCTGACGCTGTACGTGCGGCTGCCGCGGTCAAAGCCTTGTGCAGGCGCTGTGGTGGTGCTCATGGTTTGGGCAGCTTTTTCAGGTGTTCGATGTCGGCCAGATCAATCGGTCTGCCGGCATGTTGCTTGAGCGCAATCAGGTCGTCAATCTGGGCCAACCGGATGGGCGTGCCGGCGATGTCGATCACCAGTGCGTGTTCGCACAGTGTTGGTGGGTCTATCGGAGGAAAGAGCAGTACATCCACGGTGACGCCTGCAAAGTCTGGCGCGCGCAGGGCAAAGGCCAGTAAATTGCGCTCTTTGTGCCAAGTGGTCAACAAGTCGATCTGCGTCAGGCTAGAAAGGGGCACAGGCAGCGTGGGGGTCAACCCCAGCTCTTCTGCGGCAGCCACCAACTGGCGCAAATTACCCGGTGAGACGACCACACACACGTCAATGTCCATGGTGCTGCGTTCTACGCCGTGCAGCGCCACGGCCAGCCCTCCGATCAGCACATAGTCCACCTGGTGCCGGTGCAGTGCTGAAAAGAGGTCCAGGTAGAACACGGGCTACTTCCCCCAGCTGTCCTTCAGCCCCGTCACCCGGTTGAATACCAGCTTCCCCGCCGAATGGTCCTCACGGTCTGCCACAAAGTACCCATGCCGTTCAAACTGAAACCGGTCGTCGCCCTTGGCGCTGGCCATTGACGGTTCCACATAGGCCGTCACGGTCCTCAAACTGTCGGCGTTCAGCTCTTCCAGAAAATCTTTCTCGGTGGTGTCGGGGTGGGGCACGCTGAACAGGCGGTCGTACAGGCGCACTTCGGCGTGCAGGGCGTCGGCCACGCCGACCCAGGTGATGACGCCTTTCACTTTCACCGCGTCGCTGCCAGGGGTGCCGCTTTTGGTGTCGGGCACCAGCTCGGCGTGCACTTCGGTGACGTGGCCGTTGGCGTCTTTCACCGCGCCGGTGCAGGTGATGACGTGGCCGTATTTCAGGCGCACCTTGTTGCCGGGGTACAAGCGGTTGTAGCCTTTGGGCGGCACCTCTTCATAGTCGGTGCGTTCTATCCACAACTCCTTGCCGAAGGTGAAGCTGCGGCGGCCCAGGTCGGGTAGGTGGGGGTGCACGGGGGCGCTGCAGTTGTCCAGCATGCCTTCGCCATGCAGCGCGTCCCAGTTGGTGATGACGAGCTTCGCCGGATCCAGCACGGCCATGGCGCGGGGGGCGCTCACGTCCAGCGTTTCGCGCAGACAGCCCTCCAGCGTGCTGTAGTCAATCCAGCTGTCGCTCTTGGTCACGCCAATGCGTTCAGCAAACAGCTGGATGGCTTCGGGCGTGTAGCCGCGCCTGCGCAGGCCGACGATGGTGGGCATGCGGGGGTCGTCCCAGCCGCTCACGTGGCCCTGGGTCACCAGTTGCGCCAGCTTGCGTTTGCTTGTGATCACGTAGGTGAGGTTGAGCCGCGCAAATTCGTACTGGTGCGGGTGCGGCTGCGCCAGCAGGCCACCTTCGCACAGCCGGTCCAGCAGCCAGTCGTAAAACGGGCGCTGGTCTTCAAACTCCAGCGTGCAGATGCTGTGGGTGATTTGCTCCAGCGCGTCTTCAATCGGGTGGGCAAAGGTGTACATCGGGTAGATGCACCATTTGTCCCCGGTGTTGTGGTGGGTGGCGCGGCGGATGCGGTAGATGGCCGGGTCGCGCAGGTTGATGTTGGGCGATGCCATGTCGATCTTCGCCCGCAAAACCATGGCGCCATCGGCATGTTGCCCGGCAGCCATTTGCCTGAAACGCTCCAAATGGTGGCTGGCGGGCAGGGTGCGGAAGGGGCTGTCCACGCCGGGTTTGCCAAAGTCGCCGCGGTTGGCGCGCATCTGTTCGGCGGTTTGCTCGTCTACATAGGCGTGGCCGGCCTCGATCAAATACTCGGCGGCGCGGTACATGAAGTCGAAATAGTCGCTGGCCTGGTAGAGGTGGCTGGTGCTTTGGCCGTCGAAGGTGGCGTCCCAGCTGAAGCCGAGCCACTGCACCGCGTCCAGAATGCTGTTGACGTACTCGGTGTCTTCTTTTTCGGGGTTGGTGTCGTCAAACCGCATGTGGCACACACCACCGTAGTCGCGTGCCAAACCAAAGTTCAGGCAGATGCTCTTGGCGTGGCCCACGTGCAAATAGCCGTTGGGCTCGGGCGGGAAGCGGGTACGTATGCGTGCGGGGTCGGGCTCGCCGGCGGCGTGGTGGGCCGCGTCGCCAGGGCTGCCGCCCCAGCGGCGGCTGGCGTAGGTGCCCTGGGACAGGTCGGCTTCAATGATCTGCCGCAGGAAGTTGCTCGGCCGGGTGGGGGCTTCTTTGGTGGTGTCTGTGGGGGCGGCGGAACTCATGCGACTGATTCTAGGTGGGCAAAGGTCCTTTAACGCGCCAGCCCCCTTGGCGCTGACACAGTTAGGTGCTGGCTGCGGCATGCCAAC
Organism: Pseudomonadota bacterium; assembly: GCA_040384665.1. GTDB lineage: Bacteria > Pseudomonadota > Gammaproteobacteria > Burkholderiales > Burkholderiaceae_C > PCRC01. The sequence goes on from JAZKIY010000011.1 coordinate 288,113, forward strand.
AACGTCCGCACCCACCGTCGCGCATGCGCAGGGTGGCAACTGGGGTTGCAGCGACAATCGGCCACCCCCTCAACCCCCCCTTTGCCGCCATGGGCGCCCTCGCCACCCGTTTTGCCCTGATCGACGCGCTGAAAGCCGTGGCGTCGCAGCTGATCGTGCTGCACCACCTCGCTTTCTATGGCCCGATGTCCGACCTTGCCCAGCAGCTTAGCCCCGCGCTGATGCACTGGCTGAGCCAGGACGCGCGCATGGCGGTGCAGGTGTTTCTGGTGGTGGGCGGTTTTCTGGCGGCGCGCAGCCTGGCCCCGGCGGGGGTGCTGGTGTCGTCGGCCAGCCCTTGGGCGCTGTTGCGCAGCCGCTACCTCAAGCTGGTGCCGCCCTACGCCGTGGCGTTGGTGCTGGGCATGGCCTGCGCCGCACTCGCCCGGGCCTGGATGACCCACGACGCGACGCCAGCGGCGCCAGGTGTGTGGCAGTTTGTGGTGCACCTGCTGTTGCTGCACGACATTCTGGCGGTCGAGGCGCTCTCGGCCGGCGTCTGGTACGTGGCGATTGATTTTCAGCTGTTTGCGCTGCTCATTGGCGTGCTGTGGCTGGCGCGCCGGCTGGGCCATGGCGAGGCGGGGCTGACGTCGGCCGTGGTGGTGGGCGCCGGGCTGGTGGCGCTGCTGGCGGCCGCGTCGCTGCTGCACTTCAACCGCTACCCGGGCTGGGACGTCTGGGCGCTGTACTTTGCCGGGGCCTATGGCCTGGGCGTGCTGGCCTATTGGCTGTCGGACCCGGCGCGTTCCCACGGCTGGTTGCTGGCGCTCACCGCCGGGGTGGTGCTGGCCCTGGCGCTGGAATTTCGCACCCGCATTGCCGTGGCGTTGGTGGTGGCGCTTTTGCTGGCCTGGGGCCGGCGCAGCCAGTTTCTGGACACCTGGCTCCAGAGCCGGGTGCTGGCCTACCTGGGGCAGATCTCGTACGCGGTGTTTCTGGTCAATTTCCCGGTGGCGCTGGTGGTGAACGCGGCGTTCACGCGGTTTGCCCCGGCAGAACCGGTCTGGCAAATGGGTGGGTTTTTGCTGGCCTGGGCGCTGGCCAATCTGGCTGGGGCGATTTTTTACCGCCATGTGGAAGTACCGGCCCGCCACTGGCGGATTTGAGCGGTTTTGGCGGGCTGCTGTTACCACTGGCAACGACTTTCACAGAAGCGACGGTACGCCATTTGGGCTTTGGTGCGTTAATCACTCATCGGGTACTCGCTGTGCTCGCCGTCAGGCTCACCCAGTCTGGCAACCCAAGGAGATTGACATGACCGCAAACCGCAACTTTCTGAAATGGGCCGCCGCTGCCTCCGTGGCCGGTGCCGCTTTGCTGGGCGCCAGTGCCGCACAGGCGCGCAGTGATGTGTTCTTCAACCTGGGCGTGAACCTGCCCCCAATTGGCGTGGCCATTGGCAATGCGCCGGCTTATTACGAACCTGCCCCGGTTTACTACGCACCGCCCCCGGTGTACTACCGCCCAGCGCCGGTGTATTACCAACCCGCACCGGTGTACTACCAGCCGCGCGTGGTGGTGGCCCCGGGCTATGGCCACGGCCACGGCTGGCGTGGCCATGACGACCGCCGCGGCGGTCGCCACGACGGTTACAGCCGCGCCCAGTACGGCGGTTACTACCGCTGACCAACACCATGCCGCTCTTCAGGGCAGGGCGGCATGAAAAAAGGGTTGCAGATGAAAATCTGCAACCCTTTTTGTTTGGCGCAACCGGGGTGTCAGCGCGCTTTCCAGAAGATGTAGTCGGCCTGGTAGGTCACGTCGGCGCGGGTGCCGTTCGCCAGGTCGTTGCAGGTGTCGGCTGGCACCACGCCGTTGCGGGTGGCCACGCGCTGGATGTAGGTCACGTCGGTGAAGGCGCCGTTGCCGGTGGACGGGTTGGCCTTGACCAGCTGCAGCGGAATGCTTTTTTCGGCGCCGGGTGAAACGGACACCTGGGCGCCGGTGACGGTGGAGCCGTCGAGGTTGGTCCAGGTGGCGGGTGGGCCAAAGTACTTGCCGATCAGCCGGCCGGTGCGGTCGGTGAGTTGCGCATCGGGCGCAACGAATTCCCAGGCAAACTGCCCTGGCGCGTCTTTCTTGGCGCGGCATTCGTAGGTGATCTTGCCAATGCCCACGGTTTCCAGCGCCACGCGGTGGCCGGCAGGGACTTTCACCGCATCGGGCACGCTGTCGGGGCTGAACGCGTTCGGGGTGGGGCCGGAGGCACACGCCGTCAAGCCGGCAATTGCCGCCAAAAGACCGGTTGCCAGGGTGGTTTTAACCATCAACATGCTTAACCTCAGAGTTGAAACGTGGCGACTATCGCACAGCTGCGAAGGCGCGGTCGGTCTCAAGGCCGTTGTGGGCGCCCATTCCGGGCTGGGTGGTATCAAAGTGTGAACAGGTTCACACTTTGATTCAATTCAGTGTGGCTGCAGCGGCTGTTTCGGCCGGTGGCGCGGCCTGTGACGGTGCCACTTCGGCGCGCAGCAGGCGCAGCGCATCGCCGTCTTTGCTGCGGTTGCTGCCAATCGCACGGGTGGTGCGCAGGTAGTTGGCCACTTCCGTGGCCGGTGCCTGGGGTTTGATGCCCCAGTAGAGTGCTGCCGCGCCCGACACGTGCGGCGTGGCCATCGAGGTGCCAGACAGCTGCGTCAGGCCCCCGCCATTGCGCGACGACGGGATGTCCACCCCCGGCGCCCAGAGGTCCACGCAGCGGCCGAAGTTGCTGGTGCTGGCTTCCTGGTTGTTGCGGTTGACCGCACCCACGCTAAACACAGCCGGGTTGGCACCGCCGCCCTGGTTGGCGGGCGAGGTGCGGCAGGCGTCTATGCCGTCGTTGCCGGCGGCAATGGTGTACAAAACACCGGTGGCCGCCGAGCGCAGCACGGCCAATTCCAGCGCTCGGCTGACGCCGGGCAGGCTGAAGCTCAGGTTGGCCACGGCCGGCTGGATCGCGTTGGCCGTGACCCAGTCCACCGCCTTGATGGCATTGGCCACGGTGCCCAGGCCTTCGCAGCCCAGGGCTTTCACGCTCACCAGCCGCACGCCGGGTGCCACGCCCACCGAGTCCACTGCGTTGTCGCGGGCGCCGACGATGCCGGCCACGTGGGTGCCATGGCCGTTGCAGTCGGTCATGACGCCGCCGGCAAAGTTCACGCGCCGCACGACGTTCAGGTCGCGGTGGTCGGAAATGCCGGTGTCGATGACGTAGACCGTCGGGCCGTCGACCGAGCCACTGCCGTCACCGACCAGGGCCCAGCTGTTGTTGGCGCCGATGTTGGTGACGCCGTAAGAGACGGTTTGCTGCGAGCTTTCTGGAACCGCCTGCTGGGGCGCTGAGGGCTGGCTCGGGAGCACGATGGAGATCGGGGCGGGCTGTGGTGCAGGCGCTGCAGCCGGGGGCGGCGTGGGGGCGCGGCGGCCACCGAACAGGAAGTCGAGCAGTTGTACCTTGATCGGCTGGTCTTCTTCCAGCCAGGCCACGGTGGGTTCCTGGCGCAGGGCGGCGGCTTGCACGGGCGTGAGGCTGGCAGAAAAGCCGGTCATTACCTGGCTGTAGGTCTGCTTGACCTGCATGGTGTGGCGCTTTTCCAGCCGCAGCACTTCCTTGACCAGTTTCTGCGGCAGGTAGCCCCAGGCGTCGCCAAGCAGGGCAAAGCGGTCGTCGCGGATGGTTTCCTTGGCCTGCACGGGGGCCATTTTGGCGTCAGAAAGCACCACGATGTAGTCTTTTGTCTGCGCAACGGCGGCGCCAGAGGCGAGTGTGGCGCCCAGCACGATGGCCAGGGGCAGGGTCTTGATTTGGCTTGACAAGGTAATACCTTCGTACACATTTTGGCTGCGCCTATTGTGTGTACAAGACACCCCGAATTGCACCGTCCAAAGGGGGTGGAAAGCTCGGTAAAAACCCTTGTTTGGGTTGGGTTGATCGGGTTTCCTGGTTTGACCTGAAGACAGGTGCTGCACCCGGTGATGTTGTGGCGGCTGCGGCGATAATCGGCGCTCTTCAAGGGGCTTGTGTGGACATTGTTTTGCTGGTCAAGGCGGCCATCATGGGGGTGGTCGAAGGGTTGACCGAATTTTTGCCGATCTCCTCCACCGGCCACCTCATCCTGGCGGGCGCACTGCTGGGGTTTGACGACGCCAAGGCGCGCGTGTTCGACATCGCCATCCAGACCGGTGCCATCTTTGCGGTGGTGCTGGTGTATTGGCAAAAAATCCGCGCCACGCTGGTGGCCCTGCCCACCGATCGCCAGGCCCAACGCTTCAGCCTGAACGTGGCAATTGCCTTTGTGCCGGCGGTGCTGCTGGGTTTGCTGTTTGGCAAGGCGATCAAGGAGCACCTGTTCACGCCGGTGGTGGTGGCCAGCACGTTCATTGTGGGCGGCTTCATCATTTTGTGGGCCGAGCGCCGGCCCGCCACGGCGGTGCGCATCCATTCGGTGGACGACATGGCGCCGCTGGACGCACTCAAGGTCGGCCTGGTCCAGTGCCTGGCCATGGTGCCGGGCACCAGCCGCAGTGGCGCGACCATCATTGGCGGCATGCTGCTGGGCTTGAGCCGCCAGGCGGCGACCGATTTCTCGTTCTTCCTCGCCATCCCCACGCTGGTGGGGGCGGGCGCCTACAGCCTGTACAAGGAGCGGGCGCTGCTCTCGCTGGCCGACCTGCCGATGTTCTCGGTGGGGCTGGTTTTCTCGTTCCTGAGTGCCTGGCTGTGCGTGCGCTGGCTGCTGCGCTACATCAGCACCCACAACTTCGTGCCGTTTGCCTGGTACCGCATTGCCTTTGGCGTGGTGGTGCTGGCCACCGCTTACAGCGGGCTGGTGACTTGGGCCGCCTGACCCGTTAGGGGCTGCCCTGAAGGCTGCGGATGGCGGCTTCCACAGCCGCTGCCGCTGCCAGCGGCTTTTCCATCGGGAACAGGTGTGTGCCGTCGAGCATGGTCATGCGCCCACGCGTGATTTTTTCGGTGAGTGCCAACCCGGCCTGTTTCAGCTCTGCCGACTGCAGCCCGCCAATGAAGGCCACCGGGCAGCGCGGTGGGTGGCGGCTCAGCAAATGGTCCAGGTGGTCGGGCAGGGTGTTGTAGATGGCAGTTTCCACCTCGCGGTCAAAACGCAGCACCCGCTCGCCGTCGGCGTCGTGGGTGCCGTGGTCGATGTAGTCTTCCAGCGCGCGTGGGTCCCAGCGGGCAAACACCCGTTTGCTGGCGAAGTGGGCGAGCGCGCTGTCGCGGTCGGGCCAGCGGTCGCGGCGTTTGCTGCTCACCGCGCCAGGCGACATGCTGCCAAAGAAGGTGGTGCGCTTGGCCACGTTCACCGCCGTGGCACGCCAGCCGCCGACCATGGGCGAGTCCAGCAGAATCACCCCGGCCAGGCCGTGGCCGCCGAGCCCGGCCGCGCCGCTGTGCGGGTGGCGTGCGGCGACCATCGCGCTCAGCATGCCGCCGAGCGAATGGCCGACCAGCCAGGCCTGTTCATCGGCCTTGGTGATTTCCTTGGCGGCGAAGTCGGCCACCTGCTGCACCAGGTGCGGCCAGTTGTTGGTGACGGGGTAGCGCGGGTCGTGGCCCAGCTTGTCGATGGCCTTCACCCGGAAGCCGCGGGCCCGCAGGCTCTTGAACAGGGTGTTGTAGGTGCCGCCGGGGAAGCCGTTGCCGTGGGAAAAAATCAACAAACCCATGCGTGGCTCAGATCAACTTTTCTTCCGGCGTGGTGATTTTCTTCAGTGGCCGGGCACGCTGGGCGGCGACCATCAGCGGGATGTCGGTGCGGGCGTCGTCCCAGACCGGGTGTTCGATGCTGTCGAACACCTGGCGCAGTTTTTGGCCCCAGTTGTTGTGCAGCATGCGGAAGTAGGGGTTGTTGTCGTCGATGCAGACGATGCGGTCGCTCTGGAACTGGTCGGCCTCGTAGACCACGAGGTCGAGCGGCAGGCCGACCGACAGGTTGGATTTGAGGGTCGAGTCCATCGACACCAGCGCGCACTTGGCGGCTTCGTCCAGTGGCGTGTCGGGGGTGATGACGCGGTCAAGCACTGGCTTGCCGTACTTGGACTCGCCAACCTGGAAGAACGGCGTTTCGGGTGTGGCCTCGATGAAGTTGCCGGCCGAGTAGACCTCGAACAACCGCATGGCCTCGCCCTTGATCTGCCCGCCGAAAATCATCGACACGTTGAAGTCCACCCGCGCTTGCTTGAGTGCCGCGGCGTCGCGGTCGTACACCCGGCGCACGGCGGCGCCGAGCACGCGGGCGGCGTCGAACATGCTTTTGGCGTTCCAGATCGTGATCGGCTCGCCGCCCTCCATGTCTTTCACCTGCTCCACTTGAAGAATCTCACGGATGGACTGCGAGATGCTCAGGTTGCCGGCCGACAGCAGCACCATGAAGCGGTCGCCCGGCTTCTCGTAAATGATCATCTTGCGGAAGGTGCCAATCTGGTCGAGGCCCGCGTTGGTGCGGGAGTCGGAGAGGAACACCAGGCCGGCGTTGAGTTTGATGGCGACGCAGTAGGTCATGGGTTGTCTCGGTGGGTCAGCGCTGGTGCTGGGCCAGCTGTTTCTTGAGGGTGTAGAGCGCGTCGAGCGCCTCGCGTGGGCTCAGTGCGTCGGGGTCGATGGCGGCAAGGCTTGATTCTAGGGGGCTGACCGCCGCTGTGTCGTCGGCGGCCGGTGCGGCAAACAGGTCCACCTGAGCCCGGGCCTCGGTCTGTTGGGTTTCCAGCGCGTTGAGCGCGTGGCGGGCGTGGTTCAGGACGGCGGCGGGCATGCCAGCCAGCTTTGCAACTTGTATGCCATAGCTGCGGCTGGCCGGGCCGGGCTGGATCTCGTGCAGGAAGACAATGTCGCTGCCCGATTCGGCCGCGCTGACGTGCACGTTGACCGCCGCGTGGTGTTTGGCGGGGAACTCGGTCAGCTCGAAGTAGTGGGTGGCAAACAGCGTGAAGGCCTGGGTCTTGTCGTGCAAATGGGTGGCGATGCCGCTGGCCAGGGCCAGGCCGTCGAAGGTGGAGGTGCCGCGGCCAATCTCGTCCATCAACACCAGGCTGTGGGGCGTGGCGGTGTGGAGGATTTGCGCGGCCTCGGTCATCTCCAGCATGAAGGTGGACTGCGCGTTGGCCAGGTCGTCGGCCGCGCCGATGCGGGTGTGG